>NZ_JBVHRI010000006.1:0-544213 GCF_055566975.1 Streptomyces sp. NPDC027189
AAGAACGTACGCTTCGCCTGCTCCGCTGATGCGCTCAAGATGCTCCAGCAGTACCGCAAGGGCGAATCCGACCTGATCGAACGCGACGGCGTGTTCTACCTCGTCGCCGTGTGCGAGGTCCCCGAGGCCGAGCGTTACGAGCCCGACGGCTTCATCGGCGTGGATCTCGGGATCGCGAACATCGCCACCACGTCCACCGGCTACCAGGCCGCCGGGCGCGGCCTGAACCGGTACCGCAAGCGTCAGCTCGCCTTGCGGGCCAAGCTCCAAAAGAAGCGCACCAAGTCCGCCAAGCGACGTCTCAAAGAGCGCTCCCGCCGCGAAGCGCGGCACGTCAAGAACACGAACCACATCATCGCCAAGACGATCGTGACCGAGGCTGAACGCACCTCGGCCGGTATCTCCCTGGAAGAACTCAAGGGAATCCGGCAGAGGGTACGGCTCCGCAAGCCCCAACGGGTCGCGCTCCACTCCTGGGCCTTCGCTCAGCTCGGAGACTTCATCGTCTACAAGGCCCGCAGGGCCGGCGTGCCCGTGGTCTATGTCGATCCCGCCTACACCTCGCAGCAGTGCTGCGCGTGCGGCCACATCGACAAGAAGAACCGGGCAAGCCAGGCCCTCTTCACCTGCCGGATCTGCGGGGTCGTTGCCCATGCAGACCGGAACGCTTCTCACAACATCGCCCGCAAGGGCGAGGCTGTGTGGATCGCGGGGCGTGAGTCACGCGTCCCTGCCACCCCATAGGGGTGTCTGGACGGAGGAGCCCACCCAACAGCCAGCTGGGCGCTACCTCCAAGCCCGGCCGTTCACGGCCGGGTCAAGTTGACGGTAGACGCAACCCATGGCGATGGCGTGCCGGGCAGAACGGTTCTACCGTGAGGACAGGAAGCAGATCCCAGGAGCACTTCATGATCATCCTCGGACTCCTCATTCTCGTCGCCGCGGTAGTCATCGGCGTCGCCGGCGTTCTTTCCAACAGCGGCAGCGCCCACGAGCTCACTGGCGGATTCTCCGTCTTCGGAGTCGATGTCACCGGCTCCACCGGCACCCTCTTCCTGTACGGCATCGTCGTCGGGGCGGTGGCTCTGCTCGGGCTGAGCCTGCTCCTGACCGGTACACGCCGCACCGCTCGTCGCAGCCGCACCGCACGGCGCGAACTCAAGCAGTCTCGGCGCGAGACAGCCGCAGCCGAACAGGAACGGGGCGTTCTGATCAACGAACGCGACTCCGCCCGTGCGCAGACGGCGCAGACGGAGAGGGATGACGAAGACCCTGCCGGACCCGTCGGACGGCCCCGTCACAAGGACCACTGGTTCCGCCACCGGGCCGCTCACTGACGATCCCGGTCGGCCGCCTGGCGACCTGCCCGCGCCCCACAGACGGCCTTGCCGCACCGGACGGCCTCGCGCCGCAGCGGTCATCATCGACTTGCTCCGGCGCAGCCCTCGGCAAGCATCGGGCAGCGCGGCTCTCATACGCCGGAAGGCGGTGCGGGTTCCTCGCTGGAGGCAGGGAGCGGGTGTTGCTCATGGAATGGCCGGCAAGGCTGCCGGTGATCGGAAAGCTGATGCGTACGCACGCTTGGCGGGCGTTCGAGCGGCTGGATGCCGTCCACTGGGCCAGGCTCGCCGCGGCCATCACCTTCACCAGTTTCGTCGCGCTCTTTCCGCTGATCACCGTGGGCGCGGCGATCGGTGCCAAGCTGCTGAGCGAGGACCAGCTGGGGAAACTCCAGGACAAGATCGCCGCCCAGGCGCCGGGCCTCTCCGACCTGCTGGACCTGGACAGTCTCGTCGCGCATGCCGGGTCCGTCGGGCTGATCGTGGGCGCGCTGCTGCTCGTGATCGGCATCAACTGGGTCGGCGCCCTGCGCGAATGCCTGCGCGCGGTGTGGGAGAAGGAGCAGGGCCCGGGCAATCCGTTCCTGCTCACGCTCAAGGAATCCGTGGTGCTGGTCGGCCTCGGCGCGGTCGGGCTGGTCGCGATCGGCAGTTCGGTCTTCGCGAACATTGCCGTCGGCTGGGCCGCCGACAAGGCCGGTGTCGAGGGCGGGGCGCGCTCTGCTGTTCTTCGCCGGCCTGGCCATCGCCCTGGTTGTCGACTTCCTGCTGCTGGTCTACGTGCTCACCCGGCTGCCGCGGGTGCATCCCGGCCGACGTCCGGTCGTGGTCGCCGGGCTGATCGGTGCGGTGGGCTTCGAACTGCTCAAGTGGTTGCTGACCTACCTGCAGGGCGTTGCGGCGAAGAGCATGTACGGCGCCTTTGCCGTGCCGGTCGCCGTCGTGCTGTGGATCAACCTCATGGCCAGGCTGCTGCTGTACTGCGCCGCTTGGACAACAACAGCAACAGCAACAGCAACAGCAACAGCAGCGGGGACGGCGGTGCGGTCCGGCGAGACAGTCGAGGGCGAGGGCCCGGAGCCCGGGATCAGCCCCGCAGCCGGCGGAGCACCACAGCGGGCATCAGTCGGCAGCGCACCGCGCCTCCAGAAGCACGGCCCGTGATCCCAGCGTGGTTCTTCGTGCTCGGGCAGCTGCGTGCGATCACCGCCTCGGCGACAGTGTCAGGCCGCCAGCCCGGGAAGAGGTTCGGAGTCGTCGATGAAGGCGCGGGCCAGATCGGACAGGCGGCGGTTGTGCGCACGGGCGTAACTACGCAGGGTGGTGAAAGCCTGTTCCATGTCGATGTTCTGGCGTTCGGCGAGTTTGCCCTTGGCCTGTTCGATCAGTACGCGGCTGTTCAGCGCGGTCTGCAGCTGTTCGTTGAGGACGGTGCTGCGGTGTGCGGAGCGCTGTTGGAGCAGGCTGATGGTGGCGACGTCGGCCAGGGCCTGGGCGAGAAGTGTGCCGACCGGGTCGAAGGGGCCGGGGGCGGCGTGGAAGAGGTTCAGGGCGCCGACGGTCTCGTCCCGCAGGCGCATGGGCAGGGCCTGGACGGCCCCGAACCCGCTGCGGTGGGCCGCCGCGACGAAGCGCGGCCAGCGGTCGATCTCCCGGGTCAGGTCGGTGACTGCCATGGGTGTGCCGGTGCGGAAGCATTCGAGGCAGGGGCCTTCGTCGTTCTGGAGCTGGAAGAGTTCCAGCAGGCGTACCTGTTCGTCGGAGGCGGCCATGACGCGCAGTTCGCCGTTTCGGTCGGCGAGCAACACGCCTGCGGCGCTCGCGTCGAGCATGCCCACGCAGCGGTCGGTCAGCAGGCGCAGGAAGTCGATGAGGTCGAAGTCGGCGACCAGGTTGTCGGCCAGCTCGACGAAGGTCTTGGCCAGGAGCTGCTGATTCATCATGCACACCCTCGATTGAGACTAGTCCCGCCGGGAGGGGGCGGGAAGCACGGCACGTTCGTCGGATGGCACCGGTGCGTCAGGTTTCCTCGTCGGTCCGTTCGGGTTCCGTGTCCGGGGAGAAGCGGAGCCGGTGGTCCACCACGTCGGCGGCCAC
The DNA here is from genome assembly GCF_055566975.1 of Streptomyces sp. NPDC027189. NCBI lineage: Bacteria > Bacillati > Actinomycetota > Actinomycetes > Kitasatosporales > Streptomycetaceae > Streptomyces > Streptomyces sp. NPDC027189. Next base: position 3,438 of record NZ_JBVHRI010000006.1, read on the forward strand.
GTCGGCGAGCCGGCGTCCCTGCATATAGGCGTAGGCGCGCAGCCGGACGAAGGCTTCTTCGATACCGACGCCGAGCTGGACGGTGAGGATGCCGGTTGCCTGGTCGATCTCCGCCCGGTATCCGCCCAGGTCCTCGAAGCCTCGATCTTCCAGTGCTCCGTCGACCGGCGCACCCGTCTCCTCGATCCGCGCGTCGAGCAGGAGCAGCGTCGCGAGATCGGCGAACGCCAGTGCGTCGGCCAGCTCGTCCGCGTCCAGCACGGTCGGCACGTCGGCGTACAGGTCCAGAACTCCCGCGCTGATCGCCCCCATCTGCAGGGGGAGGGCGAAGACCGCGCGTGCCCCGGCCTCCAGGGCCGCATCCGCGAACACGGACCAGCGGTCCTGCAGCGCACCGGTCAGCAGATCGGGCGTCAGGACGGCGGAGCCGTGGGTGAAGGCGTCCACGCAGGGCCCCTCGCCCAGGGTGAGCTGGAGCTCCTCCAGTTGTTCGCTGATGTCGTCGGTGCTGCACAGCGGATGGCTCGCCGCAGTCCGGGACATCGCGGACAGCCCGGCCCCGCCGACCGGCAGCGCGGCCACGGCCGCGGTGCACACATCCACCACACCGACCCGGGCACCACGCAGGGCCGCCTGCTCGGCGACCAGCACCTGAATCCGCGCCGAGCGGCTGTCGGACCTCACCCGGGCCACCGGGTCCAGGCATCGTGAGCAAGACCCTCCAGCCGCGCCGCGGTTCGTTCCCCAACCGGAAGGACCAGCACCCGGAGCAGCGTGGCGCTGACCGGCCTCCAGATCTCTCCGACGTCCAGCCAGCCCCAGGACCGGAGCGCAGCGAGGGCGGGGCGATCGGCCCGATCCACCATGGTGGCGCCGAGCGACGCCTGGTGGTCGGTCAGCAGCCGTTCCTGCAACCGGCGGGCCACGTGCTCGTCCTGCGGGTGCGGGCGGACCAGGATGTCGGTGATCGCGAAGACGCCGTCCGACTCAGTGAGTTGCTCGATGCTGCGCGGCAGTGCCCCGTCGAACCCGAACCACCAGAAGCCGTCGCTGCGCACCGGGAAGCCGAAAGCGCATCCCACCAGGCCGTCCGTCTCCGCGATCACCATGGCGAAACCCGGCCGCCGGATATCGCCGGTGAGACGGTTCAGAAAGTCCTGGCGGCCGGGAGGGCGGTACGCCTCACGGGCAGACATGTCGCGGGCGTCCACGTACAGATCCGCGAGCTCCCCGCTCACGCCCTGCGCCTGCCAGCGGTTCACCCGACGTAACCGCACCGCGCCCGCGTCGGATGGCTCGCCGCCACGGGGCTTGTACGGCTGCCCCCGCTCCGACCGGGCCGTCACCGCACATCACCCGAGAGGACAGAGACAAGCGGAACGGGCCGGTGCGGCGGGGCTTGGGCGGCCGGGGCTGGGACATCCCCGAGAGGAGGTGCCAGACGCCCGAACGGAACGCCGAGGAGCAGGAACCCGGAACCGGTGAGGTCGAGTATCAGGCCCAGCATCGGTGGCGGGTGGTGCAGCCGCAAGGCTCCGCCGGCCTCCGTGATCTTCTTTGCGGCGTGCAGGAAGACGTTGAGGCCGCTGCAGTCGCAGAAGCTGACGGGGGTGAGGTCGACGTCGATGGTGCGCATGCCGTCGCGCAGACACCGCGCCAGTGCCGCGCGCACCAGCGGCGCCGATTCCAGGTCGATCTCACCGGCCAGGGTGATCAGTGCCCGGTGCCTTCGGTCATGACGGTAGACGGTGAGCTGCGGTAGGGGCATGACGCCTCGGTTCAGAAGACCATCCGGCAGCGCACGCGGTGACGCGGGGATTCCCGGCCCCCTTGGCGCGCTGCCGGCAGGGGCATACGTTCGAAGGAGGCGGAGCAACGGCCGGTCCGACAGCCTGTGCGACAGGACAGAGGACCCACCCAGTTCCTTCCAGGGATGCGCCGGGTGACGGACGAGAGATCCGCTCCCCGCAGCCATCTGTATCGAACAACGACAAGCCGCCGGGGTCTGGGACGTCCGTACAGCAGCATAGTCCCCAACCCGGAGCGGCAGACGGCCCGAAGCCGCCGATTCCCAGGATGTGGACAGTGCCAAAGGCCAGTGGCGCGCGCACTATCCAGTGCCCTGCACGGTACTTGGGCCAGCAGCACGAAGGCGGCGGCCGACAGCCGCTCAGGTATGGCAGTCCGTCGACTGCCCGAGGAGGTGGCTTCGCCGCTACCTGCTGGGTTCCCCGGACGGCGCCGATCAGTCGCGTAAATCCCGCGCCGGAGTCGGCGGCGACACCCCGTCGCGTGACCTGCTGACGCTGTGAACGAGGCAACCGGGACTGCTGCAATCGCGAACCCCCTCGACCGCCCAGCCCGCAGGTCGACCCATCCGACATGTCGAGCTCATGAACAGATCCGGTGGGCCGTTCCACGGACGCGGTCCGTGCAAGTATGGGAAGTGGACAGGCCGCCACCGAGCACCCGGATCCTGATCGGATGCCGCGGTCGGCCATCTGCGACAGTGAGGAGCGCCCCATGGGCGCGAACACGGCCGAAGCTGCGGTACCTGACACTATTCAGGAGCTGACGGACCGGCTGACGGCCTCCTACGCCAACCTGCTGACGGCTGCAATCGTGCGGGATGTGGTGCAGGACTGCTACCGGCCGCTCAGCAACGCTCGTATCCCTAACTATGTTCCGATCCTCGTCGAGCACAGCAGCCGCACCAGGCTACGACAACTCACCCGGCGCTCCGATCCCACGGTTCTTCTTCGCGAGCACTCCGACGGGATACGAGGCCACTCAATCGCGAGGGCCTATCGAAGGGTTCGAGTCGCCCTGACCCGCTCGGCATAGGCACGGCGCCCATGGAAGGCACACTTGGCACACGGGCCCGCTCGACCATCTGCTGGGCCAGTTCCCGGTCCAGGTCGGCCGCACCCGTTCCCACGTTGTTCGCGTCCCCGCCCGGCCATTGCTGTGATCCCCGGGAATCGATCTTCTAGTTGGGTGACTGGCTCAGGCGCCGGCGGGTGTGCCTTCGGCAGCGGCCACCTACGCGGCCGTGACCGTGGTCACCGCCGGTCCGCCTCTCGGCCGCCCGCGGGGATGGTCCCCAAGGCCGTCACGGTGACCGCGTCGTGCCCGGCTGCTCCCGGCGCTCACCATGCGCAGGACAGTGACGGCGGGCACTTCCCGCAGCCATGCCGGCGCCATCGGCGCGAAGACCGCTTCGAGCAGGCGGTATCCGTCCGTGGCGATCTGCCGGGCCAGCTGGCGCCGCTCCCGCTCGTCGGCCGGCAGCCGGTAGGCGTCGACCCGCGCCCCATGGCGTTCCTGCCACGCCGGGTCCATCAACGCGCGCATCCACTCCGGCGCGGCCGCGGCGAGCGCTTCCAGCGCCGCGCGTAGCGTCTCGCCGATGAACTCCAGGCGGTTGAGGCTGCGGACCGCGGCCGGGACGTGTGTCGAGTCCGTGCGCTGCCGCCCACCGGAGGCGACCAGTCCCATTCCAACCAGCCGCTCCAGGAGCAGGTCCAGGACCCTCTCCTCCAGACCATGCGCCAGCAGCCGATCCCGGAACCCGGTCAACACGGTGTGGTCGAAGCCGGGGTCGGTCAACTCCAGGCCCAATAGGTACTTCACGTCGATCCTGGCCCGAACCGCGTGCGCGGCCTGTCGATCGGTCAGGTTCTCGGCGAACTGCAGGACGTTGACCAGAGCCAGCCGACCACGTGAGATACCGGGGCGCCCGCGAACCCCGAAGGCCGCTTTGAACTCCTCGTCCAAGAACGGCGGACGGAGGCTGTCCCGAATCCTCATCGCCAGGCAGCCCTTGGGGAATGCCGCGCGAGCGACGTCCCGTGTCCTAGCGGGGACCTCCGCTCCCGAGTCCGGCCGCATGGACACCGCACCACCCCCAGTTCCGCGGCCGGACGCTCGGTTCGTGCGCTTGGACCGCCGCGCAACACACGCGCGGCTAGGGATGCCGCACGATCCGTGATCACGCTGGCTTCAGCCAATTGGGCAACAGGGTCTTTCCAGGTACTCGAAGAGTGCGGTGGACAGCGCCAGACGGGAGCAATTGTCAAGACCTGTGGATAGGAGCCGCGCCGACCCAGCGGTGATAGGCGTCTACGTCGACGTTGCTGCCGCACACGATGGTGACTACGTGTCGGCCGGCGAAGCGGTCACGGTCTTCGAGGATCGCCGCGATGCCGAGCGCGGCCGACGGTTCGACGACGAGGCCGGCGTGGTCGAGGAGCATCCGCATACCGGCGATGATCGACGCCTCCTGGACCAGGACGGCGTCGTCGGCGAGCAGGAGGAGGTCGTCCAGGACGGCCGGGATGGGACGCCGGCCGGCGACGCCGTCAGCGATGGTGTTGGTCGAGTCGGTGGTGACGACGCGCCGCGTGCGCCACGAGTGTGTCATCGCCGGTGCGCCCAGCGGCTGGACGCAGATCACCTCGACTTCGGGCGCCCGGGCCTTCACCACATGACCCACCCCGGTGGCCAGCGCCCCGCCGCCGAGAGCGATCAGGACGGTGTCGAACGACGGCGCGGTGTCCACCAGTTCCAGGCCGATGGTCGCCGCGCCCTCGCAGGTCTCGATGTCCAGGCTGTCTTCGACCAGCCGGATGCCGTCGTACCGCGCGACGGCCGCCGCACGCTCGCGAGCCATCTCGTGGTCGCCGTCCACCAGCTCCAGCCTGGCGTCCAACGCGCGGATGCGATCAAGCTTGGCCACAGTCGCAAAGCGGGATGCCACGACGGTGACGTCGAGCCCCCGGTCGCGACCGGACCAAGCGAGGGCTTGGCCAAGGTTGCCCGCGCTGGCGCACACCACGGCTCGCGAGCCATTGTCGGCGAGCAGGCTCGCGACTACCTCGGTGCCGCGGGCCTTGAAGCTGCGGACCGGGTTCGCTGTTTCGAGCTTGATGCTCACCGTGCACCCGAGGTCGGGCTCCAGCGCCTCGCAGCGGTACAGCGGAGTGTCGAGAAAAATCGGGTCGATTACCCGGCGAGCCGCCCGGATCCGAGCAGTGTCGAGGCGCGTCTCCGGCATGACACAGCAGCGTAGCGCCACCGGTGCTGTTCCATTTGGGTGAACGCCCGGCGACCGGTGCCTGTACTGGGAGGTGAGTCAGCACCGACGGAGAGGGAATGCCGTGCGATCTGTCCGACCTGTCACCGTGGTGACCGCAGCCTTACTGTGCCTTGGCCTGGCAGGCTGGAGGAATTGCCAAGACCTGTGCCGGGCGTGTCACGCGGCGTGGGTATCGCCTCCTGATTCGTCGGGCCGTTCGAGGAGTTTGCCGTTGACGAGCGTGCACCGGCAACGCCCCTGCCATCGGCAGGACGATGCAACCGGTGGAGCAACAGAGTCGTGTGGTCTTGCAAAGCACTGCCCGCAGCAGCATCTCGACGCCCAGGTTTCTGGTTGACCCCGGTGCCCCTGCTCCCGTAGCCGCCCTGCTGCGACTCCACGGTGTCCTCCGGCTGGGGCCGCCGCCGTGGGAACAAGGACCTCAAGGTGATCGGGCACTGTCCTCCTGCCCCGACCGGGCCTTGCTACGGCGGCGCCGAAAACGGGCACTGTCAGTGCCCGCCAGTAGGGTCCGGGCTGGGCCGCGCGTGACTTGTGCGCGGCTTGCGTACCGTGTTGGGAGAGCGTGTGGATCCGGTTTCACCGTCGGTGCTGGCCAAGTGGGCGGGGCCCATGGCCAGTCGGTTCGCCCTGAACGGCCTTAACAAACTCACCCGCTACCGGCGGGTGGCACGCGCTGCTGCCAAGAAGTCGGCGGCGGCCGGAGTGCCGGTCACCGCGAAGTCCCGGCTTCACGCCGCAGCAGCTGAACTGCACGTCTCCCAGTCCTCGTTGAGTCACGCCGTCGCAGAGCCGGAGCGCTGACCCGTGCCATGCCCCTATGCCGAGGTGATGCGGTCGCGGCGGTCGGCCAGTTCACGTCGGGAGTGGACGTCGATTTTCCGGAACACCTTCCGCAGGTGGTAGTCGACAGTGCACGCTGAGGCAGAGCTGGGCTGCGATCTCTCCGTTCGTGGCTCCTCCGGCGGCGAGGCGGGCGACGCGCGCCTCCTGGGGAGTTAGTTCGTCGCCACCGCTGGGTGCGTTTGCGGCGGTCGGGGGAGTGGCGCCGGCCGCGGAAAGCTCCTGTGCCGTCCTGGCGGCGTGCCCCTGAGCGCCCATCGCGTGGAAGAGTTCGTAGGCGATGCGCAGTTCGCGCCGTGCGTCCTTGGGCCTGCGTTCCCGGCGCAGCCATTCGCTGTAGAGCTGGTGGCTGCGCGCCAGGCGCAAAGGGCCCCGGGCGTCCTCGTGATGGCGGACGGCCAGCCGATGGAGAGTCTCCACCGATGACGGGTCGGGTGTGGTCAGTGCCCGGGCGCGGGCGAGGTCGCCGGGCAGGCCGGGTACGGGTGTCCGGTCCGTCAGCCGGGACAGGTCATCCAGCACGTCCAATGCCTCGTCCTGCCTGCCGGAGCGTGACGCTGCCTCGACCATGTCGACGAGAGCGACGAGGGGGTCTCCCATGCTCTGGTCGCCGCCGCCGACCGGGTCGTCCGTCCCCCTCGTTCTTTACCAGAGGCGAGGCGGCGGCGCACAACTAGCGTCGTTATTTCAGGTGATGCCCCAAGCCGCCGCGGGGGCTTGGGCGCTAGATGCTCCTAGCCTCTTATAGCACTCGAGCAGTTCCGGCAGCGTGCGTCTGCCTTTCTGGGCTCGATCACCGAATCGGGGAGCATGATGGTGGCGTTGGTCGGTCGAGACGGTTTGCTTCACGTCGCCCGCACCGGCTGGCTTTATGTGGCAGGCGTGGGCAAGGCCTTGTGCGTGGGCCTTGCGGCGGCCGCCGCCGTCGGCGGGGGTCTGACAGCGTCCGTGCTCCCGGCCGGCGTAGGAGTGCCGGCTGCGCACGGAGTAGCCGCTCTTTCCCTCCTTGCGCGTGCCCGGACAGCCGCCGAAAGGGTGCGTCTTCGCCTGAGGCTGTTCGCCGTTTCGGTCGCAGCGGGCGGCCTTCACCACTTCGCCGTAAGTCAGCGCCCTTCGGCCACAGGGCACTCTGCTGGTGTCCTCCGATTCATGGTTCAAGGCCTGGGGGTCGCCGGGATCGCCATGTGTCTGGGGCTGGGTGTCGCCGGACTGGTGATGGCAGCGGCGGACAGCGGCACGAACCTGATTTGGCTACGGCGGGTCCTGGACGGATGGATGATCGCAGGGTCGCTGCTCACTCTGTGCTGGGTGCTTCTGCTGCATCGCGCCGACCAAGGCAGTGACGTGTCGGCATCGGTGCTGGGTCTCGCACGCGTGGTGACGGACATCCTTGTCCTGGGTCTCGTCGTCGCCCTGTGCTCCTGGCTTGAACCCGGGAAGCGCACAGCGACCACTGTGGCGGCCGTGGCCCTTGTTGTCCTGGCCGTCAGCGACATGCTGCGCATCCTGTTGCCGGTGCCGGGCACCTGGCACGGGGTCCCTCTGGCAGCGACCTGTTCGATGACCGGGTTGCTCCTGGTCGCTGCCGTGCCGTGGATGCCGGGGGGTGCCAGCGTCGTGGGGGTCGGTGAGCGGGTGCTGCCTGTCGTCGGGGTGGTGGCCGGCTTTGTGCCTGTGGTCGTTTGCGTGCTCGCCATGGGGGCTCATGCGCTGGCCGGTGGCCGCAACGATGTGGTGATGGTGGCCCTGGTAGGTACGGTGCTTCTCGGGCTCGGCGCCCGGCAGGGCATCGCTCACGCCGACCACCTGCGTATCACGCGAGAGGTCGTCGCCCGTGAGGCCCATTACCGCACCCTGGTCGACGGTTCGTCCGACGTGATCACCATCGTCAGTCTGGACGGCCGTGTGCTCTACGTCAGTCCGGCCGCCCGCCACGTCTTCGGCTACCGGCCGGAGGATCTCGTAGGCGCTCCCCTGCCCCTGTACACCCACCCGGTCGACGTGACGCCGCTGATGCAAGCCGTTGAGAGGCTGCGGCAGGAAGCCGAATCGGGCGACCGCGGCCCGGGTCGCTCCGTGTCCTGCCGGGTCCTGGCCGCTGACGGGGGATGGCGCCATGTCGAGTCAACGATCAGCCACCACCCCGAGGGACTGATCTTCAGCAGCCGTGATGTAACCGAGCGGGTCGCACTGCAGGCACGACTCGAACACCTGGCCTTCCACGACGTGTTGACCGGCCTGCCCAACCGCGCGTTGTTCACCGACCGAGTCGCCCACGCACTACGGAAGCGGACCGCCGGCACGACCCCGCCTGCAGTGCTGTTCCTGGACCTGGACGACTTCAAGGACGTCAACGATTCGGCCGGACACGCCATGGGCGATGCCCTGCTCATCCAGGCTGCCCGTCGGCTCCAGGCATCGGTGCGGGCCGGCGATACCATCGCCCGCCTCGGCGGCGACGAGTTCGCCGCACTCCTGGAAGGAGAGGCAGGGGCATGCCCTCCGCGGGCCAGGGAAGTAGCTGAGCGGATCTTGTCCGCCCTGACCAAGCCCTACCGCATCGGCAGTACTGACGCGGTGGTCTCGGCTTCCATCGGCATCGCGGTCGCCATGCCAGGCATCACTCCCGACGACCTTCTGGATCACGCCGACCAGGCCATGTATGAGGCCAAATCCGCAGGCAAGGGCCGCATCCGTATGCACCCCCGCAGCCACCGGACGTCTGAACCACTGACGACGTGACTTCAAGGACTCGCAGACGCACAGCACGGTGCAGATCTCGGGGAAGTCCACAGCCGGGCTCGGTGGCTCCGCCTACACCATCACGTTGACCCACGAGCTCGCGCCACTCGATTACTGCATGCATCCGGCGGGAGGGTGAACTTCCGCGGCCCGGGAGTCCGCTTAAGCAGGAACCCGCCTGTTCCGCACATGGGGTGCCGCTGCACAGCCACGCCCAAGTGTCCTCACGTGCGAATACGTCCGCGGCCGCAAGTGTCTGGCGCGTGGAGGCCTTCCGGGGCCGAGAACCGCGCTTGGTGCACCGTCACCAAGCCTGCAGCGCGTCGCAGACGGAAGGAGCACGCAGAAGAACGCTTGAGTGGCAAAAGGCAATTGCAAGAGGTGCGTCGTGCCTCAACAGCGGTCCGCTCAATGCTTCTTCATGCACCTGTGCGCCCCCGCAGGAAGAGGACTTGGGGAGCCGATGGCGGTCTGATTGGGCAGGACATGAGTCACGTCCCAAGCCGGTGGACCATTCACCGATTCCAGCGCGTCAGATGAGCGAGGTGGTTCCATGAGCAGTGTCGTACCTCACCCGGAGCAGGCGTGGACCACAGGTACTGCACCCGGCATATTCCCATTCCTCGGGCACGCTATCACCCTGTTCCGTCAGCCGTTGGCATTTCTGACTTCTCTGCCCGCCCACGGGGATCTGGTGGAGGTACGCCTGGGTCCCCAACGCGCCTGGATGGCCTGCCGCCCGGAGCTGGTCCACGAGATACTCATGGACCCGCGCACCTACGACAAGGGCGGCCCGCTGTACGACAAACTTCGGCTGCTGATGGGTGACGGCCTTGTCACATGTGGCCAGGAGGCGCATCGACGGCAGCGCAGGTTGGTTCAGCCGAGCTTCCGTCCTTCCCGCATCGCCTATTACGCGGAGACGATGGGAGAGGAAGCCGAACTGGAATGCCGCCAGTGGCAGCCCGGGGAGTTCGACGTCAGCGGGGCGCTGATGGCACTGACGACGCAGGTGACCAGTCGCGTGCTGCTGTCCGACTCACTCGATGCCGCGACGGCCGCCGAGGTGCGGGACTGCCTCGCCGTCATCGTCCGCGGCCTGTTCGTCCGTATGGTCGCCCCGATCGACGCGCTGTTCCGCATCCCCACACCTGCGAACCGCCGCTATCGACGTGCGCTCAACCGACTTCACACGATCATCGACTCGGCCATCGAAGAACGTCGAGCGGGCGCTCCCCGCAACGATCTGCTGGGGACGCTTCTGGGTACGGGAGGCAGCAACGGAGGAGCGACAGCACTCACCGAACAGGAAGTCCACGACCAGCTCATCACGTTGCTGCTCACGGGAGTCGAGGCCCCGGCGCTGTGCCTGGCCTCCGCGTTCAGGCTGCTCGCCGCCCATCCGGAGGTGGAGCGCCGCGTGCACCGCGAAGTCGACGCTGTTCTTGCCGGTCGTCGGCGACCCCGCCCCGACGACTTACCACGTCTCGTCTACACCCGATGCGTCGTCGACGAGACGCTGCGCATGTATCCACCAGGCTGGCTCTTCACTCGCGTCACCACCACGGATACGAACCTTGCCGGGCGCCGTCTGCCCCGGGGCACCACCGTCCTGTACAGCCCGTACCTTCTGCACCACGATCCGGTGTCGTTCCCCGACCCCGACCGTTTCGTCCCCGAGCGTTGGTTGCCGGGGCAGGAGGCGACCGTGCCGAACGGCGCGATGTTGCCTTTTGCCGCAGGTAACCGCAAGTGCATGGGCGACACGTTCGCCATGGCGGAGGCCACGCTCGCCATCGCCGCCATCGCCAGTCGCTGGCGCCTGCGCTCGCTGCCCGGGTGCGCCGAGCAACCGGTCCCCGCAGTGACTCTGGGGCACAGGTCACTGGTGATGATCTGCGAACCGCGCTCGCGCACGCTGGTTGGGGAACCGTCCCGTGGATCGTCCCGTGAATGCTCTGTCGCACCACCGGTGCAGGACGCCCTGCAGGTCCCGCAGGACTCCCGAACGGCAGGTGACGAAGGTGTCTGCGACGCGTGAGGGCATCGCGGCAACATCGCAGAGTGGAGTTCCTCCGGTGGGCAGTCTGAAGGAACTGATCGAGGCCAACCTCTACATGCCCTTCCCATTTCTGAGTAACCCCCATGAATCCGCAGCTGCGGCAGGGGTCGAGAAATGGCTGTTCAGGGTTGGGCTGGCCGATGATCCAGCGGTGGTGGCGATGATTGCCCACACCCGCCCCGCTGCGCTCGCCGCCTACAGCAGCCCCACCATGAACGCCGACATCGTGCAGATCGTGGCCGACCAGATTGCCTACCAGTTTGTCTTCGACGACCGAGCCGAAGAGCTTGGTCGGTGGCGGCCGAGCCGACTGCTGCCCATGCTGTGCGAGAGCATCGGAATTTTGCGGGACGACCAATCGCCCAGTACTGCGCTCGGGGCGGCCCTGGCTGATCTCTACCGACAGGTTCAGGGACGGTGCACACCCGCACAAGCCGCACGATGGGCATGGAACAGCCGTGAGTACGTGCACGGCCTGTTGTATGAAGCGGTGGCCCAGACCGACTCTGCCCAGGCACGGATCGGGCCGTCCAGTTCGATCCGTTCACTTACCGCCGGTGTTCAGCCCTTCTACCCGCTGTGCGAGGCCGCGCAGCACCGCGAGATCGCCCCCGACGAGCTCCATCACCCTGTCATGCGGCGCCTGGAGCGCCTGTCGGCCGATGCTGCGGTGTGGATACCCGACCTCTTCTCCGCCATGAAGGAGCAACGGACAGGCGGAATGATCAATCTGGCCCTCGCCTACCAACACGAGTTCCGCTGCTCCCTGTCGGAGGCCGTCACGCTGGCCATACGGCAGATCAACAGCACGATCAGTGAGTTCGAGAAGCTCTACGCGGAGTTCAAGCCGGAGTTGAGCCCCGCCGGCGTCGGCTATGTGGAAGGCATGGTCGGCTGGATCCGCGGCTGCTACTACTGGTCTCGCACCGTGCCGCGCTACGCGGAGACAGCAGCGGCCACCGTCTAAGCAGTGAGCGTCTGGGGCCGTCGACCCGCACGGTGGGCTGAGGAGGTACCCGGAGGGCGGAGCTCAAAACCGCCTTGGCCGGTGCTTCACCCATTCTGTTTACGTTTTCGCAGCACAGCTACCGAGCGTCCACAGGAGCGTACGCTCAGCGCTGTCAATCGAGGTGTGATGACAGGAAAGTAGCAGGCAATATGGCGGATGGGCTGCTGCAATCGATCGGGAAGCACCGGACGTTGCTGGAGCGCGACCGAGAACTTCGCGCGCTCGACTCTGCGTTGTCGGACCTCTGTGATCCCGTCGACGGCGTGGTGCGAGCGCGGCGTGGCGGTCTGCTTGCCCTTGCCGGTTCGGCCGGACTCGGAAAGACCACGCTCATGGCGGAAGCGCGGGCCCGCGCGAAGGCGCTGGGATGCACGGTGCTTTCGGGCAAGGGTGGCGAGAAGGAACAAGAACTGGCGTTCCGGGTGGTTCGCCAACTCGTGCAGCCGACTCTGGCGACGATGGGTGAGACCGAACGCCGGGACCTGCTGGGCAGTTGGTACGACGTCGTCGCCACCGCTCTCGGTCTCGAAGCAGAGGACACCGGCCGTGTGCCGGACCCGATCGGGGTGCGTGACGGCCTTGATTGGGTCATGACCCGCTTGGCCGTGGCGGAGGCGCCTGTCGTCCTGCTCCTGGACGACATGCACTGGGCCGACGTCGAGTCCCTGAGTTGGCTTGCCTCCTTCGCTCCACGGGCCGAAGACCTTCCGCTGCTGATCGTTGTCGCCTACCGTCCCGACGAACTGCCGCCCGAGGCCGCCGCGTTCCACACGCTCGCCGAACGCCATGGGAGCCGTCCCTTCAATCTGGCGCCGCTCACCGCCGCCGGCGTGACGCGGATCGTACGGGACGAGCTGGGTGAGGGCGCCGAGGACCAGTTCTGTGATGAATGCTGGACGGTCACCGGCGGGAGCCCTTTCGAGGCCGTGGAACTCGCTGCCAGGCTCGGCGAACGGCACGTGAGGGGCGAGAAGGACGACTTGCCCGTGATGCGGGACCTTGCCTCGGCCGTCAAGGGCGCCGGGCTGATCGAGCGCCTGCATCGGCTTGGACCGGCCACCGTTCGCTTCGCCTGGGCCGCCGCCGTACTGGGCACGTCCATCTCCCCCGAACTCGCCGCCACCATCGCGGTGATCGGCACCGAGGAGGCCGCCGAGGCGATCGAGAGACTGCGCGCCGCCCGGTTCCTGGCCGACGGCTGCGGGCCCCAAGGCGGCCTGCAGTTCGTGCACCCGCTCATCGCCACCGCGGTCTACCGGTCCATCCCCTCAAGCCTGCGGGTCGGCATGCACAACGCGGCCGCGGAGGCCATCCGCGCGACCGGGCTCCAGCCCACGATCGCTGCCCGGCACCTGTTGGAAGTCCCCTGCGAAAACAACCACGAAGCGGTCGAATGCCTGCGGCAGGCCGCCCGTGAGTACCTTCGGGCCGGGGCGCCGGAAGCCGCCCGGCGTGTCCTGACCCGCGCGCTGCAGGAGCCGCCCCTTCCTCAAGAGCGGGCCGCGCTCTTGTATGAACTCGGGTGCTCGACCTTCCTGATTGAGCCCGCCGCCACGGTCAATCATCTGCGCTCGGCACTGGCGGAGCCCGGAGTCGACGCCGATCTGCGCGCCTCCATCGTCTACCGCCTGACCCAGGCCCTGGCTCACACCGACCGCATGGCAGAGGCCTCATCCGTGGCCGCGAACGAGGCACAGCAGGCGACCAACCCGCGCATCCGACTACGTATGCAAGCTGATCAATTTGTATGGAGCGCCTGCCGGGCCGACGAGCCCGACTCGCCCGCCCGCTCGCGCACACTGGCGCGGCTCGCCGAGCGCCTGACCGGACGCGGTCTCGAGGAGCGCTACATTCTGGGGCTGAGGGCCTGGGACGCCATGGTGCGCGGCGAATCGAAGAGGACCGCCCTCGGCTGTGCCGAGCAGGCTCTTCGCGGCGGACTCAGCTGGAGCGATGAAAACCGGGGCTTCGAGGTGCCGGTCTCGGTCGCCATGGTGTTCATGTACTGCGACCAGCCGCGGCTGGCCGAAGAACTGTTCACCAGGGGTGTCGCCGAGTGCGAGCAGAGAGGCTGGCGCGGCTCCCACCTGGCTCTGGGCCACACTCTCTTCGGCTACATCCGCTACCGCCGCGGCTGCCTGGCCGAGGCGGAGGAACTGGCCCAGGAAGGCCTGCGCATCGCCGACAAGGTGGAAGGGGCGGTGCCCGCCCAGTGGTTCGCCATCGGCATCCTCATCCAGACCCTTCTGGCCCGTGGACGGACAGACGATGCACGCCGCCTCGCCGACATCTATCACTACGGCGAGACGGTCCCGAACGCCGTCATCTACCCGGACCCCCGTACGGTGTACGCCGAACTGCTCCTGTCGGAGGGGCGACGCTCCGAGGCGGCGAGCCTGTTGTCCGGTGTCGGAGACTGGCTGGACTCACGCGCCTGGCGCAACCCCGCCTGGTGCCCGTGGCAGCTGAACCTGGCTTCCGCTGTCGCCCCCACCGAACCCGAACGAGCAGTTTCCCTCGCCCAGGACGCCGTCAAACGGGCACGAGACTTCGGCGCGGCATCCGCCATCGGCCAAGCACTCCACACCCAGGCCGAGGTGACCGGCGGACCCGAGGCGCTTGACCTGCACGCGGAGGCCGTCGGATACCTGGAATGCTCACCCGCTTCGTACGAACTGGCCCGTGCGCTGGTCAGCCACGGCGCTGCACTGTGCCGGAACGGCCAGCTGCAGGAGGCCGCCGACCAGCTGTACCGGGGCCTCGAAGGCGCCGTCCACTGCGGTGCCGAGGCCTTGGCCAACCGGGCCAGGGAAGAACTCACTGCAGCTGGCCTGCGGCCACTGCCACTGCGCTATGCACAGACAGACACGCTGACCGCTCATGAACGAAAAGCTGCCGAAATGGTGTCTCAGGGCCGCCCGATCGCGGTGGCCGCGAAAGAACTAAGCATCACCGAACAGGCCATGAAGCGGCTGCTCTCCTCCGCATACCGCAAGATCGGCACCGATGCCACAGGCCTTGCCAGAGCCCTGAAAACCTTTCCGCGCCCCTTGCCGTAACGCACGACGACGTCACCCAAGGCCGGGCGACCACGCAGGTCCTCCCTGCCGCGGCCCTTCCGCCAGCGGCGGATGGATTCGACGGCGAAGGCGGCGGTGTCGTGGTCGGTGCCGACACTGACCCAGCCGCTGTTCGCGGCCAGGTCGTAGATGCCGTAGGGCGCGGCCTTTCCGAGTCTGGCTGCCGAGGCGGGGCATCCCATCGGTGAGGCCGCGCAGCGGAAGGTCGAGGACACTATGCGCGCGGCTCTCGCGGATCCGGCCGCGGCCCGGAAATGGGCCTCTGGCCGGCTCGTCGAAGCCCTCGTCCCACCGGCCGGATTCGCCGAGGCGGCCCCTGCCGGCACACTCGCCCTCCCAGCCCCTGCACCACGCAGGGCACGCGGAAGCAAGACACCCTCGAGGCCGGTGCACCGCGACGTCACTGACGCCGAGCGGGCCGAAGCAGCACTGCACGAACTCGAGGAACGCTCAAGCGAACTGGCCCAGCAACTCCAGGCCACGACGGAACTGCGACGCCAAGTCCTCGAACGCGCGACCGAGCTGGCCCAGCAACTGCACGCCACAGCAGAACTGCGACGCCAGGTCCGAAACGACCTCGACAACGCACGCACCCGGGCCGCGGAAACAGACCTCGCCGCACAGCAGGCACGCCACGCCGCTCAGACGGCGCGAGTGCAGGCCGAACTTTTGAGGAAGTGAACCCCTCGCCTCTGGGGACGGAGGCCGCGGGCGGTGGCGTTCCCTCCCTCTCCCCCCGGCAGTGCGCGCAGCTCACCTTGCACAGCCCGAGCTCTGGACCCTCGCTGGCTATCCGGGCGGCCGGGGAGCTTGCCGCCGTTCCGCGCGGACGATTGACGGTGAACCGGGCTCAAGAGTCTTGTGGCCGCTGGACAATGCGGTCCGGGGGTGCGATATGTCGTTGACGGGCCGTACGTGGACGTTGCCGCGTCGGGTGGTGGCCGCAGTCGTGGCCGCGCTGGCGGTTGCGGTGCCTGCGGTGCTGGCCGCGGTCGGGGTCCGGCTGTGGTGGCTGCTGGGATTGCGCGTTGTCATGGCGGCGGTCGGTGGGGTGTTCGCGCCGGCGCTCGCGGACGGTTACCGGCGGGCGCAGGAACGGGGCGAGGAAAGCAGTCTCGCGCTGGCCAGACACTCCCTGATACGCAACGTCCGGGATGCCACGGACCCGTTGCGGCTGGGCGTGCACCCCGCACGGCACGCGGACCCCCGCGGCGCCGCTGTCGGCCATGCTGAGGGGACGGGCAGTGGTGACCGCGTTCCTCCGTACGTGCCGCGCGACCTCCATGAACGACTTGTCGAACTGCTGGCCGGCGGTGGGTTCGTGCTGTTGGTCGGCGAGTCGGCGGCCGGGAAGTCCCGTGCCGCGTACGAGGCGATGCGGGCCGCGCTCCCCGATCACACGCTGATCTTCCCGGACGGCAAGGCGGTTCTGCCCGACGCCGTCGAGCGGGCTGCGCTGCTGCCCCGGTGCGTGCTGTGGCTGGACAACGTCGAACGCTATCTCGGCTCCGACGGGCTGACTCGGACCGATGTCGCCCGGCTCGTCGATGGGGACGGCCATCACCGGGTCGTGCTCGCCACGCTCCGTTCGGCCGAGATGGCCCGCTACACCGACAGTGCGCACCCCGATGCCGCGGACGCGGCGGAGGCCCGGCACGTGCTGGAGCAGGCCATCCAGCTGCGGCTGCGGCGTCCGTTGAGCGCCGCGGAGCGCGAACGGGCCCTTACCCGCGCCTGGGACCAGCGCATCGCTGATGCGCTCGACCACAGCGGCCAATTCGGTCTGGCCGAGTACCTGGCTGCCGGCCCTGAACTCCTCAACGCCTGGGAGAACGCATGGGAAAACGCCCGGGAAGGAGGCAACCCGCGGGCTGCCGCCCTGATCGCGGCTGCGGTCGACTGCCGTCGCGCCGGACTGACCCGGCCGTTGCCGCGCACGCTGCTGGAGTTCCTGCACGAGCACTATCTGGCCGGCGCCGGCGGCGACCGGCTGAGCCCCGAATCCCTCGACGCGGCATGGGCCTGGGCCACCGAACCGCGCAACGCCACGGCGGCGCTTATCCAGCCGAGCGCCGACCGGGCCACGGTGGAGGTCTTCGACTACCTGGTCGATGCCACCCAGCAGGACACCGCACCAGACAATCAGGTCCCCGAGCAGACCCTCGCTGGTGCGCTCGCGGATAGTGACGCCGCTGAGGCAGGCGAGATCGGCGCCCTTGCCTATGGCTACGGGCGCTACGAGCTCGCCGCGCGGGCTTTCGGGCGCGCACAGGAGATGAACAGCGCCGACCTGGGCCCCGAACGCCCCTTCACGCTGACCAGCCGCAGCAACCGTGTGGTGATGCTCGGCGAACTCGGCCACTTCGAGGAGGCTGAGGAAGAGGCCCGTACCGTGCTAGAGATACGCACTCGGACCCTGGGGCGCGAGCACCCCGACACGCTGGCCAGCCGCATCATCCTCGCTAGCGCGCTGCGCAATCACGGTGACTACGCACAGGCCGAGGCCGAACTGCGAGCCGTGCTGGAGCAGTTAACCCGGGTCGTGGGCCCGGACCACGGCAACACCCTTTCGACCCGCAACAATCTGGCCGTCACCCTGCTGGTACAGGGCCAGTACGAGGAGGCCGAAGCCGAGGCCCGCGCCACACTTGAAGCCCGCACGCGGGTGCTGGGCCCGGACCACCCCGACACCCTCACCAGCCGCCACAATCTCGGGGCGAACCTCGAGCACATGGACCGGGATGAGGAGGCCGAGGCCGAACTACGCGTCGCACTGGAGGGCCGCGCCCGCGCCCTTGGCCCCGACCATCCCCGGACCACCGTCACGCGCAACCTGCTCGCCGATGTCCTTGTCGGCCTGGGGCGGCTCGATGAGGCGGAGCGCGAGGCGCGCGCAGTGCTTGAGGTACGGACCCGTGATCTGGGTCCCGAGCACCCTGACGTCCTTGAAAAGCGCAGCGACTTCGGCATTCTGCTGCGCAAGCTGGAGCGGTACGAGGAGGCGGAGGGCGAGCACGCCGCGGTGCTGCAAGCTCGCACGCAGTTGCTGGGCGCGGACCACCCCGACACCCTCACGAGCCGCAACAACCGGGCAGTTGCGCTGGACGGCATGGGCCGCGTCGAGGAGGCCGTCGTCGAACACCGCCACGTCCTGCAGGTTCGCACCCGGCTGCAGGGCCCTGACCATGTGGAGACGTTGCGCAGTCACGCCAACCTGGCCGCCTCCCTCGGAGAACTGGGCCGCTTTGAGGAGGCCGAGGCGGAGGCGCGCATCGCGTTGGAGGGCCGCAACCGCGTCCTGGGCCCGGACCACCCTGACACGGCCGCCAGCCGCGACACGCTGGCTGGTCTGCTCCGCGACCAGGGCCGCGAAGACCAGTCCGATCGCATGGACTGAATGCCCATGCGCCTGCGCCTGATCGGCCCGACTTCGGCACGGGAGGCCTGGCTGGGCTTGGAGATGGGCGGCGTCCCTGGGGTGACCGCGCTCGGCCGGCACACGGGGCTGGCCTGCGCGTTCGTGCGCAAGTAGGCCAAGGCGTATGGCAGTCGCCGTCTCGCCGAGGGCGCCGAGGTTGCGGGCCGCCGGGTGCTGGTCGTCGAGGACGTGGTCACCAGTGGTGGACAGCGCTGCCACAGCGCGGACGAGATCGGCGGCAGACTGGGCGATGGACTCGGGCCCAACGACCGCTACAGAGGCGCGACGCTTGCGGACTGTGACGTGCAACGTGCCGATGCGCTCGGCCATATTTATCTTGAGATGAGCAGGATCGGAGTAGGTCAAGAACCTCTTGGCCTGCATCAAGGAGATCGGCGTACGCCTTCGAGCGTGGCTCTTGCCGTTCGCGGAGGCTCTCAAAGCGGCGGAGACGAGCAGCCTCCGACTCCTGGGACCTGACCTGAAGGCGGGCCGTTCGAAGGCTGAACCAGCTCGTCCCGACCGCCGTCAGTCCCGCGAGGCCGCCACCGATAGCCGCACCAACGACGGCCGCAACTCCTGCATCCACAGGCGGATTCCCTACCAGGGAATCAAGAAGAGCGCCCCCTCCCGGCCGGACCGGGAGGGGGCGCTTCGCGTCCTGGGGGGTGAGGAACAACGGAACGAAGACCGGCGCCAGCGGCCTTGCCGCAGATAACGGGGGTGGGGCACTCGTATGCGACAACTGCTCCGGGCGGGTGGTTCGCACAGGCAGGCGAGTGGTTCGGCAGTGCCGCCGGCACCGACCGGACCGTGACCGTCGGCACCCTGACAGTCGACCCGCGTATCCGATCGCGTGTCCGATGAATCGCGTGTCCGATGAATCGCGTATCCGATGAGGAGACCCGCCTGTGCCACCCGGAAGAGCTGTGCCTGCGCTGCGGCCGGCGCCGACTGTGGCGAGACGAGCTCTCGCTGCCGCCATCTCGCTCTGTCTGACCTCAGTACCGCTGGCCCTGCTGCCTTCGCGGGCATGGGCGGACGGTGCCCCTACGACATCGGCGAGCCACTCTGTGCGGAACGCCCCGACGGACGTGCGGACTCCGGCCGGGGGACTGCCGCGGGCGACGGTGAGCGCCGCCCCGGTGACCGTCGTCGACGCGAGCGCGCTCTCCGGTTTTCCCAACGGCCGCGGCGAGCCTTCCATCGCGGTCAACCCGGCCGACACCGACGAGATCGTCATCACCCGCTTCGACAACATGAGGTGGAACAGCGGCAACGCCGACCTGCTCTACTCGACGGACGGCGGCACGACCTGGACCAACGAGACCAGCATCCCGGCACCGGGTCTCACCGGCCAGGCGAACGCTCCGGCCGACCAGACCGTCGACTACGGCCGCGACGGCACCCTCTACGGTGCCTTCCTGACGTGTGTCGGTAACCCCTGCACCCAGAACCGAGTGGTGGTCGGCTCGACCAGCGATCCCACCAGCGCGGCAGCGTGGACCTGGAACGGCACCCCCACCGCACCCGTCAGCGGCACCAGCACGACCGCCGATCAGCCCTGGCTGCTGGTGAACCGCGACCCGTCCAACGCGAGCCAGGACGACCTCTACGTCTCCTACGAGGACACCGCCGCCCCGCCGACGGCGCAGGTCGCGGTCTCGTCCCCCGCCAACCCCTTCAACTTCACCGCGCCCGCCTCGCCGGGCTCGGTCGTCACGAACGCCGCTACCAGCGGTGGTGTCCGCCTGGCGACCGACCCGCGGAACGGCTGGGTCTACACCCTCTTCCAGACCGGTGCCGGGACCGGCGACCCGCAGAACATCACCTTCCGGCTGAACCGGTGGAAGGGCGACGGGACGGGCTGGACACTGGGGAACAACCCGGGTGAGGGCCCGAACGGCATCGCCGTCGCCACGGCCAACACCCACCAGGGCAGAACGTACAAGTTCGGCGGGGTCAACGCGCTGCTCGGCGGCGTCGACCACGCCGCCGTCGACCCGTCCACCGGCGACGTGTACGTGGCCTACGGCGCGGACGTCTCGGGCAACAACCAGATCAGGATCCGGCGGCTCACCGACGACGGCGCGGGAAGTCTCACCGTCGGGGCGGAGCACAACGTCTCCGCCTCGACCAACGCGGCGCTCCCCTCGGTCGCGGTGCTCGCCGACGGGACCGTCGGCGTCCTCTACACCACCTTCGACGGCCCCAACACCGCGGGCTTCCCCATCTTCTCCGCGCACCTCGCCCGGAGCACCGACCACGGCGTCACGTTCACCGACACCGTCCTGCAGTCGTTCTCCTCACCGGAGAGGTCCGACACCATGAACAACCAGCGTGTCCTCGGCGACTTCCAGCAGATGAAGGCCGTCGGCAATGTCTTCTACGGCTCCTTCTCCGGCAACGCTGGCGGGCCGAACCCGGCCACCACACCGCCGGGGGTCGACGCGATTTTCTTCAAGACCGTCCCGCAGGACTCCCAGACCTCGCTGACGTCCTCCGCCAACCCGTCCGTATACGGCCAGCCGGTGAACGTCACCGCGACGGTCACCCCCGTACCCGACGGCGGCACGGTGAGCTTCAAGGTGGACGGGAACCCGCTCGGCGGCCCGGTGCCGGTGGACACCACGACCGGGCGGGCGACGTCGGGCAGCATCGCGACGCTGAGCCCGGGCCCCCACAACGTCGACGCCGTCTACAGCGGCAACGGCGACCTCGAGCCCAGCACCGCCACGACCCTGGTCCAGACGGTCGACAAGGCGCCCGTCACCACAACCCTGGCGTCCGCCGGCCCGGCGGCGTTCGGTCAGGCCGTCACCTTTGCCGACACGGTGTGCCCTGCCACCCCGAGCACCAACCCGCCCTCGCCGCCGAGCGGGACGGTGGTGTTCCGCGACGGCGGCACGCTCGTGGGCACCGGCACGCTGTCGCCGGGCGGCGGCACCAACTGCAGCCGGACGCAGGTCAGCACGTCGGACCTGCTGCCCGGAACACACACCATCACCGCCCAGTACAGCGGTGACGGCAACTACCTGGCGGGTGGCCTGGAGTCCACCACCCAGACGGTGACCTGCACCAGGACCATCACCGGATCGGTCCCGAACGCGGTGTTCGCGGGCAGCGGCAGCACCTGCATCGTCAACGCCACGGTCGGCGGCGCCGTGCACGGCGCTGCTGGTGGCGCCCTGTTCATCAGCAACTCCACGATCCGGGGCAGTGTCCTGTCCTCGGGCGGCACCCGTTTCGGCGTCTGCGGCAGCACGGTCACCGGATCGGTGAACGCCGCCAGGGCCGGCGGTTTCGTGGTGATCGGGGACCCGGGTGACGACGGCTGCGCCGGAAACAGGATCACCGGCCAGGTGACGCTGTCCGACAACCGCAGCGGTGCGGAGGTCATCGCGAACCACGTCGGAGGCTCGGTACAGGTGCAGGGCACGACCGGTACCGGCCCCTTCCCCGAGGACTCCCGGGCCGAGATCGAGGGCAACACCATCGGCGGCTCCCTGATCTGCTCCGGCAACGTCCCGCCACCCACCAATGACGGGCATCCCAACTCCGTGACCGGTGCACGGCTGGGCCAGTGCGAGACCCTGTGATCACGAACTGAAACGATCACGCCTTCTGACGGGGTGCCTCGGAAGAACCTGGGGCACCCCGCTGGTGTGTCAGGCGACCAGCTCGATCTCGGGAGACGGGTCGGTATCCCCCTCAAGCGTCCGCCCGCGCCAGCACGCCCCAGGTGGCCAGCGGGGCGAGCAGCAGGGTCAGGATGCCGGAGAGGACCAGGCTGGGGCATGACCCAGATACGCACACTCACGACGCAGAAGACGGGTCGGTCTTAAGGCTCAGGCCGATGAACTGGTCACGGCGGTGCTGGCGGTGCGCGTGGCAGGAAATGTCCACGACCACTTGTGGGGTGGGTGGAAGGCCAAGGCCATGGCCGGCCTGCGTGCGGCAGTTCAGGGTGGCGCGGCCTACGCCCGGTCCGGCCAGAGGGGAGTCCCAGCGTTCTTGGTCGGCTATGGCGACGCTGCCAGTGTCATCGGGCGCAGGGGTCAAGAGAGTGCGATGTCCGCCGCAGGTCTCACGGCACCCCTCGGTCGGCTCGGGGCGGCCGTTTCACCACTGCTCAGGTGCCCGGAGCCAGGACTTTCGACGGCGGTGGAAGCACTGTTCACCGCGGTGGTAGACCACTACGAAGACGCCGACCGGACCATCCGAGCCCTGGAGTCCTTTCAGCAGGCACTACAGGCCGTGCTGGAACCGCCGGCGCTTCCCCGCCGCAGCGGGATCTTGCGTCGACGCAACAACGGAGGCCCGCAGGCTGACTAGCCCTCATCTCCCGCCATTCTGCACCCTCCCGAGGCCTTTGTAGGCGCCCACAGCGACGGATAGCGCAAGCCCGCGAATCCGGCCGATCTGTACGCGCATTGTTGCCATCTACCTACGTCTGAGCTGCCCACCTCTGTCTGCGCTCGCTACATCTGTACGAGGTGCGTTCACAGGAGGGGGGCTTGTGGTGCTGACGATCAATGTGGCGGTGCTCCTGGCGGTCATCATCGTCTTCCGACTTGGCCGCCGGACCGAGGCACGAAGCCGGAACGATGAGAAGCTGACCGTGCTCATCGTCTTGGTGTTCGGCGTGCTCGTCGCTCCGACAGCGTTCGGGCAGGGAATTCTGGACGCGGTGGGGCAGCTGGCGTCTGGGATTTCCGAGTCGGGCCGCTGAGTTCTCGCAGTTCCGGCGCACCCTCCCGCTACAGGTGTCCCTAGCCCCGCCTTCCGCGCCAGGCGACGCGGCCTCCCGTGACCGACTGGAACTGAGACGCTGTGTCAGCCGGAGCGCGCTGCATTCCACTGCGCTGGTTACGGTGCTGGTTCCGCGCCCGGAGGGCTCGACGCGGCGAGGACACAGGTCGTCCACATCCGTACCGTGCCGACGTTGGCGTCCTTGCTGGCGGTGGCGGGGAGGGTGCTGTCGGGGGAGAACCCGATCGTGGAGACTCACCCGGACCGAGGCGGACGACGATGGCAAATCGACTATCGTCCACGCCACCGCCGCAGGCGGCTTCACTGAGCTCGTCGCACACCGCCCTGAGCTGAGTTCTACGCCATGTTACCGGGTGGCAACGGTCGGTGTCCGAAACGGGGCGACGTTCCAGCTTCGGCGAATCTGCACATCGAATGCGCAACCGCTCCACGGTGCGCAATGGATCTACGCAGGGGCCTGCCGGATAGTGCTCTGTTGGTGCGGTCTGTCCCGTTCGGGAATCCTGATGACCACGTCAGTCGCATCCCGGTGCTGCGCGGCATGTAGAGAAGACGCCCTCAAATCGTGTGCGCGCCTGCACGGATGCGTAGCCCGATCGTTCAACTTCCTGGATGCGTTTGCTGGTTGATTGGATGCCCGGCGTGCTCCGTGCTTTGATCCGTTGCGCCGCGGGGGCCACGCGAATGTCTCCGGAAACGGGTGTCGCGCACCTGCGGCTGAGCCCCGCTATCAGTCCCCAGCGGGGCCGCCCCCCTTGTGGATCACCATACGAAGGGAAGTTTCATCATGAACTCCGCTCCCCAGGTTGAGACCGTTGACATCTCCGACGCCGAGCTCGACCTCGTCTCCGGCGGCCTGAACCCGCACGCCAGCCTCGTCGTCGGCCCCACGGCGGTCAGCGACGCGGGTGCCCTGGCCCAGATCGACACCGTCAAGAACGAGGTCCTGGGCGCCGCCGGCCAGTACAACCACGCCGGCGTCAGCGCCTCCCTCTGATCCACAGCTCGAACGTCAGTCGGCGAGCCCTTTCCAACCCGACGGTGTGGTTGGGGCGTTGGCGGCTGCAGGCAGTCGGATCGGCGAAGCTCCTGGCATCAACGGGTTCTTGACCAAGGTCTCCCATTTCTGTCAGGGGCTTCGCCTGCTTATGCGGCCGACGGGATCGCACACCGTCCAGGAACGGCCACGCCTTCTGGGGCGCCCGCACCAGCGGCCAAGTCCCCACGGCACAGGTCACGGCTCCACCGGCCACCGGCGCCGCTGTTCTTGAGGCCTGCCGCGGGCCGGCAGGATGCGCAAGTCGAGAGGGCATGGTGGCCAGGCCGCAGCCGACCGCGACGAGGTGGAGTTGGCCTGCCAGTCGCGGGCGATGTGAGCGATCTCGGGCCTCTCGTCCAGGCCGGACCATATCCCCGTCAGCCGGTCCCTCCCCGAGGAGGGGCGGGCGCCCAGCGCTGTGGCCGAACAGGGAACCTTCACCGCGGCCGCGCCGTCGCCGGGCTACACCCAGTCGGCGGCCTCCCAGCAGGTCGCATCGATCCGGGAGTTCGACTGCGGCAGAGGTCACTGTCACCCGTGCCGCTGAACCAGGCCGACGAGGCGTACCAAAAGATGCTGTCCGGCGCCGCCCGCTTCCGGATGGTGCTCATCACCCGCTGACGTGCTCGCGCCCTATGGCCCTCCTCGCGGTACGGCGACGATCACTGGCGGCGAACGGGAAGGCACTGCGAAGAAATCGGGGCACGCGCCGCCGAGGAACCACTCCTGCGCCGGAACGAAGTCGCCGGAGGACAGACCACGTAGATAGAGCAGGTGCAGCACCTCGCTGATCTTTTGGGACTTGCGGCACCACGGCGGCAGGATTGCGGAGCAGAACCGCCTGCGCTCGCCCGGCTCCACATCGACGCGCTTGTCGTTCACGCGCGGGGACTTCACCTCGACCACCCCGGCCGCGGTGGTGACAATCCGGGGCTGGTGGTAGCCGTTGCGCACCACGGGCCGCCGAACGTTCTCGTTCCCGATGGTCGGCCAACTCGGCTATGCAGGCGTTGACTTCGGCCTCCAGAGCCGCTGTGACATCCGCCGGGCGCCCTCCCGGACGATCTCGTCGATCAGGGAGCCGTTCGACGTGGTGCCGTTGTCGTTGACTACTCCCTGAGTTCGACACAGGTCCTGGGCATGGCTCTCGTGCACGCCAAGCCGTGTCTGCGACCTTACAGTCGCTGTCGACAGCCAGTAGTGCGATCCAGCTGCAAGACGACCGTCTTGGCTCAGCCACGGCCGGCCGGCGGACGGGGCGCACTGTCGAGCCCGCTTCGAAAAGAGTTCGGTTTCTCGCGACGGACACCGTCTGCCTCCCCGTAGAGCAGACGAAGGCACCACCCGTACCGCCACGCACCACGACCCTTCGTCCGACTCGCGAACCCACGAGGTACCTGTGGCCCTCTTCTCCACACTCCGTCTTCCCCGCCACCCGCGGTCGCGGGGGCGTGTCGCCGTCGGGTTGCTGGCGCTCGTCGCCGGCACCCTGCCGAGTGTGTCGGCCGACGCCGCCACTCCGCCCTCCGGATCGGTCAGCGACACCGCGCCCACGACCACATGGAGCGCCGGTCCCTTCGCCGTCCCGAACGTCACCGGCACCACCGGGACGGTGAGCTGCGGAAGTCCGCAACTCTGCGACGACTACGCCCTGAAGGTGTCGGTGCCGATGGGCTACGACGCCGGTCACAGCCTGAGCATCGACGTCAAGTGGCCCGATACCGCAGCCGACTTCGACCTGTACGTCCTCGACGCGGACGGCCGCGAGGTGGCCGCCTCCGCCTCCACCAGCGACCCCGAGACCGTACTGCTCCCGGCGGTGACGGCGTCGTACACCGTGCGCGTGGTGCCCTACGCACCGCTCGGCGACAGCTTCACCGCAACCGCAAGCCTGGTCGCCAACCCGGTCAATCCGCCACCGAGCACGGCCCTCCCGCCGACGTACGCGAACTCCTCGGCACCCGACGGCATCGCGGACGCGCACAATGCCGGTGAACCCTCGATCGGCGTCGACCGCGCGAGTGGCGCCGCGATGTTCCAGGCGTACACATCGACGCTCAAGGTCACCTACGACAGCGCCGGCGCCGCCACCTGGCAGGACAAGAGCGCGAAGGCGGTCAACGGCTGTCCCCAGGGCAGCACCACCAGCCTCGACCCGATCCTGTTCACCGACCCGGCCACCCACCGCACCTTCGAGTCGCAGCTCGCCGGCAAGACCGCCCTGACCTGCTACACCGACGACGACGGCGAGACGTGGACGCCGACGGGCGGCTCAGGCATCAACTCCGGGGTGGACCACCAGACCATCGGCGGCGGCCCCTTCGCCCCGGGCGGGCCGGGCGCCCTCACGTCGTACCCCCACGCCGTCTACTACTGCTCCCAGGACATCGCCGACGCCTCCTGCGCGGTCAGCCGGGACGGCGGTCTGACGTACGGGCCCGCGGTTCCGATGTACTCGCTGCTGGACTGCGGCGGCCTGCACGGGCACGTGAAGGTCGCCCCGGACGGCACGGTGTACGTGCCCAACAAGGGCTGCGGCAGCCATCAGGCCGTGGCCGTCTCCGAGGACAACGGGCTGACCTGGACCGTCCGCCCCGACCCGTCCAGCACCCCCGGTGACTCCGACCCGAGCGTGGGGATCGGGGCCGGCGGGACCGTCTACATGGGCTACCAGAACAGCGACGACACCGCGCGTATCGCCGTCAGCCACGACAAGGGCAGGACGTGGCTGTACGACCAGAACGTCGGCGCGGCCCTTGGCATCAAGAACATCGTCTTCCCGGCCGTGACCGCGGGCGACGACAACCGCGCCGCCTTCGCCTTCCTCGGCACCACCACGGGCGGCAACTACCAGGACACGGCCAACTTCAAGGGCGTCTGGCACCTGTACGTGGCCACCACCTACGACGGCGGCCAGTCCTGGGTCACCGTCGACGCCACCCCCACCGACCCGGTCCAGAAGGGGTCGATCTGCACGGGCGGCACCACCTGCGGCAACGACCGCAATCTCCTGGACTTCAATGACGTCACCCTCGACGCCCAGGGCCGCGTGCTCGCCGCCTACGCCGACGGCTGCACCGGCGCCTGCGCCACCGGCGGCGCGCAGAACTACGACGCACTGGCCTCGATCGCCCGCCAGTCCTCCGGCAACACACTGTACGGCGCATACGACGCCGTGGTCGGCGGCAAGCACAAGAAGCCCAGAAGGGGCCAGTAGATGAAGCCTTTGCCCCCGGCTGCCGTACTGATCGGCGCCGCCCTCAGCCTGGCGGCCGTCACCGGATGCTCGGCGGAGCCCTCGGTGGCGCCGCCGTACGCGGCCGGGAAAACGGCCGGCACCGCGCCCGGCGGCTGTCCCACCGACGCCTCACTGCCGCTTCCCAAGGACTTCCCGGCAAACCTTCCCGTGCCCGACGGTGCGGTGGTGACCTCGGTGCAGCACCGCACCGGCGACCGGCTCGTCGTCACCACAGTCGTACGGGGCCGCTTCGACGCCGCCCTGGCGTTCCTGCAGAAGAAGCTCCCCAAGGCCGGCTACGCCCTGAGGGAGGGCGAGGTGGAGGAGGACGACGCCGAGTCGAACTTTTCGTCCGCGACCGTCGAAGGCCGCTGGACCCTGCGGAAGATGCCCGACTGCGAGGGAGGGATATACCTGACATACCTGACGTCTGCCGTCTCCTGAACTCGGCCCGGCGGAGGCCTCTTCCCGGCCAGTAGTGCTACGAGTGACCACCTGACGCGCCAATCCTGGTCGCTTGGCCGGTCCCTGGTAGTCCACCACCTCCACGGCGCCCAGCGCGTGGAGGTGCACGTGGTCGGTTGACCTTGACAGCGGAACGATCACCTTTGCTGATCAGGCACGCGAGGGGCGGGGCCGCGTCGACCCCAAAGACGCTGTTGCGGGCGGAGACCGCGTACAGGTTGCCGTTGATCACCATGGCCGGGCTCAGCGAGACC
The DNA here is from genome assembly GCF_055566975.1 of Streptomyces sp. NPDC027189. Classification (NCBI taxonomy): domain Bacteria; kingdom Bacillati; phylum Actinomycetota; class Actinomycetes; order Kitasatosporales; family Streptomycetaceae; genus Streptomyces; species Streptomyces sp. NPDC027189. The sequence goes on from NZ_JBVHRI010000006.1 coordinate 31,459, forward strand.
CATCGGCGTTCGAGGAAGGTACGCGGATGGGTCCGCCAGAGCTCCTCGCCTGTTCGAGTGTCCACGGCGAACAACTCCCCGTAGCGCGTGGGGTACACGGGACGCCGGCGGAGCGAACGTGGCCGCGGCCGATATCGGGTTGACGGCCGACGAGGTCGCCGCGCTCGACGGGCCGGCCGCGCAGGCGGTGGGCGGGCGTTACCGAGCGATGCGGGGGCCGTGGCGCTGCGGCGTGGCACGACGGTCCCCGCACCGGTCGGCCGAGAGAGACATGGCGATCACGTAGTACGGTCACGCACGACGGCGGACGCTGGAAGTGGGACCCCATGAACCGGAACTCGGACGAAGCCGCGCGCATCGAGGACGCGGCGCTCACCCGAGCCGCGCAGGCGGGTGAGGCCACTGCCCTGGGCCTGCTGCTGGAACGGCACCGGGCAGGTATGCGCGCGGTGGCGCTGAGCATTCTGGGGCCGGGGCCCGACGCCGACGACGTGGTCCAGGACGCGGCCGTCACCGCGCTCCGCCGCGTGGGCGACGTCCGCGACCCGGCGGCCGTGGGCGCATGGCTGCGGATGATCGTCCGCAACGCCAGCCGTTCCCTGTTGCGGGACTCTGTCCCCGTCCAGCCGATCGACGGTCTGCACCTGCCCGCCACGGACGCCGGTCCGGAGCGGTGGCTGGAGCAGCACGCGATGCGGGACTGGATCTGGGAGGCCGTCGAAGAGCTGTCCCCGGCATTGCGCCTGCCCCTGGTGCTGCGTCACTTCAGCACCGGCGTCACGTCCTACGAACGGATAGCCGACGCCTGCGGGGTCCCGGTCGGCACGGTCCGCAGCCGGCTCAACCAGGGACGCGCCAAGCTCGCGACAGCCCTCGCCGCCACGGCGGACGCCCCGCACGGCGACACCGCGCAGCGCCTCCGCGCCAGCCGTGTGGAGGCGCGCGAGACACTGGCCGCCGCCGAGAGCGGACGCTTCGGCGCGCTGATGACGGAGCGCTGGTCGCCCGAGATCGCCCTGCTCAGGGGGAACGAACCAGTGGGCGGCAGGAGCGTCCTCGTACGCGGCATGGACGGCGACCTCGAGGCCGGTGTACGGCAACGCCTGGTCCATGCCGTGGCCGGCCGGTCCCTTGTCGTCTGGGAGATGGACCTCCTCGGCCCCGCCGACAACCCCGACCACTGCCCGCCCTCGGTGGCCTGGCTGATGACCCTGGACGGCGCCGGTCGTCCGCATCGGCTGCGTCTCCTGCACCCCAGGCCGGTGCCGGCCATCCAGCAACTCACCCCGCTGTGACGGGCGTCACGTAGTCCGGGTCGAACTTCGTCCTCTCTCCGGCGTCCTGCCGGTGTCATCGACACCTGCCGGATACGGAGACCCCCCATGACCACCTCTGCGACCGATCCTCTGGCCGCCGGAACGCACACCGTCGAGATCGACGGAGTCGTGCAGCGCTATCACGTCCATGGCACGGGGCCGGTGTGCGTCGCGCATTCCGGCGGACCGGGCATCGTCTGGGAGTACCTGCGCATGCCCGCGCTGGAGCGGCACCTGACGATCGTGTACCCGGAGCCGATCGGCAGTGGCGCCTCCGGCCTGCTGCGTTCCCACCCCCACGGCTACACCCGGCCCCGCTACAGTCGGTTCCTCGGGGCGCTGATCGAGCACCTCGCCGTCCCCGAGGTGCACCTTCTGGGCCACTCGCACGGCGGCTTCGTCGCCCAGTACCACGCCCTGCATCACCCCGAGCGCGTCGCCGGGGTGATCCTCTACGAGAGCGCGCCGCTGACCGGTCCCGAACACGCCGCCGAGGCCATGCGCCTGGTGCAGTTGTTCGCGGAGCGGCACGCCGGCCATCCCGAACTCCCCGAGGTCCTGGCGGCTTTCCGGGCCCTCCCCGCCATCTCCGACGACGCACAGATGACAGCCGTCGCCAGGGGGCTGCTCCCCGCGTACTTCGCCGACTACTGGGGCAGGGAGGAGGAGTTCGCTCCCTTGCGTGCCTCCGTGCGAGCCACGCACATCTCCGGGCTGGACGAAAACCTTTCCCCGCACGTCATCGACGACCGTGCGGACCTCGGCTCACTCACCGTACCGACCCTCGTCGTTGTCGGCCGCCACGACGTCATCTGCGGGGTGCGGTGGGCCGAGGAACTGCACCGGCTGATCCCCGGATCGGAACTGCTGATCCTGGAGAACAGCGGGCACTTCGGTCACCTCGAGGAGCCGGAGGCCTTCTCGCGGGCGGTGACGCGTTTTGTGACGGCCGCGGCGCGAAGCACGGCATGACCTTCCCGTCGGCCTCGCTCGTCGCGCAACTAGGTCATTTGGTCGAAGCCGGAACGGACAGTCCGGCCTAGCTTGTAGCTGCCCGGAAGGTTTCCGGCAAACAAGGAGCAATCACATGAGTGCCGTGAAGAACATCGTTCTCGTGCATGGCGGATTCGTCGACGGTTCCGGCTGGCAGCCGGTCTACCGCCTCCTCACCCGCGACGGCTTCAACGTCAGCGTCGTGCAGAACCCGACCCACTCCCTCGAAGGTGACGTGGCGGTCACCCGGCAGGTCCTCGACGCCCAGGACGGGCCGGCCGTGCTCGTCGGCCACTCCTACGGCGGGGCTGTGATCACCGAGGCCGGCCGACACGAGGGTGTGGCCGCGCTCGTCTACATCGCGGCCTTCGCGCCGGACAAGGGCGAGTCGGTCGGCACCCTGATCGCCGACCCGGCTCCCGGTGCGCCCGTTCCGCCGATCCTGCCGCCCCAGGACGGCTTCCTGTTCCTGGACCGTGAGAAGTTCGCCGCGTCGTTCGCGGGCGATGTGGCGCCCGAGGAGGCGCGGTTCATGGCCGACTCGCAGGTTCCCTGGGGTGTGGCGGCGCTCAACGGGACGGTCGCGGAGGCCGCCTGGCGTGCCAAGCCGAGCTGGTATCTCGTCGCCACCGACGACCGCATGATCCCGCCGCCGGCACAGCGCACGATGGCCGAGCGAGCCGGAGCCACCGTGAGCGAGGCCGCCGGAAGCCACGCCATCTACGTCTCCCGGCCGGAAGCCGTGGCGGAGCTGATCAAGCAGGCCGCCGCCCACCAGGCGTGACCCGGCACGGGCCGGTCGGTGCCGACCCGGGAAGCCGCACGACTCGAATCACACCCCGCCCCGCCCACCAGGAAAAGAAGAAAGCGGAGACCATGCGCAAAAAGGTCGTACGTCACGGAATAGTCGCCGCAGCCGCCGCGGGCGCCGCAGCGGCTGCCCTTCTGGCGTCGACGGCGTCAGCGACGCCGACGTCCACCCAAACGGACGCTGCCAAGCCGACGGTGGTGCTCGTGCACGGTGGCTTCGCCGATGCGTCCGCGAGCTGGAACGGCGTGATCAAGCAGCTCCAGAGGGACGGCTATCCGGTCGTCGCGCCCGCCAACCCGCTGCGTGGACTGCCGACCGACGCGCCCTACCTGGCGAGCGTCCTCAAGTCCATCAAGGGTCCGATCATCCTGGCCGGGCACTCCTACGGCGGTGCGGTGATCACCAACGCCGCGGCCGACAACCCCAACGTCAAGGCCCTCGTCTACATTGCCGCGTTCGTGCCCGACAAGGGCGAGCAGCTCGGCGAGCTCATCAACAAGTACCCGGGCACCGAGATCCCCGACGCGGTCAACGCCGTGCCGTACCCGAATCCGGACGGCAGCACCGGTTCGGACCTCTACCTCAAGGCCGACAAGTTCCGCAGCGCCTTCGCCGCGGACCTCCCGGTGTCGGTCACCAACGTCATGCAGGCGGCTCAGAGGCCCTTCAGCGCATCTTCCTTCACGGACGTCACTCAGGCCGCCGCCTGGCACACCATTCCCTCCTGGGGCCTGGTCGCGACGGAGGACAAGGCCATTCCGCCGGCCCTGGAGCGCTTCGAGTACCAGCGTGCTCACGCTCGTGGCACGGTCGAGGTCTCGGGTGCCTCCCACTCCGTCATGATCAGCCACCCCGACGCGGTCACCAACCTCATCAAGAGAGCCGACCGCGGCACGCGCTGATCGCAGTCACTCCTCCGCGACAGCCCGCCTGTTCCCAGGCGGGCTGTCCGCTTCGATTTCTGTGCCGGCGGCCGGTTCGTGCACACCTCACGCGCCGAGGAGGCGCTGCTCCGCCAGGCCCGCCGAGCCGCCGCACACAACGCGCGCGGCAAGGCGGCCGTAGAGGATCGAGACGGGTGAGCCGAACGGCCGCCTCGACGGAATCACGCCGTCGTGCCGGTCAGCGCGTCGCGCAACCCGGCACGCGAGGTGACGTTCAACTTCCGGAACACCCCCCGCAGGTGGGCGGCCACGGTTCGGGGAGACAGGAAGAGCTGCGCGGCTATCTGCTTGTTGGTCAGCCCCGTGGCGGCGAGCTGCGCCACCTGCCGTTCCTGCGGAGTCAGCGGTGAGGGGAGGCCTTCGCCACGTACGACCGTCTTGAGGGGGATCCCGCTGGCCCGCAGCTCGTTCGCCGCTCGCGCACTCCACGGCGCGGCTCCCAGGCGGTCGAATGTGCTGAGCGCGGCGTCCAGGTGTACGCGGGCCTCCACGCCTGCTTTGGCTCTGCGCAGTCTTTCGCCATAGGCCAGGCAGATCCGGGCCCAGTCGAACGGCCATCGCTCGGCGTCGGGCGTGGCGATGGCCGCTTCGAACAGTTCATGGTCGATGAAGTCCTGGATGGCCATGGCCCCGGCGGCATCGGTCAGCATGGCCAGCCGCGGCGAGATCGACGGGATGTCGGTCTTTCTGACCGCCGCGACGTGCGCGGCTGCTTCGGAGTGGCGGCCGGAGCGAACGGCGGCTTCGGTGAAATCCAGAAAGAGCCACAGAGCGTGCGGCATGTGTGAGGGCAGTTGGCCGGGCGTGCCCAGTCCTTCGAGAAGGCGGTAGGCGGCGTCGAAGTCCGCGCTGCCGAGCGCCGACAGGGCCCGGATGTGGGAGGCGTAGACGCGGAGCGCACCCAGCCCTCGGGGGTTCCCCCAGGAGATGAGGCGGTCCGCGACTCTCCGCGCGGTGGTGTTGTCTCCCTGTGCGGCGGCCAGCAGCCCCTGAAGGAACTGGCCTGAGCATGCCAGCAGGCGGTAGTTGTATGTCGCGCACCACCCGAGACCCTCGTCCGTGGTCTCCCGGAGGTCGTCCCACTGTCCACTCGTGTAGGCGTCGTTCCCCAGGAGGAAGAGCGCCTCGATCGCCGAGGTGATGGCGCCGCCGTTTCGGCCGTCGTCGATGACGCGCAACAACGCGCTGCGGCAGCCCGGCAGGCGGTCGACATAGGCGGCGGAGAGGGCGGTCCGCATGATGCGTGTGGGGTCTGCCTCCTGGTGGAGACCGGAGATGAGCTCGTCAAGACCCACCAGCACGGACAGTGCCGCGTGGGCCGGATCGCCGAAGGCGCCCCGGATCACCGGCAGCAGGGGCTCCGAGGAGCGCAGGCGTCGCGTCATGGCACTGTCGAAGGAGTGCCACAGGTCCGGCCTTCCGCCGAAGAAACACACCAGGGCCAGGGTGTGCAGTGCTTCGCGGAGGATGTGGTCGTCCGCGCCGTCGGGCAGGTCGTGGTTGTCGATGGCACCGACGAGAAGCCGGTGAGCGGTGTCCACGTCGCCTTCGCCGTTGAGGAGATGGCTGGCCGCCGCGGCGGCGGCAGCCAGGGAATCGGTGCCGACCGGATCGGCGTGGCCGGCATGGTCCAGCAGAGCGCGCACGTTGCGGAGATCACCGGTGATGGTGGCGCCCAGACAGGCCGCCTCGGCCAGCCTTCGTCCCTTGGCCGTCCCCGTGCTGCTCAGCTCCGAGGCGCGCAGCAGGGTGGTGATGGCGCCTACGGCGTCACCGCGGCGCAGGGTGCTGTAGGCCACCTCGCGCAGGAGGGCGGCCACTTGGTCGTCGGGGCCCACGGCGGCGTCGGCGAGGTGCCGGGCCCGGTGTTCGGAGCCTTCCGGCAGTTCCCCGGCGAGTGCCAGATGACCCCACCGGCACTCGGCACTGGTCGACAGTTCCATGACCGCGGAACGGGTGAGAGGGTGCCGGAAGACCAGACGGCCTGTGAGGGTGTCGACTTGTACGAGTCCGACCCTCTCGGCAGGAGACAGCCCGGTCAGGCCGTCAGGGCCGCCCATGGCCTGCTGAAGGATGTGCAGATCGCCCGAGCCGTCCAGGACGGCGAGCAGGAGCAGTTTCCGTGTCGCGTCCGGGAGCGCGCCGATCCGAGCGGAGAAGATCCTTTTGAGACGCTCGGTCAACGGCAGCACGGTCGGCAGCGTTCCTCGCTCTGTCCGCTGTGCGTTATTGAGCGTGACGGGCAGCTCCAGCAGCGCGAGGGGGTTTCCCCGGGCTTCTGCGACAAGACGCCGGCGGACCCTGGCGGCCATGGCGGGGAATCGCTCGGTCACCAGCTCGTTCGCCGATTCGTCATCCAGAGGCTGAACCTCGTGCGTCGGTATCCCGGTGCTGCTCAGGAAGGACTCGTCACCGGTCCGGGACGCGGCCAGCAGGGCGATGGAACCGGCGCGTATGTAGCGGACGACGGTTCCCAGAACCGCGGCGCTTGGCCGGTCCAGCCACGCCACGTCATCGATGATCAGAGCGAGAGGACTGCTCTCGGTGGCGGCCCGGGTGAGCAGGATGTGCACAGCGTTCGCGATGACGAGCAGCTCGGTCGGCTCCCCTTCGGACAGCCCTCGGACCGCCTGGAGCGTTTCCGCCTGTCGTGCGGGCAAAGCGGGAATCTCTCCGGCCAGCGGGTGCAATATCTGGTTCAGCGCCGAGAAACTGACACTTTCCTCGAACTGCGAGCCGACGACACGCAGAACCTGGAAGCCGGTCTCGGACGCGCGCAGGGCCGCAGCGTCCAGCAGCGCGCTTTTGCCCACCCCGGCCTCTCCGGTCAGCATCAGCGCGGTACCCCGCGTGACGGCTGAGCCGAAGAGGGCGTCGATGATCGCCAGCTCCGCCGACCGTCCGATGAGGCCGGCGCGGTTCTGGTCGCCTGCCGGGGCCGACGATGCAAAAGATGCCATGAAGCCCTCCGTAGTAGTGGGGCGGGATCAGCGACATGACGGGAAGAGCCACGGAAAGTTCGACGCCGAAAGAGTGACCTGCATCACATTTCCTGCAAAGAGCGGACGCTCTCGTGAACGCGGGCCACAAGGTCGGCGTCGTGCAGAACCCGACCCGGACGGTGCCGTTCAGCGCTTCGACTCCCCACGGGACGGTCCGCCTGTTCATACGAGGTTCCGCCGCGTCAGTCGCAGCACGCTGGGCAGCGATGCCGTCGACACGGACCGTCTCACCGTTCACGACCACGGGCTCACCCGCGACCCAGACGTCTCTGACCCCGCGAGAGCCGGCCGCCCACACGAGATTGGCGAGCAGGCGAGCGTCCTCGACGTCCAGACCCTCGGCGAAATGCGGCCCGTCCACGGAGATATGAACCATGTCCGCCCAGTTTCCCGGGCGAAGGGCTCCGATATCCGTCCTGCCCAATGCCGCGGCTCCGGCCGAGGTCGCCATCAGAAAGGCATCCGCGGCGGTGAGGGCCAAGGGGTCGGCGGTGGAAAGACGGCAGAACGTCATCGCGAGACGCGCCTCCTCCCACAGGTCGAGATCGTCGTTGCTCGCGGGCCCTTCGGTACCGAGACCGACCTTGAGGGTCGCGGAGCGGAGTGCGTGGAGGGAAGCCGTTCCCGAGGCGAGTTTGGCGTTCGAGCCCGGGCAGTGCGCGACACCGGCTCCCGACTCCGCGAGCAGCCGGATGTCGCCGTCGGAGAGGTGCACGGCATGGGCCACGAGCAGCCGCCCGTTCAGGAGCCCGCTCTTCCGCAGCAGTTGGGGAACCGATCCGTGCCGCTCCCGCTGTGCGACGTCCTCGGCGAGAGTCTCCGCGACATGGATGTGCACCAGGGCCCCTCGTCGGGCGGACTCCTCCGCCGTCGCGTGCAGGGCTTCGGGAGGCAAGGTGTAGGCGGAGTGCGGCCCGTAGCAGAGTTCGATGCGCTCACCCGGCCCGAAGCGCAGACCGTCCGCGTCGATCCACTTGCCTATGGCCTTGAGATCACCGCGCCAGCCGTCTCCGGGCCGGTCGAAGTAGGCGGGTGCGATGAGGACACGGTTCCCGGCTCGCAGTGCCGCGTCGGCAGCCGTCGACGCCGGGACGACTGCCGTCACACATTCGCTCGGCAGGCGGTCCGGAGTCCGACGTGGAGACGACTCTCCCAAGGCCATGGCGATGCCGTCTTTCGCCCCGGCGCGCAGTCCTTTCGCGTAGACGCGATGTCCGGTCAGGGCCGCCGGGACGGCACCTCGTCCCGGCCGGCGGGGTGTTCACGGCCCGTACGCGGCGTCGGCGCCGGCGTTGGCCTCCCCTGACGCTGATCCCCTGCAAGGGCTCGGTCGTCTTGAGGGATCGGCCGCGTGCCGCTATGTCTATGTGGGCCTTCGCCCCCTTGCGGTCTGACGTCGACGCCCCCGCCGATCCCCTTCAGCCGCCCGCTGACACCCCTGCTCACGGGGGCGCGAACCCCAGAAGGTGGGTGCCGGACTCCCAGGAACGCCGCTCCTGAGAAAGTCGTGGCCTGGTTGGCCGTGCGTCGGGGCGTGACCGTAGAGCCATGAACGCGAACGCAACGCCTCATCCCTTCGTCGGCATGTGGGTGACGGCAGATGGCCACATCCGCCAGGAACTTCTCCCGAACGGCCGTTACGACGAAGCCCGGGGGAACCGGCAGAGCGCCTACACCGGCAGCTACACCGTCACCGGCAACCACATCGACTACGTCGACGACACCGGCTTCACCGCCACCGGTGACGTCCGGGACGGCGTGCTCTTCCACGAGCACCTTGTCCTGTATCGGGAGGACGCCGGCCGGCCGAACACCTCGCAGAAGTGAGCGCCGGGGCCCGTCAGGCCCGGGCGCGCCCCCGCCGGTGCGGAGGCCGTCGCCAAGGCCATACCCCGCCGCATTCTGACCGTGCTGCGCGCCGAAGGCCTGCGCGCCGGCGGCAGTGGCCGACTTCAACGGCGACGGGTGGAGCGATCGGGTCGTCGTGGCCACCGCGCAGTGGCAGGCGGACGGCCCGATCGAGCCGACCGTGGCCGAGCTGAGGCCGGGACCCTCTCGGCCTCCGGCCGGGGACAGCCCCTGCCACCGCGAGCTGTCCTGGGTGCGCCGCACCTAGGGAAACGGCGGCCTGGTTCCCGCGCGGGCACGGATCGAGTCTTGGACCAGAAGCCACTCGGCCCAGACCCACCTCCTCCCGAAAGGGGCCCACCATGAACAACAACGACACCACCAGCGCCGGCCTTCTCGACCAGCTGCGACGCCAGTCCACCGATCCGCGTCGGCGCGTTCTGTTCACCGGTGCCACCATCGTCACGATGGACCCGGAACTGGGCATCCTGCACAACAGCGACCTGCTCGTCGAGGGCGACGCCATCGCCGCGATCGGGCCGAACCTGACCGCGGACGGTGCGGTGGTCGTCGACGCCTCCGGCACGATCCTGGCCCCCGGCCTCGTCGATACCCACCGGCACGCCTGGGAAGCCCAGCTGCGCCGGATCATGCCCGACGTCGACGACCTCGGCGCCTACGTGATGTCCACGCTCGCCGGCTACGCCACCGTCTACCGGCCGGAGGACATGTACATCGGCACCAAACTGGCGGCGCTGACCGCGATCGACAGCGGCATCACCACCATGCTCGACTTCTCCCACAACTCCCGTACCCGCGAGCACTCCGACGCGGCGATCGAAGCCCTGCGGGACACCGGCATCCGAGGCGTCCACGCCTCCATGGGGCCGCACTTCGGAGAGTGGGACCGCCAGTGGCCGGCCGACCTGACCCGCCTCAAGGGCGAGTACTTCAGCAGTGACGACCAGCTGATCACGCTCCGCATGGCGACGCTGGCCACCGACGAGATCGCCGGCCCCGCCCTCGCCTATGGCCCCGAACTCGCCCGCACCGCAGCCGACTTGGGCATCGGCGTCAGCGTCGACGCGGTCTTCGGCGCCTCCTCGTCGGAGGCCGTGCTGTCCTGGGCCAAGCACGGCATCCTCGGCCCCGATGTCACCCTGATCCACGCCACCGGCCTGACCTCCGAAGCCTGGAAGGCCATGGGGGAGTTCGGTACGACGGTCGCCCTGGCGCCCACGTCCGACGCACAGATCGGCCTGGAGACGGCGATCCCCGCAGTGGACGAGGCGCTCGCCGTCGGCATCCGCCCCGGCCTGAGCATCGACGTCGAAGTCGCCCTCGCCAGCGACATGTTCACGCAGATGCGGGCCCTGCTCGTGATCCAGCGGATGCGTGCGGTCAACGCCGCCTACGGAACGGACGGCGATCTCTCCCGCATCACCACGCACGACGTCCTGGACTTCGCCACCCTCCAGGGCGCGCGGACCAACGGCCTGGGCGACGTCACCGGCTCCCTCACCCCCGGCAAGAAGGCCGACCTGCTGGTCGTCCAGGCCGAGGACCTCAACAACATGCCCCTCAACGACCCCATCGGCACCCTCGTGCTGGGCTCCGACGCCCGGAACATCACCGCCGTCCTCGTCAACGGCCGACCCCGCAAGTGGAACGGCCAGGTCCTCGACGTGAACCTGCCCGCACTGCGCAGCGAGGTCAACGGCTCGCGCACGTACGTGCTCAACACACCGGCCGGCTGACCGGAGTCGGGGGGAAGCGGACAGGCGAAGGCTCCAGCCCTCCACCTGATTGCGGGTGAGGGGCTGGAGCTCATTGCGTCCATCAAGGCCGGTACGGCCGCGGGGTCAGCCAAGCCGCATGGCGTAACCCGCGTGGTGCAGTTCCTCGCTCTGGAACTCCCCGAAGGCCCAGAATCCGAGGTCGTCCAGGTAGTCGATCCGGTTGCCGTCGATCCAGTAGCGGCCCTGGTAGGCGTGCGGGCGGCCGCCCCGGGTTTCGTCGTAGCGGCCGTCGGCGGTGAGCTCCTGGTTCAGGAAGTCGTTCTTGTCGATCCAGACGCCGACCCGCGGGCTGCCGGTCATGTCCTGAGCGGACGGGATTCCCGCCTGCGGCGCGGTGGGGCGGCCGGGGGCGTCGGTGCCGGCCCAGAGTACGGGTCTGCCTGCCGCGACCAGGGCGCGGACCTGCTCCGGGCGGGACAGGAGTGTGGCCTGTGCGCTCGCCACGTCGGCGGCGAGTTCGTCGGGCACGACGAGCAGGTCGCCGGAATTCCCCGGCGTCAGCGTCGCGACGTACTCCGAGCGGTGGCCACGTCCGCCGACCAGGGCGACCGTGTCCACGACGGCCGGCACGACGGTCATGCCCGTGCAGTCGACGACGATGGCGTTGTCGTCCTGTGCCGCGGTGACGATACCGGGGCCGACGCCCACGATCAGGGCGCCCACGAGCAGGACATCGGCGCCGGGCATGGTCCCGATCAGCGGGTCCATCGTCAGGACCCGGGCGTTGGTGAACAGGACGGGACGTCCCGCGTCGTTCGAGACGATCTCGTCGAAGGCCTTGCTGTTCCAGCTCACGGTGTCCGTGTGGGTGACGCTCATCGCCTGCTCCTCAGCTGAGTGGGTCCACCGGCCTGTGGAATGCGTCGAGCGCATTCGCGCCGGCCGAGGCGGGGTCGGCAGCTCTTTGCGGCTGCTCCAACGCCAGCCTGGTCGCGCACGGGGAACGGAACCAGGCCGCCGTATGCCCAGGAGTTCGGCACCCACCTTGCCGTGTCTCGGTCAGTGCGGTCGTCAGCCCGCGGCGCCGGTGAGCGCTCCGAGGGCACTGGCCTGGGTACGCCAGTCGGTCTGGTTGGGGCTGGTGCCGGCCCAGCGTTCACCGAGGGCGTTGAGGGAGCTGCGGTCCTGCGCCCACAGCGTGTCCGCCTGTTTCTGGACGTAACTCTGATAGATGCTGGAGCCGGTGGCCTTCGCGAGGTCGGCGAAGTTCCGCATGAAGATGCCCTTGAACTGCTTCTGGTTGTCGTCGCAGGACGCCGAGCCGATGTCGCAGGACTCGGTGAGCACTCCGTCCCGGGTCAGTGCCGGGCTGCTGATGGCGGCGTCGGCCAGGGTCCGCGCGGTGGCCAGCAGCGAACTGTCCCCGGTCGTCTTCCACAGTTCGGTGAAGCCACCGATGGCGAGTCCTTGGTTGTAACTCCACACGGTGCTGGCGTTGTTGGCGCAGGCCGAGGTCAGCCCGTCGTTCACCAGCCCCGAGGAGTTGATCATTCCGCTGGACCTGTACCAGGCGGCGGACGCCTCGGCCCGCTGGAGCCATACCGTGTCGCCCGGGATGCGCTGGTGCAGCGCGGTGGTCAGCCAGAGGTACTGTCCGTTCGTCACGGCGTTCTTGTAGGTGCGTTCCCGGTCCCACCACACGCCACCCCCGCAGGTGCCGCTGTCCCAGTACTGCTGGACGTAGTTGGCGATGGTGACGGCCTCGTCGAGGTAGCGGGAGTCGCCGGTGTAGTCGTACGCGTCGATCCAGGCGATGGCCCACCAGCCCGAGTCGTCGATGGAACGGCTGATGAAGTCGCCCTCAATCGCGTCCGAGCTGCGCACACCGGCGGCGAAGGCGCCCTTGTTCTGCTCGAAGGTGCGCGCGACGACCCAGTCGTAGTCGTGCGTGCCGGTGGTCCTGGCGAAGTCGACGAGGGAGGTGAGGGTGGCGGCGGAGTTCCACCAACTGCTGGGCCACCAGCCGTTGTACGGGTCGTACGAGGACATGAGCGCGTCTGCCGCGGCGCGCGCCCTGGTCGGCGCGGGCCTGACCCACGCGGTGCAGCTGCCCTCTTGGTGGTCGGCCTCCCGGCCGCAGGCGCGGACCGCGCCGCCGTAGAGGAGGCCGCGCGGATCGCGGGTGGCGTACATGGCGGTACGGGTGCCGGTGGCTCCGGACGGGATGCTGGTGCGGCCGAGGGAGGAGCCGTCCGGCCAGGTCGAGCCGCCGTCCCAGGAGCGGTCGAGCCAGATTTCGTCGCCGCCACCGCCGGTGTCGATGCTCGCCCAGGCCATGGAGTTCTTCTGGTCGACGTGCAATCGGATCGTGCGGCCGTAGAGGGTGGTGGACGGCACCGGCTGGTCGTCGCCGGCCGCCTGGCCGGCGTCGGTGCGGTCGCAGAGCGTGTCGCAGACGGTGGGGTAGGCCCAGTTCGTACAGCCGACGGCGGCGGCGTCGCCGCAGGCCCGGACCAGTCCGCGTCGGTGGTTGCGGGGATCGGTGATGTTGTACATCAGCGTCCTGGTGCCGGTCCAGGTTCCTGGGACGGCGGCCTTGCCGAGCAGTCCTTCCCAGGTGGCGCCGCCGTCCCAGGAGCGGTCCAGCCACACCGAGTCGCCGGTCACGCCGTCGTCGATGCTGGCCCACGCCATGTCGTCCGCGTCGGAAACGTGCAGTTCGAGGCGACGACCGTTGAGGTTCTTGGCCGGTACCGGAAAGCTCTCCTGCCGGGCCAGCGAGGGGTCCAGCGTGTCACAGGCCAGTACGCACACAGGGGTGGCGGCGGCCGCGGGCGTCGCGGCGGGGACCAGTGCCACACACGCGAGAACAGCCGTCAGCAGGAAGCTGAGGAGCCGCGATCTGACAACGATGTCGGCACCGTGCAAGGACACCGGAACTCGCCTCGATTTCACGATGGGGGATGCCGGTTGGCGTGCGTGGCCAGGGCCTATGGCTCTCACCGGGCCGTGCGGGAATCAAGCACTGGTCCATACCTGTTTCGGAGGCAGTGAACCGGCTTGGCGCGGCCCTGTCAATGCCCCCAACAGGGTTCCGTTCGAAGGCAGTTGGTGCTGGCCGCGACGGGTTGACACGCTGTTTTCGGGCGCACATCATCGGTGGAACTTCGATGAGGCTTCTCGTTCATCCAACTGCCCGATCAGTCACCGGGCCTCGCGGGCCGCAGTTTTGAATCGTTTCAGACGGTTGCATTCGTTTCCGTGTTCCCGAACGCGACACCGGAGGTTTCCATGCGTCGTCGTCCCCCGCTCAGCAGATCGCCAGGCCGGCACCACTTGCTCGCCCTCGCCCTCGCCATGGTCGTCGTCGCCGTGCTGGCCGCAGCCCCCGCGCCGTCCGCTGATGCCGCTCCTTCCCCATCCGCAGCGGCCTCGACGACCCCAACGGGTGTCAGCAAGGCGGCTCTTGACGACCTGAACTACTCGCCGACCTCCCGCACCCTCAAGCCGACCGGCGTGTACTCCACGTCCGGCAGCGTCGCGAACCCGCAGAACGTCCTCAGCGGACAGCCGACGCGGATCTCCGGCTCGCAGTCGGCCATCACCCTCGACTTCGGCAAGGAGATCGGCGGCCTGACAACGTTGTCCTTCGGTGCCGCCAGCAGCAGCGGCCAAAGGGTCGGCCTGGCTTTCAGCGAGTCGTCCCGGTACGCGGGCACCAACAGCGACCGGAGCAGCGGTCGCGACGGCGAGGACGGAGCGCTGTACGCCACGGCCTCCGCCAACGGCACCTACACGATGCCCACCGCGCGACTGCGCGGCGGCTTCCGCTACCTCACCGTCTTCCTCGACACCTCCGGCTGGGTGGACCTCAAGGGCGTCCGCCTCGACTTCACCGCGGCTCCGGGGAAGACCAACCCGGCCGACTACGCCAACTACTTCCACTCCAGCGACGACCTGCTCAACCGCATCTGGTACGCCGGGGCGTACACCGTGCAGCTCAACACGATCGCCTCCGACCAGGGCCGCGCCTGGCCCCCACCGGCCACGGAGTGGGACAACGGCGCCACCGTCGGTGTGGGCGACTCGGTCCTGGTCGACGGGGCCAAGCGCGACCGTACGGTGTGGCCCGGTGACCTGGGCATCGCCGTACCCACGCAGTACGCCTACTCGAGCGACCTCACCTCGACGCGCAACGCGCTCACCACGATGTACGACGCCCAGTCCGACGAGGGCGAAATCCCCTGGTCGGGACCGCCGTTCAACCTCACCGGCTCGGACACGTACCACATCTGGACACTTCTGGGCACAGCGACGTACTACACGTACTCGGCCGACCGGGCGTGGCTGGACTCCGAATGGGCGGACTACAAGCGGGGGATGGCCTTCATCACCGGCAAGATCGACGGAAACGACCTCCTCAATGTGACCCGCACTCAGGACTGGGCCCGAGTCGGCCAGGGCGGCGAGAACATCTCCGCCAACGCGCTGCTGTACGCCGCGCTCAAGAGCGGCGCCACCCTGGCCTCGGTCGAGGGCGACAGCGCGCTCGCCGCGAGCTGGGCCGGCAGGGCGGCCGCCGTCAAGACCGCGGCCAACTCCCGGCTGTGGGACGCGTCGAAGGGCATGTACAAGGACAACCCGACCAGCGGCCTGTACCCGCAGGACGGCAACTCGCTCGCGGTCTGGTACGGGCTCACCGACTCCGCCGCGAAGTCGCGGAGCATCGTCAGCCAACTCGCGACCCGATGGGGCGCCTACGGCCCCACCACGCCCGAATGGGGCGGCAACGTCTCGCCTTTCGCCGGCGGAATGGAGCTGAACGCCCACTTCACCGCCAACGACGACTACACCGCGCTGGCGCAGATCCGCCGAACCTGGGGCCACATGCTCAGCAGCGACATCGGCACCAGGAGCACTTTCTGGGAGGGCATCAAGGCCGACGGCGGCCTTGCCTACGGCGGTTCGTTCATGAGCCTGGCCCATGGCTGGTCCACCGCGCCCACCTCCACGCTCACCTTCGACGTGCTCGGTACCGCACCCGAGTCGGCGACCGGCGCGTACCGCTTCGTCCCGCACCCCGGCGACCTGACCAGCGCCGAGGGCCGCATCACCATGCCTCAAGGCGCCGTCAACGCCTCTTGGTCCCGCGTCCCCGCCGCCGGCACGTACGCGGCGCACCTCACCAGCCCGGCCGGCACCACCGGCCGCATCGGCGTCCCGAAGTTCGGCGGCGGCAACATCTCGGTTTCCGTGAACGGCAACGTCGTCTGGAGCAACGGAACCTTCACACCCACCCCAGGAATCACCGGCGCGAGCCAGGACGACACCTACGTCCACCTCACCGGCGTCGCTCCGGGCAGCTACACCGTGACCGCCACCGGACTGGGCAATCCGCCGGCACCCGCCGATCCCGCTACCGGCACGCTGCGGGCGGGCTTCGCCCGGTGCGCGGGAGAGGGCGGCACCTGCTCCTTCAGCGGCACCCGCGCGGTGGCCTACGGGGCAGGGACCTACACGTACAAAACAGTGACCGGCAGCACGGCCTGCGCCAGCACCGCGTTCGGAGGCGACCCCGCGCCAAATCTCCTCAAGTCGTGCTACGTCGCCGACGCGGGCGGCCCGCCCGGATACACCGCCTGCGCGGCCGAGGGTGGTAACTGCGCCGTGCCCGGCTACAACCGTGACGTCGTCTACGGCGCCAACGGCGATTTCTCGCACCAGGTCACCAACGGCTCCGTCGCCTGCACCAACGCTCACTTCGGCGATCCCATCGACGGAGTCGCCAAATCCTGCTACCTGGCGCCAGACGGAGGGCCGCCCGGTGGCTGGACCAAGTGTGCGGACCAGAACGGCACCTGCCCGGCCGTCGCGGGGCAGCCGGTGACGTACGGCGCCTTCGGCGCGTTCACTTCGATCTCGGCCGCCGGCGACACTCCGTGCACCGACGCAACGTTCGGCGACCCGATCCCCGGCGAGTCGAAGACCTGCTACACCGCCACCGGCGGCCCGGTCGGCTACACCGCGGCCTGCTCGGACGAAGCCGGGACGTGCACCTTCAGCGGACAGCGGACCGTCGCCTACGGCGCACGGGGCAGCTTCGTGTACAAGTCGTTCACCGGCGGCACCGGCTGCACGACAGCAGCATTCGGCACTGATCCGCTGCCAGGCGTACGGAAGGGCTGCTACCTCACTCCCTGAGGAGCGTCAGGACAGGACCGGGACGGCGAAGTCCACCGCCGGATTCCCCACCTGAACCGCCGGCAAGGGCCGGATCACTGAACCGGGGTACGGACTCCTCAAGGTCGGCCGGTCACGCATCGGGCCGGCCGACGCGAAGGGGCGCGACAGCCCCGGTCCCTGACCGCCACGCCCCGACAACACCCTTGCCGGCCGTTGCCGGACCATCACGCGAGGGCCTGGCAGGCAGCCGGGACAACAGCCATGCCGGACTGGTGTGGGCCTCGGAGAAGCTCCGGCAGCCGCCTCCAGTCGCACGTCTCCGCCGACGCGACATGGCGGGGGAGGGACAGCCGGGCGCTGTTCCTGGCCGAAGGCAACGGTCCAAACGTGGGCTCGGGCAAGCTCGTGCACATCGGTTCCTTCCTCACCGCCGAGCTGGGCGTGGTTCGCCCCGTCGATCCAGTCCAGCGTCACGTGGGCGGGGGTACGTTGAGGTCGAACAGCGACCGGGCCTCCGCGTCGGTGATCTCCTCCAACGCGCCGAGCAAGCCGCGGCCGGCGTTGTTGACCAGGACGTCGATGCCGCCGAACCGCTCCACGGCGCCCTCGACCGCCTGCGGGATGCTGCCGTTGTCCGTGACGTCCAGGGCGACCGCGAAGACCTGGTCGGAGTTCTTCAGATCGGCCGGCACACGCTCCGGATTTCGTACGGCGACCACGACATTGTTACCGCCTGCCAGGGCGGCGCGGGCGATTTCAGCACCGATTCCGCGGGAGGCGCCGGTGACAAACCACGTAGCCATGAGAAAAACCTCTTTCGTCGCTTCCCCTTTTCGGGGATTTCCTGTTGACGTATTTGAGTGTGCCCGTCGGCTACGGCGCTATGAAGGCTGTGCTTTTCCCGGGAGTCTCACACCTAGGAAGACGAGGCGTATGTCTGGGCGAAGTACCGAAGGTTGCGCAGCGAGCTCCGGTGGGCCCAGGACCAGCAGTTGCAGCAGGATTCGGGCCGTTCGGGGGAGCCGGATAGCGATCGATGCTGCCGCACCCAGACATGCGGCAGCTCGTTTTCCATCCGCTGACACCCGACGAGGCGCATCTTTTCGGTGAGTTTTTGGGTAGAATTCTGGGTGCCGGCGAGGGGAATACGCGATAACGGCTCGGGTTTTCCGCCCGTGAGTCCTACCGGGGCGCAGATGTGTCCGGACGGAGGCGGTTTTCCGGTGGCCGTCTGGCTCAGGCGTCGTGTGCAGGATTCTGCTGGTGAGGTACTTCAGGTGCGCTGATGGTGCCCAGCAGGGCCAGACCGTCCGCGGAGGGGGAGCCCGGTTCGGCCTGCAGGATGACCAGCTGCTGTCCCGGAGTGCTGCGGATGTTGAGGGCCTCATGCCGCAACTCCAGGTCTCCTACGCCGGAGTGGTACATCTGCTTGACGTCGTAGGGCGGGACCCGGGTGTACTCGCGTGCCCACAGGGAGCGGAACTCGCCGCTGCGCACCGACAGTTCGCCGACGAGTTCCAGGATGCGGGGATCCTCGGGGGCGTTCGCGGCCGTCTGCTGAAGGTCGGCGACCGCGCGATGCTTGGCCCGCTCCGCGTTCCTGTAGAAGGTCTTCGCCGCGGGGTCCAGGAAGAGCATGCGCAGCACGTTGTCGTGCTGTGCGAAGTCACGGTAGAGGGCGTCGGCCAATGTGTTGGTGGCCAGCAGGTCCTGGGCGTGCCCGATGATGAAGGCCGGCGTCCTGGTCCAGCTTTCGATCAGTTGCCGCAGGTGCGGGCGGACACGCTCGACCCGGAAGGGGGACTTCATGCGGCGGGTTGCCGGCTGGGCCAGCCGGAAGAGTTCCCGCTTGTCCTCTTCCTCAAGTTGCAGCACGCGGGCCATGGCCTCCAGCACCCGGAGTGAGGGGCTGAGTTCACGGCCCTGCTCGAGTCGGCTGTAGTAGCTCGGGCTGACACCTGCGAGCGCCGCGACCTCGTCGCGCCGCAAGCCGGGCACCCTTCGGCGTCCAGCGCTGGGCAGTCCTGCATCCCCGGGGCTGATGCGTTCCCTGTGGGAGCGGAGGAACTGACCCAGCCCTTCAACCGATTCAGGGCCCGCGTCGTTGTACATGCGGCCGAGGCTAGGCGGAAAACGCCCGGAAATGGTCTGCCGACGGTGGGTGCATTACACCCAGGATTGCGGGTCCACGGGTGGCGCAAGGACTTGACGGACGGGGAGAAGTCTCCCGGGTGTGCCTCGTGGTCGCGACGTGCGGGTCGCCCACGCTCCCAACCGCTCTCCTGGCAACAGCTCAGCCACCGCAGCGAGCCACGCAGGCCGGGGAAATCCCACTAATTGAGACAGTGAACTACTTTGTGTATAGGTCATGCGACCTGATGTCATATTGCGCGACCGACACTTCTCGCCGGCTGGAAACCATCTAGTCTTGCCGCATGAGCAATGGGACACCTTTGGGTGATTTCCTCAGAGCCCGCCGCGAGGCCCTCAAGCCCCAGGATGTCGGTCTGCCCGAATACGGGCGACGTCGGGTGCCGGGACTGCGCAGAGAGGAAGTCGCGCTGCTCGCCGGAGTCAGTTCCGACTACTACATCAGGCTGGAACAGGGGCGCGAAAACAGCCCGTCCCCGCAGGTACTCGAGGCTGTGGCGCAGGCGCTGAAACTGGATGCGGAGGCTGCTGACCATCTCAACCGCCTCTGCCTCACCGCCTCGCAGCGCCCGCGCGACTGGGGCGCGGCGGACGTCAGCCAGCAGTTGTTGCAGCTGATGGACGGATGGGAGCACACTCCGGCCTTCGTGGTCGGCCCGGCCCTCGACATCTTGGCGGCCAACTCCCTTGCCAGGGCCCTCCACAGTGGGTTCGACCAGTTCGACAATCTCGCCCGTATGGTGTTTGTCGACCCGGCAGGGCGCGAGTTCTACCAGGAATGGGAGCGAGCCGCGCACTCCTGTGTTGCCGAAATCAGGGCCGCCTACGGCCGCGATCCCGAATCGGCTCGCATCGCCGACGTTGTGGCGGAACTGTCCGCCCGGAGCGAGGAGTTCGCCGGGATGTGGCAGATGCACGAGGTCAAGAGCAAATCCCAGGAAGGGAAGCATCTCAAGCACCCTCAAGTCGGAGACTTGCACATCAAGTTCGCGGCTTTCACGGTCAATGGGGCTCCGCATCAGCAACTGGTGGTTTATCAGGCCGAACCGGCCAGTCCGACGGCGGCCGCCTTCGAGACGCTGAGGGCGATGGCCGCCGAACCGAAGCAGGCCCAGGCAGCTGTGCCCGTGGCCGACCTCGCCGTCAAGGAGTAGGAGCGGCGAGCATGTGAGACCGGGTGGAGGCTGGTCCTGCCCCACCCGGGAACGATGCGGCCTTCATAGCGGTGTGTCCGTCTGCCGACACTCGAGTCGACAGGCAGCGCGCCGGCTCGGACGCCGACGCGCGGATCGCACGGCGCCAGGAGCAGACATGATCACCGTGAAGGGCCTTCAGCCCCACCCCCTGGACCAGGTTCACCGTCTGATCGAACCTGGCCCCGTCATCCTGGTCACCACCCGACACCGCGGAATCCCGAACGTGATGACCAACGGGTTCAACATGATGGTGCGTCATGACCCGCCTCTGATTGCGTGCACCATCGGCCCTGGGACTACAGCTACCAGGCCCTGGTCGAAACCGGCGAGTGCGTCATCTCGATCCCGACGGGGGACATGGCAGCCACCGTGGTCGACATCGGCAACTGCCCGGGCGCAGATGTGGACAAGTTCGAGGAGTTCGACCTGACCGCCGTAGCCGGTGAGGAGGTCCAGGCACCGCTCGTGGCCGACTGCTTCGCCAACATCGAGTGCAGGGTGGCCGGCAGCAGACTCGTGGCCCCCTACAGCCTCTTCCGCGGGACGCCGACATCGCGAGACGGCTCACCCAGGCTCCTCTACGAGAGCCAAAAAATTCGGACGGCGATGTCGAGAACCCGTGACTGGCTCCGTCCCTGCAGTGAACGCGACCACAATGGGTCGCACCAGCACCGAGGAGAAACACGATGGCCAAGTACTTGCTGCTCAAGCACTACCGCGGCGCCCCGGCCTCGGTCAACGACGTGCCCATGGACCAGTGGACGCCGGAGGAGATCTCGGCCCACGTGCAGTACATGCGCGACTTCGCGGACCGGCTCGAGGGGACCGGCGAGTTCGTCGACGGTCAGGCGCTCGCCCCCGAGGGGACGTTCGTCCGGTACGACGGCGAGGGTCGCCCGCCCGTCACCGACGGCCCGTTCGCCGAGACCAAGGACCTCATCGCCGGCTGGATGGTGATCGACGTCGACAGCTACGAGCGCGCCGTCGAGCTGGCCGGGGAGCTGTCGGCCGCCCCCGGGGCGGGCGGCAAGCCGATCCACGAGTGGCTGGAGCTGCGCCCGTTCCTGACCGCGACGCCCACCATCACGGAGTGCCCTCATTGATGAACGAGGCCCTGCTGAGGAGCCTTTCGCCGAGCGTGCTCGCCATCCTCGTCCGCCGCGGAGCCGACTTCGCGGCGGCCGAGGACGCCGTTCAGGACGCGCTCATCGAAGCGGTGCGCGTCTGGCCGGCCGACCCGCCGCGGGATGCGAAGGGCTGGCTGGTTACCGTGGCCTGGCGCAAGTTCCTCGACGCGACCCGGGCGGATGCCGCCCGCCGTCGGCGTGAGGACCTCGTCGACGAGGAGCCGGCGCCCGGGATCGCGCCCGCGGTGGACGACACGCTCCAGCTCTACTTCCTGTGCGCTCACCCGTCGCTGACGCCGTCGTCCGCGGTCGCGCTCACGCTGCGCGCCGTCGGCGGGCTGACCACGCGCCAGATCGCCCAGGCCTACCTGGTGCCCGAGGCGACCATGGCGCAGCGCATCAGCCGCGCCAAGCGCACCGTCTCCGGCGTGCGGTTCGACCAGCCCGGCGACGTCGCCACCGTGCTGCGTGTCCTCTACTTGGTCTTCAACGAGGGCTACTCCGGCGACGTCGACCTCGCCGCCGAGGCCATCCGGCTCACCCGGCAGCTCGCGGCCGCGATCGACCACCCCGAGGTGGCGGGGCTGCTCGCCCTCATGCTGCTCCACCACGCCCGGCGGGCCGCCCGGACCGCGCCCGACGGCAGTCTGGTACCGCTCGCCGAACAGGACCGCGGCCAGTGGGACACCCCCTCGATCGCCGAGGGCGTCGAGATCCTGCAGGCGGCCCTCGCCCGCGACCGGCTGGGCGAGTTCCAGGCCCAGGCCGCCATCGCCGCCCTCCACGCCGACGCGCCCACCGCCGAGGAGACCGACTGGGTGCAGATCGTCGAGTGGTACGACGAGCTCGCGCGCCTGACCGACAGCCCGGTCGTCCGGCTCAACCGCGCGGTGGCCGTCGGCGAGGCCGACGGACCGCGCGCCGGCCTGGCGGCGCTCGTGGCGCTGGACGACTCACTGCCCCGCCACGCCGCGGTGGCGGCGTACCTCCACGAGCGCGACGGCGACCTGGCGACGGCGGCACGGCTGTACGTCGAGGCGGCCCAAAAGGCACCCAACCTCGCCGAGCGCGACCACCTGACGCGCCAGGCCGCCCGGCTCAACGCCCGTCGGAGTCGCTGACCGGTCGCGTTCGGATTTTCCCCCGGCACTTGGCGCGGCCCCGTGGCCAGAGTGGTCGCCTCACAGTGAGTAGGCGGGTCGAGACCTTCTGCTCGACGCGTTGCCGGCGGGGAAGCCCAGCGGCGACGACATACGCGCTGGAGGCGTGGTGTCTCCATGGACCCGCCCGCTGAAGTGTCCGGTAAAGGTGACCCATCTGCGACGGTTCGGCGGCCTGACAAGCGGCTCACCCAGGCGCATCTACGAAGAGCCGCTACGAGCGCAAGGCCGAACACCGCCTCCCGCCGCCGAACTACTGGCCCCTCTGCCGTGACCGTACGTCTGTCCGTCGGGCCGCTCCCGCCGAGCAACTGTCGTGGGCGCTCCACCGGCTGGATCGCAAGGAATACGGACTTGACCTGTCGAGCGACAGCTCTCTCTGCACACGCCCGCATCGCGCCTTGGGAGAGCTGTCCGGCCCGGGTCATCAGCACTGGCCGCCATTCAGAGCACCGGCTGAACCCTTCCGGTGATTTCCGGACGACTCGCGAGCCGAGCACCCGTCGCAGGGGTACGGCGTCTCCGCAGCAGATGCCCCGGACTCGTGAGGAGATCAGCCGTGTACGCAGCCGTCAGACGATATGAAGGGGTGGCCGATCCGGCCGAGGCAGGGCGTCGGGTGAACGAGGGATTCGTGCCGCTCATCCGTCAGATCCCCGGTCTCCTGGCCTACTACTGGGTCGACGCCGGGAACGGAGTCATGGTCTCGACCAGCGTCTTCGAAAGCGAGACGGGGGCCGAGGAATCGATCAAGAAGGCGGCGGTCTTCGTGCGGGACAACCTCGCTTCGCTGCTCCCCAACCCTCCCCAGGTCATGTCCGGCCAGGTCGTGGCTTCCGCATAGGGAAGCCGCTCAGGCCAGGCCGCTGCATTCGCCGCCTGCCACTGGTTCCTGGCAAAGGAGGTCATGTGGGGCATGGCGCTCCCGTCCTCGAAGGCGGGGCCTCGTCGCCCCGCTGGGCAACAGATTCGTGACGGCGGCCGGGGCCGGGCAAGGCGGCTTCCGTCAGACAGAAGCCCACGTCGCAGGAGGATCCGCGTTCCTTGCACCGGCCGTCGGCCGACGCTCCGTACCCTTCGAATCGGCCGTCGGCCGACGCTCCGAATCCCTCGAATCGGCCGTCGGCCGAGGTGCCGAACGCCTCGACACGGCCGTCGGCTGACGATCCGTCCGAAACCGTTCGCCTCGCGTACCGCCGACTTTCACATGGGGTCCACAGGACCCTTCCCTGACGTTTGGTGCTCTTGGAACACTCCAACCGCGCACGTTCCATCAGCATCCGGCCGACCGGGCCCGTCAGGACAAGAGGTCACTCACTCATGCCTCAAGTGAATCGGCGCCGTTTCCTTCAACTCGCCGGCGGTACCGCGGCGTTCACCGCGCTGTCCAGCAGCATTCAGCGGGCCGCGGCGCTGCCCGCGCACCATCGTTCCGGCACGATCGACGACGTCGAGCACATCGTCGTTCTCATGCAGGAAAACCGTTCTTTCGACCACTACTTCGGCTCGCTGAGAGGCGTCCGGGGCTTCGGTGACCCGCGTCCGGCCACGACGTCGGGCAGCAAGTCGGTCTGGTACCAGTCGGACGGCACCAAGGACGTGCTTCCGTTCCGGCCCGAGGCGGACAATCTGGGTCTGCAGTTCATCCAGGACCTCCCGCACGGCTGGAGCGACGGACACACCGCCTTCAACAAGGGCAAGTACGACAAGTGGGTGCCCGCCAAGTCGTCGACGACGATGGCGTACCTGACCCGCGAGGACATCCCGTTCCACTACGCGCTCGCCGACACGTTCACCATCTGCGACGCGTACCACTGCTCGTTCATCGGCTCCACCGACCCGAACCGCTACTACATGTGGACGGGGTATACGGGGAACGACGGCAAGGGCGGCGGGCCGGTCCTCGGCAACGACGAGGTGGGGTACGACTGGACGACGTACCCTGAGCGCCTCGAAGCGGCCGGGGTCTCCTGGAAGATCTACCAGGACGTCGGCGACGGCCTGGACGCGAACGGCTCCTGGGGCTGGATCTCCGACGCGTACCGCGGCAACTACGGCGACAACTCGCTGCTGTACTTCAACCAGTACCGCAACGCCAAGCCCGGCGACCCGCTCTACGACAAGGCCCGCACCGGCACCGACGCCCGCAAGGGCGAGGGCTTCTTCGACCAGCTGAAGGCCGACGTCCAGGGCAAGAAGCTGCCCAAGATCTCCTGGATCGTCGCACCCGAGGCGTTCACCGAGCACCCCAACTGGCCTGCCAACTACGGCGCTTGGTACATCTCCCAGGTCCTCGACGCGCTCACCTCCGACCCCGAGGTGTGGAGCAAGACGGCCCTGTTCATCACGTACGACGAGAACGACGGCTTCTTCGACCACCTCGTGCCGCCGTACCCGCCGCAGTCCGCCGCGCAGGGCAAGTCCACGGTCGATGTCGGCCCGGACCTCTACAAGGGTGACGCGAGCCGCACGGCCGGCCCCTACGGCCTCGGCCAGCGCGTGCCGATGCTCGTCGTCTCGCCGTGGAGCAAGGGCGGGTTCGTCTGCTCCGAGACGTTGGACCACACCTCGATCATCCGGTTCATGGAGCGCCGCTTCGGCGTCCACGAGCCGAACATCTCGCCCTGGCGGCGCGCGATCAGCGGTGACCTCACCGCCGCGTTCGACTTCGCGCGCAAGGACACGAAGCCGGCCGCGCTGCCGGACACCGACGGCTACCAGCCGCCGGACCACGACCGTCACCCCGACTTCGTGCCCACCCCGCCCGCGAACCCGGTCCTGCCCAAGCAGGAGCGCGGCTCGCGCCCGGCCCGCCCGCTGAAGTACGCGCCCCTCGTGGACGGTTCGGCCGACCCGGCGGCCGGCAAGTTCACGCTCACCTTCGGCTCGGGCGCCAAGGCCGGCGCCGCCTTCCTCGTCACCTCCCAGAACCGCACCGACGGCCCCTGGACGTACACCACCGAGGCGGGCAAGACGGTCTCGGACACCTGGAACTCGGTGTACTCGAACGGCTCGTACGACCTCACCGTGCACGGACCGAACGGCTTCCTGCGCACCTTCAAGGGCCCGGGCAAGGTCGCCGGACCCGAGGTCACCGCGCGGCATGTCGGGAGCGATGTGGAGCTGACCTTCACCAACAAGGGCTCCGGCACGGTCGTCCTCAAGCTCACCAACGGCTATGGCGGAAAGTCGCTGTCGTTCAAGGTGCGTGCGGGCGCGACCGTTCGGCACACGGTCGATCTGCGGGCGAGCAGGCGCTGGTACGACCTGACCGTCGTGTCCGACGCGGACGCCGGCTTCTTGCGCCGGTTCGCCGGACATGTCGAGAACGGTCGGCCCGGTGTGAGCGACCCGGCGATCGTCACCGCCTGATGATTACCCAAGTGCCGGTTGCTTTCCGGCCATCTCGCGGTAGTGTGCCCCGGTGACCACGCATTCGAACACTCCTGCAGGTTGGTACCCGGATCCGCACGGGGCGCCCCAGACGTTGCGTTACTGGGACGGCTCGCAATGGACCGAGCACACGAATGCGGACCAGCAGGCCCAGGCGGCACAGCAGGTACCGCAGCAGGCCCAGCAGCCCCAGCAGGCGTACGCCCAGCCCGCTCCGGGTCCCGACCCGCGCGTGCAGAAGCAGGTGCAGCAGCAGGCCGGGGTCGCGCCCAGCGGCGCCGGCGGCGGCAGCCTGTTCACCGAGCCGGTCCTGGTGGTGAACCAGAAGGCCAAGCTGATCGAGGTGACCAACGAGTACAAGGTCATGGATCAGAACGGCAACCAGATCGGCTCGGTCACCGAGGTCGGTCAGAACGCGTTCAAGAAGGTCCTGCGCTTCGTCTCCAGCCTCGACCAGTTCATGACCCACAAGTTGGAGATCCGTGACGCGTACGGCCAGCCGCAGTTGCTGCTGACGCGCCCGGCCAAGTTCCTCAAGTCGCGGGTGATCGTGTCGCGTCCGGACGGCTCGCCGGTCGGCGAGATCGTGCAGCAGAACATGATCGGCAAGATCAACTTCGCGATGAACGTCAACGGCCAGCAGGTCGGTGCGATCAAGGCGGAGAACTGGCGCGCCTGGAACTTCGCGATCGTCGACCACGCCGACAACGAGGTCGCCCGGATCACCAAGACCTGGGAAGGCCTCGCCAAGACGATGTTCACCACTGCGGACAACTACGTTCTGCAGATCCACTTCCAGCTCCCCGAGCCCCTGCTGAGCCTCGTCGTGGCGACGGCGCTGACCGTCGACACGGCGCTCAAGCAGGACTCCCGAGGACTGGGCTGACATCGCCTTCGCCATTCGGCACTCGGCATGAGGAAGGGCGGTTGCGGATCTCCGCAACCGCCCTTCTTGCCGTCGGCGTCAGAGAGCCGACGCTAGAGAGCCGTCAGGTGGCCCGAATTGGGCTGCTTGGGCACCAACGAGGGCTCGTACGCCGCCGATCCGGGCTCCAGGGCCAGCACCGCGGCGACGGGGTGATCGTCGTCCACCAAGCCGTCCACCGAGTCAGCCGTCAAGGGCACGGGCTCCGGGGCCGACCGTGACAGTGTCACCACACCCCACGCCGCTACTCCCGCTCCCGCGAGCGCCAGCAGTACGCCTGCCGCGCCGCCCTGAAGGCGTTCGCCGAGCAGGGACAGGCCGATCACCACGGCGGCCACCGGGTTGGCGAGTGTCACGACGGCGAGCGGTGCGCCGAGACCGCCCTGGTACGCGGTCTGCGACAGGAGGAGTCCGCCCGCCGCGAAGGCCGCCACGAGCAGCGCCACCACGACCACTTGGGCGCTCAGCAGCGAGTCCGAACGGTCCGTCGCGGCCACCGTCACGGTCTGTGTGAGCGCCGAGGCGACACCCGAGGCGAACCCGGACGCGGTCGCGTGCCGCAGCCCCGGCCGTGCTCCCGGTCGTGACAGACCGCCGATCAGCACGGCGGTCGTACCGGCGACAGCCAGCGCCTGCGGCACGCTCAGCACGTCGTCGGGCGCGGGCCCGGACGCCGTGACGAGCAGCGCGGCGAGGCCGAGCAGCGTAAGTGCCGTACCGCGCCACTCGACCGCGCTGACCCGTCGTCCGGCCACCCGAGCCCCCAGCGGCACCGCGGCCACCAGGGTGAGCGCTCCGAGCGGCTGCACCAGCGTGAGCGTGCCGTACTTGAGC
The DNA here is from genome assembly GCF_055566975.1 of Streptomyces sp. NPDC027189. Lineage (NCBI taxonomy): Bacteria > Bacillati > Actinomycetota > Actinomycetes > Kitasatosporales > Streptomycetaceae > Streptomyces > Streptomyces sp. NPDC027189. Next base: position 59,081 of record NZ_JBVHRI010000006.1, read on the forward strand.
GCGGCGACATGCAGCAGCGCGGCGGACGCGTTGAGCACGACCGACCACCACCAGGCTCCGCTGGCCAGCAGCCGCAGCGTGCCCGAGCCGGCGGACCGGGAGGCGAGCCGCTCCTGGGCGACGGCCGCGGCGGCGTACGCGACGGCCGAGAACAGGGACAGGACGACGGCGGCGAGAGTCGCGCTCATCGCCCCGCCCCCACGAGCTCCGGCACTTCCTGCACGGGAGCGTCGGCGCGCTCCTGGAGCCGTCCGGCGGTCGTCGCCGTCCGGTGCGGCAGGTGGATCACGGCGAGCGCGATGCCGAGCAGCGCGGCCGCGACGACGGCGTCGAACCAGTAGTGGTTCGCCGTGCCGACGATCACCAGCAGGGTGAGCAGCGGATGCAGCAGCCACAGCCAGCGCCACCGGGACCGAGTGGCCGCGATCAGGCCGATCGCCACCATCAGCGCCCAGCCGAAGTGCAGTGACGGCATCGCCGCGAACTGGTTCGCCATCGAATCGGTCGCCGGGTGCGCCCCGTACACCGTGGGCCCGTACACCTGCCCGGTGTCCACGAGCCCTGCCTCGCCGAGCAGCCGCGGCGGCGCGAGCGGGAAGGTGAGGTGCCCCACCAGGGCGGCAGCGGTGACCACGGCGAGCACTCGGCGGGCCCAGACGTAGTGGGCCGGGCGCCGCAGATACAGCCAGACCAGGAAGGCCGCGGTGGCCGGGAAGTGCACCGTCGCGTAGTAGGTGTTCGCGATGTGCACGAGGGTGTCGCTGTGCAGCAGTGCGGTCTGCACGGCGCCCTCGCCCGGCAGGTGCACGGCCCGCTCCAGGTCCCACACGCGGTGCGCGTTGCCGAACGCCTCGCCGGTGTGGCCGGTGGCCAGCTGCCGGCCGACCTTGTAGACGACGAAGAGCCCCACGACGAGCAGGAGCTCGCGAAGGAGCGGCGGGCGCGCCGAGGTGTCGTGCGCGTGCGATGCGGAGGCGTCGCCCGGGGGCGACGCCCGCCGTATGGCCGCGTCGGGCGGCTCCGGTTCTGAGGCGGACTCGGATTCTGCAGGCTCGGTTCGGGAATCCATCCCCCGGCCCCCTTGCTGACGGTCTTGCGTGGGGTGGTGCGCGGTGAGCCCAGGACAGGATCCACTCGACAGAAGAGTGGATCCTGTCCAAGGCTCATCGATACGGCAGTGTACCGATACGAGCGTGTACCGATACGCTAGTGTACCGATACGCAGCCGTACCGGTACACTGACGTATCGATTAGACTGTGTGAAGCAGAACACCGTGGATCACCGAAACGAGCCCGAGTCAGCGAGGAGAAGAGCCATGACGTCGCAGGCCGCGGACGGACCGGAGACGGTCGTCGCCTCGCGCCGCTCCAAGATCACGCCGGAGCGTGAGCAGGAGTTCTACGACGCCGTGCTCGACCAGATCCGCGCATGCGGCTATGAGGCGCTCACCATGGAGGGCGTGGCCGCGAGCACCCGCTGCAGCAAGTCCACGCTCTACCGCCAGTGGAAGACGAAGCCCCAGTTCGTGGCCGCCGCGCTGCGCGCCAACCGCTGTCCGCGGTTCACGGGGATCGACACCGGCTCGCTCGCCGAGGACCTGCGCGAGGCCGCGCGGGCCGCGGGCGACTGGTCGGGCCGCGACACCCAGCTGCTCCAGGCGCTCGGTCATGCCGTGATGCAGGACAGGGAGCTGCAGGAGGCGTTGCGCGACGCGCTCGTCGAGCCCGAGATCGCCGCGGTCAGGCAGATGATCGCCCGCGCGGTCGACCGGGGGGAGATCGCCGCCGACCACCCGGCGCTCGAGTTCATCCCGGCACAGCTGTTCGGCGTCGTGCGCGTACGCCCCGTTCTGGAGGGCAAGTACGCGGATTCCGACTATCTCTCACAATTCGTGGAGGCGGTCGTGCTGCCGGCCCTCGGCCTGACCTGAGACTCAGGTCGCCGTCCGCGGGATGACCGGACGTCGGCCTGTAACGCGCCGCACCGTGGGGACGGGGGCGGCGCGCACCCCCGGCCGGGTGGGGTTCCCCTTGAGCGGAGGGGCGCCCCACCCGGCCGAACTCTTTCCGTCCAAGCGACCCCGGCCTTGCCGGGGTCGCTCAGACGTTCTGCCCGTTGCCGCCGGCCCCGGGCGCCGCCTTGATCCCCTTGGTGATCGTGTCGATCACCGACTGCTTGGGCGCCTTGGAACTGACGTCGACACCGAAGCGGACGACGACGAGCGACTTGGAGTCGGCGGGGGAGGGGAAGACGAGCGACTGGACGTAGCCGTCGTCACCCTTGCTCGTCACGACCTTCCAGCGGACCAGATAGCCCTTCTCACCGGCCACCGTGACCGCCTTCGAGGCGAGCTCCGTGTGCGAGCTGATCGTGCCGTAGCCCTTGCCGTACGACTCCTTGGCGTTCTTGGCGATGTCCTCCTTGGCCGCCGCCTCCGCCGTGGTGGACTTGAGGCCCTGTGCCAGCGCGGGAGCCGAGTACGCTCCGCCCCGCTGGCACTTTTCCGAGGTGGCTCCCGGGCACGTGTACGTGTCCTTGGTGGAGATCGCGGCGCCGACCGTGACGGTCTGGCCGGTCCAGCCGTCGGGCACCGGGATGCTGATGCCGCTGACCGGGTCGGTGGCGTAGCCGTCCTCGGTCTGCGGCTGCCCTGACTGGCCGGGCGCCGGGGTCTGGCCGCCCGAACCGCCGGGAGCGCCGCCGGGTCCCCCCGACTCGCCGCCCTGTCCGCCCCAGGGTGCGCCCGAGCCACCCTGTCCGCCCCCGGGGCCGCCCTGCCCGCCGGGACGCTGGGAATTGGCGCTGTTGCCGCTGTTGCCGTCGTCCTTGGTCAGCGCGTACACACCGCCGCCGATGCCCGCGAGGACCGCGATCGCCGCGGCGACCGCTATGCCCATGCGCAGTCCGCGCCGCGGCGAACCCGGGGCGAGAGCCGGATACGGTCCAGCGGCCGGCGGGTGCGCCGGGGGACCCCATGCGGCGGCCGACCCGACGGGGCGGGTCTGGTCCGTCCATGCCTTACCGTCCCACCAGCGCTCGGTGGCGGGAGCGTCATCTGTCTGCCCGGGGTCGGGATACCAGCCGGGAGGAGTCACCTGCGTCATGGTGCCCACCGTATGAGCCTTGGGTGAAAGGCGGATGAGAGGGCCCCGCCAGGAGTCACTTCAGGTTCAGCCGTACGGGCGTCCGGTCTCCCCGCGGCGGCAGCCGCAGCCCGTCCCTGCCCGGGGTGATCGACCCGAGCACGCTGGGATGCCGGGCCCCGGTGCTCGCCGGATCGGTGCCCGCGAGCCCGTGCAGCGTCAGAAACCCCAGTACGGCGAAGGCGTACGCCTCCTTGGCGGCCGATGGCAGCCCCAACTCGTCGGAGGTGCGCAGCACCACCCCGGGGAGTTCCTCGCCCAGCATCGCCATGAGTACGGGATTGCGGGTGCCGCCGCCGGAGGCGATCACCTCTGTGGCCCGCACCGCGCGCACGGCGTCGGCGACCGTCCGTGCGGTGAGCCGGGTGAGGGTCGCGATGACGTCCTCGGCGGTGAGCGTCCCGGAACCCGCCAATGCGTCCCGCAGATAGCCGAGATGAAACAGCTCCTTGCCGGTCGTCTTGGGTGCGGGCAGGGCGTAGTACGGCTCGGCGAGCAGGCGCCGGAGCAGCGGCTCGTGTTCAGTGCCGCGGGCGGCGAGTGCGCCGTCCACGTCGTAGTCGAGGCGTCCTCCGCTCAGGCCCCGTGCCGCCGCGTCGACGAGCGCACACGCGGGCCCGGTGTCGAAGGCGGTGCCGTCCGGCGCGGTGAGGTTGGCGATGCCGCCGAGGTTCAGTGCCACCGGCGTCCCCGGCCGGCCGCGCAGCCACAGCAGGTCGACCAGGCTCACCAGCGGCGCGCCCTGGCCGCCCGCGGCGATGTCACGCGGGCGGAAGTCGGCGACCACGGGCAGCCCGGTCGCCTCGGCGATCCAGGCGGGCTGCCCGAGCTGGAGGGTGCCGTGCACCTGCCCGTCCGCCGCCCAGTGGTAGACGGTCTGGCCGTGCGAGGCGACCAACTCGCCCTCCCCGTCGCACAGTTCACGGTTTGCCCGGACAGCTGCCGCCGCGAAGGCCTGCCCGATGAGGGTGTCCAGGCGGCACACCTCGGCCAGGCTGGTGGGGGCCGGAGGCAGCGCCGCCGCGAGCGCGTCGCGCAGTCCGGCGTCGTACGCCTCGCTGACAAGCCCGAGCGGCCGCAGTACGAGGCTGTCCCCGTCGAGGGTCAGCTCGGCGGCCGCCGCGTCGATCGCGTCGTACGACGTGCCGGACATCAGGCCGATCACCTGCACCTGCTCAACTCCCTTCACCCTTACGGAGCGTGGCGAGCGCGAGCGCGCTCACCGCGCAGGTCGCCGCCGCGTAGTACGCGGGGATGTCCACGCTTCCCGTCCGTTTGATCGTCTCCGTGATGATGAGCCCCGCGCAGCCCGAGAACACCGCATTGGACAGGGCGTAGGCGAGTCCCAGACCGGTGTAGCGCACGCTCGTCGGGAACATCTCGGAGAGCATCGCGGGACCGGGCCCCGCCATCAGCCCGACGACGGCACCCGCCAGGAAGACGGCGACAGCCTTCACGCCGTTCGAAGTCCCGGTGTTCTGGAGGAGGTTGAGCAACGGGATCGCCAGCACGGTGACCAGGACGGCCCCTGTGAGCATGACCGGGCGCCGCCCGATCCGGTCGCTGAGCCATCCCGCCGGGACGATCGTGGCCGCGAAGCCGAGGTTGGCGAGCAACGTGGCGAGCAGCGCCTGCTGGAAGGTCGCGTTCAGGGTGCTCTGCAGGTACGAGGGGAGCACGACCAGGAAGGTGTAACCGGCCGCCGCCCAGCCCATGACGCGCCCGGCACCGAGCGCGATCGCCCTGGCCACCTCGCGGCCGGGCGGGCGTTCCCGTTGCCGCTCCCGCTCGAAGGACGGCGTCTCGTCCAGTCTCAGCCGCAGCCACAGCGCGCCGAGGCCGAGCGGCAGCGTCAGCAGGAACGGCAGCCGCCAGCCCCAGCCTTCGAGCTCGCCGGCGCTGAGCACCGTGGCCAGCAGCGCCGCGACGCCCGCACCGGCAAGGAGCCCGAGCGCGACAGTGAAGGATTGCCACGACCCGTACAGTCCGCGTCTGCCCGGCGGCGCGAACTCCGTCATCACCGAGACCGCGCCCCCGAACTCCCCGCCCGCGGACAGTCCTTGGAGCACCCGAAGGAAGGTGAGCAGCCACGGGGCGAGGGCGCCGACCGTGGCGTAGGTGGGCAGCATGCCGATCAGGGTCGTGGCGGCCGTCATCAGGGTGATCACCAGGATCAGCACCGGGCGTCGCCCGATCCGGTCGCCGAGCCGTCCGAACAGCGCGGCGCCGACGGGTCGGAAGAAGAACGCCAGTGCGAAGGATGCGTATGTCTTCACCAGGGCCTCGACCTCACTGCCGCCCTCCGGCGTGAAGAAGCGCGCCGCGATGATCGTCGCGAAATAGCCGTAGACCCCGAACTCGTACCACTCGATGAAGTTGCCCACGGAGCCCGCGAACAGGGCTCTGCGGGAGTGCTCGGACCGGGCGGCGCGCAGGTCCGAGTCGTGCGCGGGGGCGCTCATTGGGGGACCTCCCGGGGCGTGCCCGGGGCCGGGAGGAGCCGGCCCCGACGGAGACTGATGTTGGAAAATTAACTTCAGTTCGTGAGATGTTGACTGTCAATAACTTTCACACGGGCTGGTCGACGGCCCCTCGCGTCGCCTCCGGGACACTGCTGTCACTCGTCTCGGCAACACCTGCCCGGACCCGCCTCCACCGGGGCTTCCAGGCCGCTAGGCTCGTTACCAGTACGTCGTTTTGGCGACTCTGGGGAGGTAGCGGGATGACGGAGGCACGGCCCGGAGTGGTCGCCTCGGCTTCCCTGTGGGAGCGCGACGAGGAAGTCGCCACACTCGAAGAGGCGATCGCCGCGCTGCGCGCGGACTCCGCCTCCTCGGGAAGCCTGCTGGTGTTCAGCGGCGAGGCGGGCCTCGGCAAGACCGCGCTCCTGGCCGAGGCGCGCCGGATCGCGGAGAGCAGCGGCTGTGCGGTGTGGTCGGCACGCGGCGGCGAGACCGTCACGTCCGTCCCCTTCAATGTCGTACGGCAGTTGCTTCAGCCGGCCCTCGTCTCGCTGATGCCGGAGGAAGCGCGCGAATATCTGGGCGACTGGTACGACATCGCAGGACCTGCCCTCGGCATAGCGGATCCGGGCGAGCGTCAGCCCGATCCGCAAGGTGTGTGCGACGGCCTGGTCGCGGCGGTGCGGCGGCTCGCCAAGCGCGAGTGGCCGCTCGTGCTGCTCATCGACGACGCCCACTGGACCGACCAGGAGACGCTGCGCTGGCTGGCCGCGTTCGCCGAGCGGCTCGAGGACCTGTCCGTCCTCGTCGTAGTGGCCCGCCGCCCCGGCGAGGTCAGCGGGGAGAGCGCCCGGCTCCTCGACGTGGTCGCCGCCGCGGCCCGGCCGGTCGCCACCTTGAGCGCGCTGACCCCGGCCGCGGCTGAAGGGCTGACCCGCGCCACGCTCGGGGAGCACGCCGACGCGCCGTTCTGCCGCGAGGTGTGGGCGGTCACCGGCGGCAATCCGTACGAGACGGTCGAACTGCTCGCCAAGGTGCAGGACAGCGGGATGGAGCCGGCCGAGGGATCGGCCGCCGAGCTGCGCGACCTGAACCGCTCGGCCCGCGGGCGCGGACTCGTCGCCCGCCTCGAAGGACTCGGCATCGACGCCACGCGCTTCGCCTGGGCGGCCGCGATCCTCGGCACCGGGATCTCCGTCGACCTCGCCGCCCAACTCGCCGGAATGCAGAGCGACGAGGCCCTGCGCTGTGCCGAACTCCTCGGCGTCGCCCGCATCCTGACCGGGTCCGAGCCGACGAACGGTCAAGTGGCCGAGAACGAGCTGGAGTTCGTGCATCCGCTCATCGCGACCGCGGTCTACCGCTCGATCCCGGACGCCCTGCGCACCGCGATGCACGGCCAGGCCGCCTGGGCGGTCACCGAGTCCGGGCGCGGCGCGGCCGCGGCGTCCCGCCATCTTCTCGAAGTCCACCCGGACAACGACCCCGAACTCGTCGAGCAGATGCGCGAGGCCGCCCGGGAACATCTCGCCGTCGGCGCGCCCGACGCGGCCAGGCGCTGTCTGGAGCGCGCGCTGGCCGAGCCCCCGCTTCCCGACGTGCACGCCCGCGTGCTCTACGAACTGGGCTGCGCCACGCTCCTGACCGCGCCCTCCACGACCATCGGCCATCTGCGCGCCGCGCTGGAAAGGCCCGGCCTCGAGGACGCCATGCGCGTGGACGCCGTGTTCCGGCTCTCCCAGGCGCTGCTCCACAACGACCAGCTGGACGAGGCCGTCCGTACGGTCGACGAGGAGGCCGCCCGGCTCGAACCGGGCCCCGCCCGGATGCGGCTGCAGGCCGTGCACTACATGTGGGAGGGCATCCACGCGGGCGAGGAGCGCGCCTCGGGACACTCCCTCGGCCTCGCCGAACTCGTCAGGACCTGCACCGGGCGGGACAACTCCGAGCGCGCGCTGCTCATACTGCGCGGCTTCGACGCGATGACGCGCGGCGAGAACGCCGAAGAGGTCGTGGAACTGTGCGACCGCGCCCTCGTCAACGGCCGCCTCGCACCCGGACTCGGCTGGACCGACACCGAGTGGGGCGTCGAACTGCTCCTGATGCTCGGCAGCGCGTACGCCTACGCCGACCGGCTCGACCGGGCAGAAAGCCTGTTCAGCGAGGCTCTGCACGCCTATGTGAAGGCCGGCTGGAGCGGCGGCCACCTCTCCCTGGCCAACGCCTACCTCGGCCTCGCGCACCGCAGACGGGGCCGCCTCGCCGACGCGGAGCACTTCCAGCGCGAATCGCTCCGCCTTGCCGAACGGGTCGGCCGCGGGCTGCCCCTGTACTGGTCCGCGACCTGCGGCCTCATCGACACACTGCTCGCCCGCGGCCATGTCCAGGAGGCCGCGGAGATCGCCGAACGCTACGGCTTCGCACCTCCGTACCCGTCCACGATCGTGCTCCCGGACACCCGCTCCGTACGCGGCCGTCTGCTGCTCGCCGCCGGCCGCACCAAGGACGGCATCAACGAACTGGAGGCAGCCGAGAAGGCCGCCACCGCGCGCGGTCACCACAACACGGTGCTCGCTCCCTGGGCGGTCGACCTCGCCCGAGCCCTCGCCACCGAGGACCCGGCGCGTGCCGCCGCCCTGGCCGCCGACGCCCGCCGCCAGGCCGAGCGCTTCGGCACCGACACGGCCATCGGTGAGGCCCTCCGCTGCGCCGCGGCCCTCGAATCGGGCCAGCGCGCGGTACGGCTGGCCGCCCAGGCGGTCACCTACCTGGAAGCCTCGCCCTGCCAGTACGAACACGCGGCGGCTCGCGTCGAGTACGGCATCGCCACCCGCTCGGTGGTTGAGCTCAACAAGGGGCTGACGCTGGCGCGTTCGTGCGGGGCGGACGGGTTGGTGGCGAAGGCGGGGGAGGCGCTGGCGAGCCTTTAGTCCGGCAGCAGGGTTTCACCCCGGCAGCCGGGCCTCAGGTGCCGAGCAGCTGGTCCGTGGTCGCCTCCAGCCGCTTCCACACCTCTCGGTCGTACGCCTGCAGATGCGCCCGCGACGGGCTCGTGCCATCGAAGTACCCGCCGGTGCCCGACTCCCTTGTGGCCAGCGCGAGTACACCCGCCGCACCGTCGGCGACGGTGGACCAGGGGACCACTCCGGCCTCGCGGACCATCGCCGTGTCCATGTAGGTCGCGGGGTGCAGGACGTTCACCGAGACGCCGCTGCCGGTCACTTCCTCGCTCAGCGCGAACGTGTGCGCCGCCAGTGCGAACTTGCTGCGGCAGTACGCCGATACGCCGCTGTAGCCCCGGGTGAGTTCCGGGTCTTCGAAGTCCAGCGGCTCCTGGCCGACCGAGCCGACGTTGACGACGCGGGACGGGGCGCTCGCGCGGAGCGTGGCCAGCAGCGCGCGGGTGAGGGCGACCGGCGCGAGATAGTTCACCGCGAGTCGCAGCTCGTGACCGTCGGCGCTCACCTCACGGCCCGCACCGCGCGGGCCGGCGCCGACCCCCGCATTGTTGATCAGCACGTCGAGACGGGGGTGCGCGGCGGCGACCTGCTCGCCCAGCCGCCGCACCTGCGCGAGCGAGGCCAGATCGGCGACGTACCCATAGGCCTCGCCACCCTCGGCCCGCAGCTCCGTGACGAGCGCCTCGGTCCGCCCGCGGTCGCGCCCGTGCGCGAGGACGACGTATCCGGAGCGGACCAGCTCGAAGGCGACGTACCGGCCGAGACCGGAGGTGGCACCGGTGATCAGAACAGTGGACATGCCTCCACCCTAGGCACGGTGTGGAGGCATGCACGAGGTGCCGTTGAAGCTACGACCAGCAGGGTCACCCACCGCTCTTGTCTTCCTCCGCCAGCACCCGTTGCGCCACCGCGAACGCCGAGTTCGCCGCCGGAACACCGCAGTACACGGCCGTCTGGAGCAGCACCGCGCCGATCTCCTCGGGCGTGAGGCCGTTGCGCCGCGCCGCGCGGACGTGCATGGCCAGCTCGTCGTAGTGGCCGTGCGCCACCAGCGCCGTCAGCGTGATCATGCTGCGCTCACGGCGTGCCAGCGTCGGATCCGTCCAGATCTCGCCCCACGCATAGCGCGAGATGAAGTCCTGGAAACGGGCGGTGAAGGGCGTCTGTCGTGCCTGCGCGCGGTCCACGTGCTCATCCCCGAGGACCTGACGGCGCACCTCCATGCCCCGCAGCGCATACCCGTCGAAGTGCCCGCGCAGCGCGGCGAGCACAGCCTCCGGGCGCTCCGCGGGCGCCAGATGCGAGGCGCCCGCGATCTCGGTGAGCGAGGCGCCGGGCACCGCGTCCGCGATCTCCCGCAGATGCGCGGGCGGCGTCGCCGGATCCTCGCGGCCCGCGATGAGCAAGGTCGGCACGGTGATGGATGCCAGCCGCTCCCGGATGTCGAAGGCGGCAAGCGCGTCACAGCAGGCGGCGTACGCTCCGGGATCCGCTGTGCGGTGGTCCTCCACCAGTTCGGGCACGGTGAAGCCGGGCGTGAACCAGCGGGCGTTCGCGGTTTCGGCGAGCGCGGCGAGACCCGCGCGGCGCACGGTCTCCGCGCGCTCCTGCCACGGCTTGGAGCCGTTGAAATGGGCGGACGAGCAGATGACGGCGAGGCTCTCCAGACGCTCCGGGTGGTGCACGGCCAGCTGCAGACCGACCGCGCCACCGAGCGAGACACCCGCGTACGCGAACCGGTCGATGCCGAGCGAGTCGGCGAGGGCGAGCACCAGCCCGGCGAGGTCGGCGACGGTCGCGCCGGGCACGATCAGGTCCGCGGCCGAACCACCGTGACCCGGCAGATCCCAGCGGACCACGCGGTGGGTGACGGACAGCTCGGGCGCGACCTTGTCCCACAGGGCGTACGACGTGCCGAGCGAGGGCCCGAGGAGCAGTGGGGGAGCGGTGGTGGGACCCTCGGTGCGGTGGTTGAGCAGTGTGTCGGTCAACGTCGCTCCAGAGCGCGGTCGGTGAGGGCTCCCGCGGAGCCCGTGTAGCGGGCGGGGTCGGTGAGGTCGGCGAGGTCGAGCTCCTTGAGCTCCGGCTCCTCGCCGAGCACGTCCACGAGGGGCCGGTTCTCGGTGACGGCGCGCTGCGCGGCCCGCGTCAGCAGCTCCTTGGCGCGGGCCCGCCCGAGCACGGGAGCGAGCTCGGCGGCCAGCCGCTCGGAGACAATCAACCCGTGGGTGAGACCGAGGTGTTCACGCATGGCGTCCGCGTTCACCCGGAGCCCCTCCGCCAGGTCGGCGGCATCGCGCGCTGCCCCGCCGACCAGTCGGAGCAGATCCCGCAGTGGCTCCCACTCGGCGTGCCAGGCCCCGGCCGGACGCTCGTCCTCGGCCGCCATCGCCCCGTAGAGCGTCGCCGCGAGCTGTGGCGCCCGGCGGGCCGCGGCGGCGACGAGGGTGGCCCGCACGGGGTTGGCCTTGTGCGGCATCGCGGACGATCCGCCGCCGGAGCCCTCGGCGACCTCGGCGATCTCGGTACGGGACAGGGTGAGCACGTCGACGGCGGTCTTGCCCAGGGCTCCGGCGGTGAACGCCAGCGCTCCGGCCAGATCTGCGATCGGCGTGCGGAGGGTGTGCCAGGGCAGCACGGGCTCGGCGAGGCCCAGTTCACGGGCGTACGCCGCCACAAGGACCCGGGTGTCCTCGGCACCGAACGCCGTGAAGGCGGCCAACGTCCCGGCGGCGCCGCCCAGTTGGGCGGGAAGCCGGACGCCCGCGAGGCGGTCCCGTGCGTCCAGCACCAGCGATCGCCACCCTGCCGCCTTCAGCCCGAAGGTGGTCGGCACGGCGTGCTGGGTCAGGGTCCGGCCAGGCATCGCGGTGTCGCGGTGGGCGGCGGCCAGTCGGCCCAGCGCCCGCGCCGTACGCTCCAGGTCCTCAAGGACCGGGTCCAGCGTGCGGCGGGCGACCAGCATCGTCGCCGTATCCATGATGTCCTGGCTCGTCGCGCCCCGGTGGACGTACGGGCCGAACTCCGAGCCGACCGCCTTCGTCAGATCCGCGACCAGCGGGATGACCGGATTGCCGCCACTTCGCGCGCGCGACGCGATCCCCGCGACGTCGAAGCCCGAGACGTCGGCCGCCCCGTCCACCGCGGCTGCCGCCCCCGCCGGGGCCAGCCCCAGCGATGCCTGGGCGCGGGTCAGAGCGGCCTCCGCGTCGAGGAGTGCCCGCAGATAGGCGGTGTCGCTCGTCGCGGACGCGGCCGGGCAGCCCGCCCACCCGGGGGCGAGCAGGGCGTCGGAATCGACAGGGTCGACAGCTGTCACTGGAACTCCAGGAAGACCGTTTCGCCTTCGCCCTGAAGGCGGATGTCGAAACGGTACGTGCGGTTCGCCCCCTCGGCCGCGATCAGCGTGGCGCGCCGGTCGGCCGGGAGCGAGTCGAGCAGCGGGTCGGCGCCTTCGGCGAGGTACGCGCGGGTGAAGAGGTGGTGCGTCAGACCGCGCGCGAAGACACAGACGCTGATGTACGGCAGCCCGGCGTTCCCCGGCGGCAGCGTGCGCAGCGCGTAGTGGCCGTCGGCGTCCGTGGCGACCCGCCCGAAGCCCGTGAAGTCGATGCCGTTGCGGCCCAGGAATCCGCCCGTCGACGGGTCGCGGCGCATCGAGCCCGGAGCGCCCTTCAGAGAGCCGTCGGGTGCCGCCTGCCAGAAGTCCAGCAGGGCGTCGGGGATCGGCGTGCCCGCGCCGTCGAACACGTACCCGTGCAGGGTGATGGTGTCGGGGTGGCCCTGGGGCGCGACGTCGCCGCCGCCGGGAAAGGGGAGCGCGTGGCCGTAGAAGGGGCCGATGGTGTGGGACGGGGTGGGGAGCAACTGCTCGGTCATGTTCAGCGGCCTTCTTCGATCCAGGTGGCGGAGGGACCGTCGAGGACGATGTCCCACTCGTAGCCCATCGAGAACTCGGGCTGGGAGAGGTCGTGGTGGTAGGCGGCGATCAGCCGGTTGCGGGCCGCCTCGTCCGTCACGGACTGCAGGATCGGGTCGTAACGGAACAGCGGGTCGTTCGGGAAGTACATCTGCGTCACGAGCCGCTGGGTGAACGCCGTACCGAAGACCGAGAAATGGATGTGCGCGGGCCGCCACGCGTTGGTGTGGTTGCCCCACGGGTACGGGCCCGGCTTGATGGTGGTGAACGTGTACCTGCCCTGATCGTCCGTCAGGGTGCGCCCCACACCGGTGAAGTTGGGGTCGAGCGGCGCGGGGTGCTGCTCGCGCAGATGGGCGTAGCGGCCGGCGGCGTTGGCCTGCCAGATCTCGACGAGCTGGCCGCGTACGGGACGGCCGTCGCGGTCGAGCAGGCGGCCCGAGACGGTCATGCGCTCGCCGATCGGTTCGCCGCGGTGCCGGCGGGTCAGATCGTTGTCGATCTCGGTGATGTCGGTGACGCCGAAGACCGGACCCGACAGCTCGACCGTCTCCGGGTCGCCGCCGTTCACGGCGACCAGTGGCTGCTTGGGGTGGCGCAGGATGGAGCTGCGGTACGGGGCGTAGTCGCGCGAGGGGTGGTGCTGGACCGGGGCGCCGCCGGCGATCGCCTTGTCGTACGCGTCCTGGAGATCCTTGATCTCGGCGTCGATGTCCGACTGAGTGAGAGCCATGGTCGACTTCCTATCGTTCGAGGACGAGGGCGAGGCCCTGGCCCACGCCGATGCAGAGGGTGGCGACACCAACTCCGGTGCCTTTGCGGGCGAGTTGGTGGGCGACGGTTCCGGCGAGCCGGGCGCCGGACGCGCCGAGGGGGTGGCCCAGGGCGATGGCTCCGCCCTGCGGGTTGAGGATGTGCGGGTCGAACTCGGGCCATTCGGCGAGGCACCCGAGGACCTGCGCGGCGAAGGCCTCGTTCAGCTCCAGCGTCGACAGGTCGTCAAATGTCTTGCCCGCCTTGGCGAGCGCGCGATGGACGGCCTCGACGGGGGCGAGTCCGAAGTACTGCGGGTCGATCGCCGAGACGCCGCTCGCACTGACGCGCGCCAGGGGCTCACGCCCGGTGGCCCTCAGGCCCTCGGCGTCGACCAGCAGCAGGGCGGCCGCACCGTCGTTGAGCGGGGAGGCGTTGCCCGCCGTCACCGTGCCGTTCTCGGTGCGGAAGGAGGGCTTCAGCCGGGCCATCGCGGCCAGGGACGCCTCGGCGCGTACGCACTCGTCGGCGTCGAAGACGACCGCATCGCCCTTGCGCTGCGGAAGGGAGAGGGGGGCGATCTCGCCGTCGAACAGGCCGTCCGCCTGCGCGGCGGCCGCCTTGCGGTGGCTGGTCAGGGCGAACTCGTCCTGCTGCTCACGGGTGATCTTGTGCTTGTCGGCGATGAGTTCGGCCGACTCGCCCAGCGGGATGGTCCACTGCGGGTCCATCTTCGGGTTGACCATGCGCCAGCCCAGCGTCGTGGAGTACAGCTCGGCGTGTTGGGCGGGGAAGGGCCGCTGGCTCTTGGGCAGCACGTAGGGGGCGCGGGTCATCGACTCGACGCCGCCGGCCAGGGCGATGTGGGCGTCGCCGAGCGCGATGGCCCGTGCGGCCTGGATGACCGCCTCCAGACCGGAGGCGCACAGCCGGTTGACACTCACACCCGGCACCGAGGTGGGCAGTCCGGCGAGCAGCGCGGCCATCCGGGCGACATTGCGGTTCTCCTCGCCTGCGCCGTTGGCGTTACCGAAGTACACGTCCTCGATCTGGGACGGGTCCAGGTCCGGGGTACGGGCGAGGAGTTCACGGATGGCGTGCGCGGCGAGGTCGTCCGGACGCACCGACGCGAGCGAGCCGTTGTACTTGCCGATGGGGGTGCGGACCGCATCGACGATGTAGACGTCCTTCATGAGGTCTCCTCAAGAACGCGGATCGTCGCGGCGGTCTTCGCCGCGATCTCCTCGACGGTGACGCCCGGCGCGCTCTCCACGAGCACCAGCCCGTCTTCGGTGACGTCCAGGACACCCAGGTCGGTGATGATCCGGTTCACACACGCCCTGCCCGTGAGCGGCAGCGCGCATTCCTTGAGGATCTTCGGGGAGCCGTCCTTGGCGGTGTGCGTCATCACCACGATGACGGTGCGGGCGCCGTGCACCAGATCCATCGCCCCGCCGATCCCGGTGATCATCTTCCCGGGGATCGCCCAGTTCGCGAGGTCACCGCCCGCCGACACCTGCATCGCGCCGAGCACCGCGACGTCGATGTGCCCGCCGCGGATCATCCCGAAGGACAGCGACGAGTCGAAGTAGGAGGCGCCGGGCAGGACGGTGACGGTCTCCTTGCCGGCGTTGATGAGGTCCGCATCGACCTGGTCCTCGGTCGGGTAGGGGCCGGTGCCCAGGATGCCGTTCTCGGACTCCAGGACCACCTCGACGCCGTCGGGGAGGTAGTTGGGGATCAGCGTCGGCAGGCCGATGCCGAGATTCACATACTGGCCGTCCTTAAGCTCGCGCGCGGCGCGGGCGGCCATCTCCTGCCTGCTCCAGGCCATCAGCTGCTCACCGTTCCATTGGCAGCGGGCGCCGACACCGTCCGCTGCTCGATCATCTTGGCGCTCGCCTGCTCCGCCGTCAGCGCGACGACGCGCTGCACGAAGATGCCCGGCAGATGCACCGCGTCCGGATCGATGACGCCCGGCTCCACCAGCTCCTCCACCTCGGCGATGGTCACCCGGCCGGCCATCGCGGCCAGCGGATTGAAGTTGCGGGTGGACTTGTTGAAGACCAGGTTGCCGTGCCGGTCGCCCCGGGCGGCGCGCACGAGGGCGAAGTCGGTACGGATACCGTGCTCCAGCACATACTCCGTGCCGTCGAACTCGCGCACCTCCTTCGGCGGCGAGGCCAGCGCGACACCGCCCCGGCCGTCGTAGCGCCACGGCAGTCCGCCGTCCGCGACCTGCGTCCCCACCCCGGCAGGGGTGTAGAACGCGGGGATCCCGGAGCCACCCGCGCGCAGCCGCTCCGCCAGCGTGCCCTGCGGGATCATCTCCACCTCCAGCTCACCGGCCAGGTACTGCCGCGCGAACTCCTTGTTCGCCCCGATGTACGAGCCGGTGACACGGGCGATCCGCCCGGCCGCGAGCAGGACCGCCAGACCCGACTCCATGGCCCCGCAGTTGTTGGAGACCACACCGAGGCCGGAAACGCCACGCTCGTACAACGCCTCGATCAGCACATTCGGCACACCACTCAGACCGAATCCACCGACCGCCAGTGTCGCGCCGTCCGGCACATCGGCCACCGCCGCCAAGGCCGTGGCCACCACCTTGTCCATCCGTGAAGCCCCATCTCTCCCGAGCGTCCAACGCCTCAATTAATCAGGGCACTGATTATTTATTCGAGGTGTCAAACACGCTGCCATCCGATCCGTGCCCCGTCAAGACCCTCAATGAATACGCAGGTGAGAGTCTCGGCATACGGCGAGACAGGTCACGCAGCGCCCGGGTATTGTTCAGTACACCAACGAATAGTTGAGGTTGAGGAGCGCATATGGCCGCGGTGGATCTCTCCACCCACCCCGGGCACCTGGCCCGGCGACTGCAGCAGGCCCACTACCTGCTGTGGAACACCATGGTCTCCGAGGAGATCACCTCTCCGCAGTTCGCGGTGCTCAACGCGCTCGTCGCGGAGCCGGGCCTGGATCAGCGCACGGTGGGGGAGCGGGTGGGGCTCGACCGTTCCACCATCGCCGAGGTCATCAGCCGGCTTGGCCGTCGGGGTCTGCTCGACAAGGTGCGCGACCCGCAGGACGGCCGTCGCTTCCTGCTGCGCCTCACGGACGAGGGGGTGCGCACGCACCGCAAGCTGACCGTGCGCACCGCGCGGATGAACCAGGTCTTCCTGGCCCCGCTCTCCGCCGAGGAGCAGACCATGTTCTTCGATCTCATCCAGCGGGTCTCGGACGCCGCGGAGGGGCTCCGCAATCCGGTGGAGCCCGTGGCCTCCTCGAAGGCGTAGGGCCTCCCGCCGTCCGTCCGGCAGGCGGGAATGTGACGACGGGCCCTACGCCTCCAGGCGCTCGACCCTGTCTGTGAGGAAGGCGTACGCCAGGATTCCGGCCACCGAGAGGGCGGCGACGTAGACCAGCCCGCCCGCCATCGAGCCGGTACGGTCGGTGATCACGCCGATGACGATCGGGGCGAGCGCGCCGCCCAGATTGGCCGCGAAGCTGAACGTGACGCCCGCGAGGCCCATCAGGCGGACCGGCGCGATGTCGGACAGCGCCGCCCAGCCGAGCTGCATGAAGCCCTGTGCGAAGAACGCCGCCGACATGAAGAAGATGACCAGCGGTACGGAGTCGGTGAAATTGGCGGCGACGATGATCGGCGCCAGGCACAGCCCCGTCATCACGGGCAGCTTGCGCGCCCGCGGGTGCCCGGTGGGAGGACATGGCGGCCGCAGTCGGACTTGACTCGGCCGACGAGGCACGGCGCGCGCTCGCCGCCGCGCGCCAGGAGGCGGAAGCGGCGATCGAGCGGCGCTTGGGGCGCCACTCCTGGCCCCCGTCGGGTCGACTCTTCTGGAGGGCGGGCACGCCTTCGCGCTTCCGGGGAGGGGCACGCCCCTTCGTGCTTTCGGGGACGGTCAGGCCTTCGCGAAGACCACCCACACCTGGCCCTGCGCGAAGTTCATCGGCGCAC
The DNA here is from genome assembly GCF_055566975.1 of Streptomyces sp. NPDC027189. Classification (NCBI taxonomy): domain Bacteria; kingdom Bacillati; phylum Actinomycetota; class Actinomycetes; order Kitasatosporales; family Streptomycetaceae; genus Streptomyces; species Streptomyces sp. NPDC027189. The sequence goes on from NZ_JBVHRI010000006.1 coordinate 76,301, forward strand.
CGCCCGTCGTCGTGAACGCCGTGCCGTCCGTCGCGCTCGGGCGCGCCCAGTTCGCGTCGAAGACGCGGCCGTCGCGCAGCACCTTCGCCTCTCCCGAGCCCACCGTCTCCGTGTACGGCGTGTTGTTGCCCAGGACGTCGTGGAACCGCGACGCGCGCACCTTCACGTACTGCACGACGACCGTGGCCGGAGCCACCGTCTTGCCGTCGGTCGTCACGGTGGGCGTCCCGTCCATGTCCACCAGCCAGCGCTGCCGGCTGTCGGACCAGGTGAAGGTGAAGCGGGCCGCCGGGAAGCGCACGGTGCGTGAGGTCTCCGGGCTGCCGCCCGCGGGCGCCTTGCCGAAGTGGAACCCGGTGGTGAGGGCGGCGCTGCCGGGCGCGGATCCCATCAACCGCTGCGGACGCAGATAGAGATTGTGCGGCGCGGGCTTGCCCGTACCCCGGTAGTAGGCGCCGGAGACATTTTCCGGCGGCTGCGCGTGCAGCGGGGCCTTGTCGATCAGCGGCAGCAACTTGTGCTGCGCGCCCGAGAAGGCGAGCGTCGGCTCGTCGAACTGGCGCAACAGCTCCAGGTCCGACTCGCGGGCACTGCGCACGGGCCCGATGACCTTCGGGAACCGGCTCGCGTAGACCGCCATCAGCCGGCTGAGACCGCCCTCGACCTGCTCCGCATACACGACGTCGGCCGCGTCCAGGCCCGTCTGCGGGCGGGCCGCGCGCACATTGTCGATCTTCACGGCGAGCACCGAACCGCTTTTCGCCGTGCCGTCGTTGCCTTCGGTGGGTTCTTGTGTCCCGCCGCGCCCGTCGTTGGTCGCGCCGCCGCCCACGGTGCAGCCCGTCAACAGGGAGCCTGTCACCGCGGCGGCCAGCAGAGCCGCCGTCATCGCGCCGCGCCGCATCCGCGCCAACTGTCGCATGCCCACCGTGCGCCCCGTCCTGTGCCATCGATTGTGCGCTTATAGGTTCATCGGTGGCCATACCCGTTCGATTCTGATTACGTGCACCGCCGAGCCGATCATCTGCCGGTCGCGCCTCCGCACGTGAGCCTCCGGGCGTGGGGTGAAGGGCGGGCCGACCGGCGGCGGTCAGTCCTGCGGTCCGAAGATCTCCGCGAGGTCGTACCCCACCGGTTCCTCCAACTGGCCGTACGTGCAGCTCTCGGCGGTGCGGTCGGGGCGCCAGCGGCGGAAGCGGGCCGTGTGGCGGAACCGCACGCCGTTCTCCATGTGGTCGTACGCCACCTCGGCCACCCGCTCGGGCCGCACCGGCACCCAGGAGAGGTCCTTCTTCGACGACCATCTGCTGGGCGCACCCGGCAACCGCGCCGTCTCGTGCGCCGCCTCGTCCGCCCAGGCCGCCCACGGGTGTTGCCCGACATCCTCCATCCGCAGCGGCTCCAACTCCTCCACCAGCTCCGCGCGCCGCTTCATCGGGAACGCGGCGCTCACGCCGACGTGCTGGAGGGTGCCCCGGTCGTCGTACAGACCCAGCAGCAACGAGCCGACGATCGGCCCGCTCTTGTGGAAGCGGTAACCGGCGACGACGACGTCCGCCGTCCGTTCATGCTTGATCTTGAACATGGCGCGCTCGTCCTGCAGATAGGGCAGCGCGAGCGGTTTGGCGATCACCCCGTCGAGACCCGCGCCCTCGTACTGCTCGAACCACTGTTGCGCCACCTCCCGGTCGGTGGTCGCCGGCGCAACATGGACCGGCGCCGTCACTCCGGACAGCGCCATCACCAGCAACGCGCGCCGGTCGCCCAGCGGGACGTCGAGCAGCGACTCGTCGGCGAGCGCCAGCAGATCGAAGGCCACGAAGGAGGCGGGAGTCTTCTCGGCCAGCATCCGCACCCGCGAGTCCGCCGGGTGGATCCGCTCCGTGAGCGCGTCGAAGTCGAGCCGTCCCTCCCGCGCGATCACGATCTCGCCGTCCATCACGCAACGCTCCGGCAGCCGCTCCCGCAGCGCGTCGACGAGCTCGGGAAAGTACCTGGTCAGCGGTTTCCCCGTGCGACTGCCGATCTCGACCTCGGCACCGTCGCGGAACACGATCGCCCGGAAACCGTCCCACTTCGCCTCGTAGTGCATGTCAGGCGGGATCCTGGCCACGGACTTGGCGAGCATCGGCTTCACGGGTGGCATCACCGGCAGGTCCATGCTCCGATTCTGCGCGGTGAAACGGCCGTCCGCCCGGTGTGCGAGGTGTGCGCGCTGCGCCTACCGTGGCTCGCATGGGCGATGCGGTGGAACTCGAGGCAGCCGGGAGGGCTGTACGTCTGTCCAGCCCGGACAAGATCTTCTTCCCGGAGCGCGGCTTCACGAAGCTGGACCTCGCCCAGTACTACCTCGCCGTCGGCGAGGGAATCCTGCGAGCCCTCCGCAACCGCCCCACCACCCTGGAGCGGTACCCGGACGGAGTGACGGGCGAGTCCTTCTTCCAGAAGCGGGCCCCCAAGAACATGCCCGACTGGATCCCGACCGCCCACATCACCTTCCCCAGCGGCCGCAGCGCGGACGAGATGTGCCCGACCGAGCCCGCCGCCGTCCTGTGGGCCGCCCAGTTCGGCACGCTCACCTTCCACCCGTGGCCGGTCCGCCGTGACGACGTCGACCACCCCGACGAACTCCGGATCGACCTCGACCCACAGCCCGGCACGGACTACGCCGACGCCGTGCGCGCCGCGCACGAACTGCGCGAGGTGCTGCACGAGTACGGCGATCTGCGTGGCTGGCCCAAGACCTCCGGCGGCCGGGGCCTGCATGTCTTCGTGCCGATCCAGCCGCGCTGGACCTTCACACAGGTACGCCGGGCCGCCATCGCCGTCGGACGCGAACTCGAGCGCCGTATGCCCGACCAGGTCACCACCGCCTGGTGGAAGGAGGAAAGAGGCGAAAAGATCTTCGTGGACTACAACCAGACCGCCCGCGACCGCACCATCGCCTCCGCCTACTCGGTACGCCCCCGCCCGCACGCCCCCGTCTCCGCGCCCCTGCGCTGGGACGAGGTGGACGACGCCCAGCCGGGCGACTTCGATCTGGCGACCATGCCGCGGCGCTTCGCCGAACTCGGCGATGTGCACGCGGACATGGACGACCACGCCTTCTCCCTGGAGGCTCTGCTGGAACTCGCCAGCCGCGACGAGCACGACCACGGCCTGGGCGATCTGCCGTACCCGCCCGAGTACCCGAAGATGCCGGGGGAGCCGAAGCGGGTGCAGCCGAGCCGCGCCAAGCACGAGGACGGCTGACCGCAGAGCGCGGCAGCTCCGCAGGACAGCCGCCCGTCTCGAGCCCGGCCCGGCCCGGAGGCGGCCGTCAGTCGCCGAGCGCGGCCACGATCGTCCGGCAGTCGCTCAGCGGCGCCTCGTCCGAGGCCACGTCGTAGCGCATGTTCCCTGTTGAGTTGTCGTTGTTGTGGCGGCGGACCGACGCCAACTCCTCGCGTATGAGGGGGAGGGCGGGGGCGGCTTCCCCGTGAACACACAGACCTCCCCGTCGTCAGTGGCGTACGGCGGCCACTGATCACAGCATGCCGCACGCCACTGACAACGGCTCGGACGGGACGGACGTCCCCCGACCCCCTACCACTCCTTTCCTTCCAGCTCCTTACAACTCCTTGATCCGGATGTCCCGGTACGAGATCACGTCCGTCGTGCTGTGCACCTGGAGCCCGACGTAACCGGAGGCGAACCGCCGTCCGTCCGTGCCCGGGTCGTCCGAGCGCGGCGGATAGAAGTCCTGGCCGCCGATGTTGTCGAACTCGTTGATCAGCACGCCGTTGCGGTACACCGAGTAGTGCTGGTCGACCACACGGATCTCGTAGTCGTTCCAGGTGCCCTTCTGCGTGACGCCGGCCCCGGCGAGCCCGACCCGGTCGAAACCGTAGATCGAGCCCGTCTTGTACATGTCGCCGTCGGGCCGGTCGAGCACCTGCACCTCGTGCCCGTACTTGATGGCGACCCACTCCGGCCGCGACTCCTCCGGGTGGTCGTGGACCCACGGGAACCGCACGAACACACCGGAGTTGGCGTTCCCGGTGCCGGGAGCGTCGTCACGCCACTGGAGCTTCAGTGAGAAGTCGCCGTACTTGCGCTCGGGGAACCACAGCATGCCGAGCCCGCCCTGCGTGGTGCCGGACGTGATCGACCCGTCGGTGTTCAGCCCGAACGAACCGCCACCCACGTGCTCCCACCGCGCGAAGGACGCCTGCGAGCCGTCGAAGATCTTGCGATAGCCGTCGGTCTGGCCCGGCTTGCCGATGCCGGACTGCTTGGCCGCCTTGGTGATCCTGTTGTACTCGCGCTGGTCGACGACACCTTCCTTGAGGAGTCTGTCCAGGACGGTCTTGACGTGCTTGAGGAACAGCGCCTGAGAGGTCCACTCCTTCTCGTCCTCGATCAACTCATTGATACGGCACCGGTTGTTGGTGACCCGGTTGGGTACGCCCGAGTCGACCGTTCCCACGATCACCGTCAAGCGTTCGTCGAACTCGGGGCAGTTGGGCGCGGGCACGCCGCCGCCCGATGCGACGGTGAAGCTCACGGTGCGCGGCTCCGACGTGTTGCCCGCCTTGTCGCTCGCCCGGTACGCCACCGTGTGTGCGCCGACCCGGTCGACCAACACCGGGGTGGAGTACGCCAGATAGGGTCCGCCGTCGAGGGAGTACTCGATCGCGGCGACCCCCGAACCACCCTCGTCCGTCGCGCTCACGGTCACCTTGGCACTGTTCACATACGCGCCGTCGGAGTTCTTCGTCCCGTCGACGCTCACCCCGGTCACCGGCGGCGTCGTGTCGGAGGCGGGCGGCGCGATCACCGTGAAGTCGACGCTCTTCTCGGCGGCCGTGTTGCCCGCCTTGTCCGTCGCGCGGTAGCGCACCTGGTGGGCGCCGAGCGCGTGCACCATCACGGGCGCTGTGTACGGCTGCCAGCCGCCGGAGTCGACCGCGTACTCGATCGTGTTGACTCCGGAACCGGTGTCGGAGGCGGAGACGGTGACGGTCGCCATGTCGATGTACGCGCCGTCGGGATTCCGCTCGCCGCTCACCGTCGCCGAGGTCTCGGGCGCGGTCGTGTCGTCCGTCGGCGGCGCGACCACCGTGAAGCCGACGCTCTTCTCGGCGGCGGTGTTGCCCGCCTTGTCGATCGCGCGATAGCGGACCTTGTGGGAGCCGACCTGGTCGATCACGACGGGCGTGGTGTACGGCTGCCAGGCACCCGTGTCCTCGAGGGCGTACTCGATCCGGTCGACGCCGGAACCCGCGTCGGTCGCGGCGACCGTGACCGTCGCCGAACCGACGTACGCGCCCTGCGAGTTCTGTGCGCCGCTCACAGAGGCCGATGTCTCCGGCGCCGTCGTGTCCGAGCCACCGCCCTCCGTCACCACGAGGATGCCCTGCATCCGCTCATGGCCCGGCATCGTGCAGTAGAAGCGGTAGCGGCCGGGGGTCAGCGTGACTTCGGCCGTGTGCCTGCCGCCCTGGTCGTCGTTCGGGTTGGCCAGGATGTTCAGCGGAACGTCGTTGTTGTACTCCGGGTCGGAGACGTCGAACGTCAACGTGTGCGGCATTCCGGTGGTGTTGCCGGTCGCCGCGCTGTTCTCGAAGACGATCGTCGTCGGGCCCGCGACCGCGGTCTGCGGCACGGAGGCGTACTGGGTGATGTCGTCCCCGGCGGTCCAGGTGAGCACCTGAGCGGCCGTGTCCTTCGAGGACCCGGCGTTCGGAGACTCGGTCCGCCCGAACGCGGAGGTCGACGTCAGCCCCAGCACCATCAGCAGGGACGCCAGCAAAGCCGTCCACCAACGTCTTTGGGACATCACTCCACCCTCCTGGCCAGTTGATCGGTGGCCGGCGTTGGACCGCCACCCGTGTAAGTGACCCTCCACAGCGCCGACTTGGAGTCCGAGGTGAAGAAACCGCGGCCGTAGTCGAGGACGTACAGCGCGCCGTCCGGTCCGAACTTCCAGTCCATGAGGTTCTTGATGCCGTCGTTGCCGATGGGCACGATCTTCTTCAGCGACTCGGAGTGGATCGGCAGGCCGCCGTCACCGGCCGTCTTCGGGTCGGTCAGGACGGCGTTGCGTGGCTGGTCGGAGTCGTAGAAGTCGCCGACGAACCACTTGCCGTCCCAATAGGAGGGCCACTTCGTGGCGTTGGGGATCGACGCGTCGTACCGGTAGACAGGCCCGTTCATCGCCGCCTGGCCGCCGCCCTTCAGCCACGGCAGCAGATAGGTGGCCTCCTCCTGCTTGTACGACGGGATGCCGTTCGCGTCGCGTGGATAGTCCGGGGCGCCGCCCTGGGGCGAGTACCAGATGTTGTTGCCGGTGACCGGCGGAAGGTTGACGAGACCGTCGTTGTTCGGGGACTCGTTCTTGGGGTGATCGCAGTCGTACCAGCCGAGCGGCTTGGTCGGGTCGGGCAGATTGCGGTCCCGGTAGGGCTGCTTGTTGCCCATGCAGTACGGCCAACCCCGGTTGCTCGCCTTGGTGATGACGGCGAAGGTGTCGTACTTGGCAGGGCCCCACGTGGTCGACGGCGCGCTCGCGTCCGGGCCGACCCACCCGGCATAGAGGGTGTCGGTCTTCTTGTCGACCGAGATCCGCGCCGGGTTTCTGACCCCCATCACATAGATCTCGCCGCGTGTCTTGCCGCCGCCCTCGGCGGTCTCCTTGCCGGTGAAGAGATTGCCTTCCGGCAGCGTGTACGTGCCGTCGGGCTCCGGGTGGATGCGCAGGATCTTGCCGTTGAGGTTGTTGGTGTTGCCCGCGGTGCGTCGCGCGTCCGCGAACGACACGCCCTTGTAGCTGGGTTCGGGGTTGTTGCCCGAGTAACCGTCGCTGAAGCGGCTGGAGTTGTTGTCACCGGTCGCGATGTAGAGATTGCCCTTGGAGTCCCAGGCCATCCCGCCGCCCGCGTGGCAGCAACTGTGGATCTGCACCGGCCACTTGAGGAGCACCTTCTCGCTGCTCAGGTCCAGCTTGTTGGTGGCGAGATCGAGTGTGAAGCGGGAGACGCGGCGCTCGGCCATCTGCGTGTCGCGGTTGATCTGCGAGTGTGGTGTGTAGTGCAGATACACCCAGCCGTTCTGCTCGAACTTCGGATCGATCTCGATGCCGAGCAGGCCCTCCTCGACCTTGATCAGCTCGTCGCCGCCGCCCTTGTTGCCGAACACGGTGAGCGCGCCGGCCTGGGTGACCTTGCCGGTCTTGGGGTCGTAGACGTGGATCTCGCCCTTGCCCTTGCCGACGTCCGGGTTGTTCCAGTCGGTGATCACGGGCTGGGAGGAGTCCGCGCCGCCGCGGCCGATGTAGAGCACCCGTCCGTCGGGTGCGGTCACCAGCCCGTGCGGCTCGCCGATCTGGTCGTTCTGGCCCGGCTGATTGGGCTGAGTCAGACGCTCCGCCTTGTAGTTGGCGTTGATCGTCGCCTTGCAGTCGGCCTGCACGAGCCGGGTCGTCCAGAGCAGGGCGCCGCGCAGATGCGTACGGAAGTCGGTCTCGTCGTACGACGACGCGGTGCCGCCCATTCCGGTGTAGAAGGAGCGGCCGCCGTCGTAGTCACGGCACCAACTCACCGGATGGTCCCAGCCGTTCTTGCTCGCACCCGGCTGATACGTCGACTCGCGCACCCGGGCCACGGTGTGCACCTCGCCCGACGGGTTCTTCACCCAGGTGAGCCACTGGTCGGGCCGCTTCCACTGGACCGGGAGGTCCTTGGTGGCGGGGTGCTGCCGGTCGCCGACCTCAACGGTCGCTCGCTGTACGTTCGTCGGGCTCGCGCTCGCCGGACGGGCGCCGATGAGTCCGGTGAACCAGTCCGAGTACGGCTCGGCGCGAGCCGCGTCATGGATGCCGACGAAACCGCCGCCCGCCTCCATGTACGCCTCCAGGCCGGCCTCCTGCTCCGGATCGAGCACGTCCCCGCCACCCGTGAGGAACACGATGGCGTTGAACCGGCCCAGCTTCGTCTCGTTGGTGAAGACCGAGGCGTCGTCCGTCGCCTCGACCTTGAAGCGGTGCGCGGCCGGACCGGACACTCCGATCCTCTCGATGGCCTCGATCCCGGCGTTCACGACCGGCGACTCGTCCCCGGCCGCCGCCGAGCCGTAGAAGATCAGCACCCGTACATTGGCGCCGCCCGGTGGCGACTTGACGGACATCGTTGTCAACGCCGGATCCGGAGCCGGGCGCGCACTCGCGGACGGTGCTGAGAGTGCCCCGGCGGTGACGGCTCCGGCGGCCAGGGCGGCGGCCCAGGCGCGGCGCCGGCTTCTGCGTCTTCTCGCGCTCAACCCTCGTAATTCTGACGGTGTTTGATGCGATGTGAACCGCATGTGGTCATCCACTCCTCGTCGGTCACAGCAACAGCGCCAAGGAAGCTAGACCTCTTTTCGCGGCTCGCCAATAGGTATGACCGCGATGGAACAAACTTTGTCCTGAGTGTGGATAAACGAGGACGGGGCCGCTACCGTCTCACGGGTTCATCTCCGTAAATTCCGTACCAGGGTGGGGAGTTCGGCATGGACAGACGCGGCTTCAATCGGCGGATGCTGCTGGGCGGGGCGGCGGTCGCGACGGGCGCGACATCGTTGTCGGCGGCTCCGCCGTCCCTGGGCGCCGACGACCCGGTACGGACCGCTCCCGCCGGCGGCGAGGTCCGGCACATCAAGCTCTACGCCGAGAAGCTCGCCGACGGGCAGATGGGCTACGGGTTGGAGAAGGGCAAGGTGTCGATTCCGGGTCCGCTGATCGAGCTCAACGAGGGCGACACGCTGCACATCGAGTTCGAGAACACGATGGACGTGGCGGCGAGCCTGCACGTCCACGGGCTCGACTACGAAATCTCCAGCGACGGAACGAAGTTGAACAAGAGCGACGTCGAGCCGGGCGGCACCCGCACCTACACCTGGCGCACCCACGCGCCCGGCCGCCGCAAGGACGGCACCTGGCGTGCGGGCAGTGCGGGCTACTGGCACTACCACGACCACGTCGTCGGCACCGAACACGGAACCGGCGGCATCCGCAAGGGCCTCTACGGCCCGGTGATCGTCCGCCGCAAAGGTGACATCCTCCCCGACCGAACCTTCACGATCGTCTTCAACGACATGACGATCAACAACAAGCCCGCGCACTCGGGCCCCGACTTCGAGGCCACGGTGGGCGATCGCGTCGAGATCGCGATGATCACGCACGGCGAGTACTACCACACCTTCCACCTGCACGGTCACCGCTGGGCCGACAACCGCACGGGGATGCTGACCGGCCCCGACGACCCGAGCCAGGTCATCGACAACAAGATCGTCGGCCCCGCGGACTCCTTCGGCTTCCAGGTGATCGCGGGGGAGGGCGTCGGGGCGGGGGCGTGGATGTACCACTGCCACGTGCAGAGCCATTCCGACATGGGGATGGTGGGGCTGTTCCTGGTGAAGAAGACGGACGGGACGATTCCGGGGTATGAGCCGCATGAGCACTAGCACGTGCGGATGTCGAACATGGTCCAGTGCGTGAAGGGCTTTTCCTGGATGTAGATGCGGGGGCCACGGCACACGAGACGGCGGCGGCCAAGGGCGGTGCCGTCGGGGCGGACGAGTCTCCGCTCGGCGACAGGGGTGACGCCCGCGTCCGTCAGCTCGCCGATGACGAGCCGGTCGTGTGCGTCCTCGTAGCCGCCGAAGAAGGCCACTCGGCCGTCGTGGACTGCCAGCCCCTTGGCACCCCGGACCTGGTTCGGGCGGGGATTCACACCCCAGTCCGGACCAATCTCCAGCAGGGCGAAGCTGGTGTAGGCGCAGGCCCACGCCGAGTGCTCGTTGACGTTGAGGGCGTAACAGTCGCTGATCGCGCCGCCGCCGTCCACTCGGTGGTACGTCCACAGCGGGTCGCCGGTGTGGCTCCAACGCCGCAGCCCGGGCCAGCTGAGCTCGTCGTCGCCGTACACGCCTTCGTCGAAGTAGCCCACCCACAGTGCACCGGCTTCATCGGCGAGGAGATGCGCGATTCCGTCTCCCACGCGAAACGTCCATGAGGAGCGGCCGAGGGCGTCGAAGACCTGTACGTGCTCCTCCTGCACACGGCTGCGGGCGTCCGCGACGACGAATCCGCCGTCCGGCAGGGCGTCGAAGAGAGGGAAGCGTGGTTGCACCGCGCCGAGATGCGTCTCGTACGGGTGGCCGTTCTCGACCGTGACGACCACGGCGTCGTATGGCTTGTCACCGTGTCGCTGGGGCGGACTCTCGGTCAGCAGCCAATGCGCGCGCCCGAAGGCGTCGACCGTGCTGTGCACGATGTGCAGCTGCCGATAGGTGCGCGGGAGGCGGGCGAACGCGGCCAGCCGCGTGGTGGGGCGGTCAGGCCGCATGGGCCTTTCTCATGGTCATGCGGTGATCATCACCCCTCCGGCATGCCCGCGCAAGGGGATTTCGCGGATCAGGGAGCGCTCTCACGGAGTGCGCGGCGGCGCGGCTATCCTGATCCGCAACCGCCGAGGAGGTGCCCAGAGGTGACCGGGACAGCGTCGCGCCCCACGTTGGAGGCCGTGGCCGCGCGGGCCGGGGTCTCCCGGGCCACCGTGTCGCGCGTGGTGAACGGCGGTGACGGGGTGCGCGAACCGCTTGTCGAGCGGGTGCGGCGGGCCGTCGACGAGCTCGGGTACGTGCCGAACCAGGCCGCGCGCAGCCTCGTCACCCGGCGCCACGACGCGGTGGCAGTCGTGATCGCCGAACCGGAGACCAGAGTCTTCGCGGACCCCTTCTTCGCTCTTCAACTCCGGGGCATCAGCAAGGAGTTGACGGCACACGACTCGCAGCTCGTGCTGCTGCTCACGGAGGGCCGGGACGACCACGTACGCGTCGGCCGCTATCTCGCCGGCGGCCATGTCGACGGCGCGCTCGTGTTCTCGCTGCACCTCGACGACCCGCTGCCCGGACTGATCCACGGCGCGGGCGTGCCGACCGTGTTCGGCGGCCGGCCGGGCTGGGGCGACGGGCCCCGCAACGCCGTCCCCACCGTGTACGTCGACTGCGACAACCGGGGTGGCGCCCGCGAGGCCGTACGTCACCTCGTCGGACTCGGCCGCACGCGCATCGCCCACATCACCGGTGCCCTCGACCAGACGTCCGCGGTCGACCGGCTCGACGGGTTCCGGGACGTCATGGTCGACGTCGACCCCGCGCTCATCGCCGAGGGGGACTTCACGCCCGCGGGCGGGGAGCGAGCGATGCGGGAGCTGCTGGAGCGCCGCCCCGGCGTGGACGCGGTGTTCGCCGCGAACGATCTGTCGGCCGCGGGAGCCCTGCGTGTTCTGCGTGAGCGGGGACGACGGGTGCCCGACGACGTCGCCGTGATCGGCTTCGACGACATGCTGCCGGTCGCCGAGCAGACGGACCCGCCATTGACAACGGTCCGTCAGGACATAGAGGAAATGGGCCGGTTGATGGCTCGACTGCTGCTGCGCCGCCTCGACCGCGCGGCCGACGAGGACAGCCCGGTGGGCGCGCCCTCCGGTGTGGTGTTGCCGACGACGCTCGTGCGCCGGGCTTCCGCGTAGCTCTCAGCGGTGTGGGCCCAAGTACCCCAGGACGTCACCGAGTTGGGCCGAGGTCAGCGACGGCTCGGGCAGCGGCGCGGCAGCCGGGGAGGCGCGCAGACCGTCGAGGAGGAGTGCCAGGGCGCGGCGCCAGGCGTCCGGGGCCGCAGTCGTCAGCGCCGGGACGGCACGGGAGAGCGCGGCGAGGGCGAACAGGAGGTCCTCGGTGGTGAGATCACCGCGCACCGTGCCCTGTTCGCGGCCGCGGCGCAGGAGTACATCCACCGTCTCCCGGTTGTGCGCGTGCACGGCCTCCAGCGTGGCGACGTTCTCCAGGCGTGTGGTCATCAGGTCGATCGCACCGCGGTCGGCGGCCAGCCCCGTGAAGACCGCGTCCATGTAGTCCAGCAGGCCCGTCCAGGCGTCCTTCGCGGTCCGGGCTCGCTCCCCGGCCGCCATCGTCCCCGTCAGGGTGTCCCGGAAGACCTCGTCGACGAGCGCGGCCCGGCTCGGGAAGTGCCGGTACAGCGTGGCGTTTCCCACCCCGGCCCGGCGGGCGATCACGTCGAGCGGCGCGTCGAGTCCCTGTTCGGCGAACACCTCGCGCGCCGCCTCGACCAGGAGCTCGCGGTTGCGCCGGGCGTCGCGCCGCCGGCGTACCGGATCCGGCCCGTCCACGCCGACCGTCATGCCCTCACCCTTCGGTAGTACCGGGGACCACTCCCCGGTACTGATGTTATCGTCGGATCAAGAAGCGGGGAGTGCTCCCCATTTGAGTGGGAGGGGTGGACCGATGGCGGACACGGCGCTGGTGCTGGGCGGCGGCGGGGCGGTCGGCGGGGCGTGGATGAGCGGGGTGCTCGCGGGACTCGCCGAGGCCGGCGTCGAGGTGTCCGGGGCCGATGTCGTCATCGGCACCTCCGCGGGCGCGATCTTCGGCTCCCGGCTCGCCTCCGGCGTCGGCACCGCCGAGTTGTACGAGGACCAGCTAGCCCGAGCGGACCCCGTCGACCTGACCGTCACCCTGGGGCAGACGGCGCGCTTCCTGTGGGCGGCGCTCGGCTCCCGGAACCCGAGACGTTCCGTCCAACGGCTCGGCCGAGCCGCACTCGCCGCCCGTACCGGCCCTCAGTCGGAAGTCCTCCACACGGTCGGCACCCTGTTGGGCGACGTACGGACCTGGCCCGAGCGGGAGTTGCGGATCACCGCGGTCGACGCGCGGACCGGGACCCTCGAAGCGTTCGACCGGACGTCCGGTGTCACCCTCCTCGAAGCGGTGGCGGCGAGCTGCGCGGTGCCCCTGGTCTGGCCTCCCGTCACCGCCGGGGGCCGCCGTTGGATGGATGGCGGCAGCCGCTCGACCAGCAACATTCAGCTCGCCCGCGGCCACCGCCGTATCGTCGCGATCTCACCGATTCCCCAAGCGGTCGGCCCGCACCCGAGTGCCCCGCGGCAGGCCGCCGAACTGGCGGCGGAAGGGGCCCGCATCAGCCTGCTGACCCCGGATCACGCCGCCCGCCGCGCGATGGGCCGCAACATGATCGACGACTCTCGCCGTCCGGCCGCCGCCCGGGCGGGCCACGCCCAGGCCGTTGCTCTCGCGGAGTCCGTGGCCGAGGTGTGGTACGGCTGATGCCCGCATGAGCCCGCGGGGCTTGCGTCCGTGTACGCGAAGAGGCCTACGGAATCGGGGAGTTGGCGCACGCGACGGGTCCTCTTGGCGGGGGCGGACGCGGGCCTCGTGACCTGGGCGTCCGCGCGGCCCGTGGCGGTGGCCTGCACGCGGCCCGTGGCGGTGGCGTACGCGTACCTCGTGGGGCCTATGCACGTCCTTGTGGTGGGGCGCGGCGCGCGGCCTCCGTGACGGGCGCCCCCGGAGGAGTCGGCCCACGCCGACACGTTGTCGTGCGCAGGAGCTGACAGCGCATCGGTGGGGCCCGGCCGCGTGCGGGACCCCACCGATCCGGGCCTCAGCTCTGCTGCGGGGCGCTCTTGATCACCGCGAAGCGTGCCCCGTACGGGTCGGCGAGCTTCGCCATGCGGCCCACGCCCTCCATGTCCGTCGCGGGCATGCGGACCTGGCCGCCCAACTCCTGGGCCTTGCTGACCACCGCGTCCGTGTCGGTGACCTCGAAGTACGGCAGCCAGTACGCGCCGGAGTCGGCCTCGGTCGGGTCGTCGGCCAGCGGGACGACGCCGCCGAACATGGCGTCCTCCTCGGTCCCCGCCGGGTTGATACAGGTGTAGGTGCCGCCCGGGAAGGGCATGGCCGAGGTCTCCCAGCCGAACACGGAGTTGTAGAAGGCGGCGGCCGCGGCAATGTCCTGGGTGTACAGCTCCACCCAGCACAGCGAGCCCGGGTCACCGGCCACGTCCAGGCCCTTGGTGCGGCCCGGCTGCCAGATGCCGAAGGGCACGCCCGCCTCGTCGGCGAGGATCGCCATGTGGCCCTCGCCCATCACGTCCATGGGCTGCATGAGCACAGCGCCCTTGGCCTGTTCGGCCGCCTTGGCGGTGGCCTCGGCGCCAGGGGTTTGGAAGTACACGGTCCAGGAGGGCGGGCCCTGTTCCGGGGTGGTCTGCATGCCGCCGGCCACGGTCTTTCCGTCGAGCTGGAAGAAGCCGTAGCCGCCGGCGTCGGGCCCCGCGGACTGGAACTGCCAGCCGAAGAGGCCTCCGTAGAAGGAGATGGCGCCGTCGATGTCGGATGTGCCGACATCCAGCCAGTTCGGGGCGCCGGTGACAAAGCGGGTGGTGAGCATCATTGCCCTCCTTTGAGGGGTCCCGTTGCCTGCACTGCCGAGTCTTGCACCGCCCACTGACAATCGCTGCCGGAGCGCGCGGGCCGGCCAGGGTGATGGCAGCGTTCACCCTGGGTCAACGGGTGAGTTTTCTTTGTTGTCGCGCTCCCCGCGCGCCGCCGTGTGCTTCCCCGTCCAGCGGGGCCATCATCAGACGCTGCCAGAGGCCTCGGAACGTGCCGTTGATCGCGCGTTGATCGAACGTTTTTCGCCGCGAGGCACGATCATGCCCATGCACTTGGAAACGATCACTGCGGCCGACATCGCCTGGCAGGGGCAGGCGTTGTGCGCGCAGACGGGGGCCGACTTCTTCTTTCCCGAGCCGGGCAGTTCGGTGCGGGAAGCGAAGCGCATCTGCGGTATGTGCGAGATGCGCTCCGCGTGCCTGGAGTACGCGCTGAACAACGACGAACGCTTCGGGGTCTGGGGTGGCCTCTCCGAGAAGGAGCGCCTCGGCCTTCGGCGCATGGAACAGAACTGACCGGGTAGCTCCTCCGGCACGGATCGCAGGTGGACAGACCCACTCCGTGACACCTGCATGGCACCTCCTCAAGCCGACCGGATTCGGCCACGGCGATGGAGGAGTACTGGTGGGCAGGGGTTCAGGCGGTGTGGTGTGCGCCGCGCTCGGAGCGAACGTAGCCCTCGCCGTGGCGCATCTGGTGGCACAGGTGCGTTTGTACAACGTGCTGGGACGCATGCGGTACGGCGAGCCCGTCCTGCGTGCCGAGATGTGGGTGGGCAACCTCTCGGGCATTCAGGCGGCCGCCTGCGCGGGGGCGGGGCTTCTCTTCGTGGGGTGGTTCGTCGAGGCGCGGAATCACATCGCTCTCGAATTGCGCGGGTCGGGCCGCCCGCAGGAGACCGCTCGCCAGCGCTCCCGACTGTGGGCCATCGCATGGGTTGTCTGCTTCGTGGCGTGGACAGTCGTCGGCCGCTGGGCCCAGAACCTCCACCGGCGGGCCAAGCAGGTGGAGGCCGCGACGCACGCACTCCGCGCAGGCATGTTCGCGGACGTTCTCGGCGTTCTCGCTGCCCTCGCCGCCATCGCCTTCGTCTGGCGGCTGTGCCGGTCGCAGTTCCCGAGGGGGCGCGCGGACTCTCCCGCCCGTCCCGTCCTGCCCGTCTGACGTCGGGGCGCGGACTCTCCCGCCGGTCCCGTCCTGCCCGTCTGACGTCGGGGCGCGGACTCTCCCGCCGGTCCCGTCCTGCCCGTCTGACGTCGGGGCTCGGACTCTCCCGCCGGTCCCGTCGTGCGCGTCTGACGTCGGGGCGGCCACCGGGCGGGGGTCGTAAATCGATGCGGACGCCTGGCGGTTGTGCCGTTAGGATCCGGGGGCGCATCCGGGCGTAGCGCAGAGGCAGGCGCACCTGCATGGCATGCAGGAGACGCCGGTTCGAATCCGGCCGCCCGGACCGGCGCATCGGTCCTGTAGAGCAGAGGCAGACTCGCCGCCCTCTCAAGGCGGATACGCCGGTTCGAATCCGGCCGGGACCACGGCAGCGCATACGTGGGGCGGGGACACATGGGTGACGGTGGGGGGATCACGGAGGACGAGCTGGCGGCTTTCCACCGTACGGTCGGAATGCTGCGGGCTCTGCCCGTCGACGACCCGGTGCGGCTGCGTGCCGAGCAGGTAGCCGCTTCCTTCGCACGCGACGGGCGGTTGCGCAGGCGGAAGGCGCGCGGAGCCGAGCTGTCCGCCGCCGACGCGGCCGCGATGGCGGCGACCGTGACCGGGGCGCTCGACCGGCGGGAGGACGCGCCGCTGGCCCACCCCGGTGCGGCCGGTGCGGGGGGCGCTTTCGTCAAGCCGCGCACCTGCTATGTCTGCAAGACGTCCTATCGACAGGTCGACTCCTTCTACCACCGGCTGTGCCCGGACTGCGCCGCCGACAACACCGCACGGCGCGGGCTCAGCACCGACCTGAGCGGCCGCCGCGCGCTGCTCACCGGGGGCAGGGTCAAGATCGGCTTCCAGCTGGCCCTGATGATGCTCCGCGACGGCGCCGAACTCCTGGTCACCAGCCGTTTTCCGCACGACACCGTGCGCCGCTTCCGCGCCGAACCGGGGAGCGAGAAGTGGCTGGACCGGCTGTCGGTGCTCGCCGTGGACCTGCGCGATCCACGGCAGGTCCTCGGGCTGTGCGAACAGTTGCGGCAGGACGGCGAGCCGCTCGACATCCTGGTGAACAACGCGGCGCAGACGGTGCGGAGGCCCCCGGAGTCGTACGCGGTGCTCGCCGCGGGGGAGTACGCCGAACTGCCCGAGGGAGCCCGGCAGGCGCCGGGGTTCACGCCGATGCGGGCACTGGAGGCGGGCCCCTCGGCGCTGCCCATGGTGCTGCGCGAGGCCGACGAGGCCGGGCTGCTGCCCGACCCCTCCCCGGACAACTCCTGGTCGGCACGGCTCGGCGAACTCGACCCGGCAGAGGTGCTGGAGACACAGTTGGTCAACGCTCTCGCTCCCGCGCTCCTCTGCGACCGGCTGCTGCCGCTGCTGCTCGCCTCACCGCAGCTGCGCCGCTATGTCGTCAACGTGACCGCGGTCGAGGGCCGCTTCGCGGTCCGCAACAAGATGGCCGGCCATCCGCATACGAACATGGCCAAGGCCGCCCTCAACATGCTCACACGCACCAGTGCCGCCGAACTGGCGGAGCGGGGCGTGCACATGTGCGCCGTCGACACGGGTTGGATCACCGACGAGAACCCCGCTCCGAAGAAGGAACGGATGGCGGGCGCCGGGTTCCGCACGCCGCTCGACATCGTGGACGGGGCGGCCCGGGTGTACGACCCGATCGTGCGGGGTGAGGCGGGCGAGCCCCTGTCCGGGGTGTTCCTCAAGGACTACCGGGAGGCGGAGTGGTGAGCGAGTCCGAGACTGAGCCCGAGTCCTGTTCCGATTCTGATTCTGCGTCCGAGTCCGAGTCCGAGTCCGCGCCGGAGTTCGCGGGCGTGCCATCCGTCGTGCCTCGTCCAGTGGCCGAACTGGCGCCGCTGCTCGACTGGCTGCGCGGTGGCCGTCCGGCAGGGGAGCGGCTGGACTTCACGGCGGGTACGGCGCTGCCCGACGGCCGGCTCGACCTGTGCAAGCAGGGGATCGGGGCGGAAGGTGCCGCGCTGGTCGCCGAGGCGCTGTCCGAAAGGTCCGAAGGGCTGTCTCCCGTACGTCACTTGCTGCTCGGCACCGACGGGCTCGGCGACGACGGCGCAGCCGCCGTGGCAGCGGGCGCGAACGTAGAGACGCTCTACCTCGGCTGCAACGGCATCACCGCGGGTGGCGCCTGCCGCATCGCCGACAACTTGCGCGCCTCGCCGCGCGTCGTCACCGGCGTATGGCTCAAGCGCAACCCGCTCGGCAGCGGGGGAGGGCAGGCCGCCGCCGAACTCATCGAGGCCGCACGGTCGCTGCGTACGCTCGACCTCGTGCAGACCGGGCTCGACGGGGCGGGCACGGCCGTCCTGGCCGACGCCCTCCTCGCCGCGGCGGACAACGGTCGCCGCATCGAGCGGCTGTTCATCGGCGGAAACCCCCTGGGCGCGGACGGCGCGGTGCCCCTGGCCGCCCTGATCGTCGCGGGCGCGATCGACGAACTCTACGTGTCGGCGGCGCAGTTGGGCGACGAGGGCGCGCTCCGTCTCGCCGGCGCCCTGGAACGGGCGTCGTACGGGCGGCTCGCCCGGCTCTCCGTCGCAAGCAACGGCATCGGGCCGACAGCCGCCGCCCGACTGGTGGCGGCCGCGACCTCGGCCGGAGTCACCCTCCTCGACCTGGGGAGGGTGCGCGCGGCCGCCGCCCTCGGCGCGGCCGACAACCGGGTCGACCTCACCGCCGCCCAGGCCATCGCGGACACCCTCGCCGGCGCCGAGCACCGCCTGACCCATCTCGTCCTCACCCACACCGGCATGCGCAGCCGCGAGGCCCACCGTCTCCTCGACACCGCGCCACGCGCCGTCACGGCCACCCGCCTCGTTCTCGGCCAGGGCATCGCGTCCAGCGTCAAGCGCCGCCTGGAAGCGCTGAGCGCGCACGTCCCCATGCCGTCGGTCCCGGCCGACGTCGCCGCCGTACGCAGCGTGCACCGCACGGCGCCCCCGGACGGCGACGACGACCGGTGATCAGCGCCGCATGCCCATTGCCTCTTTGGTACCAGGCCGCACTGACATCGGGCCAAGGCATTACGCTCGGCGCCAAGGGCGGGGCCGTAGCGCAGAGGCAGGCGCACCGGTCTCCAAAACCAGAACACGCTGGTTCGAATCCAGCCGCCCCGCCCCCCTTCCCCTTGCGGGAGGAGCCTCTCAGGCTTACGGGAGGAGCCTCTCAGGCGATCGCTCCCGCGGTGGTCACCAGCTCCGGAACGGTCCCGTGGTACGTTCCGATCAGCTGGGCGAGCACCGCCCAGGCGTCCTCGCGGTCGCCCAAGTGGTCCCGTACGAGAGGCCGCAGCGCGTCCTCGGCCTCCGGATACGAGTCGGGAACAGGGCCCGTCCCAGGCCAGCACCTGCAGCACTCTGCTCGCGGGGCTCCACGCCGTCGCGTACTGGGCGGGCCCCTCGATGACGCCCGCCTGCCGCACCCGATGGGCGAACTTCGCGTGCGAGCCGAACTGGGCGCGCAGCGATGGCGGGCAGTCGGGGCGCACGGACAGCGCCCAACGCACATGACCGGGCAGCGGACGCTCCCGGTCCGCATCGGCGACCGCCTGCCGGCCGGGACGACCGAGAACCATGGACGCCGCCATCCTGGCCGGCCCCATGCACGTGGACGCCCGCAGCGCGCCGATGAGTCCGTACCGGGTGAAGTGCTCGGGCACCGGGGACTCCTGGTCCCGGGCCAGCGGTTTCGCCACCCCTACGGCACGGGTGCGTCCGGGACCGTGCGGCACACCTCTCGCGATGGCGCGGCGCATCGCGTCGTCCGCCGACACGTTCCGCCACACGACGGCGTTCAGCTCCGGATCGTCCTCCTCCAGAACCCACAGCAGCACGGAGCACGGCACGGCCGTCTGCGTCCACCAGGAGAACAGCTTGCGCCGCGTGTCCAACGACTCGGCGTCCGGGGGCGTTTGCAGCCCGATCCGCTGCCGCACCCGCTCGGCGTCGTCGGCACCGATCAGGCCCAGCAGGAACTCGATCGCTTATCGCGACGTGCTGTTGTCATACATGGGCGCATGATGCCCCGGCAGGCCGGCGGCCCGCACCGGGAAATCGGTACGCCGCGCGGCTTCCAGCAGGCACAATCCCCGCATGACCCGCACCCCGCAGCAGGACGCCGACAGTCTGCTGAACGCCCTCGACCCGCTTCCGTACCCGCAGCGCATGCGCGGACTCGCCCTGCGGGTCCCGGAGCTGGTCCCGCTGCGTCCGGTGCTGGAGGAGCTCGAAGCCCGTGGCTCCTACGAAGGAGGGATCGCCGTCGTGGCCGCGTGCGTCGGCCGTGACGTCGAGTGGATAGCGGACCGCCTCGCCGATCCGGACGCCTTCGTGCGCGGACACGCCCTGCGCGTCGCCCAAAGTCTTCATGTACCCGACTCCGCCTACGAGTCGGCGCTCGACGACGCCCCGGAGGCGATCCGCAGGGAACTGCTGCGCGCGATCGTCGCCGGACGGCGCACCGCGCTCGCCGACCGGCTGGTGGACGGACTGCGGCGGGACTGGGGCGACGCGGAGGCGGCGCGGCTGCTGCCCGGGTGCACGGCGAAGACGGTGGACAGGCTGCTTCCCGAACTCTTCCACGCCGTCACCGGCTGGAAGGCCCTTGCCAAGAGGCACCCCCGCCCCCTTCTCGATGTCGCCGAACAAGAGTTGACGGCGCTGCCCGAGGCGTTGCGCGCCACCTGGTGGGCCCGGTACACGCCGGGCGTTGCCGCCACGGTCCCAGTGGAGCCACTGCGCGTGCTCGACCTGCTGGAGCGCTTCGGGCCCGCCACTCTTCCGTACCAACTGCACGATCGCCTCGGAGAGTTCGCGGCGGCCGACGCGAGCCGGCTGCTGCGGCTGCTGCTCACGCCCAACGGGTTCACCGCGCACCGCAGTCGGGCCCTGGGACCCGCCGTGCTGCGCAGGCTGGCCCGCTCCGGTGCGCCCGAACTCACGCAGTACGGCAGGGTCCTGGCCGACTGGGGCGATCTCGCGCCGCTCGTGAAGGCCATGCCGCCCGCGCGACGCCACGCCTTCTACCGGGCCGCGCAGGAAGGTCGCGGAGCCGGGCGCGTCACCATCGACGCGGTCATCCTCGAAGTGCTGCCCCGCAGTTGCGTCGCCGAGGAGGCCCGGCGGATGGCCGGCGTCGCGCGCGAACGCGGCGCCCTGCCGAGCTCCCTGCTGCTCGCCGACTCCTTCCTGCCCGTCGCCGAAGTACGTGAACGGCTCGTCGAGGCCACCCGCCGTCCGGCCGCCGAAGACCGGGCGGAGGCCTGGCGGCTGCTCATTCGTAACGCCGCCCGCTCCGGCGACTGCGCGGCCGTCACCTCCGTACTGGAGGAGTTGGGACGGCTGCGCAACGAACAGGATCCGGTGCGCTCGGCGGCGCTGCACGCCCTGTCCGGGCTTGGGCCCGCGCTGTTCACCGAGGACGCCGAGCCGCACCTCGACCGGATCGCCGTGGACGCCGTCGAGGCCCGCGACTCCTCGCCCGCCACCCGGCAGCACCTCAGCCGGCTCGCCGTCTCCGTGCTGCGCGAGCACGCGGCAGGCGGGGGACGGGAGTTGGTGAACTGGGCGCTGCGCACCCTGGTCCGGATCTCCGGCAACACCGGCGGCGCGGACCTCGGCCGGCTCGACGCGAGGCTGCGCCGCGGTCAGGAGCACCAGGTGTACGAGGCCCTGCGCCCGTGGATCGAGGCGGGCGCCGAGAAGGCCGACTACAGCCTCGCCTTCGCGCTCGCCCGCGCGGTGGGGCGCCGCGCGGCCGGGATGCCCGAGCTGCAGGAACTGCTGTGGCAGGCCATCCGTTACGGCAATGACGTGACCGTGCGCTCCGCCGTCGAGCTGTGGCTGGAGCCGCCCGCGACACGGGACGAGCGGGTGGCACGCATCCTCGCGCTGGAACCGTCCGCGGGCGCGCTGTGGCCCGTCTGCCAGGTTGTCACTCGGCGCCGCACCGATCTGCTCGACCTGCTGCTCGCCGAGGCCCCTCCGTACGGACGCTTTCTGACCAAGGGCACCCCTTGGACCGTGCCGGTGGACCGTGACGTACGGCGTTGGGTGCCACGTCAGCAGCTCGCGGTGGCACGACAGTTGGCGACGCAGGCCGAGGATGCCGGACTGCCGCTGTACCAGCGGGCCGCCGCCGTCGCACAGAGTGCGCGCGTCCCGGGCAGGGGCGCCGATCTCGTACGCCGCTGGACGGATTCCCCGGACGTGGTGCTCGCCGAGGCGGCCCTCGCCGCGCTCGCCCGCACCGACCGGCCGGCCGACGCGCTGCCCGAGCTGCTGGCGCACGCGGGCGGCGAGCGGGCGCGGGTCGCGGTGTACGCGGCCACGCAGGCCTCTCGGTACGCGGCGCCGTCACGTCTCGCCGAGCAGCTGCGCGCGGTGCTGTTCGCGCCGCGCGCCAAGGTGACCAGCCGCAAGGAGGCCGCACGGCTGGCCGCCGTACGGCTCCCGATGCCACAGGCGGCCGCGCTGCTGACCGAGGCGTACGCGGTGCCGGGTACCCACCTCGACGTCCGCGCCGCCTGTGTGGCCTTCGCGGGCAGTCTGCTCGCCCAGGAACCGGTCTGGGAGCTGCTGCGTGACGCCGCCGGTGGCGAGCCCGTGCTGCGCACCGCGGTCCTCAGGGTGTCCCCGCTGGACCTGCCCGAGCCCCACCGCGAGCGATACGCCCAGCTGATACGTGACGTGTCCGCCACCGATGACCCGGAGACCGCCGCGCTCGCCTTCGACGCCCTGGCCCGCTGGGCGCCCTGGTCACCGCAGGCCCCGACGGTCCTCGCCGAAGCCGTCACCGATCTGACGGTACGCACGAGCTGGCGCGCCGCCGCCAACGGTCTGGTGACCGCGGCGGCGGGCTCGCCACGCGGTGGTCGGGGGCTTGGGCAGGCGCTGAGGGCGTTGGCGGAGGCGGAAACCACCGCCGGGGCGGACGATGTCAGCCATGCCGATGCCGATGCCGATGCCGATGCCGATGCCAATGCCGACGAGCGGCGCGACCGGCCTGCCCGGCAGCGCGTCGACTACCTCGTCGCACGTCTCGCCCAGCAGGCCAGGACGGCCCCGGCACCCATCCGTCCCGCGGCCCTCGCCGCCGGCGAACTGCTCGCCGGGTACGACGCCTTCGTCCCGCAGGCGGCCGCCGTCACGGCGTTCCACCTGGACCTGGACGAGGAGCCGGTGCGGCTGGAGCCGTTGGCCGCCCTCACCGACGGCCGCCCGGCGCTCGCCGCCCGGACGGCCGGGGAACTCGGCGAGCGGCTGCGGCGACAGGCGCACGAGGGGGATCCCGAGGTACTGCTCGACGCGGTACGGCGCCTCACCGCGCACGGCGGGCACGGCGAGGGGCTGCTCGCGGCGGCAGTCACCGGGGCGATCGGCAGCCGTACGGGCTGGGCCGCGCCCTGGCGGGAGCGGCTGAGAGCACTGCGCCGCCACCCGGTGGCCGACGTGCGGGACGCGGCGCTGGACCAGGTGACGGCGTACGAATAGCGGGCCCCCTGCGAGGGCCCGGGTGGCGGCGTGCGGGCAGGGCCCTGCGAGGGCCCCGGTCAGCGGCGCAGCAGCGCCGTGACCTCGACCGGAGGTCGTCAGCCGGCGGCGCGTGCCGCCATGCGGGCCTTGCGGGCCGCGAGCTTCTCGTCGAACTTCGAGGCCTCCGCGTCCAGGCCGCGCATGAAGAGGCCGAGCTCCTCCTGCGCCTGCAGGCCCACGGGGCCGAGGCCGTCGATCTCCAGGACCTTGAGGTGGCGCAGCACCGGCTGGAGCACGTCGTCGTGGTGGATGCGCATGTTGTAGACCTCGCCGATGGCCATCTGCGCGGCGGCGCGCTCGAAGCCGGGCATGCCGTGACCGGGCATCCGGAAGTTGACGACGACGTCGCGCACGGCCTGCATGGTCAGGTCGGGGGCCAGCTCGAACGCGGCCTTCAGGAGGTTGCGGTAGAAGACCATGTGCAGGTTCTCGTCGGTCGCGATGCGCGCCAGCATGCGGTCGCAGACCGGGTCGCCCGACTGATGACCGGTGTTGCGGTGCGAGATGCGGGTCGCGAGCTCCTGGAAGGCGACGTACGCGACCGAGTGCAGCATCGAGTGACGGTTGTCCGACTCGAAGCCCTCGCTCATGTGCGCCATGCGGAACGCCTCGAGCTTGTCGGGGTCGACGGCGCGGGAGGCGAGCAGGTAGTCGCGCATCACGATGCCGTGCCGGCCCTCCTCCGCGGTCCAGCGGTGCACCCAGGTGCCCCAGGCGCCGTCACGGCCGAAGAGCGTGGCGATCTCGTGGTGGTAGCTCGGCAGGTTGTCCTCGGTGAGGAGGTTGACGACCAGTGCGATCCGGCCGATCTCGGTGACCTTGGACTGCTCCTTGTCCCAGGCCTCGCCGTCCTCGAAGATGCCGGGGAAGTTACGTGCGTCGCTGAACGGCACGTACTCGTGCGGCATCCAGTCCTTGGCCACCTTCAGGTGGCGGTTGAGCTCGGTCTCGACCACTTCTTCCAGCGCATACAGCAGGCGAGCGTCGGTCCAGGCGGCGGACGGGCTGCCGAGGTGGGGAGAAGTGATCGTCACGGGTGCTCCAGAGGGGGACGGGGACGTGTAAAACCAGCGGGGACGAAACTTACGGCATCGTAGGCTACGTATCCGTAGGTTACGACACCGTAGGTTAAGTTCGCTGTAAAGACTGCTGATCAGCGGGGGTCCACGGGGGAGATCGCACGCCCCCGGGTGCACGCCGGAAGCGCCCCGGATCCCCAGGTCCCAGAGCCGAACGAGCACCGCGATCACCCGATCAGACGTACAACTCCCGGAGTCGGACCGAGAGACATGTCACACAGCCCTCGAGTTTCTCGAACTCGCTGATGTCCACGAGGACCGGTTCGTGGCCGAGGTCCGCGAGCAACTCCGCCGTCTTCGGGGCGCTCGCGGCCATCAGCAGCTTTCCGCCGCCCAGAAGCACGACGTGCGCCCCGGACTCCTCCGGTACCGGCAGGAAGCGCGGGAACAGCGACGGCGTGTCCACCAGCGGCTCGTGCCCGATGACCGTGCCGTCGGGAAGCGCGGTCACCGCGGACTTCAGGTGCAGCACCTTGCTCACCGGTATGGCGACGACCCGCGCTCCGAGCGGCTCGAAGGCCGCACGCAGCTGCTGGACCCCGGCCGCGTTGGTGCGCCCGCCGCGGCCCACGTACACCGTGTCGCCGACCTTGAGGATGTCACCGCCGTCCAGGGTGCCCGGCTCCCAGATCCAGTTCACCGAGCAGCCCAGGCGGGCCACGGCCTCCTCGACCCCGGCGGTCTCTCCGCGCCGGGACTCCGCGCCGGGGCGGGAGATCAGCGCGACATTGCGGAAGACGACCACCGTGTCCTCGACGAACACCGAGTCCGGGCAGTCGTCGGCCGGGTCCACCTCGACGGTCTCCCAGCCGTGCGTGCGCAGTGCCTCCGCGTACGCCTCCCACTGCTCGACCGCCAACTCGACGTCCACCTTCGCGCGCTCGATGTGCGTCACCAGCCCCTCGGCGAGACGGGGGCTGGGCCGGCGGATGAGGGCTTTCTGGCTGGGCACGGGTGGATCTCCGAATCGGCAGAGGGTGTCGGCGCACATCATGCAGCGCAGGTCGCGCGCGCAAAAGCCCCCAGCCTGACGTCGGGTAACACCTGAGCCCTGACGCTAGGCGGCTCCCGGGCCCGGCACTAGGCGGAATACCCGACAGTTTCCGGAGCGATTTCTTTCAGTTCTCCTCCTTCCAGGATGAGCCAACGCGTGATTCCCAGGGACTCCAGGAACGGGATGTCGTGGCTGGCGACGATCAGCGCTCCCTCGTACGACTCCAGGGCCGTCGTGAGCTGCCGGACGCTCGCCATGTCGAGGTTGTTCGTCGGCTCGTCGAGCATCAGGAGCTGCGGCGCGGGCTCGGCCAGCATCAGCGCGGCGAGTGCCGCCCGGAAGCGTTCGCCGCCGGAGAGGGTCGCCGCGTGCTGGTCGGCCTTCGCGCCCTTGAACAGGAAGCGGGCCAGCCGCGCCCGGATCCGGTTGTTCGTGGCGGCCGGCGCGTACCGGGCCACGTTCTCGGCGACGGTCAGCTCGTCGTCGAGGACATCGAGCCGCTGCGGCAGGAAACGCAGCGGCACATGGGTCCGCGCGTCGCCGGACACCGCGTCCAGCTCCCCGGCGATCGTGCGCAGCAGCGTGGTCTTGCCCGCGCCATTGCGCCCGATCAGCGCGATCCGTTCGGGGCCGCGCAGGTCGAACACGCCGTCCACGCGGGCGCCGTAGCGCAGCTCCAGGTTGTCCAGGGTGAGGACGGTGCGGCCCGGCGGCACGGCCGTGTACGGCAGGTCGACGCGGATCTCGTCGTCGTCCCGCACGGCCTCCACCGCGCCGTCGAGACGCTCCTTCGCCTCGGCGAGCTTTTCCTCGTGCATGATGCGGTGCTTGCCCGCGGACTCCTGTGCCGAGCGCTTGCGCGCCCCCATGACGATCTTCGGTTCGCGCTTCTGCTCGAACATCTTCTGGCCGTACCGCTTGCGGCGGGCCAACTTGACCTGAGCGTCGACCAGTTCGCGCTTCTGCTTCTTCAGGTCGGCCTCGGCGACGCGCACCATGCGCTCCGCCGCCTCCTGCTCGCCGGCGAGCGCCTCCTCGTACGCGGAGAAGTTGCCGCCGTACCAGGTCACCTCTCCGGAACGCAGGTCCGCGATCTGGTCGACCAGGTCCAGGAGTTCGCGGTCGTGGCTGACCACGACCATGACACCGGACCAGGCCTCGACGGCCGCGTACAGGCGCCGCCGCGCGTACAGGTCGAGGTTGTTGGTGGGCTCGTCCAGCAGGAGTACGTCGGGTCGGCGCAGCAGGAGCGCGGCCAGGCGCAGCAGCACCGACTCACCGCCCGAGACCTCACCGATGGTGCGGTCCAACTCGATGTGTCCGAGCCCGAGTTCGCCGAGCGTCGCAAGTGCCCGCTCCTCGACATCCCAGTCGTCGCCCACGACGTCGAAGTGCTCCTCGGCCACGTCGCCCGCCTCGATGGCGTGCAGCGCGCGGCGGGTGGCGGCGATGCCGAGCGCCTCGTCGACCCGTAGACCGGTGTCGAGCGTGACGTTCTGCGGCAGATAGCCGACCTCGCCCGCGACCCGGACCGTGCCGTCGGCCGGCGTGAGCTCTTCGGCGATCAGCTTCAACAGGGTTGATTTCCCTGATCCGTTGACGCCGACGAGGCCTGTCCTGCCGGGGCCGAAGGCGACCTGGAGGTCGTCGAAGACGGCGGTGCCGTCGGGCCAGGCGAAGGAGAGGGCGGTACAGGTGATGGAGGTCGGGAAGGTAGACATGAGGGCCTCGCGGTTGCTGGATGCGGTCGGGGGTACGCGTTCGGGACACCGCGAGGCGACGACGATCAGTGCGGAGGGCAGCCGGCCGATAGGACAGCAAAAAGGCCCTGCACCGGAGGACGGCTCGTACGCCGAGGTCGCACGCTGCGCACACGGAGGCCAGGAAGACCTGGCTGTGTGTGACGCGGTGTCTCAGACCTCAGACGAGCAACGTCCTTCTCCAATCGACGGCAACAGGACCGCTATACACCGTAGGGGCGGCTCTGGAGGCTGTCAAAGGATTAACGTGGCCCCGACGACCCGAAGGAGATCCCGTGCCGAACGGCTCGCTCTCGCTGCCCGCCCGGCTCTACCTCCTGGCCTGGGACACCAGCAGGCTCAAGGTCACCGGCGCGACCCATCTCCACCACCTGGTCCGCGCCGGCGCCCTCACCGAGCTGGCCCAGCGCGGGCTGCTGATCGACGAGGGCGGCATCGTCACCCCTGTCGACGCCGACTCCCGCACCGGCGACGTCGTCCTCGACGGGCTCCTGGAACTCGTCGCGGAGTCCCGGCCGCGGAAGTGGAAGGCATGGGTGACGCTGCGGGCGCGCGTCACCCTGGAGGCCGTACGCGCGCAGCTGGCGGCCGAGGGATACCTCCGGGCGGAGAAGAAGCGCGTCCTTGGCCTCTTCCCCTCCGTGGAGTACGAGCTGGAGCGGGTGCCCGCAGTGGACGCACTGCATGCCGAGGCCCGGCAGGTACTCGAAGGCCCGCTCCCCGTCGCCGAGATCTCCGACCGCGACGCGGCCCTCGTCGCCCTCGCCGCCGCGGCCGAACTCCGCACCCTCGCACCCGCCAAGGACCGCAAGCTGCACAAGACCCGCCTCGAAGACCTGACCGACCGCAGCGGCGCGGCGGCTCCGGCCCTGAAGAAGGTCATCCAGGAGCTGCGCACGGCGGTGATCGTGGCGACGACGACTGCGTCGGCCACGGGGGCGGCCGCGGGGGGTTGAGGGGGCACGGCAAGCGGTCGCGTGCCGACGCCGTCGGGGCGACTGCGGCGTGTGTGCGCCCCGGCGCAGGTGTTGGCACGACAGCGGGCACTTGCGCTTCGGAGCCGGCCCGCCGCACGGCCAGGACCATTGTCGGCACTTGCGCTCCCGGGCCCGCCCTACGGGCCAGGGCCATCGCCGGCACTCGCGCTCCCGGGCCCGCCCTACGGGCCATGGCCACCGTGTGCGCTCGCGCCCGCAGCCCGGCGCGCGTGCTGACGTGACGCGACCGGGGGCGCCCTTGGTGCGCGAGTTTCCCGCCTCACGGACCACCGCCCACGCTTGCACGCTGAGCCCCCGGTCCGGCTCGCGTGGCAGTGCCGACGCAGGCGCTCGCACCACCACCGCGGGCGCTCGTGCCCGCACGACCTCCCGGCGCACCTCCCCGCACTCCAGTCTGGCCGGATCTCGCCCATCCCCCTGTCCGCCTACCCACGTACACGTCGTTTTCCTGCCAGCCCTCGGCCCCGCCCCATGCTTGGCTCGTCCCCATGAAGAACCCCAATTCCCGCCGCACGGACCCGAGTTCCCTGCGTGAAACCGCGCTCGCCTTCCGTGCCCTGCACGTGCCCGGTCGGCCTCTCGTCCTGCCGAACGTGTGGGACGCGGTGAGTGCCCGGATCGTCGAGGAGGCGGGAGCGGGGGCGGTGGCGACGACCAGCGCGGGGCTCGCGTGGGTGTTGGGTGCGGCGGACGGGGACCGGCTCGACAGGGACGGGGCCCTCGGCGTGGTCGGGCGGATCGCCGCGGTGGTCCGGGTGCCGGTCAGCGCGGACATCGAGAGTGGCTACGCGCAGGACGCCCCGGGTGTCGCGGACACGATCCGCGCGGTGCTCGCGGCGGGTGCCGTAGGCGTCAACATCGAGGACGCGCTCTATGACGACGCGGACGGCGGCGCGCCGCTACGCCCGATCGCCGAGCAGGCGGAGCGCATCGCGGCGGCCCGCGCGGCCGCCGACGCGGCTGGGGTACCGCTGTACGTCAACGCCCGCATCGACACCTATTTGCGGGGCGCCGGCAAGATCGAGGAAACCCTGGAGCGGGCCGCCGCCTTCCTCGCCGCCGGAGCCGACGGTGTCTTCGTGCCCGGAGCCATCGATCCCGTGACCGTCAAGACACTCGTCGGGGGCATCGAGGGTCCGCTGAACGTCATGGTGGGCCCCGGCGCCCCGTCCGTCGCCGAGCTGGCCGCCCTCGGGGTCGCCCGGATCAGCGCGGGTTCGGGCATCGCGCAGGCCGCGCACGCCGTGGTCCGCCGTGCCGCGCGGGAGCTGCTGGACGCGGGGACCTACGACTCGCTGACCGACGGACTCGACTACGCCGAGCTCAACGCCCTGATGGGCAGGAGCGGCTGAGGGCGGGAACCCCGCCCAACAGGTACCCGGTCTCAGCAGGCGCCCGGCCTCAACAGGTACCCGGCCTCAGCAGGCGCCCGGCCTCAACAGGTGCCCCGCATGAGCTCCGCCAGGTCGTGGTCCAGGTCCACCTGGAGGTGTTCGAGGCCCACGGGCACCAGCTCCACCGTGCGCTGCAGGAACCGCCGTATCTCGCCCGAGCGCACATGCACCACGGCGGTTCCCTCGGGGGCGTGGAACTCCAGAACGGTGCGGTCGTAGCCGTACGGCCGCACCCGTACGTCGCCCCAGCCCACCGAGCCCTCGAGTCCCGACGTGAGGAGCTCGCGCGCGAAGGCCCAGCAGACCTCCACGCCCTCCAGCGTGGCCGGCGCGGGGAAGGTCATACGGACCGCGAAGGGATCGCTCCGGTCGTAGTGGAGCGTTGCGGGAATGCTCGGCATCCGCGGCGCGGCGGCGACGAGGCGGGCCTCTACGGGCTGCTCGATGACGGTGGACAACGCCTTGCTCCCTTGTGACGGCTGAACGAACTCCGGGCGGATGAGGCCGGTCAATTGAAGAGACGAAGAAATGAGCCACTGCGTGCACCTGAAACCGGAGTGACCTCTGTCACCGAGTTCATGCACGGTGGTGATCCACGCGGCGCTCCCTTTCCCGTTCCGTCGTCTTCGGACATCCGAGAGGACACTCGGTCGGGGCCCCCGGGTTCCCGGGGAAGGCCATCTGGACGGCACCGGGGGAGTGGGCTAGCTTCGCCCGCGATGAGGGGCTTGGGGGAGACGAGACGTATGAGTCGGATGGTCACCGTGGGACTGTGCGCGGCCGCGCTCGCCGCCGCACTGACGGCACCCGCGCAGGCGCACGAGCCGGCCAAGACGCCGCACTGGGAGCTCAAGGACAGCGGCACGGACGTAAGGTTCCGCGGCCTGTCGGCCGTCAGCCGGGACACGGCCTGGGTGGCCGGCTCCAAGGGCACCGTGCTGCGCACCACCGACGGCGGCGCGAACTGGCGGAACGTATCCCCGCCCGGCGGCGCGGACCTGGAGTTCCGCGACATCGAGGCATTCGACGCTCGGCGCGCCGTGGTCCTGGCCATCGGGGAGGGCGAGGCCTCCCGTGTCTTCCGCACGGACGACGGCGGCGCGACCTGGACGGAGTCCTTCCGCAACACCGACGCGAAGGCCTTCTACGACTGCCTCACCTTCTTCGACCGGCGCCACGGCCTGGCGATGAGCGACCCGGTGGACGGCAGGTTCCGCATCCTGTCGACCAGTGACGGCGGCCGCTCCTGGAAGGTGCTGCCCAGCGACGGGATGCCCGCGGCGCAGGACGGCGAGGCGGGCTTCGCGGCGAGTGGGCAGTGTCTGGTGACCTCGGGGCCGCGTGATGTGTGGCTGGCCACCGGCGGGGGCGCACGCGCACGCGTGCTGCATTCCGCGGACCGGGGACTGACCTGGACCGCCAGCGACACGCCGATCCCGGCCGGCGACCCGGCGCGCGGCGTCTTCGCCCTCGCCTTCCGCGACCGCACCCACGGCCTCGCGGTCGGCGGCGACTACCGCGCCGACCAGGCCTCACCCCAGGCCGCCGCACTCACCCCGGACGGCGGCCGCACCTGGACGCCCGCCACCCAGCCCCCGCCCGCCTACCGCTCGGGCGTGACCTGGCTCCCGCACAGCCGCACCGCCGCGCTCGCGGTGGGCCCTACGGGCACCGACCTGACGTCGGACGGCGGCCGCACCTGGCGCACCGTGGACACCGGCTCGTACGACACCGTGAACTGCACCCCCGACCTGGGCTGCTGGGCCTCAGGCGAGAAGGGACGGGTGGCCCGCCTGGAGCGCTGACCCGTGTGGTGTACGCCCCGATGCGGGGTACTCGGGTCGCGCAAGGCAGTGACCGCGAAAGGAAGTGATCAACGGTGCCACGCGGTTCGAGCTCCAAACGGGAACGTCAGTACGAGCACATCCGGGAGAGCGCACTCGACCGTGGAGAGAGCGAGCGGCGAGCCGAGGAGATCGCCGCGCGGACGGTGAACAAGGAGCGCGCCCGGTCCGGTGAGTCGAAGACCGCCAGCCGTACGTCCCTCCAGGACATGTCGTCAGGCAAGCGCGGCGGTCAGCGCTCGCACCAGGGCGCCCGGGGGCCCACCTACGACCAGCTGTACGAGGAGGCCAAGCGGCGCAACATCCACGGCCGTTCGGACATGAACAAGAGCGAGCTGAAGCGCGCCCTCGGCGGAGAGTGAACCGCGCAGGTCCCGTTCAGTCGAGCGTCTCCCGGTACCGCTCCAGGGAGGGCGCTGTCTTGGTCGCCACGAACTCGGTGACCCGGTAGGCGCACACGCCCGCCGTGACGAACGGGTCGCCGGCGGTGATCTCCTCGATCCGCGCCCGGTCCTCCGCGACGGCGAGAATCACACCGCCGTCGCGGGGGTTCTTGCGCCCCGACGCCAGAAAGACCCCCGCGCCGTACTGCTCGTCGAGCCACGCGACATGCGCTTCCAGAACGGCGTCGACCGCGTCGAGCGGCGCGGTGTAGGTCAGTTCCAGTACGAACATGATCGCGAGCCTACCCCTGTCCGACCGGCCCGTTCCGTGGCGCCTAGGCTCGTCCCCACCATGACGACCGTAAGGATCCCCGCGGGCTGGCCCGCCACCGAAGAGCAAGCCCGTGCCGTGCAGGACGAGTTGCGGGAGCGGGTGGTGCTCGACGCGCCGGGGCCGCCGCCCGGCACCGGCCGGGTGACGGGGGTCGACGTCGCCTACGACGACGAGCGGGACGTCGTCGTCGCCGCGGCCGTCGTGCTCGACGCGGCCACCCTCGACGTCGTCGCCGAGGCCACCGCCGTCGGCCGGGTGTCCTTCCCGTACGTTCCCGGGCTGCTCGCCTTCCGTGAGATCCCGACCGTCCTGGCCGCGCTCGACGCGCTGCCCTGCGGGCCCGGCCTCGTCGTCTGCGACGGCTATGGCCTGGCCCACCCGCGCCGTTTCGGCCTCGCCAGCCACCTCGGTGTCCTCACCGGACTTCCCACGATCGGCGTCGCCAAGAACCCCTTCACCTTCGCGTACGAGGAGCCCGGCGCCCGGCGCGGCAGCGCGTCCCCGCTCCTCGCGGACGGACCCACGGGCACCGAGGAGGTCGGCCGCGCCTTGCGCACGCGGGACGGCATCAAGCCCGTCTTCGTGTCGGTCGGCCACCGGGTGAACCTCGACAACGCGTGCGCGCACACGCTCGCGCTCACCCCGAAGTACCGCCTCCCGGAGACCACCCGACGTGCGGACTCCCTCTGCAGGCGGGCCCTCCGGGAGGCAACACCCTGACGGGCCCCACCCGTCGACCGAGTGCGCCGTCTGAGTACCCGTTCTGAGTACGCCTTCTGAGTACTCGTACGGATGTGACGGCACCTCATGATCGGCAGGCTGTGCCGCATGACGACGCACCGTGCCCCGAAGACCGCCGCCAACCCCACCCAGCCCGTCGAACGCGCGGTGACGGCCGCGCTGGTCCTCGCCGTGATCGCCGGGCTCGCCTGGATAGCCGGGATGATCTACACGGTCTCGGGCTGGTCGTCCTGAAGCCCGGCCAGCCCGAGGACCCGGACCACTTCGACTACCGCGTGGCCGCGACGCGGAAGACGATCCCGGCCTTGCGCAGGCGTTCCATCAGCGCGTCCCCCATCGCCACCGCCGTCGTGACCTGGCCGGACGTCTTCGGCAGGTCGTCGAAGGCGAGGGACAGCGCCGACTCCGCGAACATCTTGGCGGTCTCGTCGTAGCCCGGGTCACCACCCGCGACCTCGGTGAAGACGCGCCGGCCGCCGCCCTCTCCGACGAACCGCACCGAGAACCAGCTCTTCGCACGCCGCGAGGCACTCGGCCCGTCCCCGGGCTTGAACCGGTCGGACAACCAGCGGCGCGCGGGTGGCAGTTGGGCCGCCGCGAAGACCGCGCCCACCGTCGCGACCCCGCCCACCGCGATCGGCAGCCGTTCGACGGCCGCGTAGTGGCGGTAGCGGAAGTCGGGCCCGTACCGCTCCAGCGCCCGCGCGGACCGCTGCACCACCTGAGCGTCGATCGTGGGCAGCGGCAGTGCCCACGCCCCGACCTCCTTGGCGAACCGTGGCGCGCTCAGCGGCGCCTCCGCCCGCCGCGCCATCAGCCGCGGCTCATGGCGCTTGCGGTCCCGCGCCGCGGCGAGCATGTGCCGCCCGCGCGCGAACTGGTTGAGCGCCGAGGCGAAGGTGCCGCCCGAGAACATCGCCTGGGTGCGGACGAATCCGTCGACCCTGAGCGGTACGCCCTCGGGCAGCTGCTGCACCGTGAAGTACGCGCCCAGGTCGTGCGGAATCGAGTCGAAACCGCAGGCGTGCACCAGCCGCGCCCCGGTCTCCCGCGCGCGGGCGTCGTGCCGGACATACATCAGGTCCACGAACTCGGGCTCGCCGGTGAGGTCCACGTAGTCGGTCCCGGCATCCGCGCAGGCGGCGACCAGCTCCTCGCCGTACGTCGTGTACGGCCCCACCGTCGTGGCCACCACGCGCGCGTGGCGGGCGAGTTCGCGCAGCGACTCCGGATCGGCCACGTCGGCCAGAAGCACACCCGGGGCGCCGGCCAGCCGCTCCCGCAGCCGCTCCAGCTTCTCCGCGCTGCGCCCCGCGATCGCCCAGCGCAGCCCCTCGGGCCCGTGCGCCGCGAGGTACTCCGCGGTGAGTTCCCCGACGAACCCCGTGGCTCCGAAGAGCACGATGTCGTACGCGCGATCCGTCCCGTTCAGCCTGCTCATGACACCCCTAAGCCGTGCGCGAAGCGCCGTTGTCGGTGGCTGAGGCTAGCGTGAGGTACGAGCAGCCGAACGACGAGGTCGGACGAAGAGGTCGGAGGAGCCGTGGCCGTGCCGAAGAACGCCCTGAAAAAGTGGGAGAAGGCGCGCGAGTTCGCCCTCGGCCTGCCCGGCGCCGCGGAGGAGTTCCCCTGGGGCGAGTCCGTCGCGAAGGTCAACAAGAAGGTGTTCGTCTTCCTCGGCGTCGACGACGGCAGCTATCCGCTGGGTGTCACCCTGAAGCTCAAGGACGAGGCCGCGCACGCCCATGCCCTCGCCTCACCCGGCGCCGAGCCCGCCGGATACGGCCTCGGCAGGTCCGGCTGGGTGCGCATACCCCTGGAGGAGCAGGACGCTCCGGCCGCGGAGCTGCTGTGCGACTGGATCGAGGAGAGCTACCGGACGATCGCGCCGAAGAAGCTGATCGCCGAGCTGGATGAGCGCTGACACGCGCCGTTTCCCCCTCTTCATCCCGATTCGCACCGGGGAATTTAACTAAGCGCTTGCTCGTCAAGGGCTTGCCCGATGTGGAACACGTTCTTAACATCGCTGATGTCACATCAGTAGTGTCACAGTGCTGGGGGCTTGATGGCAGTGGCAGGGACGCCAGGGCACGGCCCGCTCGTCGGGGTGCGCGTCGTCGAGCTGGCGGGCATCGGCCCCGGCCCGTTCGCCGCCATGCTCCTCGCCGACATGGGCGCGGACGTCGTCCGCGTGGACCGGCCCGGCGGCGCCGGGCTCGCGATCAACCCGGAGTACGACATCACCAACCGCAACAAGCGGTCCGTGATCATCGACCTCAAGACCCAGGACGGCCAGGACCGCGTCCTCGACCTGGTCGAACGCGCAGACATCCTCATCGAGGGCTACCGCCCCGGCGTCGCCGAGCGCCTCGGTGTGGGCCCGCAGACCTGCCACGCCCGCAATCCGAAACTCGTCTACGGGCGGATGACCGGCTGGGGCCAGGAGGGTCCGCTCGCCCAGCGCGCCGGGCACGACATCGCGTACATCGCCCTCACCGGCACCCTCGGCATGATCGGCAGGCCGGACGAGCCGCCCACGGTCCCCGCGAACCTCGTCGGCGACTACGCGGGCGGCTCGCTCTACCTCGTCGTCGGGATCCTCGCCGCGCTCCATCACGCGCGCGCGACCGGCGCGGGACAGGTCGTCGACGCGGCCATCGTCGACGGCGCCGCGCATCTCGCCGCGATGATCCACGGCATGCTCGCCGCCGGCGGCTGGCAGGACCGGCGCGGCGCCAACCTCCTGGACGGCGGCTGCCCGTACTACGGGACGTACGAGACGGCCGACGGCCAGTACATGGCGGTGGGCGCCCTGGAGCAGCAGTTCTACGACGAGTTCGTGGAACTGCTCGGCATCGAGGACATGGCCTCCGCCCGCAAGGACCTGGCCCGCTGGGGCGAACTGCGCGAGACGGTCGCCGCCCGCTTCAAGACCCGTACGAGAGACGAGTGGACCGCGGTCTTCGAGGGCTCCGACGCGTGCGTTGCACCGGTCCTGTCGCTGCGCGAGGCACCCGCCCACCCGCATCTCGCCGCCCGCGGCACTTTCGTCGACCACGGCGGCATCACCCAGCCGGCCCCCGCGCCCCGCTTCTCCCTCTCCCACACCGCCGTCCGCAGTGGTCCCGCCCAACCGGGCGCCGACACCGCGGACGTGGCCCGCGACTGGGGCGTACCCGACCTGATGAAAGACGGCGATCCGATGAAGGACGGCGATTGATGGAGCTCTCCCTCCCGCTCGACTACGCGGGCAACCCCCGGCAGGCCGCCGACGAGGTCGCCGCGCTGGAGACCGCGGGCCTGGACGCGGTCTGGGTCGCCGAGGCGTACGGCTTCGACTCGCCCACGATCATGGGCTATCTGGCCGCCCGCACCGAGCGCATGAAGATCGGCGCCGCGATCCTCAACGTCTACTCGCGCACCCCCGCGCTGATCGCCCAGACGGCCGCCGGGCTCGACGCGATCTCCGGAGGGCGCGCCATCATCGGGCTCGGCGCCTCCGGCCCGCAGGTCGTCGAGGGCTGGCACGGAAAGGCGTACGACAAGCCGCTCGGCCGCACCCGCGAAGCCATCGAGCTGACCCGCCGCATCCTGCGCCGCGAGGTCATCGACCACCACGGCATCACCGACATGCCCCGCCCCGGCGGCCTCGGCAAGCCCCTGAAGATCCTCACCAAGCCCGTACGCCCCGAAGTACCCCTGTACGTCGCCTCGCTGGGCCCCGCCAACGTCCGTATGACCGCTGAGGTCGCCGACGGCTGGCTGCCCACCCTGTTCCTCCCGGAGAAGGCCCACCAGGTGTGGGGCACCGCGCTGGCGGAGGGCGCCGCACACAGGGACCCCGCCCTTGGCCCACTGCGGACCGTCGCGGGCGGACTGCTCGCCATCGGCGAGGACGCGGCGGCCGTACGGGACCTCGCGCGGCCCAAGATCGCCCTCTACGTAGGGGGCATGGGCGCGCCCGGCAAGAACTTCTACAACGACCTCGCGGTGGCGTACGGCTACGAGAAGGAAGCCCGGCTCATCCAGGAGCTGTACCTCTCCGGGCGGAAGAAGGAGGCCGAGGCCGCCGTGCCGGACGAGTTCTGCGAGCTGATGTCGCTGTGTGGACCCGAGAGCTACGTCCGCGAGCGTGTCGAGGCCTTCCGGGAGGCCGGAGTGACGATGCTCAACGTCATCCCCGTCGGGCCGGAACCGGCCAGGCTCGTCGAAACCGTCAAGAGCTGGCTCTAGGAAGGCGTTTCCCAGCATGAACTCCAGGAGGGCGTTTCCCGCATGAAGCGGCAGATCTTCACCGCCGAGCACGACGCGTTCCGCGAGACCGTGCGCACCTTCCTCGCCAAGGAGGTGCTGCCCCACTACGAGCAGTGGGAGAAGGACGGCATCGTCTCGCGCGACGCCTGGCGGGCGGCAGGGAAGCAGGGGCTGCTCGGGCTCGCCGTTCCCGAGGAGTACGGAGGCGGCGGCAACCCCGACTTCCGTTACAGCGCCGTCCTCGCCGAGGAGTTCACGCGCGCGGGGGCCTCAGGGCTCGCCCTCGGACTGCACAACGACATCATCGGGCCGTATCTGACGGACCTGGCCACCGAGGAACAGAAGCGGCGCTGGCTGCCCGGCTTCTGCGACGGATCGCTGATCACGGCGATCGCCATGACCGAGCCCGGCGCCGGATCCGACCTCCAGGGCATCAAGACGCATGCCGAGGACAAGGGCGACCACTGGCTGCTCAACGGTTCCAAGACCTTCATCTCCAACGGCATCCTGGCCGACCTCGTGATCGTGGTCGCGAAGACGACGCCCGAAGGCGGCGCTCACGGGCTCTCGCTGCTCGTCGTCGAGCGTGGCACGGAGGGCTTCGAGCGCGGCCGCAACCTGGACAAGATCGGCCAGAAGTCCCAGGACACGGCCGAGCTGTTCTTCAACGACGTACGCGTCCCCAAGGAGAACCTGCTCGGGGAGCGGAACGGCGCCTTCGTCCATCTGATGACGAACCTCGCGCAGGAGCGCATGGGCATCGCCGTCGCCGGCATCGCGGCCGCCGAGTATCTGCTGGAGATCACCACCGCATACGTCAAGGAGCGCGAGGCCTTCGGGCGGCCGCTCTCCAGGCTCCAGCACATCCGCTTCGAGATAGCCGAGATGGCCACCGAGTGCGCCGTCACCCGGACATTCCTCGACCGCTGCATCGTCGATCACTCGAACGGGGAACTCGACGCGGTGCACGCCTCGATGGCCAAGTGGTGGGCCACCGAACTGCAGAAGCGGGTCGCGGACCGCTGCCTCCAACTGCACGGCGGCTACGGCTACATGACGGAGTACCGCGTCGCCAGGGCCTTCACCGACGGACGTATCCAGACCATTTACGGCGGGACCACCGAGATCATGAAGGAGATCATCGGCCGTTCCCTGCTCGGCTGACCCTCACAGCCCAGCTCAGCCCTCCCGGCTTCTCTTGAAAGGCTTACCAGTGAGCACCGAAGCGTACGTGTACGACGCGATCCGCACCCCGCGCGGCCGCGGCAAGGCGAACGGCGCCCTGCACGGCACCAAGCCCATCGACCTGGTCGTCGGGCTCATCCACGAGGTCCAGCGCCGCTTCCCGGGGCTCGACCCGGCCGCGATCGACGACATCGTCCTCGGCGTCGTGGGCCCGGTCGGCGACCAGGGCTCCGACATCGCCCGCATCGCCGCGGTCGCCGCCGGACTGCCCGATTCGGTCGCCGGTGTCCAGGAGAACCGCTTCTGTGCCTCCGGTCTGGAAGCGGTCAACATGGCGGCGATGAAGGTCCGTTCGGGCTGGGAGGACCTCGTCCTCGCGGGCGGCGTCGAGTCGATGTCGCGCGTGCCGATGGCCTCGGACGGCGGCGCCTGGTTCGCCGACCCGATGACCAACATGGCCACCAACTTCGTGCCGCAGGGCATCGGCGCCGACCTCATCGCCACCATCGAGGGCTTCTCGCGGCGGGATGTCGACGAGTACGCGGCCCTGTCCCAGGAGCGCGCCGCCGCCGCCTGGAAGGACGGGCGCTTCGAGAAGTCCGTCGTCCCCGTCAGGGACCGCAGCGGGCTCGTCGTCCTCGACCACGACGAGCACCTGCGCCCCGGCACCACCGCCGACTCGCTCGCCAAGCTGAAGCCGTCGTTCGCCGACATCGGCGAGCTGGGCGGATTCGACGCCGTGGCGCTGCAGAAGTACCACTGGGTCGAGGAGATCGACCACGTCCACCACGCGGGCAACTCCTCCGGCATCGTCGACGGTGCCTCCCTCGTCGCCATCGGCTCGAAGGAGGTCGGCGAGCGCCACGGACTCACCCCGCGCGCGCGGATCGTCTCCGCGGCCGTCTCCGGCTCCGAGCCCACCATCATGCTCACCGGGCCCGCGCCCGCGACCCGCAAGGCGCTCGCCAAGGCCGGACTGACCATCGACGACATCGACCTCGTCGAGATCAACGAGGCCTTCGCCGCGGTCGTCCTGCGGTTCGTGAAGGACATGGGCCTGTCCCTGGACAAGGTCAACGTCAACGGCGGGGCGATCGCGCTCGGCCACCCGCTCGGCGCGACCGGCGCGATGATCCTCGGCACCCTCGTCGACGAGCTGGAGCGCCAGGACAAGCGCTACGGCCTCGCCACGCTGTGCGTGGGCGGCGGCATGGGCATCGCCACGATCGTCGAGCGCGTCTGACCTTCCCAACGGATACACGGATCAACGGAGCACCCCTGATGAGCACTGAGTCCACCACCATCCGCTGGGAACAGGACGAGACAGGCGTCGTCACCCTCGTCCTCGACGACCCCAACCAGTCCGCGAACACCATGAACCAGGCCTTCAAGGACTCGATCGCGGCGATCGCCGAGCGCGCCGAGGCCGAGAAGGACTCCATCCGCGGCATCATCTACACCTCCGCGAAGAAGACCTTCTTCGCAGGCGGTGACCTCAAGGACATGATCCAGGCCGGGCCGGAGGACGCCCAGCAGGCCTTCGACACCGGCACGGCCATCAAGTCCTCTCTGCGCCGCATCGAGACCCTGGGCAAGCCGGTCGTCGCCGCCATCAACGGCGCGGCCCTCGGCGGTGGCTACGAGATCGCCCTCGCCTCCCACCACCGCATCGCCCTCGACGCGCCCGGCTCCAAGATCGGCCTGCCCGAGGTCACCCTCGGCCTGCTGCCCGCCGGCGGCGGCGTCACCCGCACCGTCCGTCTGATGGGCATCACGGACGCCCTCCTGAAGGTGCTGCTCCAGGGCACCCAGTACACCCCGAAGCGGGCTCTGGAGAGCGGCCTCGTGCACGACTTGGCGGCGACCCCCGAGGAGATGCTCGCCAAGGCGCGCGCCTTCATCGACGCCAACCCTGATTCTCAGCAGCCCTGGGACAAGCCGGGCTACAAGATCCCGGGCGGTACGCCGTCGAACCCGAAGTTCGCCGCCAACCTGCCCGCCTTCCCGGCCAACCTGAGGAAGCAGCTGAACGGCGCCCCCTACCCGGCCCCGCGCAACATCATGGCGGCCGCTGTCGAGGGCTCCCAGGTCGACTTCGAGACCGCGCTGACCATCGAGGCGCGCTACTTCACCGAGCTGGTCACCGGGCAGACCTCGAAGAACATGATCCAGGCGTTCTTCTTCGACCTCCAGGCGGTCAACTCCGGCGCCAATCGGCCCAAGGGCATCGAGCCGCGCCAGGTCCGCAAGGTCGCCGTCCTCGGCGCCGGGATGATGGGCGCGGGCATCGCCTACTCGTGCGCCCGCGCCGGCATCGACGTCGTCCTCAAGGACGTGTCGGCCGAAGCGGCGGCCAAGGGCAAGGCCTACTCCGAGAAGCTCTGCGCCAAGGCGGTCTCCAGGGGGCGTACCAGCCAGGACAAGGCCGACGCCCTCCTCGCCCGCATCACGCCCACCGCCGACCCGAACGACCTGGCCGGCTGCGACGCCGTGATCGAGGCCGTCTTCGAGGACACCGCACTCAAGCACAAGGTGTTCCAGGAGATCCAGAACATCGTCGAGCCGGACGCCCTGCTCTGCTCCAACACCTCGACCCTGCCGATCACCGCGCTCGCCGAGGGCGTGGACCGGCAGGACGACTTCATCGGGCTGCACTTCTTCTCGCCCGTCGACAAGATGCCGCTCGTCGAGATCATCAAGGGCGAGCGCACCGGCGACGAGGCACTGGCGCGCGCCTTCGACCTGGTACGGCAGATCAAGAAGACCCCGATCGTCGTCAACGACTCGCGCGGCTTCTTCACCTCCCGCGTCATCGGCCACTTCATCAACGAAGGCGTCGCGATGGTCGGCGAGGGCATCGAGCCCGCGTCCGTCGAGCAGGCCGCCGCCCAGGCCGGCTACCCGGCCAAGGTCCTCTCCCTCATGGACGAGCTCACGCTCACCCTGCCGCGCAAGATCCGCAAGGAGTCGAAGCAGGCCGTCGAGGAGGCGGGCGGCACCTGGCAGACGCACCCGGCCGAGGAGATCATCGACCGCATGGTCGACGAGTTCGGCCGCACCGGGCGCAGCGGCGGCGCGGGCTTCTACGAGTACGGGGAGGACGGCAAGCGCGGCAAGCTGTGGCCGGGGCTGCGCGAGCAGTTCACCAAGCCGGGCCACGAGATCCCGTTCGAGGACATGCAGGAGCGCATGCTCTTCTCCGAGTCGCTGGACACCGTCCGGCTCCTGGAGGAAGGCGTGCTGACCTCCGTCGCCGACGCCAACATCGGATCCATCTTCGGGATCGGGTTCCCCGGCTGGACCGGCGGAGTGCTCCAGTACATCAACGGGTACGAAGGCGGGCTGCCTGGTTTCGTGGCACGGGCGCGCGAACTCGCCGAGCGCTACGGGGAGCGGTTCACGCCGCCCGCGCTGCTCGTCGAGAAGGCGGAGAAGGGCGAGCGGTTCAGCGACAAGTAGCGACAGGACCGGCAGAACCTCGGCGGCGCGTGCCGTATCGCTGAGTGGTATGAGGGACTTGCTCCTCGGGGGCGGGGACCGGACGCTGACCCGCGAACCGGTACTCGCCCCCACCGAGGAGCTCCCATGGGCCGCCGCCCCGCCCCGCCCTCGCCCTGCTGGACATCCTGCGCGGCGAGGGCGTGGACCGCGTCTTCGGCAACCCCGGCACCACCGAACCGCCCTTCCTGGCCGCCCTCGCGGAAACCGAGGACGCGCCCGAGTACGTCCTCGGCATCCACGAGGGCGCCGTCGTCTCCATGGCCGACGGATACGCCCGCGCCACCGGGCGGCCCGCCTTCGTCAGCCTGCACATCGCGGCCGGGCTCGCGAACGGACTCATCGGCCTGCTCAACGCCCGCCGCTCACGCACCCCGCTGGTGGTGATGGCGGGCCAGCAGGACCGGCGCCACCTCCAGCAGGACCCCATGCTGTCTGGCGACCTCATTGGGCTGGCCCGCCCGGCGGTCAAGGCGGCCGTCGACGTTCAGCACGCTGCCCGTGACCTGCCGCTCGCCGTGCGCCGCGCCTTCGCCCTCGCGGTACGGCCGCCCGCGGGGCCGGTGTTCCTCGCCGTGCCCATGGACCTGCTCGCCGAAGACACCGAGGTCGAGGTCCCCGCCCGTACGCCAACCCCCCGTGCAGGTGCTGCCGTTGGCCTGGATCGCGCCGCCGTCCTGCTCGGCGGCGCCGCCCGCCCCGTGATCGTCGCCGGGGACGGAGTCGGCCGCGAGGACGCCGTCCCGGCGCTCGTGCGCGCGGCCGAGACGTACGGCGCCGAGCGGCTGCGGCAGCTCGCGGCCGGTGACACACCGACCGCCTCGGCGGCGGGGCTGAAGGTCTCGTAGAGCAGGGGGGAGTGGCTCAGGACTCCTTGAGCCACTCCCGCACTTCCTCCTTGAGGGAGCGCTGGAACGCGGTCAGCAGCGCCTGCACCACCAGCGGCTGCATGTGCGCCGACAGCGACTTCACCGCCGCCACGGACTCCCGCTCGCCCACCGCCTCCCGCAGCAGCGTGGACAGTTCGTGGGCCGCCGCGCGCGAGTGCTCCAGGAGGACCGTGCGCGCCGCGAGGATCGACTCCTGCGCGAGCGGTACGTCGAGCAGCTGTACGCCGAGCCGCAGCAGCCCGGGGTCCACACGGAAGGAGTCCGCGGTCCGCTCGATGACGCTCATCGCGGCGAGCCTGTCCAGGTCCCCGTCGTCCAGGGACCGCCCGGCCCGCCGCTCCAGTTCCTCGCGTGTCACGTCCTCCGCCGCGTCGGGCGCCCAGGAGGCCACCACGGCCCGGTGGATGGCGAGGTCATGAGCGCTCAGGCCGGGCGGCAGCTGCGTCAGATAGCGCTCGATCGCCGCGAGCGTCATGCCCTGGTGCTGCAACTCCTCGATGAGCGCGAGCCGGGCCACGTGCTCCTGGCTGTAGTGGCCCACGCGCCGGGGACCGATCACGGGCGGCGGCAACAGGCCCTTGGTGCTGTAGAAGCGGACCGTACGGACCGTCACGCCCGCCCGCGCGGCCAGCTCGTCGACCGTGAGCGTCGGCTCTTCGGTGTCCGTCGTCATGGCAGGTCCTGTCTCTCCGGGCTGCGCAGCGATCAGGTGCAGCGGTCGATCCGGTGCAACAGTATTGCTGTCTCACCAGTGTTGTGAAAGCGTCCGGAGCGCTGCGCACGGAGCCGACGGCGCCAGGAGGCGGTCATGACCACGATCCTGCGACTCCCCGGAGAACCCGCCGAACTCACGCTCCCCGCCCTGCTGCTGCGCAATGCCGAGGACCATGGAGATCTGCCGGCGCTGTCCTGGCGCACGGAGGACGGCTGGGCCACGCTCACCTGGAGCGAGGTGCGCCGTGAGGCCGCCGTCCTCGCCGCGGGATACGCGGCCCTCGGTGTCGAGCGCGGTGACCACGTCCTCATGATGATGAGCAACCGTCCCGAGCACTGGCTGAGCGACCTGGCGCTGACACATCTGGGTGCCGTCCCGGTGACCGTCTACGGCACCGCGGCCCCCGAACAGGTCGCGCACATCGCCCGGCACAGCCGCGCCCGCCTCGCGGTCATCGAGGGGACGCGTGAACTGGCGAGCTGGGAGCCGTTGTTGGAGGACGCCGGCACACCACTGGAGCGGCTGGTCGTCGCCGAGGCGGCGGAGGCGGGGCCCCATCGGACGTACGACTCACTCAGGGGTCGGGAGGGCGCCGACAATGGGCGGGAGGGCGCCGACAATGGGCGGGAGGGCGCCGACGAAGGGCGGGAGGGCGTCGACGAGGGCCAGGAGACCGAAGGCAAGGGCTGGTCGGAGACGCGCTCCACCGACCCCCTGACCGTCGTCTACACCTCGGGCACCACCGGCGACCCCAAGGGCGTACGCATCACCCATCGCAAGGTCGTCCTCAACGCGCTGGCGCTCGACCGCCTCGTCGAGCTCCCCGACCATGTCGAGCACCTCTGCTACCTCCCTTTCGCGCACATCGCCGAGCGCATGCTCGGGATCTATCTGCCGGTGTTCCGCGCCTCGCACGTGTACCTGTGCGCGGACCCCACTCAGGTGGCCGCCGTCGCGCGGGAGCTGCACCCCGCGCAGTTCTTCGGGGTCCCGCGCGTGTGGGAGAAGCTCGCCTCCGCCGTACGGGCCGCGCTGGCCGGGCTTCCGGAGGAGCGGCGCCGGGCCGTGGAGGCCGCTCGGGAGACGGCACGCGCGCGCGTGGCCCGTCTCGAACGGGGCGAGGAGCCGTCCGCCGAGCTGGAGCAGGCGTACCGCGCGGCGAAGGAACAGGTACTCGACCCGATCCTCGCCCTGGCCGGATTCGACCGACTGGAGTGGACGGCGAGCGCCTCGGCTCCGATGCCGCCGGACATCGTGGACTTCTGGGCGGGCTTCGGCTTCGCGATCATGGACGCCTGGGGGCTGACCGAGACGATCGGGGTCGCCACCACCAACAGTCCCGCCGCCTTCCGGCTCGGCTCGGTGGGCAAGCCCCTGGACGGCCTGGAACTCCGCGTCGCCGAGGACGGCGAGATCTTCGTACGGGGCGCGACCGTCTTCGACG
Source organism: Streptomyces sp. NPDC027189 (assembly GCF_055566975.1). Taxonomy (NCBI): domain Bacteria; kingdom Bacillati; phylum Actinomycetota; class Actinomycetes; order Kitasatosporales; family Streptomycetaceae; genus Streptomyces; species Streptomyces sp. NPDC027189. The sequence continues at coordinate 120,835 of NZ_JBVHRI010000006.1, forward strand.
GCTATCTGCGCGCGGACGGCTCGGTCGAGGACGCCCGGGACGCCGACGGCTGGTTCGCCACCGGCGACATCGGGCGGATCGACGAGGACGGCTTCCTCTGGCTCACCGACCGCAAGAAGGAAATGATCGTGACCTCGACGGGCAAGAACGTCTCGCCCGCGCTCGTCGAGAACGCGCTCAAGGAACATCCCTTCGTCGACCAGGCCTATGTGCACGGTGACGGGCGCTCGTACCTGGTGGCCCTGCTCGTCCCGGACCCGTCGGCGGGGACTGATCCGGCAGTGCTTCGGGACGGCATCGCCCACGCCGTGGAGCGGGCGAACGCGCGCCTCAGCCGCACCGAGCAGATCAAGCGCTACCGGGTGCTCGATCACGAGTGGAGCCCGGAGACGGGCGAGCTCACGCCCTCGCTCAAGCTGCGTCGCAGGGCGATCCGGGAGCGCTATGGGCACATGATCGAGGAGCTATACACCCCCTTGAATTGAGGAGCTGTACAGCTCCCGATCAGCCCGTGTACACCCCCTGGTCACCATGTGAGATGTGCCGCTATGTGACGCGCGCCACCGCATATGGGGTGATCTCTGGGGGAAGGTGGCGCCTTGGTCTGTGCCGCGTCAGGGGCGGCTCGGTCCGAGACACATCCGGAACACCCGCGTACGCAGTGCGTCGGGCGCACCAGAGAGTAGATCCACCCGTGAGCAAGGACGCCGTAGACACGGCCAAGGCCGCATCCCGCATCGATGCGACCCAGACGCCCGCGGACGCGGGCGACGCCGGTTACAGCAAGGACCTCAAGGCCCGCCACGTCAACATGATCGCGATCGGCGGCGCGATAGGCACCGGACTCTTCCTCGGAGCCGGCGGCCGCCTCCACAACGCGGGCCCCGCACTGGCGATCGCCTACCTCGTCTGCGGAATCTTCGCCTTCTTCGTCGTACGGGCCCTTGGCGAGCTGGTCCTCTACCGGCCCTCCTCCGGGTCCTTTGTGTCGTACGCGCGCGAGTTCCTCGGCGAGAAGGGCGCGTACGTCGCCGGGTGGATGTACTTCCTCAACTGGTCGACGACCGGAATCGCGGACATCACCGCGATCGCGCTCTACACGCACTACTGGAGCCTCTTCACCGACATCCCGCAGTGGACGCTGGCCCTGATCGCCCTCGCGGTGGTCCTGGCCGTGAACCTGATCTCGGTGAAGATCTTCGGCGAGATGGAGTTCTGGTTCGCGATCATCAAGGTCGCCACCCTGGTCGCCTTCATGCTGATCGGCATCTTCCTGCTGGCCACGCAGCACGAGGTCGGCGGGACCACGCCCGGCCTGAGCGTCATCACGGACAACGGCGGGATCTTCCCGCACGGCATGATGCCTGTCGTCCTGGTCATGCAGGGTGTGATCTTCGCGTACGCCGCCCTGGAGCTGGTCGGTGTCGCCGCGGGCGAGACCGCCGAGCCGGAGAAGGTCGTCCCGCGCGCGGTGAACTCGATCATGTGGCGCGTGGGTCTGTTCTACGTCGGTTCGGTCGTCCTGCTGGCCCTGCTGCTGCCCGGCTCGGTCTACTCAGCCGACCAGAGCCCCTTCGTCACCGTCCTCTCCAAGATCGGCGTCCCGGCGGCCGGTGACGTCATGAACCTGGTCGTGCTGACGGCCGCCATGTCGTCGCTGAACTCCGGCCTGTACTCCACCGGCCGCATCCTGCGCTCCATGGCCATGGCGGGCTCGGCCCCCAAGTTCACCGCGAGGATGAACCGCAGCCAGGTCCCGTACGGCGGCATCCTGCTCACCTGCGCGGTGTGCGTGCTCGGCGTCGGCCTCAACTACCTCATGCCGGGCCAGGCCTTCGAGATCGTCCTGAACGTGGCGTCCCTCGGCATCATCAGCACCTGGGTGATCATCATGATCTGCCACCTGGTGTTCGTCCGCCGCGCCAAGGAAGGGCTGGTGACGCGTCCGTCGTTCCGCCTCCCGGGCAGCCCGGTCACCGAGATCGTCACCATCGCCTTCCTGCTCGCCGTGCTCGGCCTGATGTGGAACGACCCCGAGGTCGGCCGGAAGACGCTGCTCCTCATCCCGGTGATCGCGGCCCTGCTGGTCGGCGGCTGGTTCGCGCTGCGCCGCCGGATCTCGAAGGCGGAGGACCAGGAGCTGGGAGAGCTCACGAAGTAGCGGGTCACGGGCCACTGTCAGTGGCAGCGCCTACGGTGGCGTCATGTCGGAGATCACGTATGTCCGGGGTGACGCCACCGTTCCGTCGGGCAAGGGCGTCAAAGTGATCGCTCATGTCTGCAACGACATCGGGGGATGGGGGAAGGGCTTCGTACTCGCCGTCTCGCGCCGCTGGCCGGAGCCCGAGAAGGCCTACCGCGCCTGGCACCGGGACCGCGCGCACAACGACTTCGGCCTGGGTGCGGCGCAGTTCGTCCAGGTCGAGCGGTACGTGTGGGTGGCGAACCTGGTGGGGCAGCGGGGCATACGGACGGGCAGCAAGGGCGTCCCCGTGCGCTACGACGCGATCGACACGGCCCTCGGCCGCCTGGCGGACAAGGCCGCCGAGCTCGGCGCATCCGTCCACATGCCGCGCATCGGCTGCGGCCTGGCGGGCGGCAGGTGGTCACGCGTCGAGCCGCTCATCACCGAGCAGTTGGTGAAACGGGGGACAGCCGTGACGGTCTACGACCACGGGGACTGACCCGAGGCTGAAGCATCCGCACCGCGTGCAACGTCCAGGCAGCAACGCGCAGGCACCTGAAAGAAGTTGCGGAAGGTCCTGCAAGTTCTTGCCGTGGTCGGCGGAGACTGCTTGACTCACTGCTCGCATCCGAGAGGAAGAGCCATGAGCCGCGACATCGATGTCCTCGTCCTCGGCGGCGCGGGCGTGGACACCATCGTGTACGTCCCCGAACTGCCGCTCCCGTTCGCCGACAGTTACATGATCCAGCCCGGGATCGAAACCCGCGCGGGCCAGAGCGGGGACTTCGTCGCGCTGGGCGTGCACTCGCTGGGCCTGCGCACACACCATTTCGACATGATCGGCGACGACCACGAGGGCGAGCTGATCCGCGCACTGCACCGCGACCGGGGCATTGCGTTCACCGACGCCCTTCAGACTGGCGGCACCAAGCGGGCGGTCAACCTCGTCGGCCCCGACGGACGTCGGTTGTCCCTGTACGACGTGAGCCGCTCGGCGGAATCGGACCGGCTGCCCGACGAGACACTGCGGGCGCTGGCCGGGGCGAGCCGCCACGTCCATGTCTCCATCACCCACCCGTGCGCCTTCGCGCTGCCGGTGCTGCGGGAGAGCGGGCCGACCCTCTCGACCGACCTGCACAACTGGGACGGCGTCAATCCGTACCATGAGCCGTTCGCCTACGCCGCCGACGTCGTGTTCGTGTCCACCACCTCTCTCGCCGACCCGGAGCGGACGATGCGTCGGATCGTCGAGCGGGGCCGGGCCGAGGTGGTCGTCGCCACGGCCGGCGCCGACGGCGCGTACATGCTGGCCGACGACGAGGTGACCCACATCCCGGCGGTCGCGCCGCTCGCGCCGGTGGTGGACTCCAACGGCGCGGGCGACGCCTTCGCCGCCGGCTTCCTCTTCGGTCGGCTCGCCGGGGAACCGGTGTGGCGGTGCGGCCTGTACGGAGCCGTGGCCGGCGCGCACGCCTGCACCGTGCCCTCGACGCGGGCCGATGCCATCAGCCGTGAGGAACTCCTCGCCCGTGTCGAGGAGTTGGAATCCGACGACGTGCCCGCGATCCGAGGGCGTTAGGGGCGGACGGGAAAAGCCCCGGCCTCCGGCCGGGGCTTCCCACCTCAGCGCCCGTGAACGGAATCGGTCGCAGCGATCTTCTTCCACGACTTCGGCTGAGCAACGGCCCCCTTCGTCGCCGCGCCCAGAGCGATCGACGCGCCCTGCGCCGCGGGCGCCCCCGGCTTGGACGGCTGGAACAGCCACGTGTCGAAGAGCGCCGCGAGCGGCTTGCCGTACACCTGCTCGGCGTACTTCTGGAAGTCGCCGACCGACGCGTTCCCGTACGCGTGATCCTTCGGCCAGCCCTTCAGGATGGCGAAGAACGCGTCGTCTCCGACCTCGTTGCGCAGCGCCTGGACCGCCAGCGCGCCCCGGTCGTAGACCGCGATGTCGAACTGGTTGTCGGGACCGGGGTCACCGGGCTCGACCGTCCAGAAGGCGTCGTCGGCCGGATGCGAGGCGTACACGTAGTCCGCGAGCTCCTGCGTCGTGCCCTCGCCCTCGTGCTCCGACCACAGCCACTGTGCGTAGCGGGCGAAGCCTTCGTTGATCCAGATGTCCTTCCAGCCCTTCAACGACACGTCGTCTCCGTACCACTGATGCGCCAACTCGTGGACGACGACAGAGGTGTTGGAGCCGTTCGCGAACTGCTTGGGGCTGTAGTACACGCGGGTCTGCGTCTCCAGCGCGTACCCGGTGGTGGTGTTCGGGACGTAGCCGCCGACCGAGTTGAAGGGGTACGGGCCGAAGTACCCGGTCAGCCAGTCGACGATCTCTCCGGTCCGCTCGACGCTCGCCCGCGCGGCGCCGTCGTTGTCGCCGAGGTCCTTGCTGTACGCGTTGATGATCGGGACGCCGTCGGAGGTCTTCCCGGTCGTGAGGTCGAACTTGCCGATCGCGAGCGTGGTGAGATAGGTGGCCTGCGGCTTGTTGGACCGCCAGTTGTAGCGGGTCCAGCCGAGTCGTGAACTCGTCGACTGGAGCGTGCCGTTGGAGATCGCCTGTGTCCCGTCGGGGACGGCCACCGACACGTCGTACGTGGCCTTGTCGAGCGGGTGGTCGTTGCTGGGGAACCACCACCACGCGGCCTCGGGCTCGTCCGCCGCGACCGCTCCGTCCGGAGTGCGGTGCCAGGTCGAGAAGCCGTACGCGCTCTTCGTGGACGGCACTCCGCTGTAGCGGACGACGACTGTGAGCGGTGTGCCCTTGGGCAGCGGGTTCGCCGGGGTGATCTCCAGCTCGTGCTGGCCCGAGGTCGCGAAGGACGCCTTCGCGCCGTTGACCCGTACCTCGCTCACATCGAGCAGGAAGTCCAGATCGAACCGTGACAGATCCTGCGTGGTGGTGGCCAGGAGGGTCGCCGTGCCCTCCAACTCGTCCGTCCGCGGCTGGTACTTGAGCCGCAGATCGTAGTGCGAGACGTCGTATCCGCCGTTGCCGTAGGCCGGGTAGTAGGGGTCGCCGATGCCCGGCGCCCCGGGGGAGTAACTGGCCGCCGATGCCGGGATCGCCAGCAGGAGGGAGGCCACGAGCGCGCCCGGGGCGATGAGTCTGCGGTGCACGTCAAGCTCCAAGTCGTAGGGGCATGAAGTCTGTTCGGAGCCTATTCAGTCCCTGTGGCCCCGGTCATGTCCATGGCCGCTCCTGTCACACGATCGCCATTCGGCCGACATGAGCGATCGCGCCCCACGGACCTTTCACATCCGACCGCGGCCCTTGCGCCCCGCGTGCCTTTCGGACCGTCACTGGCCCCCTTTTGCACAGGAGTTGGCCGAGGTACGTTCCGCGCATGCCGATACCAGCGCGCCGCATGCGCTTCACGACCTGGAGATCGCTCGCGACGGCGGCCACGGCCGCCCTGATGGCCGCCTTCCTCGCTCCCACCACTGCACACAGCGCCCCACGGGAGAGCACCCCGGTCTATTCGTACGAGAACGCGATCCGTGAATCCGTCTGGGTGGACACCGGCCTCGACGGCGACAGCGACGGAAAGACCGACCGCGTCGCCGTCGACATCGTCCGGCCCCGCGAACTCGCCCAGCAGGGCCGCAAGATACCCGTGATCATGGACGCCAGCCCGTACTACTCCTGCTGTGGACGCGGCAACGAGAGCCAGAAGAAGACGTACGACGCGAACGGCAACGTCGTCCAGATGCCGCTGTTCTACGACAACTACTTCGTGCCGCGCGGCTACGCCTTCGTCGGCGTCGACCTGGCCGGCACCAACCGCTCCGACGGCTGTGTGGACGTCGGCGGCCGCTCAGACATCCAGTCTGCGAAGGCCGTGATCGACTGGCTCAACGGACGCGCTCGCGGATACACCACCCGCACCGGCACCGCCACGGCCAAGGCCACCTGGACCAACGGCAGGACCGGCATGATCGGCAAGAGCTGGGACGGCACCATCGCCAACGGCGTGGCCGCCACCGGCGTCAAGGGCCTCAAGACCATCGTGCCCATCAGCGCCATCTCCTCCTGGTACGACTACTACTTCGCCAAGGGCGCGCCGCTCTACGACTCGGGCCCCGACTGGCTCTCCGACTACGTCGACAGCCCCGACGCCCGCACCAAGTGCGCCGCCGTCCAGCAGAAGCTCGTCGACGAGGCGCCGCGCACCGGAGACTGGACCGGCCTGTGGACCGAGCGTGACTACGTGAAGGACGCGAGCAAGGTCAAGGCGAGTGTCTTCCTGATCCACGGCATGCAGGACCTCAACGTCCGCACCAAGCACTTCGGCCAGTGGTGGAGCGCCCTCGCCAAGAACGGCGTCGAGCGCAAGATCTGGCTCTCCCAGACCGGCCACGTCGACCCCTTCGACTTCCGCCGCGCCGCCTGGGTCGACACCCTGCACCGCTGGTTCGACCACGAACTCCTCGGCTACGACAACGGCATCGACCGCGAACCCATGGCCGACATCGAGCGCCACCCCGACCAGTGGGTCACCTCCAGCGTCTGGCCGCCCCGCGCCACCGAGACGACGACCCTCCGGCCGGGCACGGGCAGCCAGGCGGGCGTCGGCACCCTCGGCCTGCGGACGAACTCCGGAACCGAGACCTTCACCGACAACCCGGCGCTGAGCGAGACCGACTGGGCCGCGCACATCGATCAGTCGACCCCCGACAAGGCGGGCTTCGTCAGCAAGCCGCTCACGCACGACCTCCGCCTGTCCGGCTCGTCCAAGGTGACCGTCAGCGCCACCCCGACGACCTCGACGGCCCATCTCTCCGCCGTACTCGTCGACCTCGGCCCGGACACCATCCGCGACTACAACGCGGCCGGCGAGGGCATCACCACGCTCACCGACCGCACCTGCTGGGGAGCGAGCACGACCGGCGACAGCCCCTGCTTCAAGGTGACGCAGGCGAACAAGGCCGACGTCGACTACACGGTCTTCAGCCGCGGCTGGGCCGACCTCGGCAACTACGCCTCTGACCTCAAGGGCGTCCCGCTCACCCCGGGCAAGGCGTACACCATCACGCTCGACCTGGCGGCCACCGACCATGTCGTTCCCAAGGGCCACCGGCTCGCCCTGATCGTCGCGGGCACCGACAAGGACCTCATCGACCCGCCGTCCAGCACGCCGACCCTGACGCTCGACCTGTCCCGTACGTCGGCCCGGGTCCCGCTGGTCGGCGGCGCCGACGCCTTCACCAGGGCGACGGCAGGTCCCGCCGCGACGCCGAGCGCGGCCGTCCTCGACGGCGTACAGGAGCCGCGCGCCGCCCACCGTGTCCCGGGGGAGACCCGTTGATCCGCTTACGTATCCGCGCCCTGGCCGTGGCGGTCACCGCCACGGCCCTGGCCGCGCCCCTGCTGACGGCACCCGCGTACGCGACGGAAACCCCGCCGCGTACCGGATTCGAGCAGACCGACGGCGCACGCTGGACCAGCCAACCGGAGGAGCAGGACTTCCTGGCCGCCGTCGACAAGGCGAGCGACCGGGTGTCCGTGTCCCGGATCGGCACCACGAAGCAGGGCCGCCCGCTCCAACTCGTCCGGATCGGCGCCCGTCGCACGGCCACCACCGTGCTCCTCGTGTGCAGCCAGCACGGCGACGAGCCGTCCGGGCGCGAGGCCTGCCTCACGACGATCCGCGACCTGGCGTACGCCAAGGACCGGAGCACCCGGCGATTCCTGCGGAGCACCAGCGTGCTCGTCGTCCTCACCGCCAACCCCGACGGCCGCGCCGCCGACACCCGCGAGAACAGCGACGGTGTCGACATCAACCGCGACCACCTCGCCCTCAAGACGGCCGAGGCCCGCGCGATGGCGGCCGTCCTGCGCGACCGCAGGCCCGATGTCGTCTACGACCTGCACGAGTACGGGGCCACGCCCAAGTACTACGACAAGGACCTCTTCGACCTCTGGCCGCGCAACCTCAACACGGACGCGGCCGTGCACGACGAGGCGGAGACCCTGTCGCGGGACTACGTACGACCCGCCGCCCGGGCGGGCGGGTACTCGACGGGCACGTACGGCATCTGGACCGACCCCGTGACCGGCGACCCGATCAAACAGACCGCCGGTGACGGGCAGGAGCGCATCCTGCGGAACATGTCGGGCGTGAAACACTCCGTCGGCCTGCTCATCGAGAGCCGAGTCGACCCCGTCACGGACGCTGAGCGGGCCGACGCCTCCCTGAACAACAGGCGTCGGGTCCACTCCCAACTGGCCGCGCTCGGCGGCCTGTTCGGCTTCGCAGGCGAGCGCGGGGCACGCGTCGCCGCGGCCACCGGCGCGGCCCGGCTCGCGGGTTACCGGGACACCGGCCCGGTCTACCTCGGCGGCGCCGACAACGACCCGGCCGAGCCCGCCGAGGTGATCCAGGACCCGCCCTGCGGCTACCGGATCACGGCGGACCAGTACGCGGACGTGCGCGACGAACTCGCCCTGCACGGCGTGCGCGTACGACCGGACGGGGACGGCGTCCTCGTACCGCTGCGGCAGTCCCTGCGCGCCCTCGTCCCGTTGCTCCTCGACGAGCGTGCGCCGTACCACCTCACGGCCGGAGAGCCGGAGACGGCCTGCTGAGAACGGTCCTCAGGTCCCCAGGTCCCCAGGTCCTCGGGTCCTCTAGTCCTCAGGTCCTCACGCGGAGGCGGTCGGGTGTGCGAGCCCGGCCGCCTCTCGCGCGCACCCCCACGCCACCGTGACGCCCGCACCGCCATGACCGTAGTTGTGCACCACCACGCGCCCGTCCGGCAGCACCTCGCGCTCCAACCGGACCGAGTCGCGCACCGGCCGCAGGCCCACCCGGTGGTCGAGCACCCGCGCCCCGGCGATCTCGGGACACAACGCGGCGCACCGCTCGACGATCTCCCGCGCCACCATCGGGTCGGGCGTCAGCGACCAGTCGTCCTCGTCGGTGGTGCCGCCCAGAACCAGCCGATCCCGCTGCGGGAAGACGTAGGTCGTCGTCCCGGCGTCCTGGTCCGTCGAGACGAGCCAGGTGCGGATACCGGGGTTCTCAACGATCACCAGCTGCCCGCGCACGGGCCGCACGGCCGGATCGGGTACGAGCTCGCGGGCGCCGAGGCCCGTGCAGTTGACGACGACCGGTGCCTCGGCCTCCGTGAGATCCGCCACCGTGCGTACCTCGATCGTCCCTCCCCCGGACTCCGTCCGGAGGGACCCCCATCTCGCCTTGCTCGCCCGCAGGAACCGCTCGCGCAGCCACCGCAGATGCGCCGGCATGTCGAGCAGCGGCAGCCGCGCCCACAGCGCCGTCCCCGCGTACTCCTCGGCCGTCGCCGCCCGCAGTCCCGGCACCCGGGCGGCGACCCACGAGGCCTGCTCGTCCAGCCTCGACTCGCCCAGTACGCCCTCGACCATGCGTACGCCCGTCTCCTCGGCCCGCGCAGCCAACTCCTCGTACACGGAGAGTGATTCGAGGGCCCACGCGCGGGCGAGCGTCTTCGGCTCGATGCGATACGGCCACCACAGCGCGCCCGCAACCGCCGAGGTGGTCCGCTCGGCGGGCTCCCGCGCCCACACTCGTACCCGCGCGCCGCCCTCGGCCAGGACAACGGCCGTCGTCAGGCCGATGACACCGCTGCCGATCACGATCACTTCACCGCTGCGAGTGTTCTTCACGCGGGGACGTTAACGGAATCTGTCATGCCGTGCTCACATCACTCTCAGTCTGGGGATACTCACAGCATGTCTGCCGAGTACGCGACCTTCGGCCTGGCACCGGCGATGCGTGCCGGTGGAGTCCTCGCCAACGGTGACTACCAAGTGCACCGGGATTTCGTGGACTTCATCGTCGACGGTCGCCCGCTGCTGTTCCAGCTCTCCGACCTCGACGCGGTGTCCCCGCTCGCCTCCGACGTGCCGCCCGCGATCTTCACCGCTCAGGTGCGGGGCCTCCTCCTGGAGGCCGAGGCCCCGCTCGACGGCGGCCGGTACGTCATCTACGGCTGCCCGGAGTGCGCGAGTCTCGAATGCGGTGCCGTCACCGCCGTCATCGAGAAGGCCGGCGACGACTACGTGTGGCGCGACTTCGCCTGGCAGACCGACGAACGGGCCGACCTGGAGCTCAACGGCTACCACGGGATAGGGCCCTTCCGCTTCCACGGCGCCGAGTACCGCAGCGCGCTGAACTCCCTGCTCGACGGCGAATCGGGACCACGCCGCCGCGTCCTCCTGATCGGCGCCCGCGTCGCGCTGCTCGCCAAGCTCGCCGCCGCCCTGCGCACCATCGGCATCGGCGCCGACATCACCCGCGACGCCGCGGACGTCCCGGCCGACGAACTCCGGGCGTACGGCGCGGTGGTCTTCGGCCGGGCTGTCGGCGAGGACGAACGTACCGCCGTGCGCCAGTCCTTCCAGCGGGCCGGCGTCGAGGTCGCGTACGTCGAGGGACTCGCCCCGATCATTCCGCTCCTGGTCGCGCAGATCGAGCACGCCCTGGACCGTAGCCCGCAGGAACTGCGCCGTCTCACCCGGCTCGTCGCCGCCGACGGCGAGGCGGGCATCGAGGTCACCTCCACATGTCGCGTCCAGTTGACCGCGTACCGCCTCGACCGCCTCTCCCGCACCCATGCGCACGAGGTCTTCGACGGGATCCTGGAGACGGGGCGGCACCGGGTCGCGCTGGACGCCAGGGCGGTGAAGGGGGAGTCGTTCATCGTGGCGCGGACGTCGGGCAGTGTGCTGGTGGAGGCGATGGCCCACGGGCAGGCGGGCCGCTGAGAGCGGACACGCGGGCCGCTGAGTACGGGCAGGCGGGCCGCTGAGTACGGACAGGCGGGCCGCTGAGTACGGACAGGCGGGCACCTGAGAACGGACAGGCGAGCCGTTGGGAGCGGACGGGGGAGCCGTGGAAAACCCTGGCGCGGGTCGCGAGGCCGGGCCGTTAGGATCGGCCTCCTGATGACTGCCACTCTCGTCGCCAAGAACCTCGCCGCCGGACACGGCGACCGCTCGCTCTTCTCCGGGCTCGACCTCGTCGTCGCGCCCGGCGATGTGATCGGGCTCGTCGGTGCCAATGGCGCGGGCAAGTCCACGCTGCTGCGGTTGCTCGCCGGTCTCCTCACGCCGGAGCAGGGGGAGCTGAGGCTGTCCCCGCCGTCCGCGACCGTCGGTCATCTGCCGCAGGAGCCGGAGCGGCGGGCGGGCGAGACCGTTCGGGAGTTCCTCGCACGTCGCACGGGCGTCGCCGAGGCCCAGCGGGTGATGGACGAGGCGACACAGGCACTGGTCGACGGAGCGCCCGGCGCGGACGACGCGTACGCCACCAGCCTGGAGCGGTGGCTCGACCTCGGTGGCGCCGACCTCGACGAGCGCGCCGAGGAGGTCGCCGACTCCCTGGGACTCCGCGTCGACCTGGACCAGCCGATGACGTCCCTGTCCGGCGGCCAGGCGGCTCGCGCGGGACTGGCTTCCCTCCTCCTCTCCCGCTACGACGTGTTCCTGCTCGACGAGCCGACGAACGACCTGGACCTGGACGGCCTGGAGCGCCTCGAGCGCTTCGTGAGCGGCCTGCGCGCCGGGACCGTCGTCGTCAGCCACGACCGCGAGTTCCTGACCCGCACGGTCACCAAGGTGCTCGAACTGGACCTCGCGCAGCAGCAGATCACGCTGTACGGCGGTGGATACGAGGCCTATCTGGAAGAGCGGGACGTGGCCCGCCGGCACGCCCGCGAGGACTACGAGGAGTACGCCGACAAGCGGTCCGCGCTCGAAGGCCGGGCCCAGATGCAGCGCTCCTGGATGGACAAGGGCGTCAAGAACGCCCGGCGCAAGGCGGGCAACGACAACGACAAGATCGGCCGCAAGTTCCGCAGCGAGGCCAGCGAGAAGCAGGCCTCGAAGGCCCGGCAGACCCAGCGCATGATCGAGCGCCTCGACGTCGTCGAAGAGCCGCGCAAGGAGTGGGAGCTGCGCATGGAGATCGCGGCGGCCCCGCGGTCCGGCGCGGTCGTCGCCACGCTGCGTGACGCGGAGGTGCGGCGCGGCGAGTACACCTTCGGCCCGGCGACCCTGCAGATCGACTGGGCGGACCGCGTGGCGGTCACCGGAGCGAACGGCGCGGGCAAGTCGACGCTGCTCGCCGCCCTGCTGGGCCGGGTCCCCCTGGACGCGGGCCACGCCACGCTCGGCTCCGGTGTGATCGTCGGCGAGGTCGACCAGGCCCGCAAGCTGTTCCTCGGCTCGGAGTCCCTGCTGGACGCGTTCTGCGCGGCGGTCCCGGACACGGAACCGGCCGAAGTCCGCACCCTGCTGGCCAAGTTCGGCCTGAAGGCGGACCACGTCCTGCGCCCCGCAGCGACCCTCTCCCCGGGCGAACGCACCCGCTCGGCACTGGCCCTGCTGCAAGGCCGAGGCGTCAACCTCCTCGTCCTCGACGAGCCGACCAACCACCTCGATCTCCCCGCCATCGAGCAACTGGAATCGGCCCTGGACTCCTACGAAGGAACCCTCCTCCTCGTCACCCACGACCGCCGCATGCTCGACGCGGTCCACACGACCCGCCGCCTGGAGGTGGCGGACGGCAAGGTGACGGAGCCCTAGTCACAACCGCGGGCAATCGTGCCGCTGGGGGGCTCGAGCCCACCCGTCCGAGCTGTGGGCAATCGTGCCGCTGGGGCGGCACCCGTCCCACAGAGAGCGGCACCCTGTCAGCGCCGGTGAGCACACCCGCCCCGAGCTCAGCCCGGTGCCGGGCGCCCTGTCACCAAGGCCCCGGCACCGAACGCCAAAGGGTCAGCCCCGACCCCGCTTGGGGTCCACCAACCCCGCCCGCCGCAACGCATCCGCCATCGCACTGTTGGCAGGCGGCGGCGCCTGCCGAGACCCACCGCCTCCGCCCCCGCCCCCGCGTCCCTGCCGCTGCTGCCCCCGCTGCTGCGGCGGCCGCCCCCCGCGCTGGGGCCGCCCGCCCCCCTCCTGGGCCGGAGCCGCCGCCTCGTCGTCCAACCGCAGCGTCAGCGAAATCCGCTTCCGCGGAATGTCGATGTCCAGCACCTTGACCTTGACGATGTCCCCGGGCTTCACGACGTCCCGCGGATCCTTGACGAAGGTCTTGGACATCGCGGAGACATGCACAAGCCCGTCCTGGTGGACGCCGACATCGACAAAGGCTCCGAAGGCGGCGACATTCGTGACGACCCCCTCCAGCACCATCCCGGAGGCCAGGTCGGAGATCTTCTCGACGCCCTCCTTGAAGGTGGCCGTCTTGAAGGCGGGCCGCGGGTCGCGACCGGGCTTCTCCAGCTCCTTCAGGATGTCCGTGACGGTCGGCAGACCGAATGTCTCGTCGACGAAGTCGTCCGGCCGCAGCGAGCGCAGCACACCCGTGTTGCCGATCAGCGACGCGACCTCATTCCCCGCCGTCTTCACCATCCGCCGCACCACGGGGTACGCCTCGGGGTGCACGCTGGACGCGTCCAGCGGATCATCGCCGCCCCGGATCCGCAGGAAGCCCGCGCATTGCTCGTACGCCTTCGGGCCGAGCCGGGCCACGCTCTTGAGTGCCGTACGCGAATGGAAGGGTCCGTTCGCATCCCGGTGCGCCACGATGTTCTCCGCGAGCCCGGAGGTGATCCCGGAGACCCGCGCCAGCAGCGGCGCCGACGCCGTGTTCACGTCCACGCCCACGCCGTTCACACAGTCCTCGACCACCGCGTCCAGCGACCGGGACAGTTTCACCTCGGACAGGTCGTGCTGGTACTGCCCGACGCCGATGGACTTCGGGTCGATCTTCACCAGCTCGGCGAGCGGGTCCTGGAGCCGGCGCGCGATGGACACGGCGCCGCGCAGCGACACGTCCATGTCGGGCAGCTCCTGCGAGGCGAACGCGGACGCGGAGTACACCGACGCCCCCGCCTCGGAGACCATCACCTTGGTGAGCTTCAGCTCGGGGTGCTTGGTGATGAGTTCACCCGCGAGCTTGTCCGTCTCGCGCGACGCCGTGCCGTTGCCGATCGCGATCAGCTCGACCGCGTGCTCCTTGGCGAGCCGCGCGAGCTTGGCGATCGCCTCGTCCCACTTGTTGGCCGGGACGTGCGGGTAGATCACGTCCGTCGCGACGACCTTGCCGGTCGCGTCGACCACGGCGACCTTCACACCGGTACGGAATCCGGGGTCCAGGCCCAGCGTCGCGCGCGTGCCCGCCGGAGCGGCCAGCAGCAGGTCGCGCAGGTTGGCCGCGAAGACGTTCACCGCCTCGTCCTCGGCCGCCGTCCGCAGGCGCAGCCGCAGGTCGATGCCGAGGTGCACGAGAATCCGGGTCCGCCAGGCCCAACGGACGGTGTCGGTGAGCCACTTGTCGCCGGGGCGGCCGCGGTCGGCGATGGCGAAGCGGTGGGCGACGATCCCCTCGTACGAGGACGGACCGGGCTGCTCGGAGGGCTCCTCGGGCTCCAGGACGAGGTCGAGGACCTCTTCCTTCTCGCCGCGCAGCATGGCGAGGATGCGGTGCGAGGGCAGCTCCTTGAAGGGCTCGGCGAAGTCGAAGTAGTCGGCGAACTTGGCGCCCGCTTCCTCCTTGCCGTCCCGCACCTTGGCTGCGAGCCGCCCCCGTACCCACATGCGCTCGCGCAGCTCGCCGATCAGGTCGGCGTCCTCCGAGAACCGCTCGGTGAGGATCGACCGGGCGCCGTCGAGGGCGGCCTGCGGATCGGCCACGCCCTTGTCGGCGTCGACGAAGGCCGCCGCCGCGGCGAGCGGGTCGACCGACGGGTCGCCGAGCAGGCCCTCGGCCAGCGGCTCCAGGCCCGCCTCGCGCGCGATCTGCGCCTTGGTGCGCCGCTTCGGCTTGAACGGCAGATAGATGTCCTCAAGACGCGCCTTCGTCTCGGCGCCCCTGATCTGCGCCTCGACCTCGGCGGTGAGCTTGCCCTGCTCGCGCACCGAGTCGAGGATCGCGGCGCGCCGCTCCTCCAGCTCCCGCAGATAGCGCAGCCGCTCCTCGATGGTGCGCAGCTGCGCATCGTCGAGCATCTCGGTCGCTTCCTTGCGGTAGCGGGCGATGAAGGGCACCGTCGAACCGCTGTCGAGCAAGTCGACGGCGGCCTTGACCTGCCGCTCCCGTACGCCGAGCTCCTCGGCGATCCTGCCTTCGATGGACCCTACGAGGGGTGTCGTCACGATCCCGTACCGCCTTCTCCACTGAGGTTGCGCGGCAATTGTGGCAGGTGACACCGACAATGGGGGATCAGGGCGCCGATCGGCGGTGTCAGCCCTTGCCGGTCATGCCTTCGGGGAACGCGCCGGCCGCGAGCGCGGTCATGAGGATGCCCTTGGCCAGCTCGGTGAGTCGTTCGACGCCGGCGGCGCCCAGATGCTCGTACGGGGCGCGGTCCAGCCGGTCCGTCCGCGCCTCGATCTCGCCGCGCAGGGCCACGCCCGCCTGCGTCAACTCGCCCTCGGTGTCGAGCAGTCCACGATCCCGCAGCCGCGCGGCCGCCGCCTCCCAGTCCGCCCGGGACCAGCCGCGCGTGCCCAGCGCCCACTTCGGGGCCATGCCCTTGCCGGTCGCGGTGTGGCTCACCAGGGCCTCCACCGGATCGAGTTCCGCGTCGAGCAGCACCGCGAGGTGGCCGTCGCCGCGGTGCTCGCGCAGCAGGGTGGCCGCGTGCCAGAGCGCGAGGTGCGGCGCGTCGGGCACTGGCAGGTCCGCGTGGGCGGCGTACAGCGGGCGCGCGGTCCTGGTGCAGGCCTCGGCCGCGCGCAGCGCGAGTTCCGCCGCCTCGGCCACCTCCTTGGAGGCGATGAGGTCCTCGCCGAGCAGCCGGCGCAGCGTCGCGTCGACGGCACGCGCGCGTGCCGCGAGCACGGTCTCCGGAGAGGCCGCCCGCCACACCTCGGGTACGTGCTTCGCCACCAGCTCGTGGCGGAAGTTGTAGAACGTCGCGGTCACCGTGCCCGGGCCCACCGCGCCCATGGCCGCGGCCCGGACGGCGAAGTACGCGGCCCTGCTGTCCTCGATCCCGACCGCGGCGAGCTCCCGCCCCAGATCGGGCGAGAAGTAGTGCGTCGAGTGCAGCGGGTTGAGGACGTTGTGGCAGCGCCGCCCGGCGCGCTCCGGCAGTGGAGTGGTCATGCCCGGCACATTACCGACTGGTCGGTACGCAGGGAACCGCGGAGTCGGGGATGGCAGGAAAGGAGGGGTGCTCGTCATTGCGGCCATGGCTCCGGCCGCCAAGAATCAGGGTCATGCGAACCGTCCTGGTCGTCCTCTTCGACGCTGTACAGAGCCTCGACGTCACGGGCCCCGTGGAGGTCTTCGCCGGCGCCGAGAACTACCGAGACGGCTCGTACCGCATCCGCACCGCCTCCCTGGACGGCACACCCGTGCGCACCTCCAGCGGCCTCACCCTCGTCCCGGACCACTCGCTCGCCGACGCGCCCGCCCCGCACACCCTGCTCGTCCCGGGCGGCGCCGGCACCCGCCGCCCCGACCCCCGCCTGACCGACTGGCTGCGCGAGCACGGCCCGCGCGCCGAACGCCTGGTCTCCGTCTGCACCGGTGCCCTCCTGCTCGCCGGAACCGGCCTCCTGGACGGCCGTCGCGTCACGACCCACTGGGCGTACTGCGACAAGCTCGCCCGCGACCACCCGGCGATCCAGGTCGACCCGGACCCCATCTACGTCCGCGACGGCCAGGTGTCCACCTCGGCCGGCGTCACCGCAGGAATCGACCTGGCCCTGGCGCTCGTCGAGGAGGACCTGGGGCGCGAGGCAGCCCTCGTCATCGCCCGTCACCTGGTCGTCTTCCTCCGGCGCCCGGGCAACCAGGCCCAGTTCAGCGCCCAGCTGGCCGCTCAGACCGCGCAGCGCGAACCGCTGCGCGAGGTCCAGCGATGGATCACCGAGCACCCCGACGACGACCTGGGCGTCGAGTCGCTCGCCGCCCGTGCCCGTCTCTCGCCCCGCCACTTCGCCCGCGCCTTCCGGACCGAGACCGGCATGACGCCCGGCCGGTACGTCGAGCGGGTCCGCCTCGAACACGCCCGGCGGCTCCTGGAGGACACCGCCGATGGCATCGAGGAGATCTCCCGCGCCTGCGGCTACGGCACGCCGGAGGCGATGCGCCGCGCCTTCGCGAAGACCCTCGGCTCGGCACCGGCCGAGTACCGCCGGCGTTTCCGTCCGGCGCCCACCCACTGAAGGGAACCCTATGCAGATCGCCATCGTCCTCTACGACCGCTTCACCGCCCTGGACGCGGTGGGCCCATACGAGACACTCGGCCGTGTGCCCGACGCGGAGACCGTCTTCGTCGCCGAGCGCTCCGGCCCCGTCCGTGCCGACACCGGCAACCTGGCACTGATGGCCGACAAGACCCTCGCCGAGGTGCCGCAGCCGGACGTCGTGGTGGTCCCGGGCGGCCCGGGACAGTTCGCGCTGATGGAGGACGAGGTCCTCCTCGACTGGCTGCGGGCCGCCGACGAGACCAGCACCTGGACGACCTCGGTGTGCACCGGCTCGCTGCTGCTCGCCGCCGCGGGGCTCCTCGACGGCCGCCGGGCCACCTCCCACTGGCTGGCCCTCGACTTCCTCAGGGAATACGGCGCCGAGCCGACGCGGGAGCGAGTCGTGTTCGACGGAAAGTACGTGACCGCGGCCGGCGTCTCGTCCGGAATCGACATGGGGCTCGCCCTGCTCGGGCGGATCGCGGGCGACGAACACGCCCAGGCCGTACAACTGCTGACCGAGTACGACCCGCAGCCGCCCTACGACGCCGGCTCACCGGAGAAGGCGCCCGCGCACCTCGTCGAGGAGTTCCGGACGAAGAGCCGTTTCATCCTGACGTAGTCCTGCGGCACGCTCATGGCATCCATGTGAAGCGCGGCTGCCGGCGCTCCAGGAAGGCGGCGACCCCCTCCGCGGTGTCGCCGCCGCCCCGCGCCTGCGCCGCCCAGTGCGCGTCCCGGTCCGTGCGTCCGTTCGCGAACTCCTTGGCCGCCGCCTGGGTCAGCAACGAGCGTGAGGTCAGTACGCGCGCGAACTCCGCGACGCGCTTGTCGAGCCCGCCCTCGGGCAGCACCTCGTCGACCAGACCCGTGCGCAGCGCCCGCTCCGCGTCGATCAACTCGCCCGAGAACAGCAGGTACTTGGCGGTGGCGGGGCCCACCAGCGACACCAACCGCCGTGTGGAGGAGGCCGCGTAGACGATCCCCAGCTTCGCCGGCGTCACCCCGAACAGCGCCCCCTGCTCCGCGAACCGCAGATCGCAGGCCGCCGCCAGCTGGGACCCGCCGCCCACGCAGTACCCGCGAATCGCTGCCAGAGTCGGCTTCGGGAACGCGGCGAGCGCTTCCTCGGCGAGCGTGGCGAGGCCCTGCGCCTCGTCCGGGGAGCCACGCAGCGACGAGATGTCGGCCCCGGCGCAGAATGTCTCACCCTCGCCGGTGAGCACCAGCGCGTGTACATCGGCGTCCGCGGTCAACTCGTCGAGCAGGGGCGGCAGCGCCCGCCACATGTCCGCCGTCATGGCGTTGCGCTTGGCCGGGTAGCGGATGACGAGGGTGGCGACCCCGTCGCCGACACGGTGCGACAGCTGCGGTTCCATAGGCCGGATGCTAGCGGCACCCGCCGAACGTACGATCAAGGAGGGGCAGGCGCGAGGAGGCGCTGATGGCCACGTCGCGGAAGGCCCGGTCCAGGGGCGAAACCGCCAAGCTCACCCGTAGTTTCGGCTGGCTCGCGGCGCTCGGCGTGATCCTCGTGCTCGCGGGGCTCGTCGGGCTCGTCTACACCGCGGCCGCCACCCTGACGTCGATGATCCTCTTCGGCTGGCTTCTGCTGATCGGCGGCGCGGTCGGCCTGGTGCACGCGATCCAGGCGCGCGGCACCACCTTCTTCTGGCTCGGCCTCGCGGTCGCCGCCCTGAACCTCGCGGCGGGCGTGGTCGTCATCCGCCTACCGGACGCGGCCGCCGAGGCACTGACCATGTTCGCCGCGCTGCTGTTCCTGACCGGCGGGGTGTTCCGCCTGGCCGGCAGCATCGTCGTGCGCGGCCCCCAGTTCGGCTGGACGCTCGTTCAGGGCGCCTTCGACCTGCTGCTCGGCATCCTGGTCCTCGCTTCCTGGCCGAGCAGCAGCAAGTACGTCATCGGCGCCTTCTTCTCGCTCGCGCTGCTCTTCGACGGCCTGGGCCTGATCGCCGCGGGATACGGCGGGCGGCGCGTCGTGGGCATGGTCTCGGAGCGCCTCTCCGACGGCGGAAGGACGGGGAACGAATAGGGCGAGCCCGGCCCCCAACCCGTACAACCCGAATAGTTCCGAAGTCCGCACAACAGGGGCAGGAGCAGTCCCACAACTGACCGTGTCATACGCCAACGATCAGAAGCTGTCGATAACCGCTGACTTCTGTTCAGTCATCCGGTACGGACCAGCGCATTACCAACACTCACTGTGTGGTGACAATCGAGCGCAAGGGTGGCGACCGGACGATGGCGAACCTCGGGCGGGGGTCCGACCCGAGCCCTGAAGTCGGCGGACAGGCGGCTCCCGACCGGAGACCGCCGGGCCCGCTGCCGTACGAGGGGGTGTGGCGGTTCACCGCTCCCGCCATCGACGCCTCGGTGCCGCAGGCGCGGCACGCGGTCCGTGATCTGCTGGTCCGCCAGGGGGTGCCCGTCTCGGACGACCTGGTCCAGGGACTTCTGCTGATCGTCTCCGAACTGGTCACGAACGCGGTCCGGCACGCGGCGCTGCTGTCCCCCATGCTCGCGGTGGAGGTCGCCGTCGGCGCCGAGTGGGTGCGCGTCTCCGTGGAGGACAACCACCCCTACCGGCCGACCGCCCTGGAGGCCGACCACGGACAGACCGGCGGACGTGGGCTGCTGCTCGTGCGGGAGGTCACCAGGGAGTCGGGCGGAGTGTGCGACGTCGAGCACACCGCGAGCGGCGGCAAGGTGATCTGGGCCGCCCTGCCACTCACTCCGAGTGTCGTGTAGCGGGACGGCCGTCACCAGCCCGCGGACGGGCCCGTCAGCTCCCTGATCGCCGGACGGGCCGCGTCCAGCACCGTCATGAACCACGACGAGAAGGTGTCCTTCGCGTGCCGCTCCGCCAGCTCGGCGGCGGTGACGAAGGCCGTCGAGCCGACCTCCTCGGAGTCGGGGCGCAGCGGCGACTGCACCATCCCGACGAAGAGGTGGTTGTACTCCTGCTCCACCAGGCCCGAGTCCGGGTCCGGGTGGTTGTAGCGGACCGTGCCCGCCTCGGCGAGCAGCGAGGGAGAGACCCCGAGCTCCTCGTAGGTCCGCCGGGCCGCCGCCGCGAAGGGCGCCTCGCCCGGGTAGGGGTGACCGCAGCAGGTGTTCGACCAGACGCCGGGGGAGTGGTACTTGCCGAGCGCGCGCTGCTGCAGCAGCAGCCGGCCGAGCTCGTCGAAGAGGAACACGGAGAACGCGCGGTGCAACTGCCCGGGCGCCTGATGGGCGGCGAGCTTCTCCGCCGTGCCGATCGTGTTGCCGTCCTCGTCGACCAGCTCCAGCAAGATCGCTTCAACGGTGCCGTTCGACGAACTGTGCGTCGCGGTGGCAGGTGTGATCGGCATACCCATCCTTCGCATCGGTCTTCGAGCCCCAAGTCTGCCGTACGAATCCGGCACTCCCGGCACTTCGCGGCTCCCGCATGTCCCGCCCCGAGAGCCCGGGGCGGGACATGCGGCCGACGTGCGTCAGACCCCGAAAGCGGCCGGATACCTGATCGTGCCCGGTGCCACCGACGAGGAATCGTCCAGGACAAGGGCCATCAGGTGTTCGGGCGGCACGTCGAATCCGGGCCGGATGCCGTACTCCGAAGCGGGCAGGAAACCGAACCTCGGGTAGTACCCGGGATGCCCGAGTACGAGGACGAGCCGCTCCCCACGCGCGCGTGCCGCCTCCAGCACCGCGCGTACGACGGCCGATCCGGCGCCCCGGCGCTGATGCTCCGGCCGTACGGCGACGGGGGCCAGCGCGGCGGCGCGGGCGCCGTCGACATGGCAGCGGGTGATCAGCGCGTACGCCGCGATCGTGCCGTCCGGCGCCTCGGCGACGTACGACAGGCCCGGCAGCCACGCGTCCGGGTCGGCGCGCAGCGCGTCCACCAGATCGGCCTCCTCGGCCCTCTGGAAGGCGGTGGCGTTCACGGTGTGCACCTCCGCGTGGTCGGCGGAGGTTTCCCGGCGGGTGTGCCAGGCAGCGGTGTGTTCAGCGTTGTCGGTCAACGTGGAAACCTTTGGGTGAAGGGCCCGGCCGACACGTCGGATCAGCCGCGGGCCCGGAGGACGGGGACGATCGTGTCGCTGCGCACAGCAGCGCCGAACGCGACAGTCATCAACCCACCTCCTCGAATCGCCGGCCACGCTAACAGGGGTGCGACGGTCTCGCCTTCGAATTCAATGGCAGAGCTCGCGTCTTTGACGGCAGAGCTTCGCCTCTCAATGGCAGAGCTTCGCCTCGTGCTCCGCGTGCCCGCTCGGCTCCAACTGGAAGGTGCAGTGCTCGACATCGAAGTGGACGCCGAGGCAGCCCTGGAGCTCGTGGAGCATCTTCTCGTGACCGATCGCGTTCAGGACGTCGGAGCTGACGACCACGTGGACGGAGAGCACCGGCATGCCGGAGGTGATCGTCCAGGCGTGCAGGTCGTGGATGTCCTCGACGCCCGGCAGCGCCAGGATGTGCGCCCGCACCTCGGCCATGTCCACGTTCTTGGGGGCGGCCTCCAGGAGCACGTTGAGCGTCTCCTGGAGCAACTTCCAGGTGCGCGGGACGATCATGAGGCTGATCAGGATCGAAGCGATCGGGTCGGCGGCCTGCCAGCCCGTGGTCATGATCACCGTCGCGGCGATGATGACCGCCACCGAACCCAGCGCGTCCGCCACCACCTCCAGGAAGGCGCCGCGCACGTTCAGGCTGTCCTTCTGGCCGCGCATGAGCAGTGTGAGCGAGATCGTGTTGGCGACCAGACCGATGAGGCCGAACACGATGGTCTGGCCGCCATGGGTGTCGACCGGGGTCACAAAGCGCTGGATCGCCTCGTAGAACACGTAGCCGCCGACGCCGAGCAGCAGCAGACAGTTGGCCAGCGCGGCGAGGATCTCGGCCCGCGCGTACCCGAAGGTGCGGGTCTCGCTCGGCGGGCGGGCCGCGAAGTGGATCGCGAGCAACGCCATGCCCAGGCCCAGCGCATCCGTCGCCATATGCGCCGCGTCCGCGATGAGCGCGAGCGAATCGGCGACGAGACCGCCGACGATCTCGACCACCATGACGGTGAGCGTGATCGACAGCGCGACGCGCAGCCTCCCGCGGTACGCCGCTGTCGCCGTACCGGTGGCCGGCGCGCCGTGCGCATGCCCGTGGTCGTGCCCAGCCCCCATGGAAGCCGCCTCCTGTGTTCTGCCCGGGACCACAGTGAACTACGGGCGTGGGGTATCCGGCAACGCGGCATTGAACACCGTTGTCATATGCTCTGACCTGCGGAAACGATGCGCAGGTCAGAGCGTCGACAAGATCATTCGGCGTGCGTCCCGGGATGGCGCAGCAGCCAGCCCTCCCACGCCGACTCGACCATCTCGCGCACGCCGCGCCGCGCACTCCAGCCCAGCTCCTTCGCGGCCAGCGCGGCCGAGGCGACCGCCCGCGGGGCGTCACCGGGGCGGCGCGGCTCGACGACCGGCTCCCGGGTGTCCCCGCTGACCTCGCCGATGAGCGTGAGGAGTTCGCGGACCGAAACGCCTTCGCCGCGGCCGATGTTCACGGTCAGATCGCCTGTCGCGCCGTCGGCCAGCCGCCGGGCCGCCGTGAGGTGCACCTCGGCGAGGTCGGCGACGTGGATGTAGTCACGCACGCAGGTGCCGTCCGGCGTCGGATAGTCGTCCCCGAAGATTCGCGGGGCCTCGTCGCGTGTCAGGCGGTCGAAGACCATCGGGATCACGTTGAACACCCCGGTGTCGGAGAGCTCCGGCGCGGCGGCGCCCGCCACGTTGAAGTAGCGCAGGCACACGGTCGCGATGCCGTGCGCCCGGCCGGCCGCCCGCACCAGCCACTCGCCGGCGAGCTTTGTCTCGCCGTACGGGTTCATCGGGGCGCAGGGGGTGTCCTCCGTGATGAGGTCCACATCGGGGTTGCCGTAGACAGCGGCCGACGAGGAGAAGAGGAACCGTTCGACGCCCGCCCCGGCGGCCGCCTCCAGGAGCGTCGCGAGACCGCCCACGTTCTCCCGGTAGTAGCGCGTCGGCTCGGCCACGGACTCGCCGACCTGCTTGCGCGCCGCGAGATGCACCACACCCGTCACCGCGTGCTCCGCGAAGACCCGCTTGAGCAGATCCCCGTCCAGCGACGAGCCCCGTACCAGCGGAATGCTCTCCGGAAGCCGGTTCGGCACCCCCGACGAGAGGTCGTCCAGGGCCACGACGCGTTCCCCGGCCTCCGCCATCGCCCGCGCCACGTGGGCCCCGATGTATCCGGCTCCGCCTGTGATCAGCCATGTCATGGACGCCCACCCTATGCCGGTCCTCTGCGGTGTCCGTCCTGCCCTGCTCCGGGCCGCCCTCCCGGTGCCCGCCGTGCCCCGCTCCGGGCAGGTGCGCCGGGTGCCGTGTGCCATGCCGAGAATGCGCCGGTCTGGGAGCGCGGTTTGTGGCGGGGGCCCCGGATCCCTGATGATGATCGCGGCGGAGGCCATGCAAAACCGGGTGGATCGGGCCATGAACAGGTGGTGAACGCCCGCTTCCATTCATCCGATAACCTCTGCCGACATGCCACCCGGCCGCCGTAGGCGCGGGGCCATCCCATCACGCACTTGACCGGCGCGGACGCGCCGGCACCCAGGGAGTGAGTTCGCTGTCGACCGCCATCCTCACCGGCCAGCCGGTCCCCGGATCGTCGCTTGAGGGCGATCTGCGGTCGCTCGGCTTCGACGTGCGGCTCGCCTCCGACGCGGGCGAGGCCGAGACCCTGCTGGCCGCCGTCCCGGCGGACCGGCGGGTCGCCGTCGTCGACGCCCGCTTCGTGGGCCACACACACGCGCTGCGCCTCGGCCTCACCGACCCCCGGTTCGCGGCCTCCGCCCTGCCCGGCGCCATATCCGTGCAGCCCGAGGCCCGCCGGGCGCTGACCCGGGCCGTGGCCCGCGAGAGCTCCGCCTCCGGGGGCCTCGCCGTCGCCACGGACAACCTCGCCGGGCGCCTCACGGCTGCCCTCGACGCGGACGGCGTCGCCGTGCACCACCCCGAGCTCGGCACACTCGTCGCCGCTGTCCCCAGCGACCCGCAGGAGCGCAACGAGGCCCGCCAGGCCGTCTCGGCCGTGGACGACGAGGCCGTACGCCTGCGCAGCGCCGTGAAGGCCCGCGACGGCTTCTTCACCACCTACTGCATCAGCCCGTACTCGCGCTACATCGCCCGCTGGTGCGCGCGCCGGGGTCTCACCCCGAACCAGGTGACGACCGCCTCACTCCTCACCGCGCTCATCGCCGCGGGCTGCGCCGCCACCGGCACCCGCGTCGGCTTCGTCGCGGCCGGCCTGCTGCTCCTGTTCTCCTTCGTCCTCGACTGCACGGACGGCCAGCTCGCCCGCTACTCCCTGCAGTACTCGACACTCGGCGCCTGGCTCGACGCGACCTTCGACCGCGCCAAGGAGTACGCCTACTACGCGGGCCTCGCCCTGGGGGCGGCCCGCGGCGGCGACGACGTCTGGGCGCTCGCCCTCGGCGCGATGATCCTGCAGACCTGCCGGCATGTCGTCGACTTCTCCTTCAACGAGGCGAACCACGACGCCACCGCCAACACCAGCCCCACCGCGGCCCTCTCGGACAAGCTCGACAGCGTCGGCTGGACGGTCTGGGTGCGCCGGATGATAGTGCTGCCCATCGGCGAGCGCTGGGCGATGATCGCCGTGCTCACGGCACTGACCACTCCCCGCGTCACCTTCTACGCGTTGCTCATCGGCTGCGCCTTCGCGGCGACGTACACGACGGCGGGCCGCGTACTGCGCTCGCTGACCCGCAAGGCCCGCCGTACCGACCGCGCCGCCACCGCCCTCGCCGATCTCACCGACTCCGGCCCGCTCGCCGAGCTCCTGACCCGCGTCACGCGCGGCTTCGTGAGCCGCGGCCCGGCGTACGTCGCCTTCGTCGCCGGAGCCCTCGTCGTGCTCGGCGCGGCGCTCGCCCCGTACGGCAGCTGGTGGCCCGTTCTGGGTGCCGTGATCTACGTACTCCTGTCGCCGGTGGCCCTCGCGCGGCCCCTCAAGGGCGCCCTCGACTGGCTCGTCCCGCCGTTCTTCCGCGCCGCCGAATACGGGACCGTTCTGGTACTGGCCGCCAAAGCCGACGTGAACGGAGCGCTTCCTGCGGCTTTCGGTCTGGTGGCCGCTGTCGCCTACCATCACTACGACACGGTGTACCGCATCCGCGGCAACGCCGGAGCCCCCCCGCACTGGCTGGTGCGGGCGATCGGCGGGCACGAAGGCAGGACGCTGCTGGTCACCGTCCTGGCCGCGCTGCTCACCGCCCCACAGTTCACGGTCGCGCTCACGGTGCTCGCCGTGGCCGTGGCCCTGTTGGTGCTCGTCGAGAGCATCCGCTTCTGGGTGTCCTCCGGGGCACCCGCCGTACACGATGAAGGAGAACCCGCATGATCGGCCTTGTGCTGGCGGCCGGCGCCGGACGGCGTCTGCGCCCCTACACCGACAGCCTCCCCAAGGCTCTCGTGCCGGTTGGTCCCGCGGGCATAGAGGACAGCATCACGGTCCTCGACCTCACCCTCGGCAACTTCGCCGAGATCGGCCTGACCGAGGTCGGCATCATCGTCGGCTACCGCAAGGAAGCCGTGTACGAGCGACAGACGGCCCTCGAGGAGAAGTACGGCCTCAAGCTCACCCTCATCGACAACGACAAGGCCGAGGAGTGGAACAACGCCTACTCCCTGTGGTGCGGTCGTGACGCCCTCAAGGACGGTGTGATCCTCGCCAACGGCGACACCGTGCACCCGGTCTCCGTCGAGAAGACGCTGCTCGCCGCCCGGGGTGACGGCAAGAGGATCATCCTCGCCCTCGACACGGTGAAGAAGCTCGCCGACGAGGAGATGAAGGTCGTCGTGGACCCCGACAAGGGCGTCCAGAAGATCACCAAGCTCATGGAGCCGTCCGAGGCCACCGGCGAGTACATCGGTGTCACCCTCATCGAGGGCGCGGCCGCCGCAGAGCTGGCCGACGCCCTGAAGACGGTGTGGGAGACGGACCCGCAGCAGTTCTACGAGCACGGCTACCAGGAGCTCGTCAACCGCGGCTTCAAGATCGATGTCGCGCCGATCGGTGACGTCAAGTGGGTCGAGATCGACAACCACGACGACCTTGCCAAGGGACGTGAGATCGCGTGCCAGTACTGACGAGGCTCATTCCCTCGCCGGTCGTCGTCGACATCCGTCCGGGTGCCCTGGACGACCTGGCGAGCGTGCTCTCCGACCAGCGGATCTCGCACTCGGGCAAGCTCGCAGTCGCGGTGAGCAACGGCTCCGGCGCCAAGCTGCGCGACCGGATCGCCCCGGCCCTGCCCGGCGCCACCTGGTACGAGGTCGGCGGCGGCACCCTCGACGACGCGATCCGGCTGGCCGGCGCCATCAAGGCAGGCCACTACGACGCGGTCGTGGGCCTGGGCGGCGGCAAGATCATCGACTGCGCGAAGTTCGCCGCGGCGCGCGTCGGCCTCCCGCTGGTCGCGGTGCCCACGAACCTCGCGCACGACGGCCTGTGCTCGCCCGTCGCGACCCTCGACAACGACGCGGGCCGTGGCTCGTACGGTGTGCCGAACCCGATCGCGGTCGTCATCGATCTCGATGTGATTCGCGAGGCCCCCGTACGTTTCGTGCGCTCCGGCATCGGTGACGCCGTCTCCAACATCTCCGCGATCGCGGACTGGGAGCTGGCCAACCGCGTCAACGGCGAGAAGATCGACGGACTCGCGGCCGCCATGGCGCGTCAGGCCGGTGAGGCCGTGCTGCGGCACCCGGGCGGTATCGGCGACAACGACTTCCTTCAGGTGCTCGCCGAGGCGCTGGTCCTCAGCGGTATCGCGATGTCGGTGTCGGGCGACTCGCGCCCCTCGTCGGGCGCCTGCCACGAGATCAACCACGCCTTCGACCTCCTCTTCCCCAAGCGCGCGGCGAGCCACGGCGAGCAGTGCGGGCTGGGCGCGGCCTTCGCGATGTATCTGCGGGGGGCGCACGAGGAGTCGGCGTACATGGCCGAGGTGCTGCACCGGCACGGGCTGCCGGTGCTGCCGGAGGAGATCGGCTTCACCGTGGACGAGTTCGTGCAGGTCGTGGAGTTCGCTCCGCAGACCCGGCCCGGCCGCTACACGATCCTCGAACACCTCGACCTGAACACCAACCAGATCAAGGACATCTACTCCGACTATGCCAAGGCCATCGGTAGCTGAACTCCGCCCCGTCGTTCACCCCGCAGGGGTGAAGGACCGGCGCAGCGGTGAGCACTGGGCGGGACGCCTGTACATGCGAGAGATCTCGCTGCGCTGCGACCGCTACCTGGTGAACACCAGGATCACGCCCAACCAGCTCACGTACCTGATGACCGTCTGCGGTGTGCTCGCGGCCCCGGCTCTGCTGGTGCCGGGGATCGCGGGCGCCGTACTCGGTGTGGTGATGGTCCAGCTCTATCTGCTGCTCGACTGCGTCGACGGCGAGATCGCGCGCTGGAAGCAGCAGTTCTCGCTCAGCGGGGTCTACCTGGACCGGGTCGGCGCCTATCTGACCGATGCCGCGGTGCTCGTCGGCTTCGGCCTGCGCGCCGCCGATCTGTGGGGCTCCGGGCGGATCGACTGGCTCTGGGCCTTCCTCGGCACCCTGGCCGCCCTCGGCGCGATCCTGATCAAGGCCGAGACCGATCTCGTCGGCGTCGCCCGCCACCAGGGCGGGCTGCCGCCGGTCAAGGAGGCGGCGTCCGAGCCGCGCTCGTCCGGTGTGGCGCTGGCCCGCAGGGCCGCCGCGGCGCTGAAGTTCCACCGGCTGGTGCTCGGCATCGAGGCATCCCTGCTGATCCTGGTCCTGGCGGTCCTGGACCAGGTGCGCGGCGACCTGTTCTTCTCCCGGCTCGGCGTCGCGGTGCTGGCCGGCATCGCGCTCCTGCAGACCGTGCTGCACCTCGTGTCCATCCTCGCCTCAAGCAGGCTCAAGTGAGTACGGCGATGAAGGTCGGCGCGGTCATCATCACCATGGGCAACCGCCCCGACGAGCTCCGAGCCCTGCTCGACTCCGTCGCCAAGCAGGACGGCGACCGGGTCGAGGTGGTCGTGGTCGGCAACGGCTCGCCCGTCCCGGACGTCCCCGAAGGCATACGCAGCGTCGAGCTGCCCGAGAACCTCGGCATACCCGGCGGCCGCAACGTCGGCATCGAGGCCTTCGGCCCCGGCGGCACGGACGTCGACATCCTCCTCTTCCTGGACGACGACGGGCTCCTCGCGGCCCATGACACCGCTGAGCTGTGCCGCGCGGCCTTCGCCGCCGACCCCGAGCTCGGCATCATCAGCTTCCGCATCGCCGACCCCGAGACCGGCGAGACCCAGCGTCGCCACGTCCCCCGGCTGCGCGCCTCCGACCCGATGCGCAACTCACGCGTCACCACCTTCCTCGGCGGCGCCAACGCGGTCCGTACGAAGGTCTTCGCCGAAGTCGGCGGGCTTCCGGACGAATTCTTCTACGCGCACGAGGAAACCGACCTGGCATGGCGGGCCCTCGACGCGGGCTGGATGATCGACTACCGGTCCGACATGGTGCTGTACCACCCGACGACCGCGCCCTCGCGGCACGCGGTCTACCACCGCATGGTGGCCCGCAACCGGGTCTGGCTCGCGCGTCGAAACCTGCCGGCGCCGCTCGTCCCGGTCTATCTCGGCGTCTGGATGCTCCTGACGCTGCTGCGCCGCCCCTCGGGACCGGCCCTCAAGGCGTGGTTCGGCGGCTTCAAGGAAGGCTGGACCAGTCCGTGCGGTCCCCGGCGCCCCATGAAGTGGCGTACGGTGTGGCGGCTGACTCGACTGGGCCGACCTCCTGTCATCTGACAAGCTCATTTCTGAGAGCATTCGTGGCCGTACCCCGGTCCCTGGCTCATGCCTACGCCCGACCAGGCTGTGCGCATCTTGAAGACGAAAGTTTCCACTTGTGAGTGAGACAACGCATGACGGCGGAGTCGTGGTGAGCGACCGACCGTCGCCCGATGACGGGCTCTCCGCGACCGACCTGGCCGCCAAGTACGGGCTCGCGGTCAGCGGTGCCCGGCCCGGACTCGTCGAGTACGTGCGTCAGCTCTGGGGGCGGCGCCACTTCATCCTCGCCTTCTCGCAGGCGAAGCTCACCGCCCAGTACAGCCAGGCCAAGCTGGGCCAGCTGTGGCAGGTGGCGACCCCGCTGCTGAACGCGGGCGTCTACTACCTGATCTTCGGCCTCATCCTGAAGGCCAACCGCGGTATGTCGCACGACGTGTACATCCCGTTCCTGGTGACGGGCGTCTTCGTCTTCACGTTCACGCAGAGCTCGATCATGGCCGGCGTCCGCGCGATCTCCGGCAACCTGGGACTGGTCCGCGCGCTGCACTTCCCGCGCGCCTCGCTGCCCATCTCCTTCGCGCTCCAGCAGCTCCAGCAGCTGCTCTTCTCGATGATCGTGCTGTTCATCGTGGCGATCGCCTTCGGCAGCTACCCCGGCCTGTCCTGGCTGCTGATCGTCCCGGTGCTCATCCTGCAGTTCCTCTTCAACACGGGCCTCGCGCTGATCGTGGCCCGGATGGGCGCCAAGACGCCGGACCTGGCCCAGCTGATGCCGTTCATCCTGCGGACGTGGATGTACGCGTCCGGTGTCATGTTCTCCATCAGCGCCATGCTGGCCGGTCGGCCGGAGTGGATCGCCCGCGCGCTGCAGGCGAACCCGGCCGCTGTCTACATGGACCTGATGCGCTACGCGCTCATCGACGGGTACGGCTCCTCCAACCTGCCGCCGCATGTCTGGGCCATCGCTGTCTTCTGGGCCGTGGTCGCCGCCGTCGGCGGGTTCGTGTACTTCTGGAAGGCTGAAGAGAGGTACGGCCGTGGCTGAGCAGATGTCCCACGTCCCCACCGTCATCGCGGACGAGCTGCACATCGTCTACCGCGTCAACGGCGCCAAGACCGGCAAGGGCAGCGCCACTGCCGCCCTCAGCCGCATCCTCAAGCGCGGCGAGGAGCGCGGGGTCCGCAAGGTGCACGCCGTCCGGGGCGTCTCCTTCACCGCCTACCGCGGCGAGGCCATCGGCCTGATCGGTTCGAACGGCTCCGGCAAGTCCACGCTCCTGCGTGCCATCGCCGGCCTGCTCCCCGCCGAGAAGGGCAAGGTCTACACGGACGGCCAGCCCTCGCTGCTCGGTGTGAACGCGGCCCTGATGAACGATCTGACGGGCGAGCGGAACGTCATATTGGGCGGGCTCGCGATGGGCATGTCCCGCGAGCAGATCAAGGAGCGCTACCAGGAGATCGTCGACTTCTCGGGCATCAACGAGAAGGGCGACTTCATCACCCTCCCGATGCGCACCTACTCGTCCGGCATGGCGGCCCGCCTCCGCTTCTCCATCGCGGCGGCCAAGGACCACGACGTCCTGATGATCGACGAGGCCCTCGCCACCGGCGACCGCAAGTTCCAGAAGCGCTCCGAGGAACGCATCCGCGAGCTGCGCAAGTCGGCCGGCACGGTGTTTCTGGTCAGCCACAACAACAAGTCGATCCGCGACACCTGCGACCGCGTGCTCTGGCTGGAGCGCGGTGAGCTGCGCATGGACGGCCCGACCGAAGAGGTCCTCAAGGAGTACGAGAAGTTCACGGGCAAGTAGCCCATTTCGCCCAGGGCCCCGCCGGAACTCTTCGGCGGGGCCCTGCGTCTGCAAAGGAAACGCCAACTCCTGCTGGCCTTAGGAATCTTGACGCCAATCGGTGTGTTGTTGTGATGTGCAGGACACCCCGACGGAGCGTACTGCGTTGTACAACGTAAGCTGTACCGGTGCTGATTCGCGGCAAGTAGGGCGATAATGCGCGACACCCGGCACCGGCGCGCTGCGCGGACCTCCGGGCGGCGTGTCCGAAATGGGCACTATTGGGTCGGCAGTGTAGAACGGGAGATGTGACGGCAATGGCTACGGAAACTCTCCAGCTCCGCGATGCGTGTGCCGTCCTCGCGCGGGGCGGCGAGCGGTGACCGAAGCCGGGACGGCGCGCACCGGCGATCCGGAGCGCGACACCCTCGACAAGGCTGCGGACGAGAACTTCCCCGTGGCGCCCTTCTTCCTGCCCAAGGCCTGGCGCGACGACCTGATGGCCGTCTATGGCTTCGCCCGTCTCGTCGACGACATCGGTGACGGCGACCTCGCCCCGGGCGGCGCGGACGCCCGCCTTCTCGGCGTGTCGCCCGAGGAGGCCGAGGATCGCCTCCTCCTGCTGGACGCCTTCGAAGCCGATCTTCACCGCGTGTTCGACTCGACGCCGCGCCACCCCTTGCTGCGCCGGCTTCAGCTGACCGTCCGTCGCGCGGGCCTCACCCCCGAGCCCTTCCTCGGCCTGATCGCGGCCAATCGCCAGGACCAACTCGTCAAGCGGTACGAGACCTACGACGACCTCGTCGCCTACTGCGAACTGTCCGCCAACCCCGTCGGCCGCCTGGTCCTCTCCGTCACCCGTACCTCCACGCCCGAGCGCGTCCGCCGCTCCGACGCGGTGTGCACGGCGCTGCAGATCGTCGAACACCTCCAGGACGTCGCCGAGGATCTCGGCCGCGACCGTATCTACTTGCCTGCCGAGGACATGAAGCGCTTCCACGTCCAGGAGGCGGACCTCGCCGCCGCCACGGCAGGCGCATCGCTGCGAGCACTGGTTGCATACGAAGCAGAACGCGCCTTGAACCTCCTGAATGAAGGCACCCCCCTCGTGGGTAGCGTCCACGGCAGGCTGAAGCTGCTGCTCGCGGGGTTCATTGCGGGGGGAAGGGCGGCAATCCGTGCGATTGCCGCCGCCGAATACGACGTACTTCCCGGCCCGCCCAAGCCCGGCAAGCTCCAGCTGCTGCGCGAGGTGGGAGTGACTCTGCGAGGAGAGGGGTGATCCGGATCGTGGAGTCGGAACAACACGTGTCCGCACCGGTACTCGCCGCTTACAGCTACTGCGAGGCAGTGACCGGTCAGCAGGCCCGTAATTTCGCGTACGGCATCAGACTTCTGCCGACGCCCAAGCGGCGTGCGATGTCGGCGCTCTACGCGTTCTCGCGGCGCGTCGACGACATCGGAGACGGCGCGCTCGCGCCGGACGTCAAGGCGGCCCGCCTCGAGGACACCCGGGTACTGCTCGCCCGGGTGCGCCACGGCTCCGTCGACGAGGACGACACCGACCCGGTCGCGGTCGCCCTCAGCCACACCGCCGAGCATTTCCCGGTGCCTCTCGACGGCCTCGACGAACTCATCGACGGCGTCCTCATGGACGTACGCGGTGAGACGTACGAGACCTGGGACGACCTGAAGGTCTACTGCCGCTGTGTGGCCGGCGCGATCGGGCGGCTCTCGCTCGGCGTGTTCGGTACGGAACCGGGGGCGCGCGGCGCCGAGCGCGCGCCGGAGTACGCCGACACGCTCGGGCTCGCGCTCCAACTCACCAACATCCTGCGGGACGTACGGGAGGACGCCGAAGGGGGGCGTACCTATCTGCCCGCCGACGACCTCGCCAAGTTCGGCTGCTCGGCCGGGTTCAACGGGCCGACTCCACCGGAGGGCTCCGACTTCGCGGGCCTCGTGCACTTCGAAGTGCGTCGGGCCCGCGCTCTTTTCGCCGAGGGGTACCGGCTGCTGCCCATGCTGGACCGGCGCAGCGGCGCCTGTGTCGCGGCGATGGCCGGCATCTACCGCCGCCTGCTCGACCGCATCGAGCGCGAGCCGGAGGCCGTGCTGCGCGGCCGGGTCTCGCTGCCCGGACGCGAGAAGGCGTATGTCGCCGTGCGCGGCCTCTCCGGCCTCGACGCCCGGCATGTGTCCCGCCGCACCGTCAGGAGGCGCACCTGATGGACAATTTGGGCCAAGGTGATTCCATTGACGAAAAGCGGCAGGCAACCCTCCGGGTCCGGGTGGCGTCCCTGACTGCAACGGCCTGCCGTGCACGGTTCAATCATCACGGCGGGTTCCTGGGGGAGGGTGCACGATGAGCGAGGTCACGCAGCCCGCGGGCGGCTCCGGCGGGGCGTCCGCGGTGGTCGTGGGCGGCGGGCTCGCCGGGATCACAGCCGCGCTCGCGCTGGCCGACGCCGGGGTGCGCGTGACGCTGCTCGAAGGACGTCCGCGGCTCGGCGGTCTCGCGTTCTCCTTCCAGCGCGGCGATCTCACCGTGGACAACGGACAGCACGTGTATCTGCGCTGCTGCACCGCCTACCGCTGGTTCCTCGACCGCGTCGACGGAGCCTCGCTGGCGCCGCTGCAGGATCGTCTCGACGTGCCCGTTCTCGACGCCGAGGGCAAACCCGGGCGACGGCTCGGCAGAATCGGCCGCACCGCGCTGCCCGTACCGCTGCATCTGGCGCGCAGCCTCGCGACGTATCAGCATCTGTCGCTCTCCGAGCGCGCCAAGGTCGGCCGTGCCGCGCTGGCGCTCAAGGGCCTGGATCTCGCCGATCCGGCGCTCGATGCGCAGAACTTCGGCAGCTGGCTCGCCGAGCACGGTCAGTCGCAGCGTGCCGTCGAAGCACTGTGGGACCTTGTGGGGGTCGCCACCCTCAACGCGGTGGCCTCGGATGCTTCGCTCGGGCTCGCCGCGATGGTGTTCAAGACCGGTCTGCTGTCCGACCCGGGCGCGGCCGACATCGGCTGGGCACGCGTCCCGCTGGGCGAACTGCACGACACCCTGGCCCGCAAGGCGCTCGACTCCGCGGGCGTCCGTACCGAGGTCCGTACACGCGTCACCTCCATCTCCCCCAACGAGAACGGGTGTTGGAGCGTTCAGGTTCCCGGCGAGAGCATCGAGACCGACGCGGTCGTCCTCGCCGTACCCCAGCGCGAGACCCACGATCTGCTGCCCCAGGGCGCGCTCGACGCCCCTGAGCGGCTCCTCGAGATCGGCACCGCGCCGATCCTCAACATCCATGTCGTCTACGACCGGAAGGTGCTCAGCCGGCCGTTCTTCGCGGCGCTGGGCTCCCCGGTGCAGTGGGTCTTCGACCGGACCGAGGCGTCCGGGCTGCGCGAGGGGCAGTACCTGGCCCTCTCGCAGTCGGCCGCGCAGGACGAGATCGACGAGCCCGTCTCCGTACTGCGCGAGCGCTATCTGCCGGAGCTGGAGCGGCTGCTGCCCGCCGCACGCGGCGCGGAAGTGAAGGACTTCTTCGTGACCCGGGAGCGCACGGCGACGTTCGCCCCCACCCCCGGCGTCGGGCGGCTGCGGCCCGGCGCCCGCACCAAGGCCCCCGGCCTGTACCTGGCCGGATCGTGGACCGCCACCGGGTGGCCCGCGACCATGGAGAGTGCGGTCCGCAGTGGCGTCAGTGCGGCGGGCGCCGCGCTGGGCGCCCTGGGCCGGCCCCGCGATCACCTCTTCGAGCTCTTCGAGGAGGCGGCATGACGCTCGATCAGAGCACGGCAGGCCCCCGCACCCCCGGTATCGCAACAAGAGGAGAGACTGTGCCCACTGTGCCCCCGGCCGAAACGGCTGCCGACGCGGTGGACGTGACCGCGCTCCTCGAGCGCGGCCGGACCCTGGCCACACCGGTGCTGAAGGCGGCCGTCGACCGCCTGGCGGCGCCCATGGACACCGTCGCCGCGTACCACTTCGGCTGGATCGACGCCGAGGGCAACCCCGCGGACGGCGACGGCGGCAAGGCCGTACGCCCCGCGCTCGCCGTCCTGTCCGCACAGGCCGCCGGTGCCGCCCCCGAGGTGGGCGTGCCGGGTGCGGTCGCCGTTGAACTGGTGCACAACTTCTCACTGCTGCACGACGACCTGATGGACGGTGACGAACAGCGCCGCCATCGCGACACCGTCTGGAAGGTGCACGGGCCGGCCCAGGCCATCCTCGTCGGCGACGCCCTGTTCGCGCTGGCCAACGAGATCCTCCTGGAGCTC
Source organism: Streptomyces sp. NPDC027189 (assembly GCF_055566975.1). NCBI lineage: Bacteria > Bacillati > Actinomycetota > Actinomycetes > Kitasatosporales > Streptomycetaceae > Streptomyces > Streptomyces sp. NPDC027189. The sequence goes on from NZ_JBVHRI010000006.1 coordinate 156,147, forward strand.
GGCACCGCCGAGGCGGGCCGCGCCACGCGTCGTCTGACGACCGCCACCCGCGCCCTGATCGACGGTCAGGCCCAGGACATCTCCTACGAGCACCGCGACCGGGTCACCGTCGAGGAGTGCCTGGAGATGGAGGGCAACAAGACGGGCGCCCTGCTCGCCTGTGCCTGCTCCATCGGCGCGGTGCTCGGCGGCGCCGACGACTTCACCGCCGACACGCTGGAGAGGTACGGCTACCACCTCGGCCTGGCCTTCCAGGCCATCGACGACCTCCTCGGCATCTGGGGCGACCCGGAGGCCACCGGAAAGCAGACCTGGAGCGATCTGCGCCAGCGCAAGAAGTCCCTGCCGGTGGTGGCCGCGCTCGCCGCGGGCGGGCCCGCCTCCGAGCGCCTCGGTGAACTGCTCGCCGAGGACGCCAAGGCGAGCGACTTCGAGAACTTCTCCGAGGAGGAGTTCGCCGCGCGCGCCGCGCTCATCGAGGAGGCGGGCGGCCGCGAGTGGACCGCCCAGGAGGCTCGTCGCCAGCACACCATCGCCATCGAGGCACTGGACGCCGTCCGGATGCCCGACCAGGTGCGGGCGCAGTTCGTGGCGCTCGCCGACTTCGTCGTCGTACGGAAGAGATGATCACTATCGGTCGAATGAACCTCGCGTAGTCGCCGGCCGGTGCCGCGGGAGAGCGAAGCACCGGCCGACGGCGGACCCACAGCAGAGACGTACCACTGCACGAAGGGGAAGCCATGACAGCGACGACCGACGGAAGCACCGGGGCACTGCCGCCCCGCGCTGCCTCGGCCAGCGAAACACCACTTCAGACGACTCCCGCGGCGGCCGGGACAGTCGAGACCCGAGACACCGCCGCGCGCGCGATACAGCGCGCCACCGACTTCCTGCTCTCGCGGCAGGACGCCCAGGGCTGGTGGAAGGGCGACCTCGAGACAAACGTCACGATGGACGCCGAGGACCTGCTCCTCCGGCAGTTCCTGGGCATCCGTGACGAGTCGACCACCCGCGCCGCCGGGCTGTTCATTCGTGGGGAACAGCGCGACGACGGCACTTGGGCGACCTTCTACGGCGGCCCGGGCGAACTCTCCACCACCATCGAGGCGTACGTCGCCCTGCGGCTGGCCGGGGACGCCCCGGACGAGCCGCACATGGCGAAGGCGTCCGCCTGGATCCGCGAGCGGGGCGGCATCGCCTCGGCCCGTGTCTTCACCCGGATCTGGCTCGCCCTGTTCGGCTGGTGGAAGTGGGACGACCTTCCCGAACTCCCGCCGGAGCTCATCTACTTCCCGAAGTGGATGCCGCTCAACATCTACGACTTCGGATGCTGGGCGCGGCAGACGATCGTGCCGCTCACCATCGTCTCGGCGAAGCGTCCGGTGCGGCCCGCGCCGTTCCCGCTCGACGAGCTGCACACCGACGCCGGTAACCCCAATCCGGTCAAGCCCATTGCTCCCGTGGCGAGTTGGGACGGTGCCTTCCAGCGCCTCGACAAGGCGCTGCACCAGTACCGCAAGGTCGCGCCGCGCCGGCTGCGCAGGGCCGCGATGAACTCGGCGGCGCGCTGGATCATCGAGCGACAGGAGAACGACGGCTGCTGGGGAGGCATCCAGCCGCCCGCCGTGTACTCGGTCATCGCCCTCCATCTGCTCGGATACGACCTCGAACACCCGGTGATGCGCGAGGGGCTGGCCTCGCTGGACCGGTTCGCCGTTTGGCGCGAGGACGGCGCCCGGATGATCGAGGCCTGCCAGTCGCCGGTGTGGGACACATGTCTGGCGGCCATCGCGCTCGCCGACGCGGGCGTGCCCGCCGACCACCCGCAGCTCGTGAAGGCCGCGGACTGGATGCTCGGCGAGGAGATCGTCCGGCCCGGTGACTGGGCGGTCAAGCGGCCCGGACTGCCGCCGGGCGGCTGGGCCTTCGAGTTCCACAACGACAACTACCCCGACATCGACGACACAGCCGAGGTGGTCCTCGCGCTGCGCCGGGTCAAGCACCACGACCCGGAGCGCGTCGAGAAGGCCATCGGGCGTGGGGTGCGCTGGAACCTCGGGATGCAGTCGAAGAACGGCGCGTGGGGCGCCTTCGACGTCGACAACACCAGCGCCTTCCCCAACCGGCTGCCGTTCTGCGACTTCGGGGAGGTCATCGACCCGCCGTCCGCGGACGTCACCGCGCACGTGGTGGAGATGCTCGCCGTCGAGGGGCTCTCGCACGACCCCCGTACGCGGCGCGGGATCGAGTGGCTGCTGGCCGAACAGGAACCGAACGGCTCCTGGTTCGGGCGCTGGGGCGTCAACTACGTATACGGCACGGGGTCGGTGGTCCCGGCGCTCGTGGCAGCGGGACTGCCCGGCTCGCACCCGGCGATCCGCCGGGCGGTGGCCTGGCTGGAGGCCGTGCAGAACGACGACGGCGGCTGGGGCGAGGACCTGCGCTCCTACCATGACGTCGCCGAGTGGAGCGGACGGGGCGCCTCGACCGCCTCCCAGACCGGCTGGGCCCTGCTCGCCCTGCTGGCCGCGGGGGAGCGGGACTCCAAGGCCGTGGAGCGTGGGGTCGAGTGGCTCGCGGAGACGCAGTTGGCGGACGGATCCTGGGACGAGCCGTACTTCACGGGAACCGGCTTCCCGTGGGACTTCTCGATCAACTACCACCTCTACCGGCAGGTCTTCCCGCTCACCGCGCTCGGGCGATACGTCCACGGCGAGCCCTTCGCCGAGGCCAAGGGGGGTTGATGAGCACGAAGCCCGCCCCGGCCCCGTTGCTGATCGCCTGCGCGCTCGGCATCGAGCACCTCGCCCTGCGCAGCGGCGACCGCACCGGGGCCGACGGGCCCGTCACCGTGCTGCGTACGGGCATGGGACCCAAGGCGGCCGAACGCTCGGTCACCCGGGTGCTCGCCGACCCGGCGCTGCGCGAGGCCGCGGTCCTGGCCACGGGCTTCTGCGCGGGGCTCGCCCCGGGCATGCACCCCGGTGACCTGGTCGTCGCCGAGGAGACCCGGGACCCGCGCGGGACCACCCCCTGCGTAGGCATCGATCTGCTCGTCAAGGAACTCGTCCGCACCGTGCCCGGGCGCACGGTCCACACAGGACCCCTCACTGGCTCCGATCACGTCGTCCGCGGTCACGAACGGTCGGATCTGCTCGTGACCGGCGCCATCGCGGTCGACATGGAGTCCGCGGCGACGCTCCACAGCGCCGTGCGCACGGGCGCGCGCCCGGTTGCGGCCGTCCGGGTGGTCGTGGACGCTCCGGAACATGAACTCGTCCGTATCGGCACGGTGCGCGGTGGAATATCAGCTTTCCGTGTTCTTCGTGCCGTGCTTCCCGCTTTTTTTGAATGGCACCGTTCTTTGTTGCTCCCTCGGAGGTGAGCCAGATGGCCATGCCGCTTCGGCAGTCCATGAAGGTCGCTGCGTACCTGTTTGAACAGAAGCTCAAGAAGCGGGACAAGTTCGCGCTGCTGGTCGAGTTGGAGCCGCTCTTCGCGTGCAACCTCAAGTGCGAGGGCTGCGGCAAGATCCAGCACCCGGCGGGGGTGCTCAAGCAGCGCATGCCCGTGGCCCAGGCCGTGGGAGCCGTCTTGGAGTCCGGTGCCCCGATGGTGTCGATCGCCGGCGGCGAGCCGCTGATGCACCCGCAGATCGACGAGATCGTGCGGCAGCTGGTGGCCAAGAAGAAGTTCGTCTTCCTGTGCACCAACGCGCTGCTGATGCGCAAGAAGATGGACAAGTTCAAGCCCTCGCCGTACTTCGCGTGGGCCGTGCACATCGACGGGCTGCGTGAGCGGCACGACGAGTCCGTGGCCAAGGAGGGCACCTTCGACGAGGCGGTCGAGGCCATCAAGGAGGCCAAGCGGCGCGGCTTCCGCGTCACCACCAACTCGACCTTCTTCAACACCGACACCCCGCAGACCATCATCGAGGTCCTCAACTTCCTCAACGACGACCTGAAGGTGGACGAGATGATGCTCTCGCCTGCCTACGCCTACGAGAAGGCCCCCGATCAGGAGCACTTCCTCGGCGTACAGCAGACCCGGGAGCTGTTCAAGAAGGCCTTCGCGGGCGGCAACCGGCGCCGCTGGCGGCTCAATCAGAGCCCGCTCTTCCTGGACTTCCTGGAGGGCAAGGTCGACTTCCCGTGCACCGCGTGGGCGATTCCCAGCTACTCGCTCTTCGGCTGGCAGAAGCCCTGCTATCTGATGAGCGACGGATACGTGCAGACGTACAAGCAGCTCCTGGAAGAGACCGACTGGGACGCGTACGGCCGCGGCAAGGACGACCGGTGCGCCAACTGCATGGCCCACTGCGGTTACGAGCCGACCGCCGTCCTCGCCACCATGGGCTCCCTCAAGGAGTCGCTGCGCGCCGCCCGCGAGACCTTCACGGAAAGCCGCGGGTGACGTCATGACCGCCGTTTCCTTGGGCCTCCCCGAGGTGCCGGTCCGACCGATCGCGGAGCGCCGTGTCTCGCGGCAGATCCAGGTCGGACCGGTGGCGGTCGGGGGCGGAGCACCCGTGTCGGTGCAGTCGATGACGACGACGCGTACGTCGGACATCGGCGCCACCTTGCAGCAGATCGCGGAACTCACCGCGTCCGGCTGCCAGATCGTCCGGGTTGCCTGCCCCACGCAGGACGACGCGGACGCGCTCGCGACGATCGCCCGCAAGTCGCAGATCCCGGTGATCGCGGACATCCACTTCCAGCCGAAGTACGTGTTCGCCGCGATCGAGGCGGGCTGTGCGGCGGTGCGGGTGAACCCCGGCAACATCAAGCAGTTCGACGACAAGGTGAAGGAGATCGCGCGGGCCGCGAAGGATCACGGCACGCCGATCCGGATCGGCGTCAACGCGGGCTCCCTCGACCGGCGGCTGCTGCAGAAGTACGGCAAGGCGACGCCCGAGGCGCTGGTCGAGTCGGCGCTGTGGGAGGCGTCGCTCTTCGAGGAGCACGACTTCCGGGACATCAAGATCTCGGTGAAGCACAACGACCCGGTGGTGATGGTCAACGCCTACCGGCAGCTGGCGGCGCAGTGCGCCTACCCGCTGCACCTCGGCGTGACGGAAGCCGGTCCGGCGTTCCAGGGGACCATCAAGTCGGCCGTCGCCTTCGGGGCGTTGCTCAGCGAGGGGGTCGGGGACACCATCCGGGTGTCCTTGAGCGCGCCGCCGGCCGAGGAGGTCAAGGTCGGTATCCAGATCCTGGAGTCGCTCGGGCTGCGTCAGCGACGTCTGGAGATCGTCTCGTGCCCGTCCTGCGGGCGCGCCCAGGTCGATGTGTACAAGCTGGCCGACGAGGTCACGGCCGGTCTGGAGGGGATGGAGGTCCCGTTGCGCGTCGCGGTCATGGGCTGCGTCGTCAACGGCCCCGGAGAGGCGCGGGAGGCGGACCTGGGGGTCGCCTCCGGCAACGGCAAGGGGCAGATCTTCGTCAAGGGCGAGGTCATCAAGACCGTGCCCGAGTCGAAGATCGTCGAGACCCTCATCGACGAGGCGATGAAGATCGCCGAGCAGATGGAGAACGACGGCGTCGCGTCCGGAGAACCGGCCGTCACCGTGAGTTGATCAGCACGGACCGAGAGGGGGCCCGACGTGACGATTCTGGAGAACATCCGGGGACCACGTGACCTGAAGGCGCTGTCCGAGGCGGAACTGGGTGAACTGGCGGACGAGATACGGGAGTTCCTGGTGCATGCGGTCGCCAGGACCGGCGGTCACCTCGGGCCCAACCTGGGAGTGGTGGAACTCTCCATCGCGCTCCACCGGGTCTTCGAGTCACCCGTCGACCGCATCCTGTGGGACACCGGCCACCAGAGCTACGTACACAAGCTGCTGACGGGACGTCAGGACTTCTCCAAGCTGCGCAGCAAGGGCGGCCTGTCCGGCTACCCCTCGCGCGAGGAGTCCGAGCACGACATCATCGAGAACAGCCACGCCTCCACGGCGCTCGGCTGGGCGGACGGGCTCGCCAAGGCCCGCCAGGTACAGGGGGAGAAGGGGCATGTCGTCGCGGTCATCGGCGACGGCGCGCTCACCGGCGGCATGGCGTGGGAGGCACTGAACAACATCGCGGCCGCCAAGAACCGCCCGCTGATCATCGTCGTCAACGACAACGAACGCTCCTACGCGCCGACCATCGGCGGTCTCGCCAACCACCTCGCGACCCTGCGTACGACGGACAGTTACGAGAAGGTCCTCGCCTGGGGCAAGGACGTACTGCTGCGCACGCCCGTCGTCGGAAACACCATCTACGAGTCGCTGCACGGCGCGAAGAAGGGCTTCAAGGACGCGTTCGCCCCGCAGGGCATGTTCGAGGACCTCGGGCTGAAGTACGTCGGGCCGATCGACGGGCACGACGTGGGTGCCGTCGAGTCGGCGCTGCGGCGCGCCAAACGCTTCCACGGGCCCGTGCTCATTCACTGTCTGACGGAGAAGGGCCGGGGCTACGAGCCCGCTCTCGCGCACGAGGAGGACCACTTCCACACGGTCGGTGTGATGGACCCGCTCACCTGTGAGCCCCTCGCGCCCTCCAACGGACCTTCCTGGACCTCGGTGTTCGGGGACGAGATCGTGCGGATCGGCGAGGAGCGGGACGACGTGGTGGCGATCACGGCGGCCATGCTGCATCCGGTGGGCCTGGGGAAGTTCGCGGACAGGTTCCCCGACCGGGTGTGGGACGTCGGGATCGCCGAGCAGCACGCCACGGTGTCCGCGGCCGGGCTCGCCACGGGCGGGCTCCATCCCGTCGTCGCCGTCTACGCCACCTTCCTCAACCGTGCTTTCGACCAGCTCCTCATGGACGTCGCGCTGCACCGCTGCGGCGTCACCTTCGTCCTCGACCGGGCCGGGGTGACAGGAGTCGACGGGGCATCGCACAACGGCATGTGGGACATGTCGGTCCTCCAGGTCGTGCCGGGCCTCAGGATCGCCGCGCCGCGCGACGCCGACCAGCTGCGGGCCCAGCTGCGGGAGGCCGTCGCCGTGGACGACGCGCCGACGCTGATCCGCTTCCCGAAGGAGTCGGTGGGACCGGTGATTCCGGCGGTGGACCATGTGGGCGGGCTGGATGTCCTGCATCGCAGCTCGGAGATCCCGCAGGTCCTCCTGGTGGCCGTCGGCGTCATGGCACCGGTCTGTCTGCAGGCGGCCGAGCTGCTCGAAGCCCGCGGCATCGGCTGCACCGTGGTCGACCCGCGCTGGGTCAAGCCCGTCGACCCGTCGCTGCCCGGCCTCGCCGCCGAGCACCGGCTCGTCGCCGTCGTCGAGGACAACAGCCGGGCGGCGGGCGTCGGCGCGGCGGTCGCGCTTGCGCTCGGAGACGCCGAAGTCGACGTCCCCGTACGGAGGTTCGGCATCCCGGAGCAGTTCCTCGCACACGCCAAGCGCGGTGAGGTGCTGGCCGACATAGGTCTTACGCCCGTCGAGATAGCCGGGCGGATCAGTGCCGGCCTGGCCGTCAAGGATGAGCTGTCCAAGGTCGAGGACGAGCTGTCCACGGATGAGTTGTCCAAGGAGAAACAGGAATGAACGACCCTGCTCAGAAGCGGGAGTTCGACCTCGGCGCGCTGCTGGCCGAGCGCGGAGCCGAGCGCTACGAGCTGCACACCAAGTATCTGAACCACCAGCTCCCGCGCATGCTGCACACCATCGGCTTCGACAAGGTGTACGAGCGGGCCGAGGGCGCCCACTTCTGGGACGCGGACGGCAACGACTACCTGGACATGCTCGCCGGGTTCGGGGTGATGGGCCTGGGCCGCCATCATCCCGTCGTCCGCCAGGCGCTGCACGACGTCCTGGACGCCTCGCTCGCCGACCTCACCCGCTTCGACTGCCAGCCGCTGCCCGGACTCCTCGCGGAAAAGCTGCTCGCCCACAGCCCGCACCTGGACCGGGTCTTCTTCGGCAACAGCGGTACCGAGGCCGTCGAGACCGCGCTGAAGTTCGCCCGGTACGCCACCGGGAAGCCGCGGATCCTCTACTGCTCCCACGCCTTCCACGGCCTGACCACCGGCTCGCTGTCGGTCAACGGCGAGGACGGCTTCCGCGACGGCTTCGCCCCGCTGCTGCCCGACACCCCCGTCCCGCTCGGGGATCTCGACGTCCTGGCACGGGAGCTGAAGAAGGGCGACGTCGCCGCGCTCATCGTCGAACCCATTCAGGGCAAGGGCGTGCACGAGGCCCCGCCCGGATATCTGCGCGCCGCCCAGGAGCTGCTGCACAAGCACAAGGCGCTGCTCATCGCGGACGAGGTGCAGACCGGGCTGGGACGGACCGGGGACTTCTACGCCTACCAGCACGAGGAGGGCGTCGAGCCGGACCTGGTGTGCGTGGCGAAGGCGCTCTCCGGCGGATATGTGCCGGTCGGCGCGACCCTCGGCAAGGACTGGATCTTCAAGAAGGTCTATTCGTCGATGGACCGGGTCCTCGTGCACTCGGCGAGCTTCGGCTCGAACGCGCAGGCCATGGCGGCGGGGCTCGCCGTGCTCTCCGTGATGGAGAACGAGCAGATCGTGGCGGGCGTACGGGCCACGGGAGAGCGGCTGAAGTCCCGGCTCGCGGCGCTCGTGGACAAGTACGAGCTGCTGAGTGACGTACGCGGCCGGGGCCTGATGATCGGCATCGAGTTCGGGAGGCCCAAGTCGCTGAAGCTGCGCAGCCGATGGACGATGCTGCAGGCCGCGCGCAAGGGCCTGTTCGCGCAGATGGTGGTCGTCCCGCTGCTGCAACGGCACCGCATTCTCACCCAGGTCTCCGGTGACCATCTGGAGGTGATCAAACTGATCCCGCCGCTGATCATCGGAGAGCAGGACGTCGACCGCTTCGTCGAGGCCTTCACCGCTGTGATGGACGACGCGCACAGCGGGGGTGGGCTGATGTGGGACTTCGGAAAGACACTGGTGAAGCAGGCGGTGGCGAACCGCTAGCCGGGGTGGCGCCAGGGGCGGGCTCGCGCATCGGGCCCGCCCTCTTCTCTGCCGTGAGCGCTGTCGGAGCCCGACCCTCGTTCTTTTGCCTCAGAGGCAAGAAATTTGCCTACAAGGCAAGACTGCGGCTCAATGGAGGCATGAACCCTGCCGAGGGTACGAGCCCTTCCGAGCCGGGGGCGGTCGGCGACATTCCCGCCGTCGCACCCCAACTGCGTGAGCTGCGCCGCCGTGCCTCCCTGACCCTGGAGGCCGCGTCCCACGCCGCCGGGCTCTCGCCCGCCCACCTCTCGCGCCTGGAGACCGGGCAACGTCAGCCCTCGCTGCCGATGCTGCTCGCGCTCGCCCGTATCTACGGTACGACCGTCTCGGAACTGCTCGGCGAGACGGTCGCCGAACGTGACGCGATCGTGCGCGCCGCCGACATGGAGCCGACCGGGGCGGGCGGCTGGACGTACTGGCAGGCCGGTGCCCCCGGCCGGGGCATGCAGGCCCTGCGGGTGCACGTGCCGTACGGCTCGCAGGGCGACATCGTGCGTGTCCATCCGGGCGAGGAGTGGCTGCACGTCCTCCAGGGGCGGCTGCGGCTGCGCCTCGGGGACACCGCGCACCTGCTCGCGCCGGGCGACAGCGCGCACTTCGACTCGCTCACCCCGCACCGCATCGCCGCAGCAGATCGCGGCGGAGCCGAGCTCCTCTTCGTACACACCCTGCTGCAGAGCCCCACCGCCGCGCTGTGCCTCGGCCCGGCGTCGGGGCACCCGACCTCGGGAGAGACGTCATGACCGAACCCACGGAACCCGGCACGCGACGGTCCATGGAGGAGCGGTTCCCGCGCTCCCTGTGGATACGGCTGATCATCTACATCGCCGTCGGCCACGTCTTCGCGGCCTTCATCTACCTGCTGTTCACACTGGGCGCGCAGAGCCACTAGACGGGGCCTGTCCGGCGGATCAGGCCCGCGTCTCCGACATGATCCGCCGGTCAGGCCCCGGGCACCCTCCGGGGCTCAGTCCAGCAGGCGCTCGCGCAGTCGCTCCCGCAGTTCGGGGGTGATCCGCAGCGCCTGCTCCAGGTAGGGGTCGACGCCGCCCCAGGTCTCCTCGATCGTCTCGAAGGCCGTGGTCAGGTATTCGGCGCGCGCGTCGAACAGCGGGCTGAGCAGCTCCATGACCTCCGGGGAGTACGCGGCGGCGGAGCTGCTGCTGCGGTGCACCTTGTAGCGGCGGTGGGCGGCGTTCGACTCCAGGTAGTCGGCCACGATCGCGTCGCGCTCGACCCCGAGGGCGAGGAGCGTCACGGCTATCGACAGGCCCGCGCGGTCCTTGCCGGCCGCGCAGTGCATCAGCGCGGGCACGCTGTCCTCGGCCAGCGCGTGCAGCACCTGGGAGTGCTCGGCCGTGCGCTGCTTGATGATCGTGCGGTACGAGTTGATCATGCGGTTGGCGGCCTTGCCGTCCCCGAGGATCGAGCGGAGCTGGTCGATCTCGCCGTCGCGGACCATCTTCCAGAACTCGGCGCCGTCGGCCGGGTCGGTCAGCGGAAGATTCACGTTCCGCACACCCGGCAGCTCGACGTCCGGGCCCTCCAGCTTCTGGTCCGAGGCATTGCGGAAGTCGAAGATCGTGTGCAGGCCCAGGGAGGCGAGGAACGCGGCGTCCTCCTCGGTGGCGTGCGCCAGGTGGCCGCTGCGGAACAGCTGCCCCTGCTTCACGCGCCTGCCGTCCATCGTGGGCAGGCCGCCCACGTCCCGGAAATTGCGCACGCCTGCCAGCTCGGGCTCGGTCGACGGGACCTGCTGCGTCACTGGGGTTCCTCCCATTCGGCCGTCGGCGCTGCTCGGCTTCGCTCGGCGGCGCTTGGCGCTTGTGTGCGGGTTGCGCTCTCGACGATACGACATGGGTTCCTGGGGCAATGAGTTGTCCACAGGCGTTGCCTCCGAGACGCCGTGCCCATGATGATGTCGGCATCTGATCGCACCTGTTCGAATCTGTGGGGGACTGATGATCGAAGTCGGCGCGGACGCTCGTACCTGGCTTCTTTCGGGGCCGACGAGCAGCTACGCACTGCGGCTCACCGAACGCGACGAGCTGCTGCACCTGCACTGGGGCCCACGGATCGCGCTCGCCGACGCCGAGGCGCTCGCCACGCTGCCCGCGCCGCAGTACTGGCCCTTCGAGTCCCCGCTCGACGGGCGCGAGGAGTACCCCGTCGAGGGCGGCCCGCGCTTCGTACGGCCCGCCCTCTCCGTGCGCACGGACGAGCGCCGCGGTACCGAGTGGTGCTTCGAGACGTACGAGACGGAGGGCGACGAGCTGCGCCTGCGTTTCTCGGACTCCGGGCTCGGTATCACGCTGCACTACCGGATGCGCGGAGATGTCGTCGAGCGCTGGGTGACGCTCGCCAACGAGGGTCCCGCCCTGGAGCTGCTGCGCGCCGACTCCGCGACCTGGACGCTGCCCGAGCGCGACGGCTGGCGGCTGTCCCAGCTGCACGGGCGATGGGCGGCCGAGTCCCGGCTCGTGCGCACCCCCCTCACCTACGGTGAGAAGGTCATCGGCAGCCGGCGCGGACACACCGGGCACCAGCATCTGCCCTGGGTCGCGCTCGACGGCGAGGCGACCGAGGAGAGCGGCGAGGTGTACGGGTGCGCGCTCGGCTGGTCGGGCTCGTGGCGGATCTGCGTGGCCCAACTTCCCGATGCGCGCGTGCAGATCTCCGGCGGCGCGGGGTACGACGACTCCGGGCTGCTGCGCCTGGAGCCGGGGCAGTCGTTCACGACCCCCGTCTTCGCCGGACTGTGGAGCGACGGCGGCTTCGGCGGGGCGAGCCGGGCCTGGCACGCCTATCAGCGCGCGTACGTCATCCCGGACGCGGACCAGGACCGGCCGGTGCTCTTCAACTCCTGGGAGGCCACCACCTTCGACATCTCCGAGGAGCAGCAGGGGGTGCTCGCGCGCCGGGCCGCGGCGATGGGCGTCGAGCTGTTCGTGGTCGACGACGGCTGGTTCGGGGCGCGCACCAGCGACCGGGCCGGGCTCGGCGACTGGACCCCCAACCCGGACCGCTTCCCGGCAGGGCTCAAGCCGCTCGGTGACTACGTGCACGCGCTGGGCATGCGATTCGGGATCTGGGTCGAGCCGGAAATGGTCAATCCGGACAGTGAGCTCTATCGCGCGCACCCTGACTGGGTGCAGTTCCATCCAGGGCGAACCAGGACGGAATACCGCAATCAGCTCGTACTGAACCTCGCTCGCCCGGACGTTCAGGAGTACCTCTGGGAGCAGCTCGACGGCCTGCTCTCCAGTGCCCCTATCGACTACGTGAAGTGGGATTTCAACCGCTGCTTCACGGACGCGGGTTGGCCCGGCGAGCGCTATCCGCAGAAGCTGTGGGTCGAGCACGTGGAGGCCCTGTACGCCCTTCTCGACCGGCTGCGGGCCGCGCACCCCGGGGTCGCCTTCGAGTCCTGCTCGGGCGGTGGCGGCCGTATCGACCTCGGCATCATGGCGCGTACGGACCAGGTGTGGACCTCCGACAACACCGACCCGCTCGACCGGCTCGCCATCCAGCACGGCTTCAGTCAGGTCCACCCGGCCCGGATCATGGCCGCCTGGGTCACGGACAGCCCGAACACGCAGCTCAATGGCAGGATCAGCTCGCTGCGCTTCCGCTTCGTGAGCGCCATGGCCGGGGTGCTCGGCGTCGGCGGCGACCTGAGCGAGTGGGGCGAGCCGGAGCTCGCCGAGGCTCGGAGGTGGGTGGACCTCTACAAGGAGATCAGGCCCGTCGTGCAGCGCGGCGACCTCTACCGGCTGCGGCCCCCGGAGGGCGGGCTGAGCGCGGTGCAGTACGTCCATGGTGATGAGACCGTCGTCCTCGCCTGGCTCCAGGCCCAGCGTCACGGCGAGCCGCTCGCCCCGCTCAGGCTGCGCGGACTTGACCCGACAGAAGCGTATGAGTGCCGCGAAACGGGCGAAGTGCACCGAGGTGCGGTGCTGCTGCATCACGGACTGCGGACGGGGCTGCGGGGAGACCTTGACGCGACGGTTATCCGACTGCGTCGCATGTGACTGTTCTGTCCGAATTAGTGCCTTCATTCCAAGTAGCCCTGGAATAATGCATCGTGGGTCGAGGTGCGTGAGGAGCGTCATATTCGTGACGATGTGTTGCGGCCGCCTTTTCGCAATCCGCCCCAATTTCCGGGAGGGTTGAGGGCTCGGAAAGATCGCCGATTCACGGAGGGTGACCGGAATTTCGCGATGGATCAAGAAGGGCGTGCGCACATAAAAGCCACATGGTTGTGGATGCGCTCTCATCTCGCTTACGTTCAGCCTCAATCCGGACGGACGCCCAATCCTGCCGCCGCCCGGAATCCGCACACTCACCCGCATACGGCAGGAGCGGGGGACCCACAGGTTCCATGCCTGTTCCGGTCTCCGGAACGGCTAGGGGTATAGCCGTGCAATTGCACGGCCGGGCATCTCCAGCCCGCACCCGACAGCTCACCTCGCAGGCGCCGGAGAGGAATTCGTCATGCCCGCGAAGGGTAAGCACCGCCGTCCCAAGTCTCAGCGTTTCACCCGCTCGATCGCCGTGGCCGGAACCGGCGGCGCCGTGCTCGCGCTGCCTCTGATGGGAGCCACCGGCGCCCACGCCGCGACCCCGACGGTCTCCGTCGCGCAGAGCGTCGAGAAGCCCGCGAAGAAGACCGCCACCGCCGCTCCCACCGCGGCGAAGAAGGCGGCCAAAATCAAGACGTACGCGGTGAAGGCCGGCGACTACCTCGCCAAGATCGCCGACGAGCAGAACGTCAGCGGCGGCTGGAAGAAGCTCTACTCCGACAACCGCTCGGCCGTCGGCAGTGACCCGTCGCTGATCCACCCGGGGCTGAAGCTGACGATCGGCAAGAAGGCCGCCTCCGGCAGCGCCACCCGGTCGTCGGCCGGGACGGCGCCGTCGGCCGCGAAGAGCACCAAGGCCGACGCGACCACCAACGCCGCCTCCGCCAGCAGCAGTTCCGGCTACACCCTGCCCGTCGAGGGCGCCACCGTCGGCACCGCCTACAAGGTGGCGGGCAGCATGTGGTCCAGCGGCTACCACACCGGTGTGGACTTCGTGGTCCCGACCGGCACCACGATCAAGGCGATCGCCGCGGGCACCGTCGTCTCGGCCGGCTGGGGCGGCGCCTACGGCAACCAGGTCGTCATCCGGCACGCCGACGGCCAGTACTCCCAGTACGCCCACATGTCGTCGCTCTCCGTCTCGGCGGGCCAGACCGTGACCGAGGGCCAGCAGATCGGCCTCTCCGGCGCGACGGGCAACGTCACCGGACCGCACCTGCACTTCGAGATCCGCACCACGCCGAACTACGGCTCGGACGTGGACCCCGTCGCGTACCTGCGCTCGCACGGTGTCGCCGTCGGCTGACGCGTCTCCCTCGCCCCCAAGGGCCGGACCCCATGATCCCCGGGGTTCGGCCCTTGGTGTCTCATGAGCGGCGCGGCAACGGCTCGGCACGGAGTGCGCGCCGTCGTCAACGGGCGGCCGCAGAAGCCGGGTTCTGCGGCGCCGGCGCCCCGGCGCCGGCGACGTCCATGTGGGGCGGCTGCCTCAACGGCGTCCGTGCGGGGCGGCTCCCTCAACGCCCCTGATCAGGGGCTTATTCCGGAACTGGACAATACTTTAGGCGTGGCTTATCTCACCATCCGTCAACCCTTCCTTACGGTCGCGTAGCTCACATCCGAAGGTGAATCATGGGCCGACGTGGCAGACGATTCGAAGAGTGACAACAGATCAGTGATCGGGTCGTACGTGGCGGTGGGGGACAGCTTCACCGAGGGCGTCGGCGACCCCGGCCCTGACGGGGCCTTCGTCGGTTGGGCCGACCGGTTCGCGGTACTTCTCGCGGACCGCCGGCCAGAAGGCGACTTCAACTACACCAATCTCGCCGTACGCGGCAAACTGCTCGACCAGATCGTCGAGGACCAGCTCCAGGACGCGAAGCAACTCGCGCCGGACCTGGTCTCGTTCTCCGCGGGCGGCAACGACATCATCCGGCCCGGCACCGACCCCGACGAGGTCGCGGAGCGCTTCGAGCGCGCGATCGCCGAACTCACCTCCGCCGTCGGCACCGTCATGGTGACCACCGGCTTCGACACCCGTGGCGTGCCCGTGCTGAAGCATCTGCGCGGCAAGATCGCCACGTACAACGGACATGTGCGGGCCATCGCGGACCGCTACGGCTGTCCCGTACTCGACCTGTGGTCGCTCAAGACGATCCAGGACCGCCGCGCCTGGGACGGCGACCGGCTGCATCTGTCGCCCGAGGGGCACACCCGGGTCGCGCTCCGCGCCGGCCAGGTCCTCGGCCTCGAGGTACCCGCCGACCCGGACCAGCCCTGGCCGCCGCTGCCGCCGCGCGGCACGCTCGAAGTGCGGCGCGACGACATCCACTGGGCGCGTGAGTACCTGGTCCCGTGGATCGGGCGGCGGTTGCGTGGGGAGTCGTCGGGGGATCACGTGGCGGCCAAGGGTGCCCTTTCGCCCGACGACATCAAGATGCGGATCGAGTCGGTGGCTTGAGCCCGGCCTCCGTGCACGGCGGCACGGGCCCGAGCGGGTCCGGCGTCCGGCTCGACCGGTGAGGTGACAGCGCGGGAGTGGCGGGGGGCGGGGAGCGGTCGGCGGTGCTGGGATGACCGCGAACCGCCCCGACGTCCCGGAGGGCGGTGCCCGAAGGAGACTCCGCATGCCCGCCCTCCGCGCGTCCACCGCACTCGCCGTGACCCTCCTCGCCCTCACCCTTCCGCAGGCCACGACGGCACCGGCTTTCGCGCTGCCCGCACGCCCAGGCCTCAGCGCCGAGCCCAGCCCCTCGACCGTCACCGTCACCGGCGAGGGCAGCGCCACCGCCGCGCCGGATCTCGCGCTCATCAGCGCGGGCGTCGACGTCACCGCGAAGACCTCGAAGGAGGCGCTCGCCGCACAGAACACGGCGTCGAACGCCCTGTTGGACGCCGTACGCGCGCAGGGCGTCGAGGAACGTGACATCCGTACCGAGAGCCTTTCACTCTCCCCGGTCTACGAGGACCAGAAAGGGACCTCCATGCTGACGGGTTACGAGGCCGCGCAGTCGTTCTCGGTGAAGGTCCGCGACATCGGTACGACCGGTGCGGTGCTGCAGGCCATCACCGACGCGACCGGCAACGCGGGCCGTATCCACTCCGTCGCCTTCGACATCGCCGACCCCGCCCCGCTGCACGCCCGCGCCCGCGAGGCCGCGCACGACGACGCCCACACGAAGGCATCCCAGTACGCCCGCCTCAGCGGTCATCGCCTCGGTCGGCTCGTCTCGCTCACCGAGGTCGGCGGCGGCGACTCCCGCCCGGCGCGGGTGTCGGCGGCCGCCTTCGACCAGACCGGGACGGGCGTCCCGGTCGCCACCGGCGAGATCCGGGACACGATCACGGTCACGGCGGTGTATGAACTGAACTGAGCCGACTTCCCGGGCTGCCGGGCCGAACTCCCCTGGCAGCGGAGGCGAACCCCCAAGCGGTGGCAGTAGAGGCGAACCCCCAAGCGGTGCCAGCAGAGGCGAACCCCCAAGCGGTGCCAGCGGAGGCGGGCGCCTCGAGTTGGTGGCAGCGGAGGCGGGCGCCTCAGCGCACCGCCGCCACCAACGCCTCCCGCTCAAGTCCCAGTTCGCGTGCGAGCGCCTCGTCCACCCACTCGTGGGTCCGCGTCCGCGACACCGCTCCCGCATACGCCGTCAGCTGGACGGCCAGGCCGTCCAGCAGCGCCGTGAGCCGCAGGGCCGCCCCCGTGGGATCCGGACAGTGGAACTCGCCCGCGGCCACTCCCTCCGCGATCACCTCGGTGATCGCGGCCTTCCACTGCTTGTCGAGATCGCGTGTGACCTCGCGCAGCGCGGGCTCGCGCAGCGCGGCCGCCCAGCCCTCGATCCACAGCCGCCAGCCCTTGGCCTGCCCGGTCGGCGCGTACCACCGCACGGCGGCCCGCAGCCGGCGCAGCGCCGTTGTACGGCGGCCGAGCAGTTTGCGCAGATGGGCGAGGTCGTCCTCGGCCGCGTACGTGAACGCGGCGGCGACCAGCTTCTCCTTCGTCGAGAAGTGGTACAGCACCAGCGCGTTGCTCACCCCGAGCGCCGAAGCCACGTCGGCGATCCGCACCGCCGCCACACCCCGCGCCTCGATCTGCTCGACGGCAGACCGCAGCAACTCCTCACGCCGCTCCGCCACGCTCAACCGCACTCTCGCCACGCGGCAACCCTACACAGCGGCCCGACGCGGGCACGACAGGCGGTCGCGACCCCTTGACACTGCCGCGCGACGGAGACCAAAGTACGGCCACTACTGACTGCTCATTCAGTCAGTAGCCGTGAAGTTCAGGCGATGTCTGCCCCGTCCGTACGCCCGATGTGTGCCCCGTCCGTACGTCCCCGTACCGCCGCAGGAGTCCGCCCGTGACCCAAGCACCGAGCACCCCGAAGCCCCGGCCCGAGCCCGATGCCCCCGACCTCTCCGAGGGCTGGGGCGAGCAGCGTTCCCGGCTGCGCAGGGATCTGCGCCGGCTCGATGTGCTGTTCTTCCTGATCTGCACCCTCGTCGGCCTCGACACGATCGGCTCGGTCGCGGCCCAAGGTCCGCAGGGGCTGACCTGGATGGCGATCCTCGCCCTGGTCTTCTTCCTGCCGTACGGCCTGCTGGTCGCCGAACTCGGCTCCGCCTTCCCGGTCCAGGGCGGCCCGTACGTCTGGACGCGGCTGGCTTTCGGACGGCTGACGGCCGGTGTGAACCAGCTCCTGTACTGGATCTCCAACCCCGTCTGGGTCGGCGGCAGTCTGTGCATCATCGCGCTGACGACCTGGGAGGAGTTCTTCACCCCGCTGCCGGGGGCGTGGAAGTACGCGGCCGGGCTGGCGTTCATCTGGGGCGGGGCGCTCGCGGTAGTCCAGTCGGTGCGGATCGGCAAGTGGGTGCCGACCGCCGGAGCCGTGGCCAGGAT
The DNA here is from genome assembly GCF_055566975.1 of Streptomyces sp. NPDC027189. Classification (NCBI taxonomy): domain Bacteria; kingdom Bacillati; phylum Actinomycetota; class Actinomycetes; order Kitasatosporales; family Streptomycetaceae; genus Streptomyces; species Streptomyces sp. NPDC027189. The sequence goes on from NZ_JBVHRI010000006.1 coordinate 174,108, forward strand.
CGTGCTGCTCGGCTTCTTCCTCGTCTCGGTCGTCGTGTACGCGGCCGGGCACGGCGTCCACGCGCTGCCCGCCGGCGACTTCGCGCCCACGTACGCGGGCTTCGTCGCGCTCGTCCCCGTCCTGATCTTCAACTACGTCGGCTTCGAACTGCCCAGCTCGGCGGCGGAGGAGATGAAGAACCCGCGGCGTGACATACCGCTGTCCATTCTGCGTTCGGGACTCGCCGCACTCGTGCTCTACGGCGGACCCATCCTTGGCATCCTCTTCGTGCTGCCGGGCGAGCGGATCGGCAGCCTCGGCGGATTCATCGACGCCTGCAAGGCCGTGTTCACCGTCTACGGGGGATCGATCGCCGCGGACGGCACCGTCACGCTCACCGGGGCCGGAGCCGTCTTCGGCGGCATCGCGGCGGCCGGGCTCATCATCGGTCTGCTCACCTCGGGCGTCACCTGGGCCATGGGTGCCCACCGCGCCCAGGCGGTGGCGTGCGCGGACGGGGCGGGACCGGCCTGGCTCGGGCACATCTCGGAGAAGCACGGCACCCCGGTCCGGGTGAACCTGCTCTCCGCCGTCCTCGCCTCCTTGCTCTTCGTGGTTGCCCTCAACCTCACCGGCGGCGACGGCGAGAAGTACTTCGCGGCGGGCCTCGGCCTGACCATCTGCACCACCTTCATCTCGTACGTCATCACCTTCCCGAGCCTCGCGGTGCTGCGCCGGAAGTACCCCTCCGTGCCCCGGCCCTACTCCGTGCCCGGCGGTCGCTTCGGAGTACGGCTCGTGAGCGGGCTGGCCACCGTGTTCGTCGCCTTCACCGTGGTGGTGCTGATCTGGCCCGGCTTCGGCGTCGGCTGGTTCGGCACGGCGGGCAGCGCCGCGGACTCGCTGCCGGAGTCCTTCGCGGGACAGCGGCTGCAGTACACGCTCAGCCAAGTACTCCCGCTGGCGCTGTTCGTGGGGATCGGGCTCGCCTTCTACGCGGCGGGTGGGCGAAGCCGCCGCGAGAAGGGCTGACCGGGACTGCGCGGGGGTCAGTCGACAAACTGGTAGTCGACCTTGATGCGACCGTCCTCGTCGAGGACGAGGAACTCCAGGCCGCCGCCCGTCACCTGTCCTTCCCCGGTGTGGAAGGACTCCCAGCGGAACGTGATCACGTCACGCAACTGACGGGCGGCCTCCTGGATCCTGAAGACATACGTCCCCGGGGCCACGAACTCGTCGTATGCGCGCGTCACGCGCGCGTGCAGCTCGTCGTGGCCGCGGGCTTCCAGGACTGCGGTGGGGAGACCGAGGCCCACCGCCCGCTCGTGCATCTCCTGGGGCGGTTGCAGTACGTGCAGACCGTCGTCCGCCCACAGGTCCTGGACGGTCTTGCGGCGGATCTCGGGATCGGGCTCGTTCCAGACGCCTATGTAGCGCTCGATCAGGTCCTGTGCGTCGATGGCGGGCATGGTGCTCCTCGTGCGGGTCGGTACGCGAGCGGTGACGTCGGCTCGGTATGAGTTTCTGACGTCACCGACTCTGCTTCCGCCCGGGCCGGGCCTCAATTCCCAGCAGGGAATGGCCGAGGAACGGCCGTGGAATGGCTGTCCTACGCCAGGACTCCGTGGGCATCCAGGGCCACCGCACCCCCAGGGTGCACAAGCAGCGGATTGATCTCCAGCTCGGCGAGTTCGGGGTGCTCGGCGGCGGCTCGGGCCACCGCGCACAGGGCGGCCGCCGCGGCCTCCAGATGGACCGGCGGCGCGCCGCGCCAGCCGGTCAGCAGCTGCGCGTGCCGCAGCTCCGTGAGCAGGGCACGCGCGCGTGCCGCGGTCAACGGCGCCAGGGCGAGCGCCGTGTCGGCCAGCAGCTCCGCGGTGACGCCGCCGAGCCCCACCATCGCGACGGGGCCGAAGGCGGGGTCCCGGCGTACGCCGACGATCAGCTCATGGGCGTACGGAGGCGTCGCCATGGCCTCCACGGCGAAGCGCTCCGCACCGGTGCCCGCCCGCATCCGCCGGAACGCGGCGCGCAGCGAGTCCGCGTCGGCGAGGCCGAGGGCCACCCCGCCCGCCTCGGTCTTGTGGGCCAGACCCATCGCCTTGAGGACCAGCGGGTATCCGACGAGGTGCGCGGCGTCCACGGCCTCGTCGGCCGTCGTGACGAACCGGGCGGCGGGGAAGGTGAGTCCGTAGGTGGAGAGGAGATCGCGGACGGTCTCGTACGAGCCGTCGGGTACGGAGGAAGAGGCTCTCCTCGTCGGCGCCGGGTCCGTCGAGGGGCGGGCGAGGCGCGCGATCCCGGACAGTGCCGTCGCCGCCTGCTCGATGCGCTCGTAGACGGGGATGCCGCGGCGGCGCAGTACGGCGAGAGCGGGTGTGTCGCGGGCCATGGTGTGCACGACGAGGGCGCGTCCCGACTCGGCCGCGGCGTCCGCGAGTTCGGCCGCGACCTGGCACTCACGCGCGGACTGGGCCGGGTTGGCGCTCGCGTAGTCCCCGAAGTACCCGGTCAGAACGACGGCGTCGGCGTCCCCTCCCACCAGCAGAGCGCGGGCCACGCGCGCGTAGCTGCCGAGATCGGCCTCGCCGGCGCCCGCGAGGTCCACCGGGTTGCGGCATCCGGCTCCGGGCGGCAGCATCGCCGCGACCTCCTGCGTCGTACGCGCGGACAGCTCCGGCACCTGGAGGCCCCGCACGGCGAACGCGTCGGCGGCGAGGGCCCCTTGGCCGCCGCTGTCGCCGACGACGGCGACGCGGAACGATTCCACGCCCCGGCGCGAGGCGGCACCCGACGGCCGATGTGAACCGGTAGCCGACACCGGATGTGAGGCGGCCGTGGACAACAGACACACCGCCGTGTCCACCAGCTGACCCGCCGACTCCAGCAACAACGCGCCCGCCTCCCGGCAGACGGCGGCGACCGTGGCGTACGGACTGACCAGGGCGCCGGTGTGGGAGGCGGCGGCACCGGTGGAGGCAGGGCTGCGGCCGACCGTCAGCAGCAGCACGGGCTTTCCGGCCGCGTGGGCCGCGGCGAGCGCGCGGGCGAGGCGGCGGCCGTCGCGGAAATCCTCGACGTACGCGGCGATGACACGCGTCGGCTCATGGGCGACCAGGGACTCCAGGGCGTCGGCCGCGTCGATGTCGCGCTGGTTCCCCAGGGAGACGAAGCGCGAAAATCCCTGTCCCGCGCGCGCGAGGAGTCGGCCGATCTCCAGGGCGAGGTTCCCGCTCTGCGAGACCAGACCGACGGCGCCCACCGGGAACTCGCCCCAGCTGAGCCGGAGCTGCGTGGTCGTGTCGACGAGCCCCATGCAGTTGGGGCCGAGCAGCCGTGCCCCGCCGCCGGTCACCAGCTCGGCGAGCGCGTGCTCGTCGGCCGCGCCGCTGCCCGAGGTGATCACCGTGAAACAGCGGGCGCCCGCCGCGAGCCCTTCGGCGACGACAGGGCGTACGAACGGGGCAGGCACCGCGACCACCACGTGCTCGGGTGCCTCGGGCAGGCCGCTCAGACCCGGCCGGAAGGACACGCCGTCGAGCGCCCCGGCGCGCCGGTTCACCAGATGCACCGCTCGGCGGTCGCGCCCGGAAAGAGCGCCCTTCGCCAGCCAGTAGCCCCACTTCGCGGGGTTGTCGGAGGCACCGACCACGGCCACCGCGCGTGGGTCGAAAAGGGCGTCCAGCGGCGATTCGTCCGTCATCTGTACCACCCGAACCGCTCCGCGATCACCGGCAGCCGGTCGTTGACGATGGCATGCGCTGCGGCCCGCGCGGTCGTCCCGTCGGCCTCCGCGCGAGCCAGCATCTGGTCGATCAGGGCGCGCATGGAGCGCCGCGTGTACGCGAACGCCTCCTCGGCGTCGGCGCCGATGTCGCCGAACAGCGTCCACCACCACCAGGCGTTCGTCCCGGAGTTGACCACCACGTCCGGCAGCACGGTGACCCCGCGCCCGGCGAGCAGCTCCTCCGCCTCCGCCAGGACGGGCATGTTGGCCGCCTCGACGATCCAGCGGGCGGTGATCCGCCGCTGGTTCACGGCGTCGATCGCGTACGAGACCGCCGCGGGCACCAGCACCTCCGCGTCGGCGGCCAGCCAGGCGTCGCCGGGGAGTTCACGGTCGTCGGGGCGCAGCGCCGAGCGGTCGACCGTCCCGTACGCGTCGCGGGCGGCTAGCAGCGCGTCGATGTCGAGGCCCTCCGGGTTCGCGATCGTGCCCTTGATGTCGGCGACGGCCACGACCTTGAGCCCCGCGCGCGCGAGGAATCGAGCCGTGGCCCCGCCCATGGTGCCGAGGCCCTGCACGGCAACGCGCGTCCCTGTGTACGCCACGCCGGCCCGGTCCAGGGCGGCGAGCACCGACTCGGCGACTCCGCAGCCGCCGACCAGTTCGTCGAGGCCGATGCCGTCGACCTCGACCGCGAAGGCGTCCGCGAGCCGCCGCCGTGCCGCCGCCTCGTCGTCGAGCAGCGGGTACACGGCCTGGATGGACGAGACGAGCCCGGCCTCCTCGGCGGCCCGGTCGACCAGGTCCTGGGTGAGTCCGAGGTCCTCACCCGTGGTCCAGAAGCTCTCGATGTACGGGCGCATGGCGCGCAGATAGCGGACCAGAAGGCCGTACGCCGCCGGGTCCTGGGGATCGCAGTCGATACCGCCCTTGGCGCCGCCCAGCGGGATGTAGCGGCCCTCGGGGTTGTAGTGGAGGGCCTCCTTCATGGTCATGCCGCGGGCGAGCCCCGCGACCTCCTCCAGCGTGCAGCCGGGCCGCATCCGCAGACCGCCGCTGGAGACGCCTCGCACGAGCCGGTCGACGACGAGGAAGCCCTGCCGGCCAGTGACATGGTCCGTCCAGGCGAGCGTCATCAGGGGGGCGGTCATGGGGTCTCCTCGGGGATGGCGATCAGAGTGGGGCCGGGCGTGTGCAGTGCCTCGGTGAGCGCGGCGGCCAGCTCGTCCGGTCCGCACGCGCGCGTGCCCTGCCCTCCGTAGGCGCGGGCCAGGGCGGGCAGATCGACGGGCGCGAGGTCGACCGCCGTGGGGCCCTCGCCCCGGGCGATCATCTCGTCGCGGATCTCGCCGTAGCCGCCGTTGTCGAACACCACGACGGGCAGCGGGAGTTGGAGCTGTGCCGCGGTCGCCAGCTCCTGAACCGTGAACTGGAGGCCACCGTCCCCGCCGAGCGCCACTACCTGACGATCCGGCTGCGCCACTTTGGCGCCGATCGCCGCGGGCAGCGCGTAGCCGAGCGTGCCGAAGCCGGTCGGGTGAAGATAGCGGCCCTCGGGGCCGAGTGGGAGATGCGGGAGCGCTCCGTAGTAGCAGCACTGGGAGCTGTCCGAGGTGATGACGGCGTCGTCGGCGAGAACGGAACGGATCGTCCGGAGGTAAGGGATCCAGCGGGCGTCGCGTTCGGCGGTCTCGGCGTCACGGGCGGCCCGCAGGGCGCTCACTTCTCCGGCGGCGTCCTCGCCGGCCTTCACGCGCGCGTGCCTGCGTACTCCGGAAAGGAGCGCCTTCGAGGAGACGCCCGCGTCGCCGACGACAGCGACGTCCGCGGGCAGGCCGGCGTACATCTGGTCCGGGTCCAGGTCGACGCGGATCAGGGTGCCGTTCAGGGCGGGGGGCGGGGACCACAGATCGGACTCCGCGAGTTCGGTGCCGACCGCGAGTACGGCGTCGCGCTCGCTCAGCCACCTCTGGACGGTCGGGCTGTGCAGCGAGACCCCGAGCGACAGCGGGTGCGTCTCGGGGACGATCCCCTTGCCGTTGGCCGTGGTGACGACGGGAGCGCCCAGTTCCTCCGCGAGAGCGAGGCACGAGGCGGCTGCCCCGCGCGCCCCGCCTCCGAGCACGAGCGCCGGACGGTGCGCGCGGCTGAGGACGTCGGACGCCTTCCGCACGGCTTCGGTGTCGGGTGCCAGGGGCGCGACGCGCGGGGTGACGCGAACGGGACCGGTCTCCTCCACGGCCGCCAGCAGGTCGAGCGGCACCTCGATGTGCGCCGGCCGTGGTCGCCGCGTACGGAACAGCGTGAAGGCCCGGGCGACCGCGGCATCGATCTCCGCGACCGAGGACACCCGGTGACTGAACGCGGCCACCCCGCGCAGCGCCTCGGTCTGGCTGCGCATCTCGTGCAGCAGACCGGTCGCGAGCCGCGGGTGGCGCAGCGGCATCCCCGGCGAGACGATCAGGAGCGGCACGCTGTCCGAGTACGCCTGCCCGATGGCGGCCGCCGCGTTGAGCAGCGCGGGCCCGGTCGTCGTGATCACGACCCCCGGGCGATGCGTCACGCGCGCGTAGCCGTCGGCGGCGTATCCCGCACCCTGCTCGTGGCGTGGCAGAACGTGCCGGATGCCGTACGCGGACAGGTGACGGTAGATCTCCAGGTTGTGGGTGCCGGGGATGCCGAAGACCTGGGTCACGGCGTGTCCGCACAAGGCGCGGACGAGGGCCTCACCACCGGTGACCGCGTCGCCCATCACAGGCTCCGCGAGATGACGAGCCGCATGATGTCCGAGGTGCCCTCTTCGATCTCCTCCAGCTTGGCGTCGCGCATCCACTGCTCGACCGGGAACTCCCGCGAGTAGCCCCAGCCACCGAGCGTCTGAACGGCCGCCCAGGTGCAGTACGCGGCGGTCTCGGACGCCGTCAGCTTGGCCATCGCCGCCTCGGCCGTCGCGTTCAGACCGGCATCCAGGCGCTTCGCGGCCCGCCAGGTCATCAGCCGGGCCTGCTCCACGCGCGTACGCATGTCGGCCAGGCGGAACGCAACCGCCTGGTGCTCGATGATCGGCTTGCCGAACTGCCGCCGCTCGCGGGCGTAGTCGCGCGCGTACTCGTACGCGGCCCGCGCCACGCCCGTCGCGGCGGCGCCCAGTACCGCGCGCGAGATGTCGAAGGTCCGCATCAGCCCGTGGAACCCCTCGCCCTCCGCTCCGAGCCGGTGTTCCTCGGGGACGAGTGCGTTGTCGAAGAAGATCTCCCGGCAGACGATCGCGCGCTGCCCCATCTTGCGCATCGGCTCTCCGAAGGAGACGCCTTCGGTGTCCTTGCGCAACAGGAACGCGCTGACCCCGCCGGAGCGCCGGGTGGGGTCGGTCTTGGCGAACACGACGTACTGTTCGGCCTCGCCCGCGTTCGAGATCCACGCCTTCTGCCCGTTCAGGCGATAGCCGCCAGGGGTGTGGTGCGCCGTGGTGACGATCGACGCGGCGTCCGAGCCCGCACCCGGCTCGGTGGTTGCCAGGGACGTCATCGGGGTGTCGGGGCCCGTGAGCGGGGTCAGCCACTCCCGCTTCTGCTCCTCGCTGCCGAGCTCCAGCACCGGATCGGCGAAGAAGCCGTTGGAGCAGAGCAGGTTGCCGATGCCGAGGTCACCCACGCACAGCTCCTCCTGCACCAGGACCTGGGTGAACACGTCGGTGAAGCCGCCCCCGCCGAACTCCTCGGGCAGCATGAAGCCCGTGATGCCCACCTTGGCCGCCTTGCGCCACAGGTCCCACGGCGTCTCGACATCCGCCTCGTCGACGGCACGCGCGCGTGGACGGATCTCCTCCCGCGCGAACGCACGCGTCAGCTCCACGATGTCCTGCTGTTCCGCGCTGAGCGGGACCAGCTCGGTGGGGAGGTCGGACATGGTGCCTCCAGATGCGGATGGAGCGGCGTGGCCGACTGGGCCACCGGGCAGTTACTGAATCATCAGTCAGTATCGGAAGCGACGCGGTTCTCTGTCAACGTACTGAACGGATCATCAGTAGCAAGTCCTCGGCGGCCCCGCCTGTCCGACCCGTCGGACGCACTCCGCTCGCGCTGGGGATGCGGTGGAGGACGCGGCCGCACCGTCGGCGAGCACCTCCACGCCCGGTCGTTCGTGCACCACTCCACGCCGGGTCGTTCGCGTATCACTCCGCGACGCGGAAGAAGAACGTGCGCCGCGGAGTTGGAGGAGTAAAGACCATGGAGTCGCGGACATTGGGCTGTGACAGAGCCGACCCGGCACTGTCAGAGACGGCGACCATAATGGAAAACCTGACCGACTCCACCTGGAGGTACCGTGACCGGATTCCGTACCCTGAGCTCCGGGCTCCGCTCGTTGCGGCCCGCCGCCTTCGGCGCGGATCCTGATGGTGAGCGCCTGGAGCGCATCCGCAGATCGCCGAACTTCGCGGACGGTGTCTTCAAGAATCCGGAGAGTGCCCGGATCCGCCCCGACGGCTCCATGGTCGAGTTCGCGAAGGTCTACTTCCGCAAGGAGGAGCGCGTCCACCGCGCCCCCGCCGGCACGGTGCCGGTGCACGCGACGACGCTCGCCGACCTGGCCAGGCCCGCGGCGAGCGGGCTGCGGCTCACCTGGATGGGACACTCCAGCGTCCTGGCGGAGATCGACGGGCACCGGGTGCTCTTCGACCCGGTCTGGGGCGAGCGCTGCTCCCCGTTCAACTTCGCCGGGCCCAAGCGGCTGCACCCGGTGCCCCTGCCGCTGGCCGAGCTCGGCCCGGTCGACGTCGTCGTCATCTCGCACGACCACTACGACCACCTCGACCTGCCCACCATCAAGGCCCTGGCCGACACGGACACGGTGTTCGCGGTGCCGCTCGGCGTCGGCGCCCACCTGGAGCACTGGGGTGTCTCGGCCGACCGGCTGCGCGAGCTGGACTGGAACGAGTCGACGAAGATCGGCGGGATCTCCCTGACCGCCACACCGGCGCGGCACTTCTGCGGCCGCGGTCTGCGCAACACGCAGCACACGCTCTGGGCCTCCTGGGCCGTCGCGGGTGACGAGCACCGGATCTACCACAGCGGTGACACCGGCTATTTCGAGGGGTTCAAGGACATCGGCGCCGAGCACGGCCCGTTCGACGCGACGATGATCCAGATCGGCGCGTACAGCGAGTTCTGGCCCGACATCCACATGACGCCCGAGGAGGGCATGCGCGCCCACCTGGACCTTCAGGGCGGGCAGCCCTCCGGGGTGATGCTCCCGATCCACTGGGCCACGTTCAACCTGGCGACCCACCCCTGGGCGGAGCCCGGCGAGGGGACGATGGCCGCCGGGCACGCGGCCGGTGCGCGCGTCGCGGTGCCCCGCCCCGGCGAGCCCTTCGAGCCCACGGCCGAGACCATCCCGTCCGAGCCCTGGTGGCGGGGCGTGGCCCTCCCGCCGGCGGGAGGCTGGCCCACCCTCGAGAAGACCGTCGCCGACACACCGGGTGACATAGCGGACGGCTCGACGGAGGACACCGGAGAGCCGGAGACCGTGCCCGCGGGCTGATTTTCCGATCGACGGCGAGGGCCGGGGAGCGCACCGCTCCCCGGCCCTCGCCGTTTGTTTGCGACCACTTCTGACCAGCTTCGATCGGGTCGATGTTCGGTTGGAACGCCTGCCCGATGGAGTTATCGGTCTGTCGTACGACGCCTCATACCAGAGCGGGACGCTGTCCGTGGGAGTTTGTCAACTGCCCACCGCACATGATGGGTTGGCGACTACTGTCAGTTGCCGTCGGGCGACGCAGGGCCGAATTTTCGGCTCTCTCGACCGGCACCGCGATGGCGCACGCCCGAGTCGCGCAGACCCGCGGGAGCCCCCGAGCTCCCGACGCCACAGTACGAGGACGCAGATGTCTCACCTTCGCGCACCGGCCGCACGCGCAGACCGCCGTGAGGGCGGGCGGCACGGGCGACCGGTCGCCCACACCGCCCCGTCGCTGCCGGAGAGCCACCTGCGGCCCCAGCTGCTGCGCCTGGCGGTCCTGCCGCCGATCGCGGTGGCCCTCAGCGGGTGCGCGGCCGTACTGTTCACCGTCCGCTCCACGGGTGCCCGCCCCGGCCCCATCCTGTGGGCCGTTCTCGCGGGAGCCGTGGGAGTGGCCCTGGTCGGAATCCTGATCGCCGCCGTGGCCGCCGACCGCGCCGCCAAGTCCGTACGGGAGCGCCTGGGCGCCCTGCGCCGCACCAGCGCGCGGACGGAGGCCGATCTGCGCGCCCTCGTCGCAGGGCTGCGCCGGGGCGAGAGTCCGCCCGGGCGCAAGGCACGTCGCCAACCCCCGGCGGACGCCGACGACTTCGAGCTGCTCGCCGCCGACCTCTCCCGCGCTCACGACGGCGCCGTCGCGGCCGTCGTGCAGGCCGCGCAGCTCTCCAGCCAGGCGGGCAGCGAACAGAAGGTCGAGGTCTTCGTCAACCTGGCCCGGCGGCTGCAGTCCCTCGTGCACCGCGAGATCTCGATCCTCGACGAGCTGGAGAACGAGATCGAGGACCCGGACCTGCTCAAGGGCCTCTTCCACGTCGACCACCTCGCCACCCGCATCCGCCGCCACGCCGAGAACCTCGCCGTCCTCGGCGGCGCCGTCTCGCGCCGCCAGTGGAGCAACCCCGTCTCCATGACAGAGGTGCTGCGGTCCGCGATCGCCGAGGTCGAGCAGTATTCGCGGGTCAAGCTGGTGCCCCCGATCGACGGCACCCTGCGCGGGCACGCGGTCGCCGACGTCATCCACCTGCTGGCCGAACTCGTCGAGAACGCCACGGTGTTCTCGGCCCCGCACACCCAAGTGCTGCTGCGCGCCAACCTCGTCACCTCCGGGCTCGCCGTCGAGGTGGAGGACCGGGGCCTCGGCATGCCCCTGGGCGAGCAGAACAAGATGAACGCCCTGCTCGCCGACCCCGACCAGGTGAACGTCGCCAGCCTCCTCCAGGACGGGCGCATCGGCCTGTTCGTGGTCTCGCAGCTCGCCCGGCGGCACGGCATCCACGTCCGGCTGCAGGCCAACATCTACGGCGGTGTCCAGGCCGTACTCGTCGTGCCGCAGGGGCTGTTGGGCACGACGCCGGGCGCTCTCGGGGACGTGGCCCAGGGCCGGCCTCAGGAGACGCCCGGGGGGCGCCGCCCGCCCGTGAGACCGCAGGCCACGCAGGCGGCTTCCGCGCCCGCGTCGCCCGGAAGCCGGGCGAGGCCCTCCGTGCCACGTCAGGCCCAGCGTGAGCAGGCACCCCAGCGTGCCGTGCCGGTCGCGGGCGGTGGCGGTCCCGCGCCACTCCCGGTGCGCGGTACCCACGCAGAGCGGCCCAACCCGGCGGAGGCGCTGCCCGGCATCCGCCCCGAAGACCGGCGCATCGCCGCGGAGAACGCGGCAGTGCCGCCCACGCCGCGAGGCGGCGCCGTCCGCGGCACCATGGGCAAGCCCCAACTGCCCAGGCGGCGCGCCCAGGAGCACATCGCGCCCCAATTGCGCGACGGGCCGGCACCTCGCCAGGACACGGAGTACGTCGTCGGCCACGACCCGGGTCTCATGGCGGCGTTCCAGCGCGGCATCGGCCTTGCGGAGGCGGCCCACGCGGAGACGGAGCGCACGCAGGCGTCGCCCATGCAGACGTCGTCTCCCAGGGACCGGGCGCACCTGGACCTGGTGCACACGGATGCACTGCCGCCCCTGGAAGTGGTCAGGGTGGATGGGCCGCCTGTGGGCGCCGCCCACGCCGACGGTGTGCACATGGACAACGCTCACATGGACAACGCGCACATGGAGCGACCGCACATGGAGCGGCACATGGAGCGACCGCACCTGGACGTAGTGCGCATGGACGGCGTGGCCCAGGCCGACGGGTCGTCGTCCGCCGGCTCCACCTCCCGTGGCGCGGACCCCATGGACGTACTGCCGACGGACGGAGCGACCACGGCGCACATAGCCGAAGCGCACACGGCGCACGCGCCGGCGCCCCACGAGGCGCAGGGGACGCGGGACACCGCGCCCGCACCCGGACACGACCTCACTGCCCGGCACGACGGGAGCACACCGGCCGGATGACCACCCCCCTCACCACCCCCACCCCCACCCCCTCCGCTCCCGCAGACCTTCGTACCTCAAGGAGTCGATCCATCATGGCGAGCGATGCGCCGACCGGCCATGTATCCGATCTCGACTGGCTGATGAGCGGCCTCGTACAGCGCGTGCCGCACACCACAAGCGCGGTACTTCTGTCCTGTGACGGGCTCGTGAAATCGGTTCACGGCCTCGACCCGGACAGCGCCGACCACATGGCGGCGCTGGCCTCCGGCCTCTACTCTCTCGGTCGCAGCGCGGGCGTCCGCTTCGGGGACGGCGGCGACGTACGGCAGGTCGTCGTCGAACTCGACTCGATGCTGTTGTTCGTGTCCACCGCGGGCTCCGGCACCTGTCTCGCCGTGCTCGCCGGACGCGAGGCCGACGCAGCGGTGCTCGGCTACGAGATGGCCATGCTGGTCAAGAGCGTCCGGCCGTACCTGATGACCGCGCCCCGGCAGTCCGCCGTCGAACCCTCGGCGATGAGGCCTTGAGCGTGGCCGCGGCCGGCGACGGGCCTTGGCTCGACGACGCTGCCGGGCGCCTGGTACGCCCCTACACGGTCAGCAACGGCCGGACCAGGCCCACGGCCGCGCTCGACCTCCTGTCGCAGGTCATGGCCACCGGAGCCACGCCCCTCGGCTATCTCGGCCCCGAGCACACCCAGGCACTCGAACGGTGCCGGGCGCCCGTCTCGGTCGCGGAGATCGCCGCCCATCTGAAGCTCCCCGCGGCGGTCACCAAGGTGCTGCTCTCCGATCTCGTCGACTGCGGGGTGCTCACCACCAAGCCACCGTCCTTCCACCACAACCCCACTGACCGGTCTCTTCTGGAGGCAGTGCTCGATGGACTACGACGACAGCTCTGACCCCTTCCCCACCGCGTTGAAGATCTTGGTGGCGGGAGGGTTCGGGGTCGGCAAGACAACCTTCGTCGGCGCGGTGAGCGAGATCGCGCCGCTCAGCACGGAGGAGCTGCTCACCACGGTCAGCGCCGCGACCGACAGTCTCGACGGCATCGAGAACAAGGTCGAAACCACGGTGGCCATGGACTTCGGCCGCATCACGCTCGATCCGGAACACGTGCTCTATCTGTTCGGTACGCCCGGGCAGGAGCGGTTCTGGTTCATGTGGGACGAGCTTTCCGAGGGTGCGTTGGGCGCGGTGATCCTCGCCGACACCCGCCGCCTGGAGGACTGCTTCGCGGCCGTCGACTTCTTCGAGCAGCGGGGCCTCGGATTCATCGTCGCGGTCAACGAGTTCGACGGCTCTTACCGCTACGACCCGAAGGAGGTGCGGGCGGCCATCGACCTCGACCCCGAGATCCCCGTCGTGCGCTGCGACGCCCGGATCTCCAGCTCGGGCGTGCAGACCCTGCTCACCCTGGTCCGCCATCTCATCGCCCATGCGCCCGCGCACAGCCCAAGTCACGGAGCCCGTACATGAGTTACGATCCGCCGCGTCCGGCCGGTCGTCTGCTGCTGACCCCGGAGGACAAGGACGCGCCGGCCCGGGTGCGGCGGTTGCGCCGACTGGGGCTGGGGGAGCGCGCGGAACCGGCCTTCGACGCCTTCGCGGACCGGCTCGCCGAGGTCGCCGCGGTGCCGTACTCGATGGTCAACTTCATCGACGAGAACCGGCAGTTCTTCGCGGGCCTGCACACCCCGGACGGAGGCGGCCCGGGCGTCCTGCCGCCCGAGGCTGACACCGGGGACAGCACCGTCCCCGAGGTGGGCCGCTACATGACGCGCGACTACGGCTTCTGCCCCTATGTGGTGGTCCGGCGCAGGGCGCTGGTCCTGGAGGACGTCTGCGACTACCCGCGCTTCGCGGGGAACCCGGTCGTCGACGAGATCGGCATCCGTTCCTACCTCGGCGCCCCGCTGATCGACCGTACGGGCATCGCCCTCGGCACGGTCTGCGTCGTGGACGTCGAGCCGCGCCCGTGGGGAAAGGCGGGCCTGGAGACCATCAAGTCGCTGGCGGCGGAGCTGGTCGAGCAGATCGAACTGCGGGAGGGAGTCCGGGGGTTCTGAGGACGTGCCGGGCAGTCGGCGTCCGGCCTTGGTGAGTGTGATGCGCCCACATGGGATGTAGGTAAAGCATGTCCCCGTAGTCGTACTCCGATGTCCACGAGAGGTTGACCCAGGCCCTGCGGAGGAACGCTGCGCCCGAACCTCCTCGACACTGCATGGAGACACCCACGGAGTGGAGACACCGCATGGAACGGCACGCCATGACCGACCTCCGTCTCGGCGCCCTCGGCTTCGGACTGCGCGGTTCCCTCGCGCGCGTCGCCCACCGTCCCGGTCGGGGCTCCCGCGTGACGGTCGTCGCCGAGCACGACCCGGTGCTGCGCGATCGCGCGGCCGATCGCATACCCGGGGTCCGGACCGTCGACGACCACCACAAGGTCATCGACGACCCGCACGTCGATGCCGTGCTGGTCCTCACCCCGGACCACACCCACGCCGACATCGCGTGCGAGGCGCTGCGCGCGGGCAAACCCGTCTTCGTCGAGAAGCCCCTCGACATCACCATCGAGCGCTGCGACCGGATCCTGCGCACCGCCTTCGAGACGGGCACCCGGCTGTATGTGGGCCACAACATGCGCCACATGCCGGTGATCCGGCTGATGCGCGACATCATCGAACGCGGCGACATAGGCACGGTCAAAACGGTGTGGGTGCGCCATTTCGTCGGCTACGGCGGGGACTGGTACTTCAAGGACTGGCATGCCGAACGCCGGTACACCACCGGCCTGTTGCTGCAGAAGGGCGCCCACGACATCGACGTAGTGCACTGGTTGGCCGGCGGCTACACCCAGCGGGTGCAGGCTCTCGGGGACCTCATGGTGTACGGGGACGTCCCGCACCGGAGGGCGCCGGGAGAGCCCAAGACGGACGACTGGTACACGGAGAACGGCCACTGGCCCCCGCACACCCAGCGGGCACTGAACCCGGTCATCGACGTCGAGGACGTGTCTCTGGTCAACATGCGCCTGGACAATGGGGTGTTGGCGTCGTACCAGCAGTGTCACTTCACCCCGGACTACTGGCGCAACTACACCGTCATCGGTGACGCCGGCCGCTTGGAGAACGTCGGGGACGGGCCCGGGGGAGTGGTGAAGATCTGGAACAGCCGCCGCTCGGGGCAGCGGGATCGGGCCGACGCCGAGCACCCGGTGCCGGACGTCGACGAGGACACCGAGCACGGGGGCGCCGACCCGCTGCTGATCGACGAGTTCCTGCGGTTCGTACGCGAGGGCGGGCGCACCGACACCTCCCCGGTCGCCGCGCGCATGGCGGTGGCCGCCGGATTCCGGGCCACCGAGTCGCTGCGGGACGGCGGCACTCCGCGCGACGTGCCGCCGCTCGCCCCGGAAGTGGTGGCCTACTTCGAGCGGGGTCAGACCCCCTGAGCGCGCGGACACCGGGGCAGGCGTGAAGGAAAGCTGCGGCCGCGCTTAAGAAAACCTCGATGGACCCGGAGCGCCGCCGTACGGCAGATTCCTATGGGAATTCACCCCTCTCCCCGGTACGGGCTCCTTCGGTATGCCCTGCCCCGGGACCTCACCCACAGGAGCCGTCGCGTGAAGGCGCTGGTCAAGGAGAAGGCGGAGCCCGGGCTCTGGCTCACGGACGTTCCGGAGCCGCAGGCCGGCCCCGGCGACGTACTGATCAAGGTCCTCAGGACCGGGATCTGCGGCACCGACCTGCACATCCGCAACTGGGACGGCTGGGCGCAGCAGGCCATCGACACGCCGCTCGTGCTCGGGCACGAGTTCGTCGGCGAGGTCGTCGAGACCGGCCGCGACGTCGCCGACATCACGGTCGGCGACCGCGTCAGCGGCGAGGGCCACCTGGTCTGCGGCAAGTGCCGCAACTGTCTGGCTGGGCGCCGCCATCTCTGCCGTGCCACGGTCGGGCTGGGCGTGGGCCGCGACGGCGCGTTCGCCGAGTACGTGGTCCTTCCCGCCGCCAACGTGTGGGTGCACCGGGTCCCCGTCGACCTCGATGTCGCCGCGATCTTCGACCCGTTCGGCAACGCCGTGCACACGGCGCTGTCCTTCCCGCTGGTCGGCGAGGACGTACTCATCACCGGGGCCGGACCGATCGGCCTGATGGCGGCGGCCGTGGCCCGTCACGCGGGCGCCCGCAACGTCGTCATCACGGATGTCAGCGAGGAGCGCCTGGAGCTGGCCCGCAAGATCGGCGTGAGCCTCGCCCTCAATGTCGCGGGCGCGACGATCGCCGACGGTCAGCGCGAGCTGGGTCTGCGCGAGGGCTTCGACATCGGCCTGGAGATGTCTGGCCGCCCGGAGGCGATGCGCGACATGATCGCCAACATGACGCACGGCGGCCGGATCGCGATGCTCGGCCTGCCGTCCCAGGAGTTCCCGGTCGACTGGTCCAGGATCGTCACCTCCATGATCACGATCAAGGGCATCTACGGCCGCGAGATGTTCGAGACTTGGTACGCCATGTCGGTTCTCCTCGAAGGCGGTCTCGACCTCGCCCCCGTCATCACCGGCCGGTACGGCTTCCGCGACTACGAGGCGGCCTTCGACGACGCGGCCGCCGGCCGGGGCGGCAAGGTCATCCTCGACTGGACCGCCTGAGACACCCCGGATCGCCTGAGACACCCCGGACCGTCCGGGACGTCCGGGACCATCCGGGCTCCTGGACTGCCTGAGCCCCCGGACTGCTTGAGAATTCTAAGGAACTGATGATGTTCGATTCCGTACGCGACGATCTGCGCACCACCCTCGACGAGATCCGCGCCGCCGGCCTGCACAAGCCCGAGCGCGTCATCGGCACCCCGCAGTCCGCGACCGTGAACGTCACCGCGGGCGGCCGCCCCGGCGAGGTCCTCAACTTCTGCGCGAACAACTACCTCGGCCTCGCCGACCACCCCGAGGTCGTCGCCGCCGCCCACGCGGCACTCGACCGCTGGGGCTACGGCATGGCTTCCGTGCGCTTCATCTGCGGTACGCAGGAGGTGCACAAGGAGCTGGAGGCGCGCCTGTCCGCGTTCCTCGGCCAGGAGGACACGATCCTCTACTCCTCCTGCTTCGACGCCAACGGCGGTGTCTTCGAGACCCTCCTCGGCGCCGAGGACGCCGTCATCTCCGACGCCCTCAACCACGCCTCGATCATCGACGGCATCCGGCTGTCCAAGGCCCGCCGCTTCCGGTACGCGAACCGCGACATGGCCGACCTGGAGGCCCAGCTCAAGGAGGCGTCCGGCGCCCGGCGCCGTCTGATCGTCACCGACGGCGTGTTCTCGATGGACGGCTATCTCGCACCCCTGAAGGAGATCTGCGACCTCGCCGACCGCTACGACGCGATGGTCATGGTCGACGACTCGCACGCCGTCGGTTTCGTCGGTCCCGGCGGCCGCGGTACCCCCGAGCTGCACGGCGTCATGGACCGCGTCGACATCATCACGGGCACGCTCGGCAAGGCGCTCGGCGGCGCGTCCGGCGGTTACGTCGCCGCCCGTGCCGAGATCGTCGCCCTGCTCCGTCAGCGGTCGCGCCCGTATCTCTTCTCGAACACGCTCGCCCCGGTGATCGCGGCGGCCTCCCTGAAGGTCCTCGACCTGCTGGAGTCGGCCGACGACCTGCGCGTCCGGCTCGCCGAGAACACCGCGCTCTTCCGCTCCCGGATGACCGCGGAGGGCTTCGACGTCCTTCCCGGCGACCACGCGATCGCTCCCGTCATGATCGGCGACGCGGCCGTCGCCGGGCGCATGGCGGAGCTGCTCCTGGAGCGCGGTGTGTACGTGATCGGCTTCTCGTACCCCGTTGTTCCGCAGGGGCAGGCCCGTATTCGGGTCCAGTTGTCGGCGGGGCACTCGACGCAGGACGTGAACCGGGCGGTGGACGCGTTCGTGGCCGCCCGCGCGGAACTCGAGGGCTGAAGGAGCGGGCGGAACGCCAGGGCTGATGGAGCGGTCGGAACACGAGGGCTTCAAGACGCGTGTGACCTGAGAGAATCGGTCGCATGATCGAAGCGCGGCGGCTCCACATCCTCCGTGCGGTGGCCGACCACCGCACGGTCACGGCGGCTGCCGCCGCGCTCTATCTCACGCCGTCGGCCGTCTCCCAGCAGCTCGCCGCCCTGGAGCAGGAGACGGGGCACCGGCTCGTCGAGCGCAGCGCCAAGGGCGTCCGGCTGACGCCCGCCGGCGAGATCCTGCTCGGCCACACGAACGCCGTTCTCGCCCAACTGGAGCGCGCCGAGGCCGAGTTGGCCGCGTACAGCTCGGGTTCCGCGGGCACGGTCACCGTCGCCTCGTTCGCGACCGGCATCGGCCTGGTGGTGGCCCCCGCGCTGGCCCGTCTCGCCTCCACGGCGCCCGGCATCCATATCCGCGTCCAGGACGCCGAGGGTGACGCCAGCCTGCCGATGGTGCTCGACCGACAGGTCGACATCGCGGTCGCGGTCGAATACCGGGGCGCCCCCGACGCGGACGACCCGCGCCTCACCCACGTGCCCTTGTACGCCGAGCCCTTCGACGCGGTCGTCCCGGTCACCCACCGTCTGGCCGACGCCGATGAAGTCCCGCTCGCCGAACTCGCCAAGGACCCGTGGATCGGCCCGTACCCGGGCAACCCCTGCCATGACGTGGTCGTCCTGGCCTGCGAGAACGCCGGATTCCAGCCCCGCCTCGAACACTCCTCGGACGACTTCCGCGCAGTCGTCGCCCTCGCCTCGGCCGACGCGGGCGTGGCGCTGGTGCCCCGCTCGGCGCTGCGCGGCATGGACCTCACCGGGGTTCTCGTTCGCCCGGTCGACGGCGTCGCGCCCACCCGCCGGGTCTTCGCGGCCGTACGCCGCGGCGCGGAGGGCCATCCGCTGATCCGGCCGGTGCTGGACGCGTTGGCGGAGGCCGCGACCGTCGATTGAGGAAGTCCTTGTCTCGCATCTGGGATAGCATCCCGAATATGGGAAACGAAGTCGAGGATGCCGTCGATGTCCGGCTCGGTGCCCGGCTGGCCGAGCTGCGGGCCGAACGCGGCTGGTCCCTGGGAGAGCTGGCGGAGCGCAGTGGGATCAGCCGCTCGACCCTGTCCCGCGCCGAGCGCGCGGAGATCAGCCCCACCGCCTCGCTCCTGAACCGCCTGTGCGGCGTGTACGGGCGGACCATGTCGCAACTGCTCAGCGAGGTCGAGGGAGAGCCCGCGCTGCTGGTGCGCGCGGCCGACCAGGCGATCTGGGAGGACAGGGCCTCCGGTTTCGTACGACGGTCGGTGTCGCCGCCGCACACGGGGATGCGCGGCGAGCTGGTCGAGGGGCGGCTCGCGGCCGGCGCCGACATCGCGTACGACCGCCCCCCGGTGCCCGGCCTGGAACAGCACATCTGGGTCCTCGACGGGACGCTCGCCGTCACGGCGCAGGACGTCGAGCACCGCCTCGAAGCCGGCGACTGCCTCCGGCTGCGGGTGTGGGGGCCGACGCGTTTCCGATGCCCCGGCCCCGAGGACGTGCGGTACGCGCTGGTGGTGGTGCGGCCGTGACAACCCTCTCCCGGCTGGACGAAGTCGAACTTCGCGCTTCGGTGGACGAGTTGGCGGATCTGCTGATCGACACCGTGCAGAGTGGTGCGTCGATCGGCTTCCTCGCACCGCTCGACCGTAGGGCGGCCATCGCCTGGTGGGAGGGGTGCGCGGCCGCGGTGTCGGCCGGCCGTCTCGCCGTGTGGGTGGCCCGGTGCGGGGGCCGGCTGCTCGGCACCGTCAGCCTCGCGTTCCCGGACAAGCCCAACAGTCGCCACCGCGCCGAACTCGTGAAGCTGATGGTGCACCGGGACGGCCGCGGACAAGGTCTCGGCCGTACGCTCCTGACGACCGCCGAGGCCGAGGCGGTCGCGGCGGGGGTGACCCTCCTGCACCTGGACACCGAGACCGACAGCCCCGCCGAGTCCCTCTACCGCTCCGCCGGGTGGACCCGGCTCGGGGCGATACCGGACTATGCCGCGAGCCCGTCTGGCGAATTGCGTCCGACAACGATCTTCTACAAACACGTGGGCGCGGAAGCGGTCGTTCTCGGTACGTGACGGGCGGCGTCCGTACGGACTCCCGGCCGGGCGCGATGGCCTGCGCCTTTGATCCGGTCCTGGACGAGTCGATGTCAGTGCCATTGGCTACGGTGCGTCTCATGCCGGATGCCGAAGACGTACGCCGTATCGCCCTCTCCCTGCCGGACACGACGGAGAAGATCGCCTGGAGCATGCCCACGTTCCGGGTCGCGGGAAAGATGTTCGCCACGCTGCCCGAGGAGGAGACCTCCATCGCCGTGCGCTGCCCGAAGGAGGAGCGCGACGAACTCGTCCTCGCCGAGCCGGGGAAGTTCTGGATCGCCGACCACGAGGCGAGCTTCGCCTGGGTCCGGGTGCGCCTCGTGGCCCTGGAGGACGACGACGAACTCCGCGACATCCTCGCCGACTCCTGGCGCCAGGCGGCCTCGCCCCGACTGCTCGACTCCTACCCGGAGTTGGGTCTCCCGTCCGCCGACTGAAATCCTTCAGGCGTTGTCAGTGCCCCGTGGCATGATCCGGCGACAGGAGTGGAGAGCGGGACGCTCGGCTCCGTGGGGGAGTTGTGGGGCATCGGCAGAGCGGGGCAGGGGAGGGGTGCGAGCGGATGGCCGGGACGTCATCGGGCGAGAAGCCGCCGTGTGCGTCGGAGACACCGCACGGAGCTTCGGGGACGCGGCGGGGGGCTTCTGAGCGGCGACTCGCAGCTTCCGAGGAGTTGCCCGAAGCCTTTGTGGCGTTGCCCGAAGCCTCTGAGGCGCCGCGTGAACGGGCCGGCCGTCGTGACATCGTTGCCGCGGACGGGCCCCGGCGGCCCGTCTGGTCACGGGACTTCGCGCTGTTCTTCGTGGCGCGGGCCCTCGCCCGGCTCGGCGACACCATCCTGCCGGTGGCGCTCGCCGCCGGACTGCTGCAGTACGGGTACGGGGTGGGCGCGGTCGGCCTGGCGATGGCCGCGTCGGCCGCCTCCTTCGCGGGGCTGGTGATCTTCGGCGGGGTCATCGCCGACCGGTTCAGCACGCGCAAGCTGATGATCGGCGCCGACCTGGTGCGGCTGGCCACCCAGTCCCTCTGCGCCGTGCTCTTCTTCACCGATCATGTGGTGCTCTGGCAGATCTGCGCCATCGGCGCCGTCAACGGCGTGGCGGGTGCGGTCTTCCAGCCCGGCGTGGCCAGCACGGTGCCCCGCTTGGCCGCCGACGTACAGGGAGCCAACGGAGCCATACGGATCGCCGAGTCCGCCGCCCAGCTCGCGGGCCCCGCGCTGGCAGGCCTGCTGGTCGCGTTCGCCTCGGCCGGAGGGGTCTTCGCGGCCCACGCGGCGACCTACGCGCTCAGCGCCCTGTGCCTGCTGCTGCTCCGGCTGCCGTCGGCCGCACCCGGAACCCACACGCATGGCGGCAGCTTCAAGGCCGATCTTGCCGAGGGCTGGCGGGAGTTCAGGTCTCGGACCTGGCTGTGGGGCGTCATCGTGATCTGGTGCGTGTACATGATCTCCATCTGGGGCCCGACCGTCCCCCTGGTGGCGACGGAGGTCATTCAGCAGCACGGTCCGCGCGCCTACGGCCTGGTCAACTCCGCTCTCGGCGCCGGCACCGTCATCGGCGGACTGATCGCGCTGCGGCTCCGCCCCCGCCGTATGCTGCGCGCCGGCTCGTTCGCCCTCTTCGCCTTCGCCTGCTTCCCGGCGTCCGTCGGCGCGGGGCTCGGCGTGGTGGCCATGTCGGCCGGAGCGGTGATAGCGGGCGCGGGCATGTCGCTCTGGGGCGTGATGTGGGCGACCAGCGTGCAGACGCAGGTCGCGCCCGACGTCCTCAACCGCATCCACGCGTACGACGTCGCCGGCTCCCTCGCGATGATGCCCGTCGGCCAGGCGCTGGCCGGCCCGGCCGCTTCGGCCCTCGGCGCGGACCATGTTCTCCTCATCGCGGGCGTCATGACCCTCGTCGTCTCGACGGCCCTGCTCCTGGTGCCCGCGATACGCAACCTGGTGCGCGTCGACGTCCCCGCGCCCCGGCCGCGTACGACCGGGGCGAGACCCGAACCGGCGCGGGGGGAGAACCGCTGAGACGGTTCCGGGGCCCCCGCTTCCAGAGCTCCGACGGTCACACCCGGACCCGCGCTCCCAGGAATCCGCCGATGCGCTCCCGCAGCGACCGCGCGTCGAGGCCGTGTGCGGCCACGTGCTCGTCGATGTTTCCGTAGCGGCGCAGCTCACGGCGGCCCACGCCGAGGCCGAGGACGCGGTGGGGCACGTCGGCGAGCGCGTCGTTCGCGGCGGCAGTGGAGGTGCCGGCCAGGTACGGCTCGACGAGGACGACGTCGGTGCCGGCGGTCTCCGTGGCCCGGCGCAGCGCCGCCGTGTCGAAGGGGCGCACCGTGGTCGCGTACAGCACGGTCACGTCGAGCCCCTCCGTGGCGGCCAGCACGGCGTCGAGCATCGGCCCGACGGCGACGACCACTCCGGCGCGCCCTTCGCGGACGGTGAGGAAGCGTGTTCCGTCGACCGTGAGCCCCTGCGCGTTGGACTGGACGGACAGCCGCACGTACACCTTGTCGTCACCGGCGGCGACGGCGTGCCGCAGCAGCGTCTCGGCCTCGTCCGGGTGGCCCGGGACGTGCGTGGTCCAGCCGTCCAGCGTGTCGAGCAGGGCCACATCGCCGGGAGCCATGTGCGTGAAGCCCCCCGCGGGCCAGTCGAAGGACGCGGCGGCGCTGACGAGCACCGCGCCCGCGTCCTGGTGCCCGAGGTCCAGCTTGACCTGCTCGAAGGGCCGCTCGAGGAGAAAGCTGGCGAAGGTGTGCACCACGGGTCGCAGCCCGGTCAGCGCGAGGCCCGCGCCGGCGCCGATCAGCAGTTGTTCGCGAATACCGACGTTGATCACGCGATCCGGATGCTTGCGCCGGGCGTCCGCGAAGCCGTCCTTGCCGATCTCGGCGAGCACGACCGCGACCCGCGGGTCCTCGTCGAGCAGTCGAGAGACAACTGGGGCGAATCGATCACGCATGGTGTCCATGGGGTGTCGTCCTTCCAGGGCGTACGTGCGAGGGCTGTCGCGTCCGACGAGTTGGGGTGATGCGCGGTGCCGCACGGATGACGCGCGGTACCGGGGAAGGGGAGGGCGGTGCCGGCGCGGGTTCAGGTGTACTTCGGCTCGACCTGGGCGACGACCACGCGCGGGCGGCCCGGGTGAGGGGCGGTGAAGGCGGCGTAGAGGGCCTCGTGGTCACGGCCGTCCACGGTCGCGGCGGACCAGCCGGCCGCCTCGAACCGGGCGGCGATCCCGCCGGGCCGGGCATGGCTGGCGGAGGAGTTGTCGATCACGACGGTGTGCAGCCGTTCCAGACCCGCAGGCCCTGCGTATGCGATCGCCTCGTGGTTGCTGCCTTCGTCCAGCTCGGCGTCGCCGATCAGCACCCAGACGCGAGGCTCGTCGAGCCCCTGCGCCCGCAGCCCGAGCGCGGTGCCGGCGGCGATCGGCAGTCCATGCCCGAGCGACCCGCTGCCGATCTCGGCGCCCGGCACCAGCACCCGGTCCGGATGGTGTCCCAGCGGCGAGTCGTACGACCCGAAGCCGGGCAGCCACTCGACAGGGATGAATCCCTTGGCCGCGAGCACGGCGTAGTACGCCATCGGCCCGTGCCCCTTCGACAGCAGGAACCGGTCCCGCTCCGGATCGCCCATCCGCTCAGGCCCGACCCGCAGCACCCGGTCGTACAGCACCCACAGCGCGTCCAGGGTGGACGTCGCCGCCGGCCCATGCTTCTCATCACCGGTCATCAGCCTCATCAGCCGGGGCAGGTCCGCAAACTCGTAGCTCTGCTTCGCCGTGATCGTCATGCCGACGATCGTGCAACCTCAACCAAACTTCAGGTCAACCCCGCTCCCGTGCCGCCCGTCGGCCCCGCATAAACGAGTGCGCGACCACCGGCACGAGTGCGGTATTGTTTCCGTGCACGTTCGGCCAGGGGAAAGCCCAGGTCAGGCGGGCACCGGGACGTGGCGCAGCTTGGTAGCGCACTTGACTGGGGGTCAAGGGGTCGCAGGTTCAAATCCTGTCGTCCCGACGGTGCGAAGGGTCTTCGCAGGCGAGAGCCTGCGGGGGCCCTTTGCGTGTGGGGCGTATTCGGGCTTCGAGATGGAGCAGGCCGCTGCTCGGCATCGCTGTGCCGGTCCATGCCTGCGGGCGTCCGCACTTCCTCGGAGTTGATCTCGTGGAGCGGTCGTGAAAAAACCTGAGCATTACCTGCGTCGATTGCGATGCTCTTAGGGTGGTGGGTGTGGCGCGATGGTTCGAGTCGTTTCAAAAACCTCCGACAGTTGAACCGACCGGGTCCGGCGGCGCACCCGCACAGGGTGTGGACGTGCCGTCCCCGCTGGGTGTGCTGCGCGCGGCGGCGGCCCGGATCGGTACCACGCTGGACGAGGACACCACCTGCGCGGAGCTGACGCGGGAGGCCGCCGGACAGGTGGGAGCTGCGGTGGCGGTGCTGCTCGGCCGCGGTGCGGCCGGCCCCGAGTATGAGGCCGTCACCGGGAACCCGGCGGTGCTGCCCGACGCCCGGTGGGCCGCGACGGTGGCGCGGGAGGCGGAGGACTGGGGGGAGAGCGAGGCCGTGCACGCGGCTTTCGACGGATCCCGGCCCGCGCTCTGCGTGCCGGTCGCCGTCAACGGACACCGCTACGGCGTGCTGGTGTGCGCCCGGGAGGGGGCACCGTTCACCGGCGCGGAGGCGGAGCTCGTGATGTTTCTCGCCGAACGGGCCGCCTCGAACATCCGGCACGCCCGGGAGTACGACGCGGTGAGCGGCATCGTCGGCAAGTTCCAGCGGGCGCTGCTCGCCGAACCCGGCCGGCCGCACCCCAATCTGGACGTCGCCAGCCGCTACCTGCCCGTCGGACAGCGCGCCCTGGTCGGCGGCGACTGGTGCGAGACCGTGCGGCTGCACTTCGGCCGTACGCTGCTCGTCGTCGGCGACGTCATGGGGCACGGCCTGGAAGCCGCCGTCGACATGTCGGTATACCGCTCGTCCCTGCGCTACATCGCCTCCGCAGACCTGCCCCCGCACCGCGTGCTGCGCCAGCTCGACGACACGGCATCCCGGGAGCCGGAACGCCGCCCGGCCACCTGCCTCATCGCACGGGTGGACCCCGTCCGCGGGATGGTGACCCTGGCCAGCGCCGGCCATCTCCCTCCGGCCCTGATCGACGGGCAGGGCCAGGTCTCACTGCTCCCGGTGCCGGTCGGCCCGCCTCTGGGCACTGGCCTCGGTGGCTACGAACCGGCAACCTACCGGCTGGACCCCTCTCAGACACTGGTGCTGTTCACCGACGGGCTCGTGGAGCGCCGGGGAGAGGACATCGACCAGTCCCTGGACCGGCTGGCCGCTCTCGGCTTCCCCGCCGCCGCTGGTGTCGAGGACGTCCTCGACACGGTGCTCGCCCGCCTCGACGCCCGCTGCGCCGAGGACGATGTCGCGGTACTGGCCGCCAGGCTGCAGCAGCGCTGCGCACAGCCATACGACAGTGAGCACCGAACCGCCGACTCCGGCGGCGGAATCTGACCTGCGGTTTCCTGCGCGCGCCGTACTGCCCGACGTAAAGGCGCCGGGTGTCGAGGAAGAGAACCACAAGCAGGCCCCGTGTCTGTAGCTTCTGACGTCGCGAGCGCCTGGCCCTGGCCCGTGGAACGTGGGCCGCACTCGGGGCGCCCTCACCGCGAGGGTCTACCTGTGCTCCTGCCACCGGTTCGGGTCCGCTTCCAGGGCGGCGCGGTCCCAGTCGCCGTGTTCCGCGGCAGCCTCGTAGGTCGTGTGCAGGAATTCAGCCACTGCCCTGTCCGGGTCGGCCGCAGTGCGCACCGCCTCGTAGGGCAGGAGGAACTGGCCGTGGTCGGGGCTGTAGAACGCGTCGGCCGGGAGGACCGGATGGTCGGCGAAGCCCTCCGGCTCGGGATAGGCGTAAGAGTAAAAGGCCCCTTCTTCACCGCCGCCGGGCCAGAAGCCGCAGCTGCTCAGCTCGCGGGAGTAGCCCTCCACCATCACCCAGTCACCGCAGTTCGGGGCGCCGCCGGGATGCGGCGGCGCCGCCCGTCCCGAGAACCTCGTGCAGGCCAGGTCCATGGCGCCCCAGAAGAAGTGCACTGGGCTGACCTTGCCCACGAAGTACGAGCGGAACTCCCCCAGCACCCGGTCGGCCTGCAGCAATTGCCGCCAGAACAGCTGCGCGGCGCTTGGGTCGTAGGAAGCGTGCTGGTGGTCTTCATCGAAGGGGATCGCTGGGTCCACCTCGTTCGGATGTGCCTGGATCTTTGTCTCAATTCCCAGCTCGCCCAGGGCGTGCATGGTCTCGCGGTAGAAGTCGGCCACCGGTCTGGGCTCCAGCGCCACGCTGCGGTTGGTGCCGTCGCTGCTGCGGATACGCAGCAGATGGTCGAGGAAGTCGAACTCGATGTCGAAGACCCCGGAGCGGTAGGGGATCGCCGACGTGGTCAGGCCGCGCGGGCTGACATATAAGGTGACCTGCCACCAGTGGTTGACCAGCGGCGCGTGGGCCAGCCGGATCTTGCCGACGATCTGGGTCCACATGTGCAGGGTTTCCCGGGTCTCGGTCCAATCGGCGACCCGCAGCTGCGGCCACATCGTCCGCGACACCTGGTTGGAAGCCCCGTCCACAGCGAGCTCCTTCCGGGACAATCTGACAGATACCGAGCACGCTGCCCTCGGCCAGAGAATCAGGCAACCCGGCGCGCCTCACCGGCCACCGGACGGGGGCGCTTGCATGCTCCAGGAGCAGTCGGTGCGCCGGCATCGCGAGAACACCGAGCCGGCGGCCCGGTCTCACTGGTGGCGGCGAGGTCCTGTGGAGTCGATTCGGAAGGACTTTTCATCATGAGCCTTGACCAGCCGACCCTGGTACTC
Source organism: Streptomyces sp. NPDC027189 (assembly GCF_055566975.1). Taxonomy (NCBI): domain Bacteria; kingdom Bacillati; phylum Actinomycetota; class Actinomycetes; order Kitasatosporales; family Streptomycetaceae; genus Streptomyces; species Streptomyces sp. NPDC027189. Next base: position 200,867 of record NZ_JBVHRI010000006.1, read on the forward strand.
GGGGCAGCCGGGCGGCAGGGCGGCGCCGTCGTAAGCGCGTTGCTGTCCCGCGGTGCCGCCGTCCGCGGCCTGGTCCGCAACCCTCAATCCCCTTCGGCCCGGCGCCTGGCCGCCCAAGACGTCGAGGTCGTGGGCGGAGATCTCGAGGACCGCGAGTCCCTGGCCTCGGCCATGCGGGGAGTAGCCGGTGTGTTTGCGATGACCACGCCCTTCGAAGCAGGACCAGCCGCCGAGATCGCACAGGGCCGAGCCATTCTCGCCGCTGCGCATCAGGCCGGTGTGCCACACCTGGTCTTCAGTTCCGTCGCCGGGGCCGATCAGAACACTGGCGTGCCGCACTTCGAGACCAAGGCGGTCATCGAGCGGGAACTGGCCGCAGGCGAGGTGCCCTATACGATCCTGGGACCCACCTACTTCTTCGACAACGCCCTCGGCGACGAGGAGCGGATCCGCCAGGGGGTACTCGATCTCCCGCTGCCACCGGACCGCCCTCTGCAGCAACTGGCACGCCCTGACCTGGGTGAGTTCGCCGCCGCTGTCCTCGCCGCACCTGACGCGTTCATCGGACAGCGCATCGAGCTCGCCGGTGACGCCCCCACGCCCGGTGACATGGCCGCCGCGTTGAGCACGGCACTCGGTGTGACTGTTCGGCCCAACGAAGTGCAGCTCAACGAGATCGGCAACGACGACATGCGAGCGATGTGGGCGTTCCTGCGTAGCGTCGGCTACAGCGTCGACCTGTCGGCGCTGCACGCCGCCCACCCCGAACTGCGCTGGACGTCGTTCGCGGGCTGGGCCCGAAGCGCCTTCTCAACGGCACCATGACAGGTTGCCTTGCCTGCGGGCCCCGGGATGCGTGAGCACGTGCGGGAGATTGCGCCCCGACAAGAACGGAGCGCGCCTCTGGCCTGGCGAAGCGGTCCTCCGTCTCCGGCACGCCGGAATCCCGTTCTGGCTGTATTCGGCCACGGTGAGGTTCTCACCCCTGTCCGCTGCAGCCGGCATCCGGTGGGCGTGCTCAAGTCGCAGAGCGCGCACGAACCGCGGCACCGTCGCACACGCCCCGGGGACCGCTCGCCGGAGCCCGGGGCGTTGTGCTGGTCCTCTCGGTGGTGGGACCGATCCCAAGGCGTCGACCGGGGCCGTTTCGGTCGTACGTCTGGCTCGCCCGACCGGACACCGAAATCCTTGTCGACAGCAAGGGCGATCGTGGTTCACCGGCGTGAGTCGTCCGGCCGATGGGAATCACGCGCTGCTCTCGCCGTGGAAGAAGCAGATCCCGGCCGCGGGCCTCGGGCAACGGTTATCCGAACCCGGACGAATCGGCGGTCCGGATACGGTCACTCGTCCGCCCAGGACTGAGATCCGAATGCGGTCATGCGCGACTGAGCCGCGCAGAGATCCCGTGACCGACCAGCAGATAAATCACAGCCGGCAGGCCGTAATTGAGGAGAACGCGAAGGCTTTCGGTGTCCATGGTGAAAACATCCTGTGACCACCAGGCCAGCCAGTCGGCCGTTCCGTGCACGAACTCGACGAAGACATTGCCTTCGTTGGCTCCGAGCAGGTAGAGCAGGATCCACAGCCCCAGGAAAACGGCGGCGATGTCAGCGATCGTGTGGACGGCCAGGGCCGTCCGCCGCGCAGCGGACGGGCTCCGTTCGTAGCGGCGTGGGCCACCCGGGGGCGGGTCGTAGGCATGGGATCCGGGCATCGGGTCGGTATTGCTCACTGGAATCCAATCTGACGCGTCACTTTGCGAGCCGAGGCAGAGACAAACACGCTCTGGGCTGTCTCTCAGGAGAATCTCCTGCCGCGTCACGCACACAGGTCGTCGCGCGGACCCGTGTAGGTCTGCGTCATGCAACCGCCGTCGCGTTACACGTCGATCGCGATATCCCAAATATGAGTACGTATTCTGCAACCTGCCCAAATGTGCGAGCGGGGTTTCTTTTACCGACGGATAACCGACCCCCTGTGTGCGTATTCCGTGTGCCACTGATGGCACCCCGAGGCAGAACACATCACGACCCGTTCACTTTCCGGTGGGCGGCCGTGACACAACTCCCCGGGCAGCGATGAGGCCGCGGATGCGACGACTGACGCCTGTTTCCAAGGCGTCGAGGCGTCGAGGCGCCCGCGGGTGCCGCCGTGGTGTCAGGACCGGGGTCGGGCCGCGGGCCCCGGCAGGACCGTGACCTCGGTGGGGGAGAGGGCGGCGTGTTCGTCGGAGCACTCGACCACGACCCGTACCGGGGCGCCGCAGTCGCTGTGCTGGATGGCCAGGACCGGGCCTTCGGGATCCCCGACGTATGTCTCGCCCCACTGCCGGAGCGCCACGAGGACAGGCCACAGATCCCGGCCCTTGCGGGTCAGGCGGTACTCGTGCCGGGTCCGGCTGCCCTGCTCCTGGTACGGCACGGTCGTCAGGATCCCGGCCTCGACCAGCTTGCGGAGCCGCCCGGCGAGGACCGCCTCCGAGAGCCCCACATGGCGGCGGAAGTCGTCGAAGCGGCGGACCCCGTTGAAGGCGTCGCGCAGGATCAGCAGCGTCCACTTCTCGCCGATCAGGTCGAGGGTGCGCTGGACCGTGCAGTTCTCTGTGCTGATCTCCAGCCACTTCATGCCGTCATCGTAGGCAGGCCGCCTGGCTTTGTCATTGACAGTCAGCATTCTCCATGGCTAGCTTCACTTATTAAAGTCAGAGGAGGTAGCACAACCGCATGGAACGGTCTCGTACATACGACTGGGAGGACCCCACGATCTCGGCGGCCGCCGTCGGGCAGGGCTCGGGGCTGGAGTTCCTCCGGGAGCTCCTCGCCGGACGTGTGCCCTCGCCGCCGATCGGCGCGACACTGGGCATCGCCCTGGAAGAGGTGGAGCACGGACGCGCGGTGTTCTCCCTGGTGCCCGGCGAGGAGCACTACAACCCCATCGGCAGCGTGCACGGCGGGGTCTACGCGACAATGCTCGACTCGGCGGCCGGCTGCGCGGTCCAGTCCACCCTGCCGCAGGGCATGGCCTACACGTCACTCGACCTCACGGTGAAGTTCCTCCGCCCGATCACGGTCGACACGGGCAAGGTCCGCGCCGTCGGCAGCGTCCTCAGCAGCGGCCGGCGTACCGCACTTGCCGAGGCCCAACTGCTGGACGGATCGGAACGCCTTCTCGCGCACGCCACCAGCACCTGCATGGTGTTCCCGCTGCCGACCGCCTGCCCCCCACTCCCCACGCGCACAGACCGAACACGGAGGCGACGTGACCCTTGACAGCACCGTTCGGCTCGAGAGGCCGTCCGCCTCCGACCCCGCCGGGAAGATCCGCGTAGACCGCGCGGGAGCGCTGGTCACCCTCACCATCAACAGGCCCGACAAGGGCAACGCCCTGACCCTGGCCATGTACCGGGCTCTGGCCGACGCCGTCGCGACGGCGGATGCCGACCCGGGCGTACGGGTCATCGCGCTCACCGGTGCCGGCCAGGACTTCTGCTCCGGGAACGACCTCGACGACTTCCTGGCTCACCCCGGAACGGCCCTGACCCTCAGCTCCCCTGTCCTCGAGTTCCAGAAGGCCGTACGGCGCGCCAACAGCATTTTGGTCGCGGCCGTGGACGGGCCCGCCGTCGGAAGCGGCGCCACCGCGCTGCTGCACTTCGACCTCGTCTATGCGACCCGCCGCAGCCATCTGCAGTACGCGTTCGTCGACCTGGGTGTCGTACCGGACGGCGCCGCCAGCCTCCTGCTCCCGCGGCGCCTCGGGCCGCAGCGTGCCGCCCAGCTCCTGCTGCTGGGCGAACGCCTCTCCGCCGCGCAGGCCGCACAGCTCGGCCTGGTCACCGAGGTGTTCGAGAGCCGGGAGCACCTCGATACCCGCGTGGCCGAGCAGGTCGCGGCCTTGCTGGCCGCGCCCGAGGCGGCGCTGAAGGCCACGCGCGCACTGTTGAGGCCGACCGGGGCCGATCCTGTGCTGCGTATGTCGGCCGAAGCGGCGACCTCCGCCCGACTGCTGGGTACGGCGGACACGGCCGCGCGCATCGCTTCCCGCGCGGGCGGCCTGCTGTCCGCTCCCGACGGGAGCGGGTCCTAAGTGTATTGACCCGCAGGTGGTCGAGCGGCGACGCTCGGCGAACGGATGGTGCGGCAGCCCTCAGTGGTGAGACCGTGGCGAACCTCGCGCGCCCTGGGCATCGGCTGACACTCTTGGGAGTCCAGCGGTCGTCGACGCGTCCTGCGTTGCCGCCGGTTCAGCCATGTCTCAGGAGGTCGTCATGCCCCAGCCCTCCATCCTCGCCGCCCTGGCAGCCGGACTGCGGAGTGGTGCGATCGAAGTCGTCGACCTCACTTCCCCGTTGTCGTCGTCCACTCCGGTGATCCAACTGCCGGCCGAGTTCGGTCAGACGGCGGTGTTCGAACTGGAGGAGATCAGCAGGTACGACGACCGGGGTCCGGCCTGGTACTGGAACAACTTCCGCAGCGGTGAGCACACCGGCACGCACTTCGACGCGCCGGTGCACTGGGTCACCGGGAAGGACCGTGCCGACGTGGCGTCAGTGCCGGCGCGTCGGCTGATCGCACCCGCGGCGGTGCTGGACTTCTCCGCCGCGGCTGCCAAGGACCCAGATTTCCTCGTCGAGGTGGACCACATCAAGGCCTGGGAGGCGGACAACGGACCATTGCCCGAGGGCGGTTGGCTGTTGCTCCGCACCGGTTGGGACGCCCGTTCGCACTCTCAGGAGGCGTTCGTCAACGCCGACGAGAACGGCCCGCACACCCCTGGTCTGTCGCCGGAGTGTGCCCGATGGGTGGCGGAGGAGTCGCCGGTGATCGGTCTCGGTGTCGAGACGGTGGGTACCGACGCCGGACGTGCGCACTCCTTCGACCCGGCCTTCCCCTGTCACTCGTATCTCATGGGCAGTGACAAGTACGGGCTGACCCAGCTGCAGAACCTGGCGGAGCTGCCCCCGACCGGCGCCGTCGTCATCGCGGGCCCCTTGCCCATCGTCAGCGGCTCCGGAGCTCCCGCACGGGTGCTCGCCCTGGTGGAGCGTTCATGAAGGTCGCGGAGGCCGTCGGCCGGGCGGTGGCCGCGGCCGGGGTCGACCATGTGTTCGGCGTGGTCGGTTCGGGCAACTTCCACCTGACCAATGCCATGGTCGCGGCGGGCGCGCGGTTCGTCGCCGCACGCCATGAGTGCGGTGCGGCGACCATGGCCGACGCCTACGCGCGGACGAGCGGCACGGTGGCCGCGCTGAGCGTGCACCAGGGCCCTGGCCTGACGAACGCCATGACCGGCATCGCCGAGGCGGCCAAGAGCCGCACACCGCTCCTGGTGCTGGCCGCCGAGGTGACCGAACCGAGGTCCAACTTCTACGTCGACCAAGCGGCGTTGGCGCAGGCGGTGGGCGCCGTCACGGCGCGCGTGACATCGGCGCAGGACGCGGTCGTGCAGGCCGGCGACGCGGTACGACGAGCCGTGCACGAGCGGCGCACCGTAGTGCTCAACCTTCCGTTGGCGGTGCAGGCCCTGGAAGTACCCGACGGCGCACCGGCCTTGATCGCCCCGCCCTCCGAACGGACCGCGGTCGAACCGACGGCGGCCGACGTGGCCGCGCTGGTGCAGGCGCTCGAACAGGCCCGGCAGCCCGTCTTCGTAGCCGGCCGGGGCTCCCGCACGCCCGGCTGCCGGGACGCCCTCGCGGCGCTCGCCGAGCGTTACGGCGCGCTGCTGGCGACCTCGGCCGTCGCCCGCGGACTGTTCCACGGCAACCCGTGGTCGCTCGACGTGTCCGGAGGCTTCTCGTCGCCTCTGGCGGCCGAGCTGATCGGCGCGGCGGACCTGATCGTGGGCTGGGGCTGTGCGCTGAACATGTGGACGATGCGGCACGGTCGGCTGATCGGCCCCGACGCCACCGTCGTGCAGGTCGACGACGACGCGGCCGCGCTCGGCGCGCACCGGAACGTGCAGCTCGGCATCGTCGGCGATGCCGAGCTCACGGCGCGGCACGCGCTCGGCCGCACGGCGGGCGGCGCGTCACGACAGGGCTACCGGACCGCCGGCATCGAGGCGGCCATCGCCGCACGGATCCGGTGGCGGGACGTGCCGTACGACGACGAAGGCGGCCGCGAGCGGATCGACCCACGGACCCTGAGCATCGCGCTCGACGACATCCTCCCCGCGGAGCGGGTGATCGGCGTGGACTCCGGCAACTTCATGGGCTACCCGAGCATGTACCTCTCGGTGCCCGACCACAACGGCCTGTGCTTCACCCAGGCGTTCCAGTCGATCGGTCTGGGTCTTGCGACCGCGATCGGAGCCGCCCTGGCACAGCCGGAACGGCTGCCCGTGGCCGCACTCGGCGACGGAGGTGCGCTGATGAGCGCCGTGGAACTCGACACCGTACGCCGGCTCGGGCTGCCCATGGTGGTCGTGGTGTACAACGACGACGCGTACGGAGCGGAGGTGCACCACTTCGGGCCGGACGGGCATCCGCTCGACACAGTCAGATTCCCGCCGACGGACATCGCCGCCGTGGCGCGAGGGTACGGCTTCGAGGCGGTGACCGTGCGCACACCCGCGGACCTGAAGGCCGTCGAGGACTGGGTCGGCGGCCCACGGTCCGCACCTCTGCTCATCGACGCCAAGGTGGTCAATGATCGCGGGGCCTGGTGGCTGGAGGAGGCGTTCCGTGGACACTGACCTCGGCCGGGGTGGTGGGGGGGGGGGGTAGGAGAGCCCACCACCCCGGTTGCGGTGGGGGAGTCCCTAAGGACGGGGGGAGAGGGAAGGTTAAAATTCTGGTTGAGCGGGACCGCATCCGGGGGGGGGGGGGTGGGTTGCGGGGGGACACCCCCCCCACCACCCCGGCCGAGGTCGGGCAGCCTCGACGGACGGCGCGAGAGGGATGGCCGGCGCGCTGTTGGCGCGGCGTCCGGCCGACCCCGTTACGCTCCCCGCGTCCCGCCCGGAGCAGGGGTGCGGGCGCTTTCCGCCACGGCCCCGTCCTCGTGCTCGCCGTCCAAGGCTCCGGCGTGCGTGCCGTCGCCGCCGGAGACGTGAAGGGCGGGGTCGAGGAGTATCCGGCGAAGTGGTGTTGACGGGCCGCACACGATTTTTGCGGCCGGGGGTGCACATGTGCACGGCACGCCGTTGGCCGAGAAAAACGCTTGGACTGCGCGGGCGCCGCCGCGGGAAACTGCGACTCCTGACCTGCCCGTACTCGCATGGTGGCGTCGCCGCGAGGCCCGCGGAGGCTCCGTCGTCGTGCCCCGCCTGTCGGAGGACGACCCGAGTAAGGGCACTCACTCCAAAGCTCCGCACGGACATTGAGGCCACGGCATCTCCCCACAGCAGCACGTGGCGGGCCGCCGCACGACAACTCGGGGTTGGGATGGAATCGCCTGAATCGCGCGAGGCTCGGCCGGGCAAGGGCTCGGTGCTCCTCGCACTTCGTTATTACGGACGGGAGTTAGCCCGCCTCCGGCGGCTGACGGTGCCCGCGATGCTGTTGCCGGCGCTGGGCAACATCTGCATCAACTACGTCGCGCCGCTGGTCGTCGCGAAGCTCATCGGCCGAATCGCCGGCGACGCCGACATCGCCATGGGCTCGACGCTGCCCTACGTCCTCGGCTTCGCCGGCGTCCTGCTGCTCGCGGAGACGCTGTGGCGGCTCGGCCTGCACTGCCTGAACCGCCTTGACGCCCTCGGCATCGAGCAGCTGTACGTGATCGGCATGGACGAGCTGTTCGCCAAGGACGCCGCGTTCTTCCACGACAACTTCGCCGGGTCGCTGACCAAGCGGGTCCTGAGCTTCGCCTCCCGCTTCGAGGAGTTCGTCGACACGCTGACGTTCTCGGTCGTGGCCAGCTTCGTGCCGCTGCTGTTCGGATCGGTGGTGCTGTGGCGCTACGAACCGCTGCTCGTGGTCGGGCTACTGGCGATGATCGCGCTGACAGCGCTGTGCGTGACGCCCCTCATCCGTCGCCGCCAGGCACTCGTCGACCGGCGCGAGGAGGCGATCGCCCGGGTGTCGGGCCACGTCGCCGACAGCCTGATGAACATGGACACGGTCCGTGCGTTCGCCGCCGAGGAACGCGAGGCCGCCGAGCACCGTTCCCGCGTCGCCGAGTCGCGGCGGCTCTCGCTGAGGTCGTGGGACTACGGCAACCTGCGCATCGACACGCTGGTCGCACCGATGTCCGTGCTGACCAACGCGCTGGGCCTGCTGCTTGCCGTCGCGCTCGGCGGGGGCACGCACGGCGTGGAGGCGGTCGTGGTCGCCTTCACGTACTACAGCAACGCGACGCGGATCATGTTCGAGTTCAACCAGATCTACCGCCGCTTGGAGAGCTCGATGACGGAGGCAGCGCAGTTCACCGAACTGCTGCTGAAGCCGCCGACCGTGCTCGACCCGGTGTCGCCGGAACCGCTGCTGTCCCGGGCCGCCGACGTCCGCTTCGATCGGGTGACGTTCGCCCACGCGGGAGCGGAGCCGCTCTTCGAGGGACTGGACCTGGCTGTGCCCAGCGGGACGAAGATCGGTCTCGTCGGCCGGTCCGGCGGCGGCAAGACCACGCTCTCCCGGCTGCTGCTGCGCATGACCGACATCGACGCCGGGCGGATCCTGATCGGGGGGCAGGACATCAGCAGGCTGCGCCAGGCCGACCTGCGCGGCCTGATCGCCTACGTGCCGCAGGACCCGGCGATGTTCCACCGCACGCTGCGGGACAACATCGCGTTCGCCCGGCCGGACGCCACCGACGCCGAGATCCGGCGCGCGGCCGAGGCGGCGCACGTCACGGAGTTCGCCGACGCGCTGCCGGACGGCTTCGACACCATGGTGGGCGAGCGTGGCGTCAAGCTGTCCGGCGGACAGCGCCAGCGGGTCGCCCTCGCCAGGGCGATCCTGCGCGACGCGCCGATCCTGCTGCTCGACGAGGCGACCAGCGCGCTGGACTCCGAGAGCGAGATCCTCGTCCAGGAGGCGCTGTGGCGGCTCATGGAGGGGCGGACGGCGCTCGTGGTGGCACACCGGTTGAGCACGGTCGCCACCATGGACCAACTCGTCGTCCTCGACCGTGGACGGATCATCGAGCAGGGCACGCACCAGGAGCTGCTCGCGTCGGACGGCGCCTACGCGAAGCTGTGGCAGCACCAGTCGGGCGGCTTCCTCGACGACAGCCCCGCCAGGGCCGACCTGCACTGAACACCGCGGCCCGGCGCCCCGGACAGTCGCCGTCCGGGGCGCCACCCCCCGTCCGTCCATGCGCCAAGGGTCCGCCGATGGATCTCGTCGTCCATCAAGGTCAGGTAGTGGCGGTGCCCGTCGTCGGGCCGCTGCCGGTGGAGCCGCTCGCCGGTGTCTTCGCGTACGACATCGACTCCACCGGACGCCTTCAGCTCTCGTGCAGGTGGCCTCGCCGAGCCGTCAATCCTGCCCGTCGACGTGACACACACCGTGTACGCAGTCGCGCAGCCAGCGGTGAGCCGGGTCCGCGTCGAGTCGGACGTGCCACAGCAGCGACACCGTCACCTCGGGAGCGAGGAAGGGCAGTTCGAAGGAGCACATCCCTCGCCGCAGGTCCGCGGTGTGCCGCTCCGGAACCGTGGCGACCAGGTCCGAAGCCTTGGCCAGGGCCAACGCGGCACTGAAGCCGTCGACGACCGTCACGACATTCCGTCGGCGGCCCGTAGGGGCGAGAGCCTCGTCCACCAGACCCTCCGTCAGACCGCGCCGCGAGACGTGCACGTGTCGCGAGGAGGCATACCGGGCCGTCGTCACGTTCGCGGTACTCAGCGGATGCTCGCTCCGCACCACCCCGACGAACCGGTCGGTGAACAGAGGCTTGCTCAACACGTCGGGGGGCAGCGGGTGTTCGACGACGCCCGTCTCCAGGTCGACCATGCCGTCGCGCAAGGGACCGATGTCCTTCTTGGTCTTCTGCAGGAACCGCATGCGCACGCCGGGTGCCTCGCTGCCGACCTTGGCGACCAACGCGGGTCCGAATCTCTCCACGAACCCATCGCTGCTGCGCAACGCGAACGCCCTCTCCAGCGTCGCCAGGTCCAGCTTCTCGGCCGGCCGCAGTACCTCTTCGGCCTCCCGGACCAAGCCACGCACACGGTCGCGCAGTTCCAAGGCGCGCGGCGTGGGCACCAACCCTCGCCCGGCCCGCACCAGCAGCGGATCACCCGTGGCCCGCCGAAGTCGCGCGAGCGCGCGACTCATCGCGGACGGGCTGAGGGCAAGCCGTTCTCCTGCCCGCGTGACGCTGCCCTCCTCGAGCAGGACGTCCAGCGTGACCAGCAAATTCAAATCGGGCCTGGACATGCGCACACGATCTCACGGATCGATCGGAGTATGGCGTCGCGTGCACAAATGGCTTTCCATCTTTGCGTCTTCCGCCAAGTCGAAGTGGGACCTACGTTCATTGCGATCCCGTCGACTCCAGAAAGAGGCCACCGTCGTGAGACCGGTAACCCCTCCGTGCACCGAGACCGAGCAGACGTCGCCCGGGCGCCGTCCACCACTGGCCTGGGCGCTCAGCGCACTGTCGCTGTCCATGCTGCTGCCCTCACTGAGCATCAGCATCGCCAACGTCGGCCTGCCGAACATGGCCGTTGCCTTCGGCGCGGGCTTCAACGAGGTCCAGTGGGTCGTGATCGCCTATCTCTTGGCGATCACGACACTGATCGTCGGAGCCGGCCGTCTCGGCGACCTCGTCGGCCGACGTCGCCTCCTGCAGAGCGGCATCGCCGTGTTCACCCTCGCGACGCTGCTGTGCGGTCTCGCCCCGAACCTTCCCCTCCTGGTCGCCGCCCGGGCACTCCAAGGGGCCGGCGCCGCGTGCATGATGGCGCTCACCATGGCTTTTGTCGGTGAGACGGTGCCCAAGGACCGCACCGGCAGCGTCATGGGACTGCTCGGCACCATGTCGGCCGTCGGTACGGCGCTGGGACCCACCCTCGGTGGAGCCCTGATCACGCTCTTCGGCTGGCGTGCGATCTTCCTCGCCGGTGTGCCGCTCGGTCTCGTCGCGCTCGCGCTCACCTTCCGGGTGCTGCCCGATGCCGTACCGGCAACGAGCTCTTCACGCCGTCGGTTCGACACCGTGGGCGCGGCCCTGCTGGCGATCACTCTCGGCGCCTATGCGCTGGCGATGACGATCGAAGGGAACTCGTTCGGCCCGCTCGCCATCGGACTGCTCGTCGTCTCGGGGGCAGGCCTCGCCCTGTTCGTCTTCACCGAGAGCCGGGTCTCGTCCCCGCTGCTCACCCTCTCAATGCTCCGCGATCCCGTCCTCGCCGCAGGTCTGACGACGAGCGCCCTGGTCTCGACCGTCATGATGACCACCCTCGTCGTGGGACCCTTCCACCTGGCCCGGGCACTCGACCTCGACCCGGCGCTCATCGGTCTGGTGATGTCGGCAGGCCCCGCCGTGTCCGCCCTCACCGGCGTACCGGCCGGCCGCGCCACCGATCGCTTCGGAGCCGGGGCCATGGTGGTCGTAGGACTCAGTGGCATCTTCGGCGGCGCCGTGACCCTCTCCCTGATGCCCCCGGCGGCCGGTGTCATCGGATATGTCCTGCCCCTGGTCGCCGTCACGGCGAGCTACGCGCTGTTTCAGGCAGCCAACAACACCGCGGTCATGAAGGATGTCTCCCCGAGTCGGCGTGGCCTGGTGTCGGGCATGCTGAACCTCGCCCGAAACCTGGGACTCATGACCGGCGCATCGGTCATGGGAACGGTCTTCGCCTTCGCCGCCGGCACGAGCGAGGTGACCACAGCCGCGCCCGCGGCGATAGTTCGCGGCACGCACTGGACGTTCGCCGTCGCCGCCCTCCTTGTGGCCTTCGGACTGGCCGTGGTCCTGGGACTTCGGCTCCGCTCCCGGCTCTCCCCCGGAGACCCCGTCGGCGCCTAGAGGCTCGGTCTCGGTCCTGGCCCGGTCCACGACCCCGAGGACGGCGCTGAGTTACGTGAGCAGTTCCGCGCGGTCACGTGATGTGCCGCAGCAGCGCGGCGACCGCCGGGGGCGCCTCGCCCCGGGGCCGCACGACCATGACATTCCAGTGCGGCGCATGGCGTTCGAGCCGGCGGACGGCCAGGTCGGGGAAGCGTGCGGCGATCGACTCGGGCATGATGCAGGCGCCCAGATCGTGGCGGACGAGTTCGGCCGCCGCGACGATGTCGTTGACCTCGAAGGTCGTGTCGCGCTCGACGAGAGCGGCACGGAAGGCACGGTCCACCGCGACCCGGATCGCCCAGCCGGGGGCGAAGTCCACCAGGGGAAGCCGGGCCACCTCGTCGAGCGCGACCTTTCCGTCGGCTCCCGTACCGGTGAGTTCCCGCTCGGGAGAAATCACCAGCACCATCTCCTCCCGGGCGAGCAGGCGGGTGACCAGCGCCCGCTGCTGCGGACGGTCGAGGGCGACCACAGCCAGGTCCACCGTCCCGTCGCGCAGCGCCTGACGGATGTCGACCACGGCTGCCTGCCGGAGCCGGACCACCACGCCGGGATGTTCGGCTCGCAATGCGGCCAGAGCGTGGTGGAGGCCGGCCCAGACACCCTGCATCGTGCCGACCGTCACCGTCCCCCGCAGCTGGCCCTGCACGGCGTCCACCGCCGACCGCGCCTGTTCAGCGGCGCTCAGGGCCGTGCGTGCGGCCGGTACGAACGCCTCGCCGGCCGGTGTCAGCGCCACCCGGTGAGTGGTGCGGTCGAACAACCGCGTACCCAGTTCTCGCTCCAACGCGCGCACCGTGCCCGACACGGCGGACTGGACGACGTGGAGCCGCTGCGCCGCCGCCGTGAAGCCGCCCTCTTCGGCGACGGCGATCACGACCTCCATCTGCCTCAGGTCCATGAACACCGCTCCCGACGGCTGGGGTCATCCCATGGAAATCTCCCCGTGGACATCTCTCATGGAGATAACAGTCTTCGTTCATTATCGCGCGAACTGCGGAAGGCGGGCTTCTCGGCACGCGTTGTCCCGGTCACGAAGCCGAATGCGGGATTCGCCGAAGGAGAGGTCGCTCATGACCGTGTTCACCAGCACGACAGACCGGGCGCCGGGCATGCGGGCCCGGACGACCGGGAGCCGCGGAGGCGTCCCACGTCGTCACTCGCCCGCCCGTCACCACGCGGGTTTCTGGCTGGTCGCCGCGACCTTCACCCTGACCATGGCCTTCTCCACCGTGCCCACCCCGCTCTACCCGCTGTACCAGCGTGCCGACGGGTTCGGACCCTTCGTCGTCACGATCGTCTTCGCGACCTATGCCGTCGGTGTGCTGGCGGCACTCTTCCTGGCCGGACATCTGTCGGACTGGTTCGGGCGCAGAACGGTGCTGCTCCCGGCGATCGCGCTCAGCATCGCCTCGGCCCTGGTCTTCGCGAGCTGGTCCTCCGTGCCTGTCCTGCTCGTGGCCCGTCTGCTGTCGGGACTGAGCGTGGGACTCCTGACGGCGACGGCCACCGCGTACCTGGACGACCTCCACCGGCAGGCCCGGCCAAGTGCCTCGCCCGTCCGCGCCAATGTGGTGGCCACGGGTGCCAACCTCGGCGGGCTGGGGCTCGGGCCACTGGTCTCCGGGCTCCTCGCCGAGCACACCTCGGCCCCCCTGAAAACCCCCTACCTGCTCTTCCTCGGCCTGTTCGTCGTCGGAGCGGTGGCCGTGGTCCTGACTCCGGAAACCGTGCAGGGGCCCGAGCCGCGGCCGCGTTACCGCCCGCAGCGCATCAGCGTTCCCGACCGGGCCCGTCCCGCCTTCTTCGCCGCGGCCGGCGCGGCTCTGATCGCCTTCGCGGTGTTCGGGCTGTTCACCTCGCTGACTCCGGTCGTCCTCAGGGACCTGCACGTCGCCTCCCCCACGGTCACCGGACTCGCGGCCTTCCTCGTCTTCGGCTCGGCCGCGCTGGCACAGATCCTGCTGGCTCGCCTGAGCACCCGTACCCAACTGCTCCTGGGGCTGGGGCTGCTCGCGGTCGGCATGGCCGCGCTGACCGCCGCCGTCTGGACGGCGGACCTCCCGCTGTTCCTCGTCGGAGGCGCGGTCTCCGGGGCGGCCGCCGGTACGGCCTTCAAGGGCAGTGTCAGTACGGTGTTGTCGCTGGCCGTGCCCGAGCGGCGCGGTGAGACGCTCACCGGACTGTTCCTCGCCGCCTATCTGGGGCTGTCGCTCCCGGTGCTGGGGCTGGGCCTGGCCGTCCAGACGGTGCCGGTGCGCGACGCCGTGCTGGTCTTCGCCTTCCTGGTCGCCGTCCCGGCGGCCCTCCTGGCGCGCCGGTTCGCCCGTCGATGAGCAGGTCAGGACTTCGCGCGAGAGGACGTCGAACCGTGAGTCGCGAAGCAGGCGGCGGAATGGTCCGCCGCCTGCCGGACCGGCTCGGTCGTCACCGCCGGGTCGCGCGGCGGCGTACCACCAGGACGGCGCCCGTGCCGGCGACGACGGCCGCGGCCGCCGCGCCCGCGATGGGCAGGGCGGAACCGGAACCGGTGTTCGCCAGGTCGCCACCGGTCGAGGCCGAGCCGGAGGAACCGGTCGCGCTCGAGGAGCCGCCCGTGGAACCGGAACCGCCGGTGGACCCGGTGCTGGAACCTCCGGTGGACGAGGTGCCGGAGCCCCCGGTGGAGGACGTCGAGCCGCCACCGGTCGAGCCGCTACCACCCGTCGACCCGCCACCGGTGACGTCGAGCAGGATGTCGGCCGTGTCGTTCGCCTTGTTCTTGTCGAACGGCCGGGGCTCTCCGGCGAGCGCCACCGAGCCCTTGGCCCCCGCCGCCACCTTGTCGATCTTCAGCGTGAAGGTGTAGGTCTCACCGCCCTGTTCGTCGACCCAGGACTGGCTGGTGCCGCAGTCGTAGCTGCCGGACCCCACGCTTTCGCAGAACCCGTGAGCCTTGGTGACCGTCGTACCGGCGGGCATCTTGACCAGAACCCGGGTCGCCGGGGTGCCCATGTCCCTGCGCACCCAGCCCGGCCCGGCGTTGGTGAACTTCACCGCCAGGGTGACCGTGTCCCCGACGCGTCCCTTGACCCGGGCTCCGGACACCTGGAAGTCGGCCGTGTTCGCCGTGGTCACCGCCACATCGGCCGCGTCCCAGTCGGGGTGCGCGGTGGAGCCGGTGCCGGTCGGGGTGGTGTCGGGCCGTGCGACCAGCTTCACCGCGGGTCCGGTCCCGCGCACGGGCTGCGAGGCGCCGTCCCCGGGGGCGGTGTCGGTGGTGGCGACCGTCACCCGGAGCCTGTCGTACAGCGCTCGGTCGAGAACGTTCAGCGTCAGCGACTTCTCGGGCGCGTAGACGACGCCGGGTTCCACCGTCTGATCGAATTCGCAGACGGCGTCGGAGAAACTCGGGGCCTCGTCGAAGGAAGAGACCTCGTAGCGAAGGCAGTTGGAGGGCAGTTCCGCCTGGCTCAGCCCGCGGGTGACGGAGTACGACAGCCAGATCTTGTCGACTGCCTTGGTGCCCTTGTTCGTGAAGGTGACCGGGACGTCGACGCTGCTGCCCGGCTTCAGGCCGTCGATCGGGGCGATCTCTCCCAGGGCCAGTCCGGGGCCGGGGTCGTCGGCGACGGCGGGCGCGGCACCCAGTGCGATCAGGGCGACGGCGCCGACCGCGCCGGCGGTCTTGCGGAGCACGGGGAAACCGGGAGCGGTCTGCAGCATGGAGGTCCCTCTGGGTGAAGCATCGGCGACGGATGGACGAACTGCGGGGGAACGTGAGTTCCCGTCCATCAGACGCACGCCGCGACTGAAGAGTTGTACCGCGGTGGATCACCGGATCCGATCCACCCGCCGAGGCCTCCGGCCTGGACCGGGCCGAATCCGGGCCGGAGACCTCTGGTCGTTCCTCAGAAGGCGCCCGGGGTGCGGCCGAGGGTGCCCGTGGGATCGGCGGGGTCGGCGCCCTTGACCTGGCCGACGTAGAGCTCGAGTTGGGAGCGGAAGCGCTCGACGGCGCTTCGGTTGGACATGAACTTCACGAACGCGTCGGGGTCGGTGTTCTTGTACGACGCCAGGGGCTTGAGGCCGGTCGGGGGAGCGACGTCCTCGCGGACGGACCAGGTCCAGGTGGCGATGGCGTTCTTCTGAGTGGCCTGGGAGTTGAGCCAGCTCATGAAGAGCTTGGCGCCCGCCTTGTGCGGGGCCCTCTTGAAGACGGCGCCGCGCTGGGCCCAGGAGTTGAAGCGCTCCGTGTTCGAGAAGACCTGGGTGCCATGGGGGCGGGAGTCGCCGCCGACGGCGATGGAGGCGAGGTAGTCGCCGCTCGCCACGCCGGCCGACGAGCCGGGGACGCCGCGGATCAGCTTCGGGTTCTGCTGGACGAGCTTGGCCAGGTAGTTCCAGCCGTACTTGTCGACGATCTGCTGGTAGCCGAAGAGCACGGCGTCGTCGTCGTTCGGGTAGGTCAGGATGAGCTTGTTCCTGTAGGCGGGCTCGAGCAGGTCGGTGCCCTTGAAGTCGCCCTGGTTCGCCGGGAGTTGCTCGGTGTTGACGAGGTAGGAGAAGGCGCCGTAGAAGACGCCGGTGTAATAGCCGTCCTTGTCCTTGGCGTTGGCGTACACGTTGTTCCAGCCGACCGGCTTGTACTTGAGCAGGTCGCCGTGCTTCTTCCAGCGGTCGAAGTCCTGGGCGGTCTGCAGGATCGCGGCGTCTGCGGTCAGGTGGCCGGTGGCGAGCTGGTTGTCGATACGGGCGTCGTGGTACTTGCTCAGGTCGGTGACCAGGTGGAGCTTCACGTCCGGGAACTGCTTCGTGAAGGCGTCGGCCAGCGAGTCCCACTGGCCGGGCGCGTCGCCGCCGATGTAGACGGTGACTTTGCCGCCCTCCGCCTTGGCCGCCTGGTAGAGCGCCTGCAGCTGGTCCTGCTCGCTCGCGGCGGCCGGCTGGGCGGCCTGTGCGAGGGCGGTCGCGGAGACCGCGGTGAGGGCCAGGCCGGTGGCGACGCCCGTTCTGGTCGGCCAAGCCCGACGAGGTGCTCGCGGGTCTGCGCGCGCGGACCCCGACGGGTCGACTCGCCACCATGCGCGACGTGGTGGACGCCGTGGACTTCCTGCTTCGCAACCGCTCGGTCAACGGGGTCGATCTCGCCGTCGACGGAGGATGGCTGCTCCGATGACGAAGACGATGCGGCTCGCGGTGATCGGGACCGGGCGCATGGGCGGTGCGATGGTGCGGCGGCTGCGGCGCGCGGGATTCGAGGTGACGGCCCACAACCGCTCGCGCGAGAAGGCCGAGGCGGTGGCCGCCGGTGCGGGAGCCAGCGTCGCGGCCACCGCCCGCGAGGCCGCCGCGTCCGCGGACGTCGTGCTGGTCTCGCTCGCCGACGACGCGGCCGTGAGCGCGGCGTACGGCGGAGGGGACGGCATCGCGGCCGGACTCCGCCCGGGCAGCGTGGTGCTGGAGACGAGCACCATCGCGCCGGAGACAGTCTCGGTCCTGCACAGCCTCGTCGACAAGCAGGGTGCGGCACTGCTCGACACGCCCGTGTCCGGGAGCGTGAGCTTCGCCGAACAAGGCAGGCTGACCGTGCTGGCGGGTGGCTCCGGCGAGACGCTGGAGCGAGTGCGCCCCGTACTCGACGCGCTGGCCGAGCGGGTCGTCCATGTGGGCGACAGCGGCAGGGGAGCGGCGATGAAGCTGGCGGTCAACTCCGTTGTCCACGGGCTCAATCAGGCGCTGTCCGAGGCGCTGGTGCTCGCCGAGCGGGCGGGGATTCCCAGGGAGTCCGCGTACGAGGTGTTCGCCGCGAGCGCCGTGGCCGCCCCCTTCGTGCGGTACAAGCGGGACGCGTATCTGCATCCGGACGAGGCGCCCGTGGCCTTCACCCTCGAACTCGTCGCCAAGGACCTGGACTTGGTCCTGGACCTCGCCGAGCGTGTCGGCGCATCGATGCAACAGGCGCGGCTCAACCGCCGGTTGGTCCGTACAGCCGCCGAAGGAGGCTTCGGCGGCCGGGACCTGAGCGCGATGGCGGAGTTCCTCAGGTCGGGCGGGCCCGAGGTTCCGGAGCCCTGCTAGGCACACCACCGGCCGTCGGCCCAGTGGGTGAGTGTGGCGACGGCTTCGGCGCGGTCGGTGGACGAGAGGGCGGCGATGGTGGCGTGGTGGTTCGTGCCGGGAGCCCACAGGACGCGGGAGTCCGGGGAGTCCGAGTGGAACGGTTCGGCAACTGCGGGGTCCTGGGCGCCGTTGACGAACAGCAGACGGCTGCCGCGACGGCGGACCCAGCGGTCGATGTCGGGCATGGCGGCGGAGTCGAAGCGCATCGGGATGTCGCGGGGGACGAAGGTACGGGGCTGGATGGCGTCCGGGTAGCGCAGGAGGCCGCCCAGGTGGGCGGTGGGGACATCGAAGTAGCCCAGCTGTGTGCCGAGTTGGTAGAAGTACGGGATGTAGTTCCGCGCGACGGAGTCGGCGTAGACGGGCAGCGCGGCGGTGTCGTCCAGCCATGCGTACAACGCGTCGGTGGTGGCATCCGGGCCAGGAATGGCGGCGCAGTCCGCGGCGGTGCCGTACTGCCAGAACATGAGCGGTGCGCGCAGCACGGCAATCTCGAGCGCCTTGTCGGCGCTGCCGATGATGCCGAAGGCGGTGCCGGTGGAGGCTGCCCAGGCTTCGTAGCGGCCGGCCATGTCGGCGCGGCGGAGCAGGATCTGCCGCTGCGCCGCTCTAAGGGCGTCGCGGCAGGCTGCGGTGCCCACGGTGTCCAGGAAGCGGAGGTAGGCGGAGTCCTCCCGGTCGTCGACGTTGTTCGGAGCGGAGTAGGCCACGGTGCCGTCCACGTCGTGCGGGTGGAAACGGCGGTGGTAGACGCTGGCCATGCCGCCCTTGCTGCCGCCGGTGGAGATCCACGCGCCGGGATACAGCCCGCGGAAGAGGCGTACGACGCGGTGGTGGTCGTCGGCGGCCTGGCGGATGGTGAGGTGTGTGTAGTCGAGCGTCGCTGGGCGCGAGGTGCCGAAGAAGCGGTGCTCGACCTGAATCTGGTTGCCGCCCAGCAGCACGGTGGGTTCGGCACGCCGGGGCGTGAGCGCCGCCTCGTAACCGGTCGTGAACAGGACGGTGGGACGGTCGGCAGAGGTGTGGAGCAGGGTCAGGCGCTGCTCGAAGGTGCCGGCCGCCCGGTTCCTGTGGTCGACCGGCTGGCGCAGCCCGAGCACGAAGAAGCGGTACCCCGGCTCGGCACCCGGCCGTTCCTCGACGATCCTCAGCCCCGGCAGACCACGCAGGCGCTCCAAGACATCGTCACGCCCGGGCCGGGCTGGGCCGGCCTTCGCGGGTGCGGCCGCCGTGGCGGCGAGGCCGGCCGTCGAGGCTGCCGAAAGCAACAGACGTCGTCTCGTCCAGGTACGCATGTGAATCCTCCCCTGTCACAGCCGCACCGGTGACGTCGTGCGCCGTCTCGGCGGTGCCTGCCGTGCATCGCTGACCGTTTCAGTACAGCTGCCGGGCGGCACGGGAAGATCCCGCGCGCGGGGGGACCGTCTCCCCCGACCGGGGGAGACACGAACAGGTCCGGGGGTCGTCCTCGACCTGTCCTTCGGCGCTCAGCGGGCACTGGACGAGGGGCAGTGGGAGGCAGACTTCTGACGCGACGAGTGGATCCAACCCCTGTCCGCCATCGCGAGCCGGCCTTCCCCACCGCACGTCGCGGAGCCGGCGAGGTTCAGCGGGCCGTATCGGGGCCCAGTGCCACCGCGAGGAACCGCTGCCGATCGACGATCGCCCGGTCGATCTCTCCCGCCGCGACAAGCTCTCCGGAGTCGTCGAGTGCTCGCACGAGGAAAGTGAGCCGCCGACCTGCCGCGGCGCCAGGCGGCTCGGCGATGACCTCCACCCGACCGCCCACGCGGATCGCCCGGAGATGCTCGATGCGCACCGCGGTCCCGACCGTGGTCTGGCCCGTTGCGGTGAACGGTGCGGCGGCGTGCACGGTTGCCGCCTCCATCCACGCGACAAGCCTCGCGGTGGACAGCACAGGTACATCACCGCTGCCCACTGCCTCGGCGGTATCGGCATCGGTCACCTCATGAAGCATGCCACCACGCTACTGAACCGGAACTCGAGCACTGGTCCCTGAGGGGCCGCATGGCGGCCGTGGGGTCCGGTTGAGCAAGCCACAGGATGGTCGTAGCGTTTCAGGCGTGATGTGGATCATCTGACCCGATCGCCGCGGCCCCCGAAGCCTTGTAGAGGCGCACAACGCAAGGTGAGGCACCCCTCGGCGGCAGATACGAAGGGTTGATCAGCATGGCTACCTCGGATGCCGACAAGGCTGTCGCGGGAAACGAACCTCTGCGCGACGCCGGGGCACCTGCTGGAGGCGAGGGTCCCACCGCGGAGAAGCGGCCGTCGCAACGGGCCTACCATCATCCGGCGGCCGGCTGGGGGGCCGCCAAGAGTGTCACGCGCGTCCTCCTGCGGGAGCGCGCGCTGATCGACGGGCCACGCGCCATCTTCAAGATGAACCACGAGAGCGGGGGCTTCGACTGCCCGGGCTGCGCCTGGCCCGACGACACCAAGGGCCTCAGGCTCGACATCTGTGAGAACGGCATCAAGCACGTCACCTGGGAGATGACGCCCAAACGGGCGGGACGTGAGCTGTTCGCCGCACACTCCGTCTCGGAGCTGGCGGCATGGACCGATTTCGAGCTGGAGGACCAGGGCAGGCTGACGGAGCCGATGGTCTACAACCAGGAGACGGACCACTACGAGCCCATCACCTGGAAGGCCGCGTTCGAACTCATCGGAAGCGAGCTGCGGGCCCTCGACGATCCGAACGAAGCCGCCTTCTACACCTCGGGACGCCTCGGCAACGAGGCGACGTTCCTGTACCAGTTGATGGCCCGCGAGTACGGCACCAACAATCTGCCCGACTGCTCCAACATGTGTCACGAGGCGTCCGGACGCGGCCTGCAGGCGTCGCTCGGCACCGGAAAGGGCACGGCCGACCTGGCGGACTGGGAGAGTGCCGACGCCCTGTTCATCATGGGCGTCAACGCGGCCTCCAACGCTCCGCGCATGCTGACCGCGCTCGCCGAGGCATACCGGCGGGGTGCGCAGATCGTGCACGTGAATCCGCTGGTCGAGGCGGCCGCCACCCGGACCATCGTCCCGCACGAGTTCGTCGACATGGCCCTGTTCAAGTCGACGCCCACGAGCACGCTCAACCTCCAGGTCCGTTCAGGCGGCGACATGGCGCTCCTGCGCGGTATCGCCAAGGCGGTGATCGAGGAGTCGGCCTCGAACCCGAAGGCACTCGACCGCGAGTTCATCGACCGCCACACGCAGGGGTTCGAGGAGTACCGTGCCCTGTGCGAGGCGACGCCGTGGGAAGAGCTGGAGCGTCAGTCCGGGCTGACGCGCGCGGACATCCTGAAGGCCGCCGAGGTGTATTCGCGGGCCGACCGGACCCTGATCAGCTGGTGTCTGGGCGTGTCCCAGCACGAACACGGTGTGGACACCGTTCGGGAGATCATCAATCTACTGCTGCTGCGCGGGAACCTGGGGCGCGAGGGCGCCGGGCCGTCGCCCGTCCGTGGGCACAGCAACGTGCAGGGGAACCGCACCTGCGGCATCGACCACCGGCCCACGCCCGAGTTCCTCGACCGGCTCGCCGACGTCTGCGGCATCGACCCTCCCCGTGAGCACGGCCTGGACACGGTCGGCGTGATCGAGGGGATGCATCGGGGCACGGTCAAGGTGTTCGTCGGGATGGGCGGCAACTTCGCCATGGCCGCACCCGACACCGCATACACCGCGCAAGGACTTCAGCGCTGCCAACTCACGGTGCACGTCAGCACGAAGCTCAACCGCAGCCATGTGATCCACGGGAGGAAGGCACTCATCCTGCCGTGCCTCGGACGGACGGAGAAGGACCACCAGCGCCGTGGCATGCAGGCCACCTCCGTCGAGGACTCCATGAGCATGGTGCACCTGTCGCTCGGCATGAAGCGTCCGGCGTCGCCGCATCTGCTGTCCGAACCCGCCATCATCGCCGGTATGGCGCGGGCGACTCTGCCCGACAGCGCCGTCCCGTGGGAGCACTACATCGAGGACTACGACCGCATCCGGGACACCATGGCCCAGGCCCTGGACGGCTTCGAGGACTTCAATCGCCGGGTCCGCCTGCCCCTTGGGTTCCGTATCCGGCAGCCGGCCCGCGAACTCGTCTTCCTCACCCCGTCCGGGCGTGCCGAGTTCTCCGCCGCCGTGCTGCCGGACGTCGTTCCCCACGACGACGTGCTGATTCTGCAGACGATGCGCTCCCATGACCAGTGGAACACGACCATCTACTCCGACGACGACCGCTACCGGGGCATCAAGAATCTGCGCGCACTCGTCCTCATGAACGCCGCCGACATGCGGTCACGCGGCATCGCTCCCGGCAGCCTGGTCGATGTCACGGCCACCTCCAAGGACGGCAGCAAGCGCTCCCTCACCGGGTACCGGGCATTGAGCTACAACATGCCCCGCGGCTGCGCGGCCGGGTACATGCCCGAAATGAACGCCCTCATCGGCGCGGCCGACTACAGCACGCAGAGCGATCAGCCCCTCATGAAGAACATCAGGGTCCGTGTCGCCCCCAGTGACGCCGGCGCCGACAGTGCCTGAGGAGCATCCTTGAGCAGCGCCGGCGGCCTCGGCGGCGATGAGGGCGGTCAGGCAGGATCGGCACAACCGACAAAGTTCTACCAGGCCTTGAAGCCGACCCCGCCGTACAGCGAGACCGGCCCGTCGCCGATCGGGGTCTCGCCCTCCGCGAGGTCCGGATGCCAGTCCTTCACGGAGACAATCCCCGGCTCGATCAGCTCAAGTCCCTTGAAGAAGCGGCTCACTTCGTCGTGCGAGCGGCCCACGAGGGTCACGCCGCCCTTCGCGTAGGTCTCGATGCCCCGCCGCACGTTCTCCGGCTCGAAGTCGGCGGTCATCGCGGACAGGACCAGGCAGCTGCCCGGCGCGAGCGCGTCGACCAGGGTGTCCACCAGCTCATAGGCGCCGGCCTCGTCGGCGATGAAGTGCATCAGGGCGATGAGCGACAGGGCTGTGGGCCGGTCGAAGTCGAGGACGCGCCCCGCCTCTTCGAGGATCTTCCGCGGCTCGCGGGCATCGGCCTGGATGTACTCCGTCACGCCTTCCGGGGTCCCGCGCAACAGGGCCTCGGCATGGGCGAGGACGATCGGGTCGTTGTCGACATAGACGACCCGCGCGTCCGGAGCGGTGATCTGCGCGATCTGGTGGAGGTTCGGTTCCGTGGGAATACCGGTGCCGATGTCGAGGTACTGGCGGATTCCCGCCGCACGCACGAGGTGCCGCGTGGCCCGCTGCATGAACCAGCGGTTGCTGCGCGCCGCCCGCCGGGCGCCGGGATCGATCGACATGATGTGCTGCCCGAGCTGCTCGTCGACCGGGTAGTTGTCCTTGCCACCCAGGTACCAGTCGTACACCCGCGCCGGATGCGGCTTGCTGGTGTCGATCCGGTCTCGGGCGGACTCGGTCCCGGTCATCCGACAACTCCTCTGCTCGACAAGGCCTGTTCACCCCGTCGGCCTGCTTTCGACGAGGTGTGCGAGCAGTCTGTCATCCCGGATCAGCGCGGCGCGTTCCTCCTCGCAGGTTCCGCCCCACACCCCCGACGTCTGCCCGCTGCTCAGCGCCCAGGCCAGGCACTCGCTGGTCACCGGGCAGCGGGAACAGATGCGCTTGGCGGCGGCGATGTCCTCGAGCGCCGGCCCTCTCGTGCCCACGGGGAAGAACAGATCCGGGTCCGCTTCCGCGCAGGCCGCACTCCACAACCACTCCATGCGGGCGCGGGTGCCCAGGACGGATGGGTGGAAACCGACCGTAGAGGATCTTCCCAAGGGGCCGGTGGGCGGTCTATAGTCCAAAACTAGCAGTGCTAATTAATTGTTCGGTGATCAACCCTTCGGTGATCAACCCTTCGGTGATCAACCCTTCGGTGATCAATCGTTCGGTTCCCGTGATCCGGTGACCCCGCGATCGCGTGACCCGGTGATCCTGTGATCCGGTGTCCCTCAGGAGTCCTGCCGTGCGTCCCGTCCACTTCGCGGCCGCCCGCCGCACCCCCATCGGCAAGCTGCGTGGAGCCCTGTCCTCCGTGCGGCCCGACGACCTCGCCGCGACCGTCGTCCGCGGTCTGGTCGCCGAGGTGCCCGAACTCGACCCGGCCCGTATCGACGACGTCTACTGGGGCGCCGCCAACCAGGCGGGCGAGGACAACCGCAATGTGGCCCGCATGGCCGCGCTGCTCGCCGGGCTGCCCGAGTCCGTACCCGGCGCCACGGTCAACCGGCTCTGCGCCTCCGGCCTCGAGGCGGTCACCACGGCGGCCCGCGCCATCGCCTCCGGCGAGGCCGACATCGTGCTCGCCGGCGGTTCCGAGTCGATGAGCCGCGCCCCCTTCGTCCTGCCCCGCCCCGACGAAGCCCTGCCGCACCGCATCGAGACCGTTGACACCCGGCTCGGCTGGCGTCTGGTCAACCCCGCGATGAAGGAGCTGCACGGGCTCCTGTCGATGGGGGAGACCGCCGAGGAGGTCGCCGAGCGGTACGGCGTCTCGCGCGAACGTCAGGACGCGTTCGCGCTGCGCAGCCACCAGCGCGCCGCGGACGCGCGCAAGAACGGGCACTTCGACGCCGAACTGCTTCCCGTGGAGCGCCCCGACGGTGTCGTCGTCGACAGTGACGAATGCGTACGGGAGGACACCTCGCTCGACAAGCTGTCCCGCCTCAAGCCGGCGTTCCGCGAGGGTGGCACGGTCACCGCCGGTAATGCCTCGCCGATGAACGACGGCGCGGCCGGAGTGCTGCTGGTCAGCGAGGAGGCCCTGAACGAACTGGGGCTGGAGTCCCTCGGGCGGTATGTCGCCGGCGCCTCGGCCGGCGTCCACCCGGACGTCATGGGCATCGGCCCCGTACCCGCCACGCAGAAGGCGCTTGGGCGCGTCGGCTGGAACATCGGTGACATCGAGGAGGCCGAGTTCAACGAGGCGTTCGCGGCGCAGGCCCTCGCCAGCGTGGACCGCCTGGGCATCGACCCGGACCTCGTCAACCCGACCGGCGGCGCCATCGCCCTCGGCCATCCGCTCGGCTGCTCGGGCGCCCGCATCCTCACCACCCTGCTGCACCGCATGCGCCGCACGGGCGCCGCGCGCGGCCTGGCCACGATGTGCGTCGGCGTCGGACAGGGGAGCGCCGTCCTGGTCGAGCGCGGCTGAAGTCCCGTACTCCGTCCAGTCGAAGACCGTAGTCCACCTCGTGAAAGGGAGAGGATGACCAGCAGGTTCACCGGCCGCGCGGCCGTCGTCACCGGAGCGGCGCAGGGCATCGGCGCCGCGACGGCCCGCCGCTTCGC
The DNA here is from genome assembly GCF_055566975.1 of Streptomyces sp. NPDC027189. Lineage (NCBI taxonomy): Bacteria > Bacillati > Actinomycetota > Actinomycetes > Kitasatosporales > Streptomycetaceae > Streptomyces > Streptomyces sp. NPDC027189. The sequence goes on from NZ_JBVHRI010000006.1 coordinate 226,246, forward strand.
CGAGGACGGCGCGGCCGTCGCCGTCGTCGACCTCACCGAGGAGCGCGCCGAGCGGACGGCCGAGGGGGCGCTCGTCAGGCGTCCGTGAGTACGTGACCGGGGCTGTCGCCATGTCGCCAAATCCCGCAGCCCCCCATCCGGTCCAGAGCCGCACCAGCAAGGAAACGGAGCATCTCTCCATGGCAACCCTGTCCCTCGCCGCGATCCTCGCCGAGAACGCCCGCCGCCGTCCGGACCGGACGGCGCTCGTCGAGGGCGAGCTGCGCCTCACCTTCGCCGAGGTGTGGCAGCGCGCCCGGGCCCAGGCCGGTGCCCTCGTCGGCTTGGGCGTGCGGCCGGGGGACAGGGTGGCGCTGATGGCGCCCAACACGGCGGAGTTCCCGCACGCCTACTACGCGATCGCGGCGGCGGGCGGCGTGGTCGTCCCCGTCCATCTGCTGCTGTCGCAGGCCGAGGTCGAACACGTACTGAAGGACAGCGGTGCGACCCTGCTGCTCTGCCACCCGGCGCAGGCCGATACCGGCGCCGCCGCCGCACGGGCTCTCGGCGTCCAGGTCGTCACGCTGGGCGCCGAATTCGACAAGCTCGCGGCCGACGCCGAACCGCTGCCGTCGTACGTCACCCGCGAGGCGGACGACCCGGCCGTCGTCTTCTACACCAGCGGGACGACCGGTGTCCCCAAGGGCGCCGTACTCAGCCACTTCAACCTTGATGAACGCGACCGTCAACGCCTTCGACGCCAATGACATCCGCCCCGACGACATCGCGCTGGGCGCGCTGCCGTTGTTCCATGCTTTCGGGCAGACGGTGTCCATGAACTCGACCTGGCGGGCGGGGGCGACGCTCGTGCTGCTGCCGCGCTTCGACGCGGCGCGGGCCATCGAGTTGATGGTCGAAGAGCGTGTGAACACCTTTCACGGGGTGCCGACGATGTTCGTGGGTCTCGCGGCCGCGGCCGGCGCGGCGAAGGTGCTGCCCGAGCTGCGTGTGTGCATCTCCGGCGGCGCCTCGCTGCCGGTCGCCGTGCTGGAACGCTTCGAGAAGGCGTTCGGGGCGAAGATCTACGAGGGGTACGGACTGTCGGAGACCTCGCCGACCGCGTCCGTCAACCAGCCCCTGTTCGGCACGAAGGCGGGCACCATCGGCCACCCGCTCTGGGGCGTGGACGTGGAGATCGCGGGGGCCGAGGTCGAGGGGCGCATCGAGCTGCTGCCGCCGGGGGAGCTGGGCGAGGTCGTCATCCGCGGCCACAACGTCTTCTCCGGCTATCTGGGCCGGCCCGAGGCGACCGCGGAGGCCCTGGTCGACGGCTGGTTCCGCACCGGCGACCTGGGCACCAAGGACGACGAGGGCTTCCTCAGGATCGTCGACCGCAAGAAGGACGTCATCATCCGCGGCGGCTACAACGTCTACCCGCGCGAGGTCGAGGAGGTGCTGATGCGCCACCCCGGCATCGCCCAGGTCGCGGTGATCGGCCTGCCGGACGAGCTGCACGGCGAGGAGGTCTGCGCGGTCGTCGTGCGCGCCCCGGGGACCGCGTCGGACGCGGCGGAGATCACCGACTGGTCCAAGGAACACCTGGGCCGCCACAAGTACCCGCGCCGTGTGGAGTTCACCGACGCGCTGCCGCTGGGCCCGAGCATGAAGGTCCTCAAGCGGGAGCTGCGGGCGCGCTACACGAGCTGACGCGGCGGGTCACTTCGCGCGAGGGCCCGGATGAAGTAGTCACCTGGCGAGACGGTCCTTACGCGAGGAGATACGTGGGCCTAGCATCGGTTTCCGCATGAACACGATGACGCTCTGGCACATATCCATCTGGGAGTTCGCCGCTCTCGCCGCCGCGGCTCTGCTCGTCGGCTTCTCGAAGACCGCCGTGAGCGGGGCCAACACGGTCAGTCTGGCGATCTTCGCCGCCGTGCTGCCCGCCCGCGCCTCGACCGGGGTCCTCCTGCCCATCCTGATCGTCGGGGACGTGCTCGCCGTGCTCACCTATCGGCGGCACGCCCACTGGCCCACGCTGTGGCGGCTGTTCCCGGCGGTTGCCGCGGGCGTCGTCTTCGGCACGCTGTTCCTGGTGTGGGCCGACGACGGGGTCGTACGGACCTCGATCGGCGCGATCCTGCTGCTGATGGCGGCGGTCACGGTGTGGCGCCGCCGGGCCGCCGCCCAGGACGACGAACCCGACTCGGTGGCGACGCAGACGGGCCGGATCAAGGCCCGTTCGTACGGTGTGCTCGGTGGCTTCACGACGATGGTCGCCAACGCGGGCGGCCCGGTGATGTCGATGTATCTCCTGTCGGCGGGCTTCAGGAAGCTGGGCTTCCTCGGCACGTCGGCCTTCTTCTTCCTGATCGTCAATGTGTCGAAGGTGCCGTTCAGCGTGGGACTCGGCCTGATCGACGGCCACTCGCTGCTGCTGGACGCGGCGTTGGCGGTCTTCGTCGTGCCGGGGGCGTTCCTCGGCAAATGGGCCGTGCATCGAATCAATCAGCTGCTCTTCGAGCGGCTGGTCATCGCGGCGACGGTGGTGGGCGGCGTGCAGCTGTTGGTGCGCTGACCGCTACCGAGGCGCGGCGGAGTGCAGCAGGGCGGGGAGATCCGCGAAGGAGTCCAGGACGTGGTCGGGCTCGCCGCTCGCCGCCCGATGGCTCTCGGGCAGGTATTTGCCGGTCCTGACGAGGACACCGGTGATTCCCGTGCGCTGCGCGGCGAGCACGTCCGACTCGATGTCGTCGCCGACCATCAGCGCCTCACCGGGACCGACCCCGAGACGCGCCAGTGCCGTCTCGAAGAACGCGGGCGCCGGCTTGCCGGTGATCTCCGCCTCGGTGCGGGCCGCCCGCTCCAGGCCGAGCAGAAACGCACCACTGTCGAGCTGCAGTCCTTGGTCGGTGCGCCAGTACAGGTTGCGGTGCATGGCGATCAGCCGGGCGCCGCGCTGCAGGTGACCGAAGGCCCGGTTGAGCGCGGCGTAGCCGAACTCGGGTCCGGCGCCACCCACCACGACGACATCCGGCACGGTGTCCGTGTGGCTGTCGCGGTCATCGTGGCTCTCGCTGTCGTCGAGCAGCGTGATTCCGGCGAGGTCCTCGGCGATGTCGCCGCTGTTCAGCAGGGAGCACCGGGCGCCCGGATGACGGTCGGCGAGATACGCGGCGGTGACGGCGGGTGCGGTGAGGATGTCCTCGGCGTCCACGGGGAAACCGGCTTCGCGCAGGGTCGCGGCGATCGACGCGCGCGTCCGGGACGTCGTGTTGGTGACCAGGGCGACCCCGAGCCCGGACGCACGGATCTGCCGCAGTGCCTCGACCGCGCCGGGCAGCGGTTGCCACGAGACCGTGAGCACACCGTCGATGTCGATCAGGACCGCGCGTACCGACTCCATGCCCGGACGATACCGAGCGGCGCCCGCGCCGCGCATGCGTGCAGGGCTGCTGCGCCGACGGCTCACCCTGCCGGACCCGGAGTACGCCCGACGCCTCCGTCCAGGGCGCCGACCAGGTCATATGACCTGGTCGCCGAGTGGCGAGACCCGCAGGATGCGCGTCCCGGCCGGCCTGCCGACCTGCTGCCCCCGGGTTGGGACCCGAAGCCCCACGCCCCCACCCCGCCCCCGTAGTCTCGACCTCATGTCCCCCCACGTCCTGGTCCTCGGCGGCACCACCGAGGCGCGCGAACTCGCCGCAGAGCTGGCGGCGCGTGACGGCGTGCGGGTGACGACGTCCCTTGCGGGGCGCGTGTCCCGGCCGGGGGCGCTCGCGGGAGACGTACGGATCGGGGGATTCGGCGGAGCGGAGGGGCTGGCGGAGTGGCTGCGCGAGCACGGCGTGGACGCCGTGGTGGACGCGACGCACCCCTTCGCCTCAGGCATCACGGAGAACGCCGCGCGGGCCGCGGCGGCGACCGGAGTCCGCGCCGTGGTGCTGCGCCGCCCGGGCTGGCGCCCCGGCCCCGGCGACCTGTGGCACTCGGCAGCCTCCCTCACCGAGTCCGCCGCGCTGCTCCCGGCGTTGGGCCGCCGCGTCTTCCTCACCACGGGGCGCCTGGGCCTCGCCGCCTTCGCGGACCTCGCCGAACTTCACTTCCTCGTACGTTCGGTGGAGGCGCCCGAGCCCCCGCTGCCCCCCGACACCGAAGTACTGCTGGCACGCGGCCCGTTCACGGTGGACGGCGAGAAAGCGCTCCTGCGCGAGCACCACATCGACGTCCTGGTGACCAAGGACAGCGGAGGAGACGCAACGGCGGCCAAACTCACGGCCGCCCGCGATCTGAGCCTTCCCGTCGTCGTCGTACGCCGCCCCCACCTCCCCGAAGGCGTGACCGCGGTACCGGACGTGACGACGGCCCTGACCCGGCTGGACCTCGGCCCGCATTAGGGCCTGTCTTTCGGATCACGCCTGAGCCGCGTTGTAAGGCGCCGTAGCCAGAAGTCGGCGTGATCCGAAGGACGGGCCTTGGCTGCTCATCGGGCTGGACGCCGGCTCCGCTCCCTCGACGGTGGTCACCTTCGCCCCCTCACACCGGCGGGCGCCCCATGCCTGCGGGGTCATCCGCGCGGCGTACCGTCGCAGGGGCGTGCGCGCTACCCCCGCGGATGCCTGCGCAGCAGATACGTGTCCATGATCCATCCCTTGCGCTCCCGGGCCTCGGCCCGCAGGCGCTCGATACGGGGAGCCGCCTCGGCGAGGGGACCGGAGGCGAGGATCTCGTCGGGCGTTCCTATGTAGGCGCCCCAGTAGATGTCGATGTCCTCGTCGGCGTACTGCCGGAACGTCTGGTGGGCGTCGAGCATGACCACCACGTCGTCGACACCCTCGGGGAAGCCCTCCGCGAGACGGCGGCCCGTAGTGATCTGTACGGGGCGGGCGACCCGGTTCAGCCCCGTGCGGTGCCGGGCGACGAGCGCGGAGACGCTGCTGATACCGGGCACGACGTCGTACGTGAACGCCACCGCGCCCCGCTGCAGGATCTCCTCCAGGATGCCGAGCGTGCTGTCGTACAGCGCGGGGTCGCCCCACACCAGGAACGCGCCGCTCTCGTCCTCGCCCAGCTCCTCGGCGATCAGCCGCTCGTAGATGTCCGCGCGGGCACTGCGCCAGTCCCCGACGGCCGGCGAGTACGCCGTGCCCCCCGCGGACCGGTCGCGGTCCGGGTCACGGGCCTCGACCAGCCGGTATGCCCCCTGCGGTAGGTGCGCGTCGAGGATGTCACGGCGCAGCTGGACGAGGTCCGACTTCACCTCGCCCTTGTCCAGGATGAAGAACACGTCGGTGCTCCTCAGCGCCTTGACCGCCTGCAACGTGAGCTGATCGGGGTCGCCCGCCCCGATCCCGACGACATGAATCTTTCGCACACCGAGAGTCTGCCGTACGCCACTGACAGTGGACGCACCGCACCCAGGTTCGGCCCTGGCCCGCCGCGGCGGTGCCCGGTCAGTCGACCCGCCCGCGCAGCCGGGGTGCGCACACCGCAGCGCTGATCGCCTTGCCCTCCCCCTCCACGGCCCCCGCCAATTCCCGTGCCCAGCCGCTCAGTTCCGCGAGGTCCATCCCGTACGGCCGCCCCCGGCCGGTCTCCGACGCCCACTCCTCGACCGCGCCGGCCCCGCGCCGCAGCAGCCGGGCGCCGCCCGTCGCGTTCCCGCGGGCCGCGTGGGTGAGTCCCACCGAGAGCTGGGCGAGACCCCGCCAGAGCGCGCGCTCGTTCTCGGGCCCGGATTTCCAGGCGTCCTCGAAGACCTCATGCGCGTGGAACGGCTTCCCCGCCTCCAGTAGCGCCTGCGCCTCGGCGACGGTCTCCTCGGGGCCGCGTACGACGCCTTCAGGCTGCCGTTCCACGCCGTCCGCGCCGTACGGCAGGGGTCGCCCCAGCCCGTCGCGCGGCCGCGCGTTCCGCGCCCGCCCCGCCGTGTCCCGATCACGCCCGCCGCCCCGCCGAGCCTCAGATGTCCCGCTCATACGCCGATTGTCGCGCGCTCCGCGCCCCCGTCGGAGCAGCCCACGACGTGGGGTAAAGTTCTGTTCGCACGATCACCGCGGGTCACCGCGGGTCGGAGCATCGGGACGTGGCGCAGCTTGGTAGCGCACTTGACTGGGGGTCAAGGGGTCGCAGGTTCAAATCCTGTCGTCCCGACGGTGTTCACCAGCGGGTTTGCCGACTATGGCAGACCCGCTGGATGCGTTTGTGTGACACGTGATGGCGGCCCCGCGGCCGGTGTCAGGCTGCTCGATCCCTGGAGGTCGGGGCGCCGTGGTTGTCGTGTTTGCCGTCGGCGCGCTTGAGGGCCTTGTCGATGGCGGTGACGGCGTCGCGGGCGGCGTGGGGCAGCAGGTGGCCGTAGAGGTTGACGGTGGTGGACAGCGCCGAGTGGCGCAGGGTCTTGGAGAGCACGGCCAGCGGGACCCGGGAACTGATCATGATGGTGGCCGCGGTGTGCCGCAGATCGTGGACCGCGATCCGGGGCAGATCGGCCTCTTCAGAGCGCCGGCGCAACTCGGTCAGGACACCTTGCGGGCGCCGCGGGCAGCCGCCCGGCCGGCAGAACACCAATCCTTCCAGACGTGTCGTGGGGGCTGGCCGGCGCGGGCGGAGGCGGCCTGGCGGTCCAGCGCGGCCGCGACGCGCGAGGAAAGTCTCCCAGTTCCGGCTCGCTCTGGTTTTGGGGCGGCAGAGGTAGAGCCGGCTGTTGTTGACGGCCGTCAGGTTCCAGCGCACCAGCAGCGTCTTCTCCGGCAGGCGGACGTCGGTCCAGTGCAGACCGAGGGCCGCGCCGCGGCGCAAACAGCTCGGCGCGCAGCCGGGTGCTGGTGGCGCGCCGGCCGGTGTCGTTGGTCATGACGACCAGAGAGCTCGCGTTCCGGAGCCGGGGGGAGGATCGAGGACAGGCAGCGCAGGGAGGGCGGGTCGACGTCGTGGAGGTTGTCGGTCCCGAGCACGAGCCGGTGTTGTTCGGCCAGGTCGACGAGGGCCAGGACGATCCCGCGAAGGGCGGTCACGATCTCGCCCGGGAGGTTCTCGGTGGCTGGGTCGGCGCTCTCCTTGTGGGCTGTCATCGCGGTGAACAGGCGTCCATTTCGTCGCGTACGGGCTGTGGAACCTGGGGGTCTGGACGAGCTGGGACAGCGCTCCGAAAGGGACCGCGCGCTCGGAAGCGGACGCGGTCGCGCTGAGCACGAGCGCCCGGGAGGGGGCGCCTGTTTCGAGGAAACCGTGCAGGAGCTTGCTCTTGCCACCGCCCCGTGGGGCGTGGACGAGGGCGATCCGGCCTCTGGCGGAGGCGGATTCCGCGAGCAGCCGGTCGAGGGCCGCCAGGGCCTCTTCGCGTTCCACCAGGTCGGGTAAGCGGTTCTCGGGTGCTGAGTTCACGGCGTTCCTCAGGCCCTGGAATCGATGGGCGCCACGGCCCCACGCACGGGAGGGGGCTGGGTTTCAGCGGCCGCTTCAGGCCGGCCGCGGTGATCCGGGATGGCACCGGATGGCCGAGCTCTCGACGGGCTTGAAGGGGTGGCGGTCCGTGCCGCCGCATACCGGCATGGAGCTCCTCGGCGGTGTGCACGGCCGCAGCGGCTGGCGCTTCGTCAACTCCCCCGAAGAAAGGTGTATCCGTGACGGGGAGCAGTGATATCGCGGAGACGATATATCCCGCTCCAGGTGAACATCCGGCGGCGCCGCATGCCCGAGAGAAAGCACTGTACCCACGGCCGGGCCGACCTCACTGACGGAGTCGAGTTATTTGAGCTTGACTTGAGGTTGGCGGAGCTTATCTCCAGTCAATATCGGGCGGCGACGCCGAAATTTGGAAATCTGGGACTCACCGAGGGACTGGCAAACACCCTTGCGCGACGCGGCCCTGACGCTTCTTCCCGACACATCGCCGCCGAACTGGACTGCATCAGGGTTCAGTTAATGGCCGTTGACCGCCTAACCGGTCGTGTGTACTGTGAAGTTGTCGGGGCGCTGCGGCACGTATCCGCATAGTGCTCTTACGGAACGGATGGATTGACCCCCATCGTTTCGATTGAGTTTTGCTAGTTTTTTAGATTTTTATGTAGCGCGCTTCACCTGCTGTTGATTCCTCCTCGCCGAGTGACCCGCAGGGGTCATCTCTTCGACGAGGGGTCTCGGTATGCGCTGCGACGGGGGAGAGGGAAGAGTTGACCGCTCGCGAATTCTTACGCGAACAACCGGTACAACGGCTGCTGCTGCTGGGTGGCCGCCGTCCGGAGCCCATAGAGGCCGCTCGGCAGGCTGGGATCGCAGTCACTTATGTCGGTCCGAAGGGATCGGCCGGCAGCCGCCACATCGAAGTGGCCGACTGGGTCGTGCTGTTCGAGGACGAACCGGAGGACCTGGTCGATTTAGCGGCCAAGCTGCACCAGGTGGCGCCCATCGGTGTAGCGGTCTCCATGACCGACCGCTACATGACGACGGCGGCCCGGATCAACGAGCGGCTGGGGCTGGTCTCGAACCGCCTGGAAGCGGTGTGCGCGACGCAGGACAAGGCCCGGATGCGGCAGCTCCTGGAACGTGCAGCTGTGCGCCAAGTGCGTTCCTCGCGGGTGCGTACAAGACAGGACATCGACGATTTCATCCGGAGCACTGGATTTCCGGTCATCGTCAAGCCCGTTGCCGGCACGGCCAGCCAGAACATCTGCCGAGTCGATGATCCCGGCGATGTCGCGAAAGTCGCCGCGCTCCTGGAGGCCGGCGAGGCGGACCACTGGCTCGCCGAGGAGTTCCTGGACGGCCAGGAATTCAGTGTTGAAACATTCAGCATGGCAGGTGAGCACCACGTACTGGCGGTCACCGAGAAGTTCAAGACTTCTCACTTTGTTGAGATCGGACACCTCGTCCCTGCCCGGGTATCACGCGAGGACTGGCAGGCGATCGCCGACGAGGCTTGCGCGGCCCTGAGCGGTCTGGGCATCACCGAAGGCCCCGCGCACACCGAGATCATCCTTACGGGCAACGGCCCGTGCGTTGTCGAGACCCATGCGCGGCCCGGCGGCGACGCCATCGTGGAACTGGTCCGGCTCGCCTGCGGCGTGGACATCCAGAAACTGACCTTCGACTGGCTGGCCGGTCTGCCGGTCCGTGCCCCGATCGGGGAACCGCCCTTCGGGGCCGCGGCGATCTGGTTCCTCACCTCGCCGCCGGGAACGGTGACTTCGGTCACCGGCCTCCAGGAGGCGCAGGCCTCCGAAGGCGTCTACGAAGCGGTCCTCATGGTCGAGGCCGGCGATGCCGTGACGCCGCTGAGGAGTTCCGCCGACCGCCAGGGCTTCGTCATCGCGACAGCCGTGGACGCCGAGAGCGCCCTTGCCAGGGCCCGTGGCGCCGTGGACTGCTTTGGCGTCGAGGTAGCCCCGCAGCAGACCCTCCCCCCACCGAACGACCGAACTCGGAGCTCGCTCATCAATACTTCACTGCAGGGGACCAAGGCAGTTCTACTGCTGGACCCGGTGCGGAACGGCGCCAACTACAAGCCGGAAGCGCGACGACGCGGCTTCGCCGTCGTCTCGGCGTACACGGTGGCCCGGGACCTGATCGAGGAGCGCTGGCCCGACCACGCGACGGGCGACGACGCGAGTATCTACGCGTCGGACAGCGACGCGATTCTCGAGGAGCTCAAGAAACTGGGGGCCGAAGTGGTGGCAGTCGTCGCCGCAATGGACTCGGCCGTCCACGTGGCCGACGTACTGGCTGACGAACTGAACCTGACCGGCAACGACGTGTCACTCGCGCCGGCGCGGCGCAATAAGGCGGCAATGCGCAGGGCCGCGTCCGAAGGCGGCCTGCAGATACCCGAGTTCGCTCTCGTCAAGGACGCTCGGGAGATCGCCGCTGCGGCAGCGCGGATCGGTTTTCCGGCCATCGTCAAGCACACCAACGGTGGCGGGTCGCACGGTACGAGGCTGCTCAATTCGGCGGAGGAAGCGGCGGAGCTCTCCAATCTGCAACTGCTCGACCACTTCGGGTGGCGGGTGGAAGAGTGGCTCGTCGAGCAGTACATCCGTGGCCGGGAGTTCGCCGTGAACTGCTTCAGCCACGACGGCCGGCACCAGGTCATCGACGTCTGGGAGTACCGGCAGCCCGATGACCGCGACTATGACTTCCCCTACTGGGAATCCGCGCAGTTGCCCAAGGACGACCCCGACTGGCAACGAGCCGTCGACTATGTGAGCGAGGCACTCACCGTACTCGGTGTGCGTTTGGGGCCCAGCCATACCGAGGTGAAGGTCGGTCCTGACGGGGTGTACCTCATTGAGGTGGGCGCACGTCTGCCCGGCGGTCCGATGACGGACCAGTGGCTGGCCAACAGCGACCTCGATCCGTTCGAGCAGGGCCTGGACTGCTATCTGGGCAACCGGCCCGCCTGCCTGGACACCCCTCCGCGCTTCGAGCGTTTCTGCGGCGCCAGCGCCATCAGGAACGAGGGACCGGCCGGTACTCTCACCGAGATTCGCGGACTGGACGAACTCCCACGCATTCCCGGAGTCGACAAGGTGCTCTCGACCTATGAGCCCGGCGACCATGTCCCGGTCACCGACAGCACCAAGAACATTCCTGTCGGGGTCTGGGTGTCGGCCCCCGACTACCCCGCACTCATCGCGCTGTTGGCCCGGGTCCGGGAGACGGTCGAGCTGGTCATCGAACCGGACGGCGAAAGCAACAGCTCATTCTCCGGTGTGTGAACGCCCCATGCCGGATAGACCGCGGGGCTTTACTCAGCTGCCGTAGAAATTCTTAACTCTCACCTCTCGCGTGCCGCAAGGGCGGTTCACGCTGCGCTGAGTGATGTTTCGGCACGCCCGAAAACGCCTTCGAGGCCACATCACCGTGCCGGATGAAGGGATCTTCCATGACGTCGCCCAACCGTGTAATACTCGTGGTGGGGAGTGGATCGCAGATTTTTCGCGAGTACATTCTCCGCTCGGTATCGGAGAAATATCAGCTGTGGCTGCTCTCTTCGCACGAAGCCTCCTGGGAAAAGCCGTATATTTCCGGAAGCAGCGTGGTGGACACGCTGGATGTCGATGCCACCGTGGCCTGCGCACGGTCGGTAGCCGACGCGGTCACCGTCAGCGGCGTCCTGTGCTACGACGAGCTGAGTCTCCTGGCGGCGGCGCGCGCCGCTGAGGCGCTGTCACTTCCGGCCAGTCCGGCCGAGGCCATCACCGCCTGCCGAGACAAGCACGTCGGACGCCGCCTGCTGGCGGAGGCCGGGATTCCGCAGCCTGTCTCCCTCGCTGTCTCCTCTCTCGCCGAAGCGGAAGAGGCCGCGTCCCGCATCGGCTACCCGGTTGTCATCAAGCCGCGTGCACTGGCCGGCAGCAACGGTGTCGTCCGGGTCGACAAGCCGGATGAACTGCACTCGCACTACGCCGTCACGGCCCAGGCCAATTTCGGCGAGACGACCCGCTATGCGGAGCGGGGAGTACTCATCGAGGAGTATCTGACAGGCCCCGAGATCAGTATCGACGCGGCATACCAGGACGGTGTCGTCACACCGCTGGCCGTAGCCCGGAAACAACTGGGTTTCCCGCCGAACTTCGAGGAGACCGGCCACACCGTCGACGCCGAGGACCCCCTGCTGAGGGATGCCACACTGCTCTCCCTGCTGTCGGAGGCACACCGCGCGCTCGGCTTGAACCACTTGGTCACGCATACCGAGATCCGCCTGACTCCCAACGGCCCGCGGATCGTTGAGATCAACGCGCGTCTCGGCGGTGACCTCATTCCTTATCTGGCGCGCCTCGCCTCCGGCGTCGACGCCGCGTCCGTGGCCGCCGACCTATGTACCGGTACGCCCGTGACACGGGGATCGGTAACGCCGGGTCACGCGGCCATCCGGATGCTCTATCCCGAGCAGGACATCGAGGTCGCCGATGTGACCTTCGACGAAGCCCGGTTGCCCGCGGAGATCCACACCGTGCGGAGCACGGTGAACCGTGGCGCCCGCTTGCAGTTGCCGCCGCGCGCGCACGCCTCACGCAGCAGGTACGGCTATGCCATCGCCGTCGGCACCGACGAAGGCGCGTGTCTGAAGGCCCTGGACGCCGCTGAACAAGCGGCCGACGTCACCGGCACCCCGCTGCGGTAACCACCGCCGGCGGAACCAGCCACACCAGACCAGACACAGCATGTCAAAGGAGGAACGACCGTGGCCCGTGTTGTTGCCGTCGTCTCGGGGGGCCTGGACTCCGTTGTCCTGGCCCACCATCTGCACCAGGAAGGTCATGAACTGCAGCTGCTGTCCATCGACTACGGCCAGCGCCATCGCAAGGAACACGACTACGCGGCCCTGGCCGCCCGCAAGATCGGTGCCACCCACGATGTGCTCGATCTGGGCAACGTGGCCAAGGCGTTGCCCGGATACTCGCTCACCGACCCGTCCGTGGACGTGCCCGACCAGCACTACACGGCACCGGGCAGCGTCAACGTGGTCCCCAACCGCAACGTGATCCTCTTTTCCGTGGCATTCGGTCGCGGTGCCGCCGTCAAGGCCGATCAGGTCGCCGTCGGCACGATCGCCGGAGACGACGCCACCGCGCCGGACTGCTCGGCGGAATTCATCGCGTCATTCAATGCGATGGAGAAGATCGCCACCGCCGGCTATGCGCCGGCCCACCTGCAGGTGGTGGCCCCCTTCATCGAAATGACCAAGGGTGAGGTAATCCTCCGGGGGCAGCAGCTGGGCGTTGATTTCACCGACACCTGGAGCTGTTTCAAGGGGCAGGACATCCATTGCGGTGTCTGTGCCGCCTGCGAAGACCGTCACCTCGCCTTCGCCGCCGCTGAAATAGTCGATCCCACCCCTTACCAGAAGGAGCAGTAGATCATGCTCAATATCTCCAAAGAATTCCACTTCTCGGCGAGCCATCGTCTGGCGCATCTGCCGCAGGACCATCAGTGCGCTCGTTTGCACGGCCATAACTACATCATCGTGATCGAGCTCTCCGCCAATCCCGACGAGTTGACCGAGGCCGGCTTCGTGCGCGACTACGGGGATCTGAGCGAATTCAAGAAGTGGATCGACGTCACCCTCGACCACCGTCATCTCAACGAGATCATGACCGACGCGAACCCATCGGCCGAGAACATGGCGATGTGGGTCTACGAAACCTGGTCGGACCGGATTCCCGAACTGACCGCGGTGCGTGTCTCCGAAACCCCCAAAACCTGGGCCGAGTACCGGCCGCGCCCGCGCCTGCAGGCCACGCAAGGGGCGTAGCAGATGCCGAAACTCGTCGTAAACGAGATCTTCGGCCCGACGGTCCAGGGTGAAGGCCCGTCATCCGGGCGCCGCTGCGGGTTCCTTCGCCTGGGTGGCTGCAACCTGTCCTGCCGCTGGTGCGACACGCCGTACACCTGGGACTGGAAGGGTGTCAGTGACGCCGGCAAGGCGTTCGACCCGCGCGTGGAACTGATTTCCAAGGACACCGATGAGGTGGCCGACGAACTGCTTGCCATGGGCGTCGATCTCTTCGTTGTCTCGGGCGGTGAACCGCTCAATCAGCAGACACGATTGCTTCCTGTGCTGGAGAAACTGCGCGACACGGGAATCTCGGTGGAGATCGAGACCAATGGGACCATCGTTCCCCACGATGATGTGATTTCCACGGGTGTGCGATTCAACGTTTCTCCGAAACTGGCGCACGCGGCCGACCCCCACAGTCGGCGCATCGTCCCAGAGGCCCTGCAGAAGCTGAACCAGACAGATGCTGTGGCATTCAAATTCGTCTGCCGTACGGCGGACGATTTGGACGAGGTGAACGGGCTGGCGGAATCGCTCGGTCTGCGATCCATCTGGATCATGCCGGAGGGGAAAACGGTCGCCGATATCAATCGACATCTGGCGGACCTTGCCGACGAAATAGTCCAGCGCGGGTGGAATATGTCCACACGTCTCCATGTGCTGGCTTGGGAAGATAAACGAGGGGTTTGACGCAGTGATTGAAGAGATCAACGAAAAGCCGGTCGAGACCGTCCTCCAGGACCCTCTCGAGAACGTCGCCAGGCAGCTTCTGATCGAGATCGGCGAGAATCCCGACCGTGAGGGTCTGATAGACACTCCCCGTCGCTACGCTCGCTGGTGGAGGGAGTTCACCGGTTACGATCCGGGAACCATCGACACCGTCTTCGAGAGCGTTTCGAGCAACCAGACCGTCATGGTGTCCGACATGAACGTCTGGAGCCTTTGCGAGCACCACCTGCTGCCGTTCAACTGCTCGGTGACCGTTGCCTACCGTGCCCGCAGTAGCATCCTCGGCCTCTCGAAGTTCGCCAGGATCGCGCACAAGCACGCGCACAAGCTCCAGCTCCAGGAGCGCCTGATCGCCGATATCGCGGACGAGGTCGAGAAGGTCACCGGTTCGCCCGACGTCGCGGTCACCGGGCGGGGAGAGCACCTGTGCATGACCATGCGCGGCATCCGGACAAGCTCGCTCATGACCTCGGCCGTCTTTCGCGGTGTGTTCGAGAAGGAAGGACCGGAGCGCGGTGAGCTGCTGTCTCTCCTTCAGGGAGCCCGGAAGTGACCGGTGCGGACGTCGCAGCGGCAGATCAATCGCCCGCCGGCCAGGCGGTCACCCAACGGGATGAGGGGGCCGGCGGGCCGTACAGAAAGGGCTACACGGCCCCCAAGCGGCTGCGTGACCAACTGGCCGCGGCGCACCGCACCAAACCCTGGCGCACGGTGTGGGCGGCTGCGGCCGACCACACCGTGGCTGGTGGCCTTTCACTGTTCATCGCCTGGCTCTGGGTACGTGTTTCGCCGCTTTCGGGGCTGGCCCTGGCGGTTCCGGTGTCCTTAGTGATCGCGAGGCACCTGCGTGGCCTGGAGAACCTGGTCCACGAGGGATCCCATTCCAACTGGATCCGCCGCAACCGGCGGGCCAACGACATCCTCGCCTACAGCATGGCGGCTTTCCCCACGGGACAGCGGTTGCGTTTCTACCGCGAGTCTCATCTCCTCCACCACGGCCGGTTCGGAACGGATATCGACCCCGACCTCAGGCGGTACCGGGAACTGGGCATCGAGGGGATCAGCAGGGAGTCGCTGCGCGGATTCACCAGGCAAGTGGCCGTCCGTCTGGTGCGTTACCAGGTCGGATGGCTGCGGGAACTGCGGACGGACATCGGTGCGATGCTGACGCCCGTCGTGTGGTCGATCGTCGCTGTAGGGGGACCCGCCGGCCTGTTCCTGGGATCCGCGGGGGGTGTCGTGGCCGCCGGAGCGTGGCTTGCCTGCATGCTGGTCGTGCTTCCGGTGATCCGGTTCATCGCCGAAGCGGACGAGCACAGTTACTCCGACTCCTCGACCGTCTTCGACGCGACGATCACCAATGCCGGGCGGGTCCAGCGCTTGCTCTTCCACCCGCACGCGGACGGCTATCACACGGTCCACCACATGTGGCCCGGCATACCGCACCATGCCCTGGCCGATGTTCATCACCTGCTCATGGCCGAGGACCCGCAGTTCGCCGCCCGCATACGTACCCGCTCACGTGTGCTCTCCAGCCCGACACCCGTGCAGAGGGCGTCGTGAGGATGTTCTCGGCCTATCAACGCCTGTTCACGCTGCCCGGCTTCGGCGGCTCACTGATCGCCGCGATCTCGGGGAAGCTTCAGCCCGGGATCTTCTCCCTCGCTCTCCTGCTGGCAGTCACGCACTACCGTTCCCTGCACGCCGCGGCCATCGTCGTCGCGCTCTCCTCCCTCGGCGGGATCACGACGCCGCTGCGTGGGCGGCTGCTGGACCGGTACGGCTACGCACGGGTGATGTGGCCGACCCTGGTCCTTCATCTCGCCATGCTGGGCACCCTGGTGGCGAACGAGCTTGCGGGGGGTACGTTGGCCGTGACGGGGGCATGCGCGCTGGGCGCTACCGTCACGGCCCCTCCCGTGGGCATCGTGACCCGGCTGATGTGGCGTTCCCTGGCGGGCGGGGATCTGCGCACCACCGTCCTGTCGCTGGACGCGGTCCTGACCGATGTCGGCTTCATCGCCGGACCTTCCCTGGCCGTCTTCCTGGTCCAGTGGGTGGCGCCGTGGGCCGGCCTGGCCGCCTCCGCGACGCTGACGACGAGCGCGACAGTACTGCTGCTGCTCTCCGGCCGACTGCCGGAACAGCAGCCTGCGCCCGCCGTACGTGACTGGCTGGGGCCGCTGAGGATCGGACAGCTGCGGAAGGTGCTGGCATCGGCCCTGCTGTTCTTCCTCGCCCTGCAGACGATCGAACTTGCCTTCCCTGCCTGGGCCGAGGAACGCCAGGTGCCCCTGATGAGCGGGATCCTGCTGAGCGCCATGGCGATAGGCAGCGTCACCGGCGGCCTGATCCTGGGCGCGTTGCCGCCCAAGTGGTCGAAGAGGACCGGGCTTCCGGTGACGCTGACTGCCCTGGCGGTGGGAACAGGCATCGTGGCCGCTGCCAGTGAGACGTACTTGGCGGCCCTTGTCGCGGCGGCGGCCCTGCTCGGACTGGCCATCGGCCCGACCTTTGTCGCCCTGTACGGCACCGTCGGCGACCTGGCCCCTGCCGACAGGGCAGCCGAAACCCAGTCATGGATCAGCTCCTTCATGTACGTGGGAGGGGCCGCCGGCTCCGCGCTGGGCGGCGTGGTGTCCCAGAGATTCGGCGCGGGGGCGGCGCTGGTCGCTGCCGCGATCTGCTTCGCCGCCGCCGCGGCCTTGGCACGTACCCCGAACACTCGACGATGTGCGTCCCACCTCAATCGCACAGCAATCGAATAGGTATTTCACGTGATGGACAGAAGTAAGAAACGCATTGCTTTGGGCGGTGTAGGCGGGGACTCTCATTCGGTCGGTCTCATTGTGCTGCGCAGAGCGCTGGAACGCGCGGGATTCACCGTTGTGTTCCTGTCCACGCAGAACTCCCCGGCCGAACTCTGCGAGCGGGTCCGCGGCGCCGACGCGGTTCTCGTCTCCAACATGGATGGCCACGCGGCGTACTACCTGCGCGATCTCCTCGCTCTCCGGGAGCTGCACGGCGTCGATGGCGGAGTGTGGTACATCGGCGGGAATCCCTCCCTCACCGGCGATGAACAGGCCGTCTCCGAGCTCCGCGGACTCGGGTTCGACCGCGTATTCCTTGGTTACATCGAACCCGGCCAGGTCATCTCCTGCCTGGATGAGGACCTGGGCGCGTCACAACAGGCCGATCGCCCCGCCGTTGTGGACACGGCCACCGAGAGCCGGCACCGCCCCGCCGTTCCACCGTCGGTGGTGCCGGAACGGTTCGAGGTCCAGCGTCAGCAGGTGCTCGCTCAGTGGTCGACGGGCCATCAGGCCCACCGGCTGGAGGAGAACGCCGAGGCCTGCGCGGCTCGTGCCTCGCTCTCCGCCGCGCAGGCACGAGCCGAGAGCGAGGGACGGATTCTCATCCACCCCCGCACCGGGGTCGCCGGAGTCGAGGACCAGGTGGCGCTGTTCAGCGCCCTGAGCGGGGCGGGCGCGGATGTGCTGTCGTTCCAGATCGACTCGCTCACCCGCAACAACTCCCACGAACAGGTGGAACTCCTGCTCAAGGAGTCGACAGCGCGACTGGACAGTTTTCACGGGCTCAACGGCTTCCCCTTGGTGAACCACGGCGTAGGTACGGGTCGGGCCATCACCGCCAATTTCGCAGAGACGCCTTTTCAGGTACGCCACTCGACGCGAGACCCCCGACTGCTGGCCGAAATTACCTACGCCGCCGGGATCACCGCCTTCGAAGGAGGTGCGCTCACCTACAACCTTCCCTATTACCGGGACTATTCACCGCGCGACTCGGTTCCCCGGTGGCAGTACGTCGACCGTCTCACAGGTATGTATCACGAGCGATTCGGTATCACGATCGACCGTGAGTTCTTCGGTGTCCTGACCGCGGCGATGGTGCCTGCTTGCATAGCGGTCACCGCCTGTGTACTCGAAGCGCTTCTGGCGGCCGAGTCCGGGGTGAGGTCAGTGTCCCTCGGCTATGCCGAGCAGGGAAACCGTGCCCAGGACATCGGCGCGATCCATGCGCTGCGCCGTGTGGGGCGCCGGTACCTGGACATGTTCGGCCACGATGACGTAGCTGTCTTCACCGTCTTCCATCAGTACATGGCGGCCTTTCCGAACGACACCGCCAAGGCGGAGTCGCTGTTGCGCGGTTCAGCCGTCACGGCACGCCTGAGCGGTGCCACGAGGCTGATGCTCAAGACCATGGTCGAGTCCGCACAGATCCCATCGGCGGTGAACAACGCGGACAGCCTCAGGCTCGTCCGGTCCGCGCTGGAGGAGACCGGCCTCCCGGCCGCCCCGGAACAGACGGAGGTGGAAGAGGAACTGATCGTCCGCGAGGCGACGGCGATTCTCGACGCCGTGCTCGCACTGGACGCGGGGAGCCTGGGCGAGCAGGTGGCGCTGGCCGTGGAACGCGGACTTTTCGACGTTCCCTTCTCGCCGAACCTGTGGAATGCGGGCAAGGCCATGTCCGTCCGTGACTCGTCGGGCGCCGTCCGCTTCGCCGAAGTCGGTGATATCCCTCTGCCCACGGATCTGCGCCGGTTCCACGATGGCGCTGTACAGAACCGTCTGCGGCGAGAGGGCGTCAGCCTGGACACCCTCATCGAGAGCGATGTCCTACGCATCGCACGCGGCGACTTCGATGAGTGGCCGCTGAACACGTGAGGCAGGCTCCCTGCCGCTGCCTTCTCGCTGTCAACGCCCTGGTGCCCGGGTTCACCGCGGTTGTCGTCGAGGCGCGATCCGTCGTCAACGGACCGAGTGACGAGGCCAGTTCCGCGTTGCTGGACGACGCGACCCGTCGGCCGGGAACCGTCGGCGGCGACGACCGCTCGTGCGGTGGCTGCGGCGTTGTTCGATGCGGCAGTGAGGGATGAGGAGCCGGTCGGCGCCGAGTAGGAAGCCCGGGGCGCACATCCGCTGCGGATCGTCCGCCACGCCACCACAGTCCACGCCGACGGGAGGCCGACGGGGCGTCGTCTAGGACAGGCTGTCGGGGTCTGCGACGCGGTCGTCCTCGTGGCCGGCGCCGGTCGCGGACCACTGCAGGAGGAAGCGCAACGCCTCCTCGGACGGCGAGCCGGATTCCGCGGTGTAGGCGACCAGATGCTGGTCCGGGTGGGTGTCGACGGAGAACTGCTGGACATCGAGGGTGAGGTCGCCGGCGACGGGGTGGTGGTAGGTCTTGGTGAGCTGCCTGGGCCCGCGTACCTGGTGGCTGGCCCACCAGATGCGGAAGTCCGGGTCGCGGACGCTGAGTTCGCCGACCAGCGCGCCCAGGACGGGGTCGTGGGGGGTGCGGCCCGCCTCCATGCGCAGGACGGCAACGCATTCGCGGGCGGCACGTGGCCAGTCCGCGTACAGGGCCCGGAAGGGCTCGTCGAGGAAGGTCAGCCGGATCAGGTTGCGCTCGGCCGGGGACAGGGCGCCGAAGTCGGTCAGCAGGGCGGCAGCCCCTCGGTTTCAGGCCAGCACGTCCATACGGCGGTTCAGGACCATCGCGGGGATGTCGGGCATCGTGTCCAGCAGCTGCCGCAGCCGCGGGGCCACCTCGGGCCGACCGGGCGGCCGCGCGGGAGCGGCGGGCGTGACGTCGGCCACGGTGAAGAGGTACTCCCGTTCGTCCGGGGCGAGTTGGAGCGCATCGGCGAGTGCGTCGAGGACCGGGCGCGAGACCCGACGCGTGCGCCCCTGCTCCAGGCGTACGACGTAGTCGACGCTGACGTGCGCGAGCTGGGCCAGCTCCTCCCGGCGCAGGCCCGGCACCCGGCGCAGCCGGCTGTCGTCGGGGAACCCGGCCTGGTGCGGGTCGATGGCGGCGCGGCGGGAGCGCAGGAACGCGCCCAGCTCGTTGCCGCCGGAGGCCGTTTTTCTGCCGCCGGTCTCGTTGCCGCCGGAGTCCGGGGCGCCACGGTGTTCCATGACTCCAGTGTCCGCGCGGTCGCGTTCGTGTGCCTGGTACTGGTCTGCATAGGCAGGGCCCTCCCTGGCAGCGGGTGTCGAGCGGCGCGACGGTGGGGACGTGGCCGGCGGACCCCGGCGGCCACCGGGCTCGCCCCGAGCCCGCCCCTCCGCGCAGTTGGAGTGCATTACCCATGAGGACGGACGTCACCTTTCTCAGCGCCGGCCTGAAGCTCGCCGGCCACCTCTACACCCCCGACGGCGAAGCGGCCGGTCCGCGCCCGGCGGTCGTCGTCGGACACCCCGGCAGCGGCGTGAAGGAGCAGGCTTCGGGCCTGTATGCGCGGCGCCTGGCCGAGCAGGGATTCATCACGCTGGCGTTCGACGCCGCTTACCAGGGGGAGAGCGAGGGTGAGCCGCGCGGCCTGGAGGATCCGGCACACCGGGTCGAGGATCTCAAGGCCGCGGTCTCCTTCCTCACCACGCACCCCGACGTCGACCCCGACCGCATCGGGACCCTGGGGATCTGCGCCTCCGGCGGGTACGCCCTGACCGCCGCCGGGACCGACCACCGCATCAAGGCCGTGGGCACCGTCAGCGCCGTCGACATCGCCCGCCAGTTCCGCCAGGGCGCCGACGGCACCCAGGACCCCTCCGTCATCCAGGGCATGCTGGCCGCGGCCGCGGCGGCGCGTACCGCCGAGGCCCGCGGTGAGGGCGTCCAGAGCTTCAAACTCTTCCCCGACACCGAGGAGGAGGCGCGCCGAGGCGGCCCGCACGTCTTCGAAGGCTGGGAGTACTACTGCACCCCTCGCGCCCGGCATCCACGGTCGGCCAAGTCGCTGACCTGGACCAGCGTCGACCACATCGTCACCTTCGACGCCTTCCGCTCCCTCGGCCTGCTCACCTCGCGCCCGCTGCTCCTGATCGTCGGACGCGAAGCGGTCACCTCGTGGATGAGCGTGGAGGCGTTCCAGAAGGCACCCGGCCCGAAGGAACTGCACTGGATCGACGGCGCGGTGCACAACGACCTGTATGACAAGGACGAGTACGTCACGCCCGCGGTCGCGAGGCTGACGGACTTCTTCGGCACCCACCTGGCCCCGACCAGGTAGCTGCCGATCGGGCAGGCTCGGCCCGCGAGCCACGAAGCCCCCGCCGAGGACGATCTCAGCCGGGGCGAAGCCCGGTGACCCGAGGCGAGGTCATCGGGCTGTTCCACGGTCCACGCCCGCGTGGGTGATGGTGGGGCCGAACTGGCGCACCTGGGGAATGGTCGTCACCATGTGTGCCGTCACCCGGTCGCTGAGGCAGATGTGGCTGTGGGGGACGTCGCCCGGGAAGCGCACACTGCTGCTGCCGGAGGCGGACAGCACGCTGCGGGCGCCGGCACCGCCGAGCACGGCGATCAGTACCAGCAGCCCCAGGTCCGCGGCGACGATGTTTCCCCGCCTGCCGGCGGTGCCGCCGTTGCCGTGCCCTGTCAGGCCAGGTGTCGGGGCACTCCGGGTTCTCTCGCCCGTCCGGGCGGCGTCAGGCGGTCAGACCGAGAACGACACTCCGGTCAGCTCCTCCGACACCGCCCACAGGCGGCGCTGGACGGCCGCGTCGTGGGACTGCTCGCTGGACGCCACCCGTACCGGGTGGCCCTTGGCCTCGCGGAACCCGTCCGGGCCGTAGTACTCGCCGCCCCGCACGCCCGGGTCGGTCGCCGCGCGCAGCGTGGGCAGCGCGCCGCGGTCCGCGCTCTGCGAGATCAGCGGATTGATCGCCGCGACGACGGTGCGCGCGACCACGGTTGAGTTGCGCATCAGATCGGTGGTCGCGATGCCCGGGTGGGCCGCGACGGCGACGGTCGAGCCCTGGTCGATCAGCCGTCGCTGGAGTTCGTAGGTGAACAGCAGGTTCGCCAGCTTCGACTGGCCGTAGGCGCCCACCCGGCTGTAGGTCCGCCGTTCCCACCGCAGGTCGTCCAGGTCGATCGTGGCCCGGATACGGTGGGCGATGCTGCTGACCGTCACCACCCGGGAGCCCGCGACCGGCAGCATCCGCTCCAGCAGCAGCCCGGTGAGCGCGAAGTGGCCGAGGTGGTTGGTGCCCAGTTGCAGCTCGAACCCGTCGCGGGTGGTGCTCTCGGGCGTGTACATCACCCCGGCGTTGTTGATCAGCAGGTCGATCCTGGGGTGCTTTGCCCGCAGCTCGTCCGCCGCGGCGCGGACGGAGTCGAGCGACGTCAGGTCGAGGTGCTGCACCGTGACATCCACGCCGGGCTCGGCGGCGGCGATCCGGGCGGCGGCCTGCTTGCCCTTGTCCGTGTCCCGTACCGCCAGCACCACCGTCGCACCGCGCTCGGCAAGGATCTTGGCGGTCTCGAATCCGATTCCGGTGTTGGCGCCGGTGACCACGGCGACGCGGCCGTGCTGGCGGGGCACGTCGGCGGCGGTCCACTTGTCGTTCACGATTCCTCCAGGGTGCGGGCCGGGCTGTGGCCGCGGGCGCCCGCCAAGGTGATTAAAGACCTGCGGTCTCTTGCCTCAGAACGTAAGGGACCGCTGGTCTGATGTCAAGAGACTGCCAGTCTGTAACATGTCGGACATGACGTTCCAGCGCGCGCGCAGTGCAGAGCAGCGGGAGATCCGGCGGCAGGCGATTCTCGACACCGCGGCCGCGATGCTCGTCGAGATGTCGGTCGCCGAGGTCAGCCTCAACGAGCTGAGCCGTCGCGTGGGGCTGGCCAAGTCCAACGTGTTGCGCTACTTCGAGTCCCGCGAGGCGATCCTGCTGGAGCTGCTGGACCGGGCCTTGAAGCAGTGGCTGGACGAACTGCCCGGCGAGCTGGACGCCGCCGTCCGGCCCGGCGCGTCCGCCCGGGAGCGCGGCGACCGGCTCGCCGCCGTCGTCGCCGGCTCCCTGGCACGGAACCACGTCCTGTGCGACCTGCTCAGCGCCCAGGTCAGCGTCCTGGAACACAACATCTCCGTGGCGGTCGCCGCCCGCTACAAGCGCGCGACGCTCGACAACATCACCGCCATGGCAGAACTGGTCCGCCGTCATCTGCCGGAAGTGGGCGACGAGGCGTTCATGTTGTGCGGCGGGATTTTCGTGCTGACCGGCGCGGTGTGGCCGCACAGCCGGCCGTCGCCCAGCATGCTCGCAGCCTTCGAGGCCGACCCCGCCCTGACCGTGCTCCGCATGGACTTCACCACGTCCCTGGAATACGCGCTGGCCACCTTCGTCACCGGAACCGTTGCCCGCGCGGCCTCCGGCGAGGAGGCCGGCTGAGCCGGGCCCGGCCCGGGGAGCGCCTTGGGGATGCGCTGGTAGTCCACCGACAGCGCAGACCAGGCCGGCCCGTCAGCCCACAGCGGCACCTGCGACGCCGGTTTCGCCGCATCCCGGGGCCCTGACTGCGCCTTTGCAACGCGGATCCGCGGCGACCTCCGGGTCGGCGGTGCCGCCGTTGTCCGGAGCGGGCACCGTGTCCACCCGCCTGCGGGCGATCGCCCACTCCTGCCATTCCAGCTCGGCCACGGCCAACTCGGCCGGGGATCATGCGCTCACGTTCGCGCCGACCCCCTCGGCCGGAGGGGGCTAATAGCTGCTGCGGGATTCATCAGTGAATCTCAGTCTTTCTCATCTGTTATCTTGATCGCGTGAAGCTTTCCGAGTGGGCTGCGCGCAATGGCGTGCACTACCAGACCGCGTGGGTGTGGGCGAAGGAGGGCCGTATGCCGGTCCCCGTGAGGCAGACCCCGTCCGGCACGTGGCTGGTTGAGGAGCCCACTGCGGAGACGTCCGGGCGGGTGGTGGCGTACTGCCGTGTCTCGTCGGCCGAACAGAAGCCGGATCTTGACCGGCAGGTCGCTCGTGTCGTGCAGGGCGCCAATGCGTTGGGCCTCGCGGTTGCCGAAGTCGTGACGGAAGTCGGTTCGGGGCTGAACGGGCGGCGCCGCAAGCTGCACCGGGTCCTGTCCGACTCCGGCGCGGGTGTGATCGTGGTCGAGCACCGCGACCGGCTGGCCCGCTTCGGCGTCGAACACCTCGAAGCCGCTCTCTCAGCGTCCGGGCGCCGCCTGGTCGTCCTCGATCCGCAGGAGAGCCCCGACGACCTGGTGCGGGACATCACCGAGGTACTGACCTCGATGTGCGCCCGCCTGTATGGGCGCCGGGGGGCGAAGATGCGCGCTGCCCGTGCCGTGGCAGTGGTGACCGGTGAGGGTGGCGAGTGAAGAAGTTCAAGCCGCAGGCTGGTTTCGTGGTGCAGGCGTACCGGTTCGCGCTGGACCCGAACGCCGCCCAGGAGCAGGCCTTGCGATCGCACTGCGGTGCGGCGCGGGCGGCGTACAACTGGGCGGTGGGCTGGGTGACCGCGTCCTGGTGGCAGCGGAAGGCTGAGGAGTCCTACGGGATTGACGAGCCGGAACTGACGCAGTGGCGGCCGTGGTCGCTGCCCGCGCTGCGTAAAGAGTTCAACCGGGCCAAGGTCACCGACCCCCGGTTTGCAGGTTGGTGGGAGGAGAACTCCAAGGAGGCGTACTCCACCGGCCTGGCGAACGCGGCGGCGGCGTTCGACAACTACAGCAAGTCGAAGCAGGGGCGCCGCAAGGGCAAGCGGGCCCAGATGCCCCGTTTCCAGTCGAAGCGCAAGGCGCGTTGGTCGTGCCGATTCACCACCGGGACGATCCGCCTCGAGCCGGATGCCCGTCATGTGGCGCTGCCCCGGCTGGGCACGATCCGGCTGCACGAGCGGGCCGAGGGCCTGCGCGACCGCTGTGAGGCCGGGAGGGCGCGGATCCTCTCGGCGACCGTCCGGTACGAGCGGGGACGCTGGTTCGTCTCCTTCCAGACCGAGGTCAAACGGGACCTGGTCCGTGTGGCCCGGCCCGGTGTGGCGGTCGGGATCGACCTTGGGGTCAAGCATCTGGCGGTCATGGCCGACAGCCACGGCGAAATCCGCTACGAGCGCAACCCCGCCCGCTACGACCAGGCGCTGAAGCTGCTGCGTCTGCTCTCCCGCCGCGTCTCGCGCCGCCGGGGCCCCGACCGCCGCACCGGACAGACATCATCGAGGCGGTGGGAGAAGGCCAACGCCGAACGCAACCGCGTGCACCACCGCGTCGCGAACCTCCGTACCGAGGCCCTGCACAAGCTCACCACCCGCGTGCGCACCGAGTACGGCACCGTGGTGATCGAGGACCTCAACGTCGCCGGGATGCTCCGCAACCGGCGCCTCGCCCGCAAGATCGCCGACGCCGGGTTCGGCGAAATCCGCCGCCAGCTAACCTATAAAGGCCAGCGCAACGCCTGCCCCACCCTCGTCGCGAACCGCTGGTACCCCTCTTCTAAGACCTGCTCGGACTGCGGCGCGGTGAAAGCCAAACTGCCGCTGCACGTCCGCGTCTTCGACTGCGACGAATGCCCGCTCGTCATCGACCGGGACGAGAACGCAGCACGCAATCTCGCCGCCCTCGCGGCAGCCGTGACAACTGGTACCGGAGTGGCCGGAGACCAGGACACCGTCAAGGTGTCGAAGCCTCGTGGAGCCGACCAGAAGACCCGCACCACCCGGCCCAGCCGCAAGGCCGGGCCGGGGCGGGCAGGTGGCGCAACCCTGCCGCAACCACGGCAGAAGGAAACGAGAGACCGTACTCAAGCCGAAGCCCTCACGCTTTGGTGATGTGGCGGACCATCCGGGCCGAAATGCCCGGATTGCTGAAAGCCGCTGAGGCTTTCGGTAACGGCCTGTCCGGACATGCGAAGCCTTCCGCAGGATGCTGCAATGGTGACAAGGACCGTTTCGTCGCCGTCTCTCGCGGCGAGCGCCGCCGAAGCATGGGCGGTGGGCGAGGCCCCGACTCCCCGAACCCGAGCCCCTCGTGAGGAGTGGCCATGAGCGACGACGTGGAACAGATGGGCCCCGTCGACTACTTGGTCGTCGAATTTCCCGGCAACCGCATGACGGGCGAGGCCTTCCCGCTGCTCGTCGATCTGGTCGACCGCGGCATCATCCGCATCCTCGACCTGGTCTTCATCCGGAAGGACAGCGACGGCTCGGTTGCCGCACTGGAGCTGACGGATCTCGGTGACGAGGTGGACTTGACCGTCTTCGAGGGCGCCTCGTCCGGGCTGCTGGACCAGGACGACATCGACGAGGCCGGGAACGCGCTGGAGCCGAACAGCTCCGCCGGAATCCTGGTGTACGAGAACGTGTGGGCGGCACCCTTCGCCCGGGCCATGCGGCGCAGCGGTGGGCAGTTGGTGGCGAGCGGGCGTATTCCTGTCCAGGCCCTGCTGGCCTCGTTGGACGCGGCCGAAGCGACCGCGTGACGGACCGGTCGCCGACTGAAGCGGCGGCTTCCGGACCCTGTCCGCGACGGTCCGCCCGCACGCATCGTGGGAGATGAGTGAACATGCCAGGACTTCTTCGTGGTGTTGCCCGAACTGCGGTCGTTGCCGGAACCGCCACTGCGGTATCCAACCGTGTGTCGCGTCGACAGGCAGGCCGATGGGCGGAGCAGGAGGCTCAGCAGGCCCCGCCCCCCGCACAGCAGGCCCCGCCCCCCGCACCGCCGCCGGTTCCCGGCGACGACATGACCGTCAAGATGGATCAGCTCAAGCAACTGGGCGATCTGAAGGCCCAAGGAGTACTGACCGAAGAGGAATTCGCGGCGCAGAAGCGCAAGATCCTCGCGGGTTGAACAGCTTTTGGGCAGGTCGGAGGCCGTTTTCTCGGCGATGGGAAGACGGCCTTCTTCGTGCCTCAGTTCAGGATTCTTCGTGCCTCAGTTCAGGACAGGCAGCCGACATGCGCCAGGGCCTGCTTGAGCAGAACCCCGTGTCCGCCCGGCATCTCGTCGAGGACCAGCGGTGACGAGGCCTCCTCCGGGCTGACCCACACTAGATCGAGCGCGTTCTGCTGCGGGCGGCAGTCGCCGGTCACCGGGACGATGTAGGCGAGGGACACGGCGTGCTGGCGGGGGTCGTGGAAGGGCGTGACCCCCAGCGTCGGGAAGTACTCGGCGACGGTGAAGGGCTGCAGGGACGCCGGGACCCGGGGGAGTGCCACCGGGCCGAGGTCCTTCTCCAGGTGGCGCAGGAGCGCGTCCCGGACCCGTTCGTGATGCAGCACCCGGCCGGAGACGAGAGTACGGTTGACCGTCCCGTCCGGACCGATGCGCAGCAGGAGTCCGATGTGGGTGACTTCGCCGTTGTCGTCGACGCGCACCGGTACGGCCTCGACGTACAGGATCGGCATCCGTGCGCGGGCCAGTTCCAACTCGTCGGGAGTCAGCCAGCCAGGCGTGGTTTCGGTCATGTCAGACATTGGTTGATCATACTTTCAGTGTCGGCTGTCGCGCGCGTGTCGCATCGGGTCGACCATGGTCGCCTGGTCCGTCGATGGCGGTACCTGCGGCCGTCGAGGGGTGAGCCATTCGGTGTCGGACCAGGCCACCTCGGGTGGGATCCGGTCCGCGTACTCCGGATCCTTCTCCAGCCGCGCCCGAACACTCGCGTGCACCTGCGCGCCCCGCGGAAGTCTCCGGCGCCGGTAGGTGAGCAGGGCCCATATCCAGCCCATCCGGTGCACCTTCCCCAAGGCGTCCTCGGGCACGAGGCTCACCTCGCGCGGGTACGCCCGGGGCTTCAGCAGGAGGCCTTCGTCGAGGGCGCCGTCCACGATCCACTTGAGGGCGATGGTGGGGAGCCGGGGATCGTCGTCGAAGGTCCCGCCGACGTCGGAGTGCACCCCGGCGAACCACACCTGCTCGACCGAGCCGGGGGCGGCATGCTGCTTGTCGGGCGTGACCAGGTACTCGCGATAGGGCCTGCGCTTCTCGTCGATGGACACGGCGTGGCGGACACGGCGGACGTTCGGGAGCTGCCGGGTGTACGGCCATCGCAGGTTCCAGCGCAGCACACCGGACGCCTTCACGGAGTCCCAGATGCCCAGGTAGGCGACGGAGATGCCGACGCGCCCCTCGACCGCGTTGCTGAAGGCGCCCGCGAAGTGGTGGAGTTGGTCCCAGTCCTGCCGGGTCCAGTCCTTGTTCTTGGCGTACACGGACACGGCGTACGGAACGAGGTTCTCCGTGCCGGGCCGCATCAGGCCGACCGCCTTCAGCATGCCCACGAGCGCGCGTGCCGTGTACGCGCCGCGGCTGAAGCCGAACAGGTAGATCCGGTCGCCCGGTTGGTAATGCTCCATCAGATACGTATACGCCTCGGCGAGGTTGGTCTTCATTCCGGAGCCGAAGGCGAGACCGAGGAGTTTCGACAGGCGCCGGGCGACGGGTGTCCAGGCGCCCGCGGCGGAGAAGGTACCGACGCCGGGGTCGTAGTAGGCGATCTGCCGGGCAGGATCGGAGAGGTCCAGCGTTTCGTAGAGCCGGACGACGTTGGTGTTCCCTTTCGCCTTCAACTGATTGCCCGTGCCATCCAGGCAGATAACCAGGTTCTTGGGCATGCCGGGCCTCGCGTTCGCTGACACACCATGACATATCGGGCTGGCAGAAATATAATAAAGGAAATGCTGCTCGCGGGTGGTCTCCGTTCGTGGGCAGTCTCCGGCGCAGTCGGGTTCCGGAGGATCCATGGCCGGTTCCGTCATTCACCGCGAAGAGGACACCGGCCTCCCGCGCACCCACGCGCTGGTCATCGGCGTCGGAAAGTACCCGCATCTCGCGGGCGGCGAGGCACCGGTGGCCGATTCCGACGGAATGCGGCAGCTCAGCTCACCCCCCGTCTCGGCCCGCGCCCTCGCGACCTGGCTCCTGTCCGAGTACAACGATCCGCAGCGACCACTCGGCAGTCTGGCCCTGCTGCTGAGCCAGGAGCAGCCGGCCCCGTTCGTGAACCCCCGCACCGGGACGGCCCACGACGTCGACGTCGCCACCATCGACAACATCCTCATCGCGATCACGCAGTGGTACGACCGCGGTGACAGCCACGTCGACAACCGGCTCGTGTTCTACTTCTGCGGACACGGCGTCTCGCAAGGTGACGACATGGCGCTCCTCGCCGCCGACATCTTCGCCGACGAGCACAACCCCCTCAACGGCGCGCTGGACTTCGCGGGGCTGATGAACGGGCTCAAGCGGTGCAAGGCCTCCCAGCAGGTGTTCTTCGTCGACGCCTGCCGGTCCAACTCCGATGTGCTGATCGAGAGTTCGGGTACCAGGTTCGCCGGGCGGACGCCGCTCGGGGCCGGGACGCGTCCGCTCGATCTGCCCCGACGCTTCCACATTCCGTACTACGCCACGCTGGCCGGGGACCGCTCGCACGCCCGGCCAGGGCAGGTGAGCCTGTTCACCGAGGCGCTGCTCAAGAGCCTCGCCGGTGCGGCGAGCGACGATCCCGAGGGCGACTGGCGGGTCAACACCTCCCATCTCCTCGAAGCGATCGACCACTTCATGCACCAGCGGCAGTTCGCCGGTGCGGTCGCGGGCGTCCAGGTCCCCTCGGTCGGTGAACTGCCCGTGTTCGTGCTGCACGAACTGGCCGATCCGCCCGTCGTCCCGGTCTACGTGGGCTGTGAGCACGCGGAGGACAACGCCGAAGCGGTATTCGTCTGCCGCGAGGACGGCCAGGAGCGGCTGCGGCGGGCGCCCGGCGACGTCGACGAGGAGGATCCGCAGAGTGAGTGGGCCATCGAACTCAGCTTCGGCAACTACGACTTCGAAGCGAGACTCGGGGACCACGACGTGCTGACCAAGTCCGTCACCGTACGTCCGGTCTTCCGTCGCGTGCAGCTGGTGAAGCCATGAGCGCCGTCCTGAGCGTGCGGGTCGCGCTGAGTCTCAACGAGACCGACGTCGCCGCCGGGGCGAAGGTCGTCGGCAGCATCTACCCGGCCGACGGCGGCGGTGGCGAGTCGCTCCGCAACGTCCTCTTCCCCTGCGGGGCCTCGGCTCCGCCGGCGCGCTTCGAGGTCGAAGCCGGCCGCTACATCGTGTCCGCCACACTGCCCTCCGGTGTCCTGCTCTCCAAGGACGCCGAGGCGCGGGAAGCCACCGACACGCCCGTGACGCTGTGCACGGCACCGTCGCCGTACGAGTCGCACTCCTGGCAGTACCTGATGGGCAACATCGAGTCCTACGGGGCCTATCACGACGGCGAGGAGACGCCGGTGCCCCGCTCCCGGGGATCGAGCTCCGGGGTCCGGGAGTGGTCCTCGGTCGTCGAACCCGGCCACGCCGCCTGGGTCGGCGACCCCAAGGCGGCGAGTCGGCAGTTCGCGTCCCTGCTCAAGCTCGCCGAGGAGCCCCCGCAGGGACCGGTCGTGCTGGAGATCGCCCACTCGGTGCCCCGCTCCGTCCCCAGTCTCCGTCTGGGCGACGCGGCGGCGCGGCTCTACCGCTTCGGCCCGCACGGCCCGGTCGACGAGCACGGCGAGCCCAGGCTCCGTGGGCCCGCACGCGGCGGACCCATGGGCCCACGGCAGTTCCTGGTCGTCGCGCTGGCAGGCAGCGAATACGTCGTCACTCTCCCGGCGCCCTGGGGTTCCGCGCAGATCGAGGTTCTCGTCAACGAGCGCCAGAGCCCGACCGGCAGCGCCGTCTCGGTGACCGTGCGCGACAGCCGGGTGGGACCAGCGCTCGGCTACATGGTCCGGGGCGCCTTCGACTCGGCCGCGGCCCTCGTCAAGGACGCGGAGAGCATGCTCTACGGCGAGATGACGAACCCGCTCGCGGCGGTGGCCGGTGCGTACGTCCTGGTCGGCAGCGAACTGGCCGAGCGGCCGCGCCGCTGGGACCCGTGGCTCTCCCGGCTGCGGCACGAGTTCGACTGGATGAGCGACGGATCCGTGCTGTGGGCCATGCGCCATCTGCGCCGGGCACACACCGAAGAGGAGCGGCAGGCGGCGCGCGACGCGCTGGTCGAGGCCTTCGACCGCGGAGTGCCGGTCTTCACCCTGGGCCTGAGCCGCCTCATCCACGGGCTCTCCGAGTTCCCCGACGACCCGGAGTGCGTGTCCCGGCTCGATCAGGCCCGCCGCCTGTCCTGGCGCGTCGACACGCGCGAGCCGTTCGTGATCGTCGCGCTGTACAGAACGTCGCCATGACGCGCGGCACCGAAGACCACCATGACCGCTGCGGACCGAAGGTCGCACAGGGTCGCCATGACAGCTCGGCACCGGAGAACGCCATGACCAGTCAGCCTGGGAGGCCGCAATGATCAGGTTCACCATGATGCCCGGCGAGGACGGCGACTGCCTGCTCCTGGAGTACGGCGACGACAGCTTCGTACGCCGGATCCTCGTCGACGGCGGTCGCTCGGGCACGTATCCGCTCATCAAGCCGACGCTGGCCGGGCTCGACGGCCAGGTCGACCTCCTTGTCGTCACCCATGTCGACCAGGACCACATCCTCGGCGTACTCGCCCTGATGGACGACCCCGACCGGTCGGTGGAGTTCGGGGACGTCTGGTTCAACGGCTTCGACCAGCTCCTCGACGCCGAGGGGTTCGGCGCGGTGGACGGCGAGAAGCTCACCAGTGCGCTGCTGGCGCAGAAGGTGCCGTGGAACGACGCGTTCGGCGGGCGCAGCGTCGAAGTCGGGCGGGATCTCGCCTGGTTCGACGACGGCTCCACGATGGACGTACTCTCGCCCGACCGCGGGCAACTGGAGCGGCTGGCACCGGTCTGGAGCGCGGAGTGTGCCAAGAACGGCCTGATCCCGGGCCGGGACCCCGACGAACTCCCTCCGGTGGCGGGCTTCGAGCACTTCGGTGCCCCGAACGTGGAACAGCTCGCCGCGTCGCCCTTCAAGCCGGACACCTCGAAGACGAACCTCACCAGCATCGGGCTGCTCTTCGAGTTCGAGGACAAGCGCGTGGTCCTCACCGGTGATGCCGACGACCGCAGGCTCGTGGCGTCGATACGGCCCCGCGCCGAGGAGGAAGGCGGCCGCTTCCACGTCGACGTCCTCAAGGTCGCCCACCACGGCAGCGATCACAACCTCTCGAACGAGCTGCTCGACCTGATCGACTGCGACCGCTATCTGATATCCACCAGCGGTGCCCGGCACGACCATCCCAACGAGATCGCCGTCGCCCGCATCCTCGAGCACGGGGGCGACGAGAAGGAGATCGTCTTCAACTACCGTGACCGCGCGGCGATGTGGGACGTCGCCGCCCTCAGGAACCGCTTCGGCTACACCGTCACGGCGCCGGAGCGGGACGCCGAGGACGGGTTCGTCAGCTTCGAACTGTGAGTTCCGACGGCCTCGTGGCTCGAGGCGCATGCCTGGCAGGATGACCAGCGTGACCAGGGGAGCGGCATGACCACGGAATTCACGACGGACATCACCGGCGCAGTCGTCGACAGCCTCAAGGACACGGCCGATCCGCGGCTGCGCGAGCTGCTGAGCTCGCTCACCCGTCACCTCCACGACTTCGTACGCGAGACGGAGCCGACGATGCAGGAGTGGGAGCGCGCCATCGGCTTCCTCACGGCGACCGGGCGGACGTGCACCGACTCCCGCCAGGAGTTCATCCTGCTGTCGGACGTGCTGGGCGTCTCGATGCTCGTGGAGACCCTGGGCGGCCACCGCGCTCCCGGCGCCACCGAGTCGACCGTGCTCGGCCCCTTCCACCTGACCGAGTCTCCGGTACGCGAACTCGGTGCTGACATCAACCTGGCGGGCAGCGGCCAGCCGTGCGTGGTCAGCGGCCGGGTGCTGTCCCACGACGGCACCCCGCTGCCCGGCGCGGTCCTCGATGTGTGGCAGGCCGACGCCGAGGGCTACTACGACGTCCAGCGGCCGGACGCCCAGCCACCCGGCAACGGACGCGGGCTCTTCACGGCGGACGCCGAGGGCCGTTTCTGGTTCCGCACCTGCGTGCCGAGCCCGTACCCGATCCCCACGGACGGACCGGTCGGTGACCTCCTCCGGGCCACCGGTCGCCACCCCTTTCGCCCCGCCCACATCCACTTCATCGCCTCGGCGCAGGGCCACACCCCCGTCACCACCCACATCTTCGTGGCCGGCAGCCCCTACCTCGACTCCGACGCGGTGTTCGCCGTGAAGGCGAGCCTGGTGCACGACTTCGCCGAGACCGACGACCCGTCCCTGGCACGGGAGTTCGGCATCCCCAACCCGTTCCGGCACGCACGCTTCGACCTCGTACTGGAGCCCCGATGAGCACCCCGCTCGACTTCTCGTACGAGACCCGGCCCGCCCGAGTCGTCTTCCGCCCCGGCGCCTCGGTGTCCGCGACTCCGGGCGAGGCCGCGCGACTCGGTCTGCGCAGGGTCCTGGTGGTCTGCGGCAGCCGGGGCGAGGCCACCGCGCGGACGGTCGCGGACGCGCTCGGGGACGCGTGCGCGGGGCTGCACGCCGAGGCCCGTATGCATGTGCCCGTGGAGGTCGCCGACCGGGCCGTCGAAGTGGCGCGCGAGGTGGGCGCCGACGGATGCGTCGCGGTCGGCGGCGGCTCCGCGATCGGCCTCGGCAAGGCGATCGCGCTGCGCACCGGCCTGCCGCTGATCGCCGTACCGTCCACCTACTCCGGCTCCGAGATGACCTCCGTCTGGGGCCTCACCGAGCAGGGCGCCAAGCGCACCGGGCGCGACCCCGCCGCCCAGCCCCGCAGCGTCGTCTACGACCCCGGGCTCACCCTCGCGCTCCCCGTCCCCCTCTCCGTCACCAGCGGCATCAACGCCCTCGCGCACGCCGCCGAGGCTCTCTACGCGCCCGATGCCTCGCCCCTCGTCTCCCTCATGGCCGAGGAAGGCGTCCGGGCGATGAGCGGGGCCCTGCCCCGGGTGGCTGCCGCCCCCGGCGACCTCGACGCCCGCAGCCGCGCCCTGTACGGCGCCTGGCTGTGCGGTGCCTGCCTGGGCGCCACCACCATGGGCCTGCACCACAAGCTCTGCCATGTGCTCGGCGGCACCTTCGGCCTGCCGCACGCGGAGACCCACACGGTGGTCCTCCCGTACGTCCTCGCCTACAACGCGTCCGCCGCACCCCAGGCGATCACCGCCCTGTCCCGGGCCCTGAACACCGACGACGTCCCCCGCGCCCTCCGTGAGCTGGCGGGAAGCCTCGGCGCTCCCCGCACGCTCGCCGAACTCGGTCTGAAGGAACCCGACTTGCCGGTCGCAGCCGCGCGGACCGCCGAGGAGTCGTACCCCAACCCCCGCGAGATCACGGCGAATGGCGTACTGGGCCTGCTGACCGCCGCGTACGAGGGCTGGGAGCCCCGGAGGGACGCGGCCTAGATCTCGGGTTTCCCGGATGGCGGCGGCCACAACGGGCCTCGGATCGTCGAGCTCCGGAGGCAGCCTGGCCAGGAGCCGGCGTCCGACCGTGCGCTCCGGATCGGCCACGCGCACATCGCTCACGGTGACGCGGCCGTGAAAGGCGCGGCAGCCCCAGGAGGGCGCCGTGCAGCGTGGGTTACAGCTCGGCTTGGTCCGGGAGGTTCAGGAGCTCTTCGGAGCGTTCCTTGGTTCGCCTGAGGGCGCCCATTTCGAGGGCCGCGGTCAGCCAGGCGATACCGAACGCCCACACGGCCAGCGTTTCGCAGACGTATACGGACGTGAACGTCCAGTGGGTGCCCAACTTGGTCAATTCCGCGATTCCGGCGACGGCCGTGAAGATGATGATGGATGCACCCGCGATCAGATAGAGGCGATTCACGTAGCGCTTGTCCGTCGGTGCCGGGTCCCAGAAGGACAGGACGCAGAACGTCGCCAGCATGAGGAGCAGCAGCGCCGCGCATGCCAGATGAATGATGCCGATCGTCTCTTGGCGTGGGGTCGGATGGTCCGGTGACGTCGGCAGGAACGCGACGGCCAGGGCGAAAACGCCGGCCGCCGAACTGAACCAGTCCTCGCGCTTGTTGTAGCGATAGCAGATGAGGAAGACGCCCAGCGCGCAGAGGCTGCCGACGAAGACATTCCGTGTGCCCGTGTAGTACGAGCCGCTGATGGAACCGGGCATGATCAGGGTCTTGGACCCCCACGCACGGAGGATCTCGTTTCCCAGCGGCACTGCCGGCGGCAGCATGATGCCGATGACGCCGACGCCGAGGCGCAGGCGGCCAATGGTTCTGTCGTCCTGGGTGCGCTCGGGATCACGCTGTTGCCGTGAGGAGTTCTCCGCGATCCAGTCGAGGACTCCGGGGCCCTTCCGGTCTTCGCTCATGAGGCCGAACCTCCGCCTGTCGCAGCCCGGGAGCCCGGGCTCGTTCGGTCTCCCGTGGCACTCCGATAGTCCATCAGTTGTGTTGTTTCCCGGGGGAGTTGGGCGAGAACCTCGAATCGCTCGCTGCTCGAGCGCGTGGCGCACATCACGCCCGGCGTGTGCGAAATGTGGAGCGGGACTTCACAGGTTCATGACAGGCTCACCCCTGGTTACCCGCTGGTAATCCCTTGCCACCCCCCACCCCCCTCAGGACTGACCTTGCGTATCCGCAAGCGGCCCTTGCGTGCCGTCATGCCCGCGCTCGCCGCATCCGCCCTCTTCCTCGCCGCCGGTTGCTCCGCAGAGCCCGGGGCGCACTCTTCCTCCTCCGCCGCACGGGCTCAGGAAGCCGAGGCCTCCTCGGGCAGCACCGCCGACGCCGGCCAACCGCTCGCCGTCGCCGCCGCCCCCGAGGCGGCAGCCACCTCGACCGCCGTCGCACGGCCGGGCGCGGCGGGCGGCAAGGCCCGGAAGACCGCGCTGAAGGTGAAGTCGTACGACAGCCACACCCGACGTGCCGTCATATCCCCTGCTGGTAAAGCGGCGTCCGGAGATCAGGGGACTACGTCACCGTCCCCGACCGCCGGGAACGCCGCGAAGCCGCACGGCACCGCCGTGGGTGACGTCATCGCCAGCGCCCCCGCGCCCGGCGCCCCGGACGGACTTCTCGCCAGGGTCACCAAGGTGATCGGCCAGAGGGGAGACGGCACCGAGGTCCAGACGGCGCCGACGACCCTGGACACGCTGCTCGGCGACGACGACGCGAAGGGCTCCGTCCCCGTCGATCCCGCCTCCTTCGACGTCGAGCGGCTGTTGCCCGACGTGAAGATCTCCTGGGCGAAGACGGGAGACATCCACTCCGGACCCGAGGGCACGAAGGTCCCGCTCGGCAGCCTGCGGCTCGATGTCGGGGCGAAGGTCGGCACTGCGGCGGGAGCACCGGCCTCCGCGACGGCGTCCGTCTCCGGTTTCGTCCAGGTCGCGCCCGAAGTCGACTTCTCCTACGGCGGCGACTCGGCCGGCTCCGGACCGGGGGCCGCGTACCTCGGTGTCTCCGGCGACTGGACCTCGCGGTGGGCGGTCAAGGGCCGCGCCGCGGCCTCGGCCCAGCCCGTGCGGGTGCCGTTCGCGAAGCTGCACGCCGACCCCGTGCTTCAGGTCGGCCCGATTCCCGTCGTGGTGAACCTCGATCTGACCTGCTACTTCCAGATCGGCGCGGACGGAAGCGTCACCGTCGACATCGAGCAGGACCTCAAGGGTGACTTCAAGGCCGGTGGCACCTTCGGACCGGCCAAGGGCTGGACACCGGTCAACGAGTCGCACATGACGAGCTCCCCGGTGCGCACCGCCGTCACCGCGGCCGGAAGCGTGAAGGCGTCCCTCGGCGCGGAGGCCACCGTCGGGCTGTACGGCACCGTCGGCGTCACCGCGGACCTGGCCCCGTATCTCCGCGGTGAGGCGGCGGGCTCGCTCGACGCCACGTCTGCGACGGGTGCCACGGCGAAGACCGGTGTCGGCGCGTCAGGTGCCTGGGCCGTCTATGGCGGCGTCGACCTGACCGGCACCCTGCGCATCCAGTTGTCCATCTTCGGTACACCCGTTCTCCAACACAGCATCCCGCTGGGCACGTTGCACCGCGAGTGGAAGCTCGCCGACGGCAAGGTGTAGCCGCCCGAGCTGCGGGCCCCGCCGGCCCTCACCCTTCCGGGCTCGGTGGCAACCAGCCCACCGTGCCCGGGAGTCGGGCGGCGAGCGGGTCCTTGACGCCCAACGGGCAACCCCGCTCCGCCAATTGGTTGATCCTTCATCGCTCTGACACCTCCAGACGCTGGCGTTCTCCACGACGGCCCGGAAAGCTGAGCTGGGCATGCCAACGCGACCGCCTGGCCTGCCCCGCCCCCACGCCGCGGTCGATCAGGAGGACGCAGTGAAGAAAAGCTCGCGGATCCGCAGGGTCTCGCTCATCCTCGGCAGCGCCGTCGCGCTGGTCGTCGCCTTCCCCGGCAGCGCGCTCGCCGACCCGCCGAAGGCCCTGCCCGCGAACGCGGACGGACTGGAGCAGACGTTCCAGCCCGCCTACGACTACGACACGGACGGCTGCTACCCGACTCCCGCCATCGGCCCCGACGGCACCATCAACGGCGGCCTCAAGCCGTCCGGTGCTCTCAACGGCCAGTGCCACGACTCCTGGGACCTGGACAACACCAACGGCTACTCCCGCGAGAAGTGCAACAACGGCTGGTGCGCCATCATGTACGGCCTCTACTTCGAGAAGGACCAGGCCGTCGCCGGCAGCGGCCTGGGCGGACACCGCAACGACTGGGAACACGTCGTGGTGTGGGTGCAGGACAACCAGGCCAAGTACGTGTCCACTTCGGCCCACGGCAACTTCAACATCTACGGCCGTGACCAGATCCGCTGGGACGGCACGCACCCCAAGGTCGTCTACCACAAGGACGGCATCAGCACGCACTGCTTCCGCCCGGCCAACTCCAACGACGAACCGCCGGAGAACCACTACCACACGTGGCAGTTCCCCAGCCTGGTCGGCTGGAACGGCTACCCGGCGGGTCTGCGCGACAAGCTGAGCGCGTACGACTTCGGCAGTGCCGTCTTCGGTCTCAAGGACGGCAATTTCAACTACCACCTGGAGAAGGCCAAGCCGGCCGGTATCTCCTTCGACCCCAACGCCTGATCGGCGGGCCGGGGTGGGTGGCCCGTGGGTCTCCACCCACCCACGGTCGGCCGGTGAGCGGCTGTACCGGGCCAGGAGCCCTTCGTGGTCGCGTGACGTCCCCGAGGAACGGAGTCGCTCGTACGCCGGGACGATGACTGCCTGTGCACGGCCATCCGTCCGCGTGGGGTAGGGTTTACCTGCACGATCACGCGGGGCACCGCGGGTCGGACACATCGGGACGTGGCGCAGCTTGGTAGCGCACTTGACTGGGGGTCAAGGGGTCGCAGGTTCAAATCCTGTCGTCCCGACGGTGCGAAGGGTCTTCGCAGGCGAGAGCCTGTGGGGGCCCTTTTCGCGTAGATCGTTTCCAACTTCGAGGTTGAGCACGCCGCTCATCGGCGCGTTTACTCGGAGGTCGGCGACCATGCCGCTCTTGGACCTGGACGCTACGACTATCTGCTGGCGGCCGCCCCAGCCGGGGCGGTATTTGGGGGAGTAACCGCCGGATCCGGAGGCGGATGACACCGCTGAGGTTCCGACAGGCGTCAGCCGGGCGCACATCGAGGCGTTCCAGGAGTGGATGATCGAGACATGCTCGGCGTCCACCGCGCTGAACCGGCACAGGCGGGTGCAGGAGTTCCCCGTTTTGGTTGAGTCGCTGGGCAAGGAATTCTGCATGGCGCGGGGTGCGGGGGCTCCCCGGTCGTGTTCGGAAGACCCCACACCATGCGTTGCCTGTCAGGCCTTGCCGAGCAGGCGCCAGATCTGGTTCTTCTTGGTGCCGAGCACGCTCGCCGCATCGCAGGTCCACTGGTGGATCTGCGCGCCGGCCGTGGTCGAGACGTTGCTGACGTCGACACACTTGCCGCTGTGGACCGCGACCAGCTGGTAGTCCTGGCTGTTGCCGAGCGCGGCGACCGGGTTGAGGGTGAACTGCTGGTTGGCGGCGCCGCTGCAGGTGTACTGGATGACGGCGGCGCCGTCGGCGGCGGAGGCACCGGACACGTCCAGGCACTTTCCACTCAGCTCGTTGACCACCGTATACGTGTTGGTCTTGCCGCTCACCGGCTTGAAGTCGAGCATCTGCTGGTAGCCGCCCTCGCAGTAGTACTGCTGGTACTGCGTGCCGTTGGCCGTGCTGACGTTGGTGTCGTCCAGGCACTGGCCGCTGTTCTGGCTCACGGCCACCGTGGAGACCGTGGTGTTGGACGGCGGCAGCAGGGTGACGGTGTAGCCGTCCTTCGCGCTCGTCCACGGGATGCTCACCGAGGCGGCGTTGCCGCTCACCGTCAACGTGGTGTCGGAGACGGTCTCCGGGCCGGTGACAGCGCCTCCGCTGTTGTAGGGGATGCGCTGGACGACGGCCCGGACCTGGCTGCTCTCCACCACCGACGTGGTGTTCAGGCCGGTGAGGTTGACGGTGACGGTCCCGGTGTTGCCGCTGCTGCCGAGCAGCACCTTGGCGTTCCCCGCGGTGTTGTCCTTGGTGGCCAGGCCGTCGGTGCCGGTGCCCGGGGTGAGCTTGACGATGTTGCCGGTCTGCGAGCCGTAGAAGCGGTACATGAACCACTCGCCGAGCGGCAGATACTGGCCGGCGCTGTTCTTGGTGAGCAGGTTGGCCTCGTCGTCGTGCAGGGCGGTGCCGGAGGCC
Source organism: Streptomyces sp. NPDC027189 (assembly GCF_055566975.1). Lineage (NCBI taxonomy): Bacteria > Bacillati > Actinomycetota > Actinomycetes > Kitasatosporales > Streptomycetaceae > Streptomyces > Streptomyces sp. NPDC027189. The sequence continues at coordinate 265,673 of NZ_JBVHRI010000006.1, forward strand.
CAGTTGCCGCGCAGGCCGTCGGCGCCTGCCCGTTCCAGGCGGCCGATGAACCAGGCGCCGCCGCCCGGGGACTGCATGGACAGCGTGGCGTACTCGTTGATCTGGTATGGGCGGCTGTTGGTCAGACCGTGGGAGGAGAGCAGCGAGTTGGCCCGGCCGGCGTCGGTCACCGGGTCACCGGGCTCGTCGTGCCAGCTCCAGATGTCGGGGGCGACGTTGTTGGCCTTGACGTACGTCAGGTAGTTGGCCCACCAGGTGTTCGACGAGGAGGGCTGGCCTGCGGTGCTCGGCCCCACGATGAGCTGGTCGGGGAAGGCCGCCCGGACGCGGGCGTAGAAGCGCGACCACATCTGCAGGTACTGCGTCTGCGAGGCGCCCCAGAAGCCGCTGCCGTCGGGCTCGTTCCACAGGTCCCACTGGACGGTCATGTTGTTGGCCTTGACGTCGCTGATGAGCTGGGTGACGAAGGCGTCGAACTGCGTCCAGTCACCGTTGTCGCCGGGCCAGCCCTGGCTGGTGGTGCCGTCCGCGCCCCACAGGTCGTGCGGCAGGAGGACGAAGGTGCCGCCGAGGGCCGCGGTGCGCTTGTACTGGCCCAGCGTGGAGGCCCATCGGGTCTGATAGTCGGCCAGGCTGGTGGCGTAGCCGCCGCTGTTGAGCTGGGCGCCTCCCGCCCGCATGAAGTGCCACTTGATGTCTTTGAAGAAGTGGTCCTGGGGCAGCGAGCCGTCCGGGGTCATCCCGTAGATCATGCCCGAGGCGTGGTAGGTCGGGGCGCCTCCGGCGGTGGAGAAGTCGACGGTGACACTGGTGTCGGCGGCCTGCGACGGGGTGGCGGGTAGGAGGGTCCCGGCCAGTGCGGCCAGCAGGGCGGCGACGACCGAGGCCGCTCGCCGTCCTGCGCGGGATCTGCGCTGTGTGCGGGGCGAGTGCATGGCGGCTCCTGGTTGGGAACGGGGTCGGACCCGGGTTCCGACGACCCCGGGCTGGGGGACACGCGGTCGGTCAGTCGTCGTCACCGCCGCGTACGTGCGCTTCGGCCAGCAGCAGGTAGCTGCTGGCGGTCCAGGTGTAGGCGCGGTCGCGCAGGCCCCTGCCGGTCAGGGCGTCGAAGTTCTCGGCGAAGCCGTGGGTCTCGCACAGGGCACGGAAGCGGGCACCGATCTCGTCCGCCAGCCGGTGGTGCCCTGAGCGGCGCAGGCCGTCTTCGATGAGGACGGTGGCGGGGGCCCAGATCGGGCCGCGCCAGTAGCCGTCGGCGAGGTAGTGCGGCGAGGTGGGCAGCTCGGTGGCGAGGCCGTACGGGGTCAGGTGGGCCTCGATGCGGTCGGCCAGCACGCTGCTGACGTCCTCCGGCAGGTGCTCGCCCAGCGCGATGGGCATCAGATCGAGCAGGCTGGAGCTGCTCCAGGTGTCCGCGCCGACGGCTGAACGGGTGACGAACCGGTCGCCGGTCCAGAGCCGGTCGAGCAGGGTGGCCTGGGTTGCGTCGGCCGTGTGTGTCCATCGGAGGGCGTCGTCCGTACGTCCCAACTCGGCTGCCAGGTCGGCGAGTTCCCGTAGCTGGAGGATGAGGAAGGAAGCCAGGTCGGCGGTGACGACCACTCGCTCGGGGTCGAAGGTCGTGGCGTTGTCCCAGCCGCTGTCGTTGCCGTGCTGGTAGTGGGGCAGGGCGGCACCGGGCGCGCGTCGCGCGGTGAGCCAGAAGTCCGTCCAGCGCTCCAACCTGTCGTACGCCACAGCCAGTTCTGCCTGACTGAGAGGCTCGGGCAGGTGCTGGCGCAGGCGGCGCAGGGCCCAGCCGTGGATGGGTGGTTTGACGAAGTTGTGCAGGACCTCGGAGTGGGTGACCGAGTCGGGCAGCGCCCCGCTCCCGTCCTGGTGGTCGAAGGGCAGCGCGAACTGGTCCCAGGCCAGCTCGGGGCAACCGGCCGCGAGAGCAAGGGCGTTGAAGCAGTGGTCCCAGCTCCAGACCTTGTCCATCCAGTGCTTGGACATCAGCACCGCGGGCCGGGTCACCAGGCCGGCCGGGCGTACGGTCGCGGACCACACCACATACGCGGCGAGTTCGGCGGCCGGAGTGGCGGACGAGCGCCAGGGCGCGACCGCGTCGACGAAGTCCGCGAAGGAGTTCCGCGCGGCCTCCGCGATCTTGCCGAACGCCGTGGACGAGACGTAGGGGCGGCGTCCGGTCTCGTACTCCTCGACGGCGATCTCCCAGACTCCGCCGTCTTCGGCGGTGACCGTGACACCGCGATCCCCGCTGCCCAGCGCTTGGGCACCGGACACGTCGGACACGGTCCCGGACAGCACGGTGATCCCGTAACGGCGCCCGGTCTCGTACGAGGTGAACACGTACCTGCCACTTACGGGCTCGCGGAAGAAATAGGTGCCGCTGAACGGTGTCAGAGCCTGTGCCGCGGCGGCCACGCGCAGGCCGGTCCCGGTACCGCGCAGGCGTACGGTGTCCGGCGACTCGTAGGCGAGGTCAATGCGTCCGCCCGGGTGGATCCAGCTGAGCAGGCCGGGGGTGGCCTCCACGCGGGCGGCGGCCCGGTCGCCCGTCGCGGCGTCCAGCGGGACCAGACGCAGCACGGCGTGCATGCCGTTCTGGTGGGAGACCAGATGGAGATCCTCCGCGTACGTCTGCTCCGCCACCACGGGGGAGATGCAGAACCAGGATCCGTGCGTGCTGAACGGGATGTCGTGGACGGAGAAGGCCGGGCCGGGTGAGGCGGCGGTCATGAAGTGTGACTCGTTTCTTCAACGGGGGGCGTACCGCAGGAGGGTGACGGAATGTCAGTCCTTCACGGCGCCGGCGGTCACGCCGGCGGCGACATAGCGCTGGGCGAGGACGAGGATGACCGCGGCCGGGAGGGAGGCCACGACGGCGGTGGCCATGATGGCGTTCCACTGCTGGTTGTTGTTGCCGATGTAGTGGTAGATGCCGAGGGTGATCGGCTCGTGTGCACCGCCGTTGACGAGGGTGCTCGCGAAGACGAAGTCGGACCAGGACCACAGGAACGCGAACAGGGACACGGTGACGACGGCGTTGCGGCTCATCGGCAGGACGATCGACCAGAAGGTGCGCAGCGCGCCGGCACCGTCCGTCTTCGCGGCCTGGAGCAGTTCGCCGGGGATGCCGGACATGAACGCGGTGAAGATGAGCACACCGAAGGGGACGGCGAGCGTGGAGTCGGCGACGATCAGGCCGGGCACGGACTGGAGCAGGCCGAGGCTCAGGTAGATGGCGTAGAAGCCCATCGCCATGATGATTCCGGGGATCATCTGGGCGGCCAGAAGGACGAAGTTCAGGATGCCCGCGCCGCGTGGGCGCAGCTTGGCCAGCGCGTATCCGGCCGGTGCGGACAGGGCCACGGTCAGGGCGACCGTGCCCAGGCCGATGACGAGGCTGGTGCCGAGATACGGCAACTGCTGGTCCACGACGGCCCGGTAGCCCTCCAGGGTGCCGTGGACCGGGAACAGGTCCGGGGGCGACTTGCGCAGATCCTGGTCGCGGGTGAAGGACGCGTTCAGCATCCAGTAGACCGGGAAGAGCATGATCGCGGTCAGCAGGACGCCGAGGGCCGTCTTCCATCCCGTGCGGCTGCGGCTGTTCATGAGGACGCCTGCTTTCTCTGGGTCCGCACATAGACCAGGCCGAACACCAGGGCGGCGACGACGAGCAGGTTTCCGACGGCCGCGCCGGGGCCGAAGGCGGGCAGCAGGTTGCCGAAGCCGAGTTGGTAGGACCAGGTGGCGAAGGTGGTGGACGAGTCCGCCGGGCCGCCCCTGGTCATGATCCAGATGATGTCGAAGACCTTGAGCGTGTAGACCAGCCCGAGGAGGAGGGTGATCGCGGAGACCGGGCGCAGCAGCGGGAAGGTGATGCGCCAGAAGCGCTGCCACGCGTTCGCGCCGTCCAGGGCCGCCGCCTCGTAGAGGCTGGTGGGGATCGACTGCAGACCGCTGTAGAGCACGACCAGGTTGAACGGGACGCCGATCCAGATGTTCGCGATGACCACCGAGGCCAGCGACCAGGACGGTGAGGTCAGCCAGTTCACCGGGCCGATGCCGACGGCGTGCAGGGCGGCGTTGATGACACCGGAGTCACTGTTGAGCATCCATGACCAGGTGGAGGCCGACACGATGAGCGGCAGCAGCCACGGCACCAGGAACAGGGCACGCAGGGTTGCCGACAGCCGGAAGTGCTGGTTGAAGAAGACCGCGAGGGCCAGGCCGATGGCGTACTGGAAGACCAGGCACACGGCGGTGAACACCACCGTGTGGAGCAGCGCCGGGGCGAACGTGGGGTCGTCGAAGACGGTCAGGTAGTTCTTGAGGCCCGTGAACGGTGCGTTGCCCTGGACGAAGGAGCGCACCGTGTAGTTCCGCAGGCTCAGATCGATGTTGCGGTAGAGCGGATAGGCGTAGAAGAGGGCGAGGTAGAGGGTCACCGGGGTGAGGAACGCCCAGGCGGCCCACTGCTGGGAGGTGGGGCGGCGCCGTTGCCGGGGCGGCGGTGCCGCGCCGGCCGCACCGCCGGACCGGGGCACGGTCCGGCGGATCGGCGTGGGCGTCGTGCGGTTCATCAACGAGCCTCGAATACCGGTCACTTGACTGCGGACTGGGCTGCGGAGAGCGCGTCCTTGGGCGACTTGGAGCCGCTGAGCGCGGACTGCATCGCCTTCCACAACTGCTCGGAGATCTTGGGGTACTTGGTGCCCAGGTCGTCACTGGTGCGCCCCTTGGCCGCCTTGACCGCGTCGACCCACGGCTTCAACTGGGCGTTCGCCGCCACCTGCTTGTCCTGGACCTCGCTGGTGGGCGCGACGTAGGAGAGGGTGGTGTCGGTGTCGTACAGGTTCTTGGTGCTGGTCAGGCAGGTCGCCAGCGTCTGCGAGGTGGCGTAACGGCCGGTGGAGCCCTGGACCGGGAGGGTGACGAACTCGCCGCCTGTCGGGGCCGCGGCGTTGCCTCCCGAGGCGCCGGGGACGGGGATGACGCCGTAGTCGAAGCCCGCCTTGGCGGCGTTCGCGAGCTGCCAGGTGCCGTTCTCGCTGAACGCGTAGTCGCCGGTCGTGAACTCCTGCCAGCTGGTCGTCTGGGTGTTGTTGAGCACGGAGTTCGGGGCGTAGCCCTTGGCCAGCCAGCCCTTCCACAGCGACAGTGCGGAGACGGCCTGGTCCGAGTCGAGAGCGGTGAGCTTCGCGCCCGAGCCCCAGAACCACGGCAGGAACTGGAAGCTGCCCTCCTCCGTTCCGATCGCGGAGAACGTGATGCCCTTCTTGCCGGCCTTCTTGACCTTCGCCAGCGCCGCGGTGAGTGACGTCCAGTCCTTGACCGAGGCGACGTCCACCCCGGCCGCCTTCAGCACCTTCTTGTTGTAGTAGAGGGCGAGCGTGTTGGCGCCGATCGGCGTGCCGTATGTCTTGCCGCCCGACTGGCCGGCCGCGAGCAGGTTGGGGTCCACGGCCGAGGTGTCCAGCTTGTTGTCGTCGGTCGTGGTGAGCACTCCGGCCTCGGCCAGGGTCGACACCACCGGGTTGTCGACGATGAGGAGGTCCGGGGAGTTGTCCTGTTGCGCCGCGAGCAGCGCCTTGTTCGGCAGGTCGCTGGTGTCGAAGGCGGTCCGCTTGATCTTCACGCCTGCCTGGGTGCCGCAGGTGTCCAGCAGCTTCGCCCAGGCCGAGCTCTTGTCGAACTGGGGGTACGGGTCCCAGATCGTGTAAGTGCCGCTGTTCGCAGATGAGTTGGAGGTGCTGCCCGAGCCGGAGGAGCAGGCGGTCGCGGTGGTGGCGACGGCGACGACGGCCACGGCCGCGGCGATGAGACGGCGTCGTCTTGAGGAGCTGTTCATGGCGGGTCCCTCTTGGTTCTGGGCACGGCTGTGCCGTAGGAGAGGCGATGGGGGTGATCCGGGCATGCCGAGGGCGCCGATGAGCGGTTCAGCGGCCGGTGTTGGGGAGGGGCGGGGACGGGGTGTCCGTCTTTCGTGGTCGGGCCGTCGTCTCGGGGAAGGGCAGGTGAGGGTCGGGGGAGGGGCGTCAGACGGTCGTGTCGGCGACCGGCGGCGCGACGCCGGCGGGCCCGGTGCTGGCCCGCAAAGAGATCGGTGGCGCGAGAAGGTGGTGCCGACCGGGCGCGTCAGGATGGTCGAGTCGCTCGACCAGCAGGTCGACGGCGCGGCGACCCATCTCCGCGGCCGGTACGTCCGCCGCCGTGAGCTGCGGGGTCACCGTCTCCGCCCACCGGCTGGCCACCACGCCGGTCACGGAGAAGTCGCGCGGCACATGGCGGCCGGCCTGGGCCAGTCCTCGGTAGAGGCCGCCGAGCGCGGCCTCGTTCAGTGTGACCAGGGCTGTGGTGGCCGGATCGTCGTACAGGATCCGCTCCACACAGGCTTGGCCCGAAGCGGCGTCGTCCCCGCAGCAGTACGTACGGACGGTCAGCCCGCGCTCGGCAGCGGCCTTGGTGAATCCGTCCAGACCCCGATGGGCCGACTCGTAGCCGGCACGCAGCAGTTGCTCGGGCCGGTTGACGAAGGCGACCCGGCGATGGCCCAGGTCCGCGAGGTGGTGGACGCATGCCTCCACCAGCGCGGTGTGGTCCAGGCCGACCCACCACCCGTCCTCCGGATGCGCGGTGCGGCCGATGGTGACGGAGGGGAAGCCCAGCGCGGTGAGGTGGTCCACCCGGTCGTCCTCCAGCCGGATCTCCATCAGGATCGCGCCGTCGACCCGGCGTTCTCCCAGCAGCCGCTGGAACGAGCGGTCGCTGTCCACGCCGCTGGGCGAGAGCAGCACGTCGTAGTCGTAGGCCGCGGCGGCCTCCACGACACTGCCGATGAAGTCGAGCTGCATGCCGGTGTAGTGGTTCCCGGCAGGCGGGAAGACGAGACCGATGGTGCTGGTTCGGCCGTTGGCCAGGGCACGCGCGCTGGCGTTTGGCCGGTAGCCCAGTTCGTCGATGACCTGCTGGATCTTCCGGCGGGTTTCTTCCGACACGGGGCGCTTGCCGCTCAGCGCATAGGACACGGTGCTCCGCGAGACACCGGCCCGCTGGGCGATCTCTCCGATGTTCACGGGGGCTCCTAGCTCGCACCGGTTCGATGAGCCCGGGGGAGGGCGTCATCACCGGTCGCAGGATACGGGGGACGGGGGTCGTGCAACGATGGCGACCGTTGTCGAACCGGTTCGCGTGAAGAGAAGGTAGGAGCAACTCGAATGGGGTGTCAACGCCTCGCGCAGTACTTTCCGCAATGGCCTGGAAACCTTGCAGGTAAGGCCGCTGTGCGGAGCCGGGAGACCCGCGTCGGAGGTATTGCTGGCCGGTTTCCTCGGTACTGGCCTCATCGAACCGATTCGATCGGTTCGATGAAGCGAGTGACGGTGCGTCACTGATCCATGCGTCAGTGTTCGCGCGGGTGGACGAGGCAATCCTCCACCCGCGGGTAAAGGGCGGTTTCGGAGGTGTCGTGCTCGGGGTCGGGGGACGTCTCGTCGGCGAACCGGATCCGAGGCCGCCCGGGAGCGCGCATGGGGGACAGGCGGCTGCGGGTGCCGCTCTGGCGTACCTACCCCCTGGAGGAGGCGGCGACCGCGCTGCAGGTGAGCCAGTCGGGGCACCTGGGCGGCAAACTTCGTACTGCTCCCGGCGTAGGGGCACGGCCTCCAGCGACGAACGGACGGCAGCGCCCGCCGGCCCGCGTGCCGGCCGCCGTCACGGCGAGGAGGGATCATCCCTGGGGAGGCAGACCGCTCGCGCCCGCCGTCGTGTGCCAGGACACCAGGAGCATTCAGTGGCCGGGCGCGGCGCTGCCGGCCTTTCGACTGTCGCCCGGACCGACCCTGGCTCGATCACCCCGTCGAGCCGGAAGCACGACCGAGAGGAACAACGCCCGTGAGTGAATGGCAGCTGACCCGGACATTCCGCAGTACCTCCGGCGACGTCCACTGGGACAGCCTCGGACACCCCCGTGAGGATCCGGTTGTCCTCCTCCACGGCACACCCTTCTCTTCCTACGTCTGGCGCGCCATCGCCCGCTCACTCGCCCGCCGTCACCAGGTGTTCGTGTGGGACATGCCCGGTTACGGAGCATCGGAGAAGTACGCCGGACAGGACGTCTCGCTGGCCGCCCAGGGCAAGGTCTTCACCGAACTCCTGGCCCACTGGGGCCTGGAAGAACCGCTGGTGGTCGCCCACGACTTCGGCGGTGCCGTCTCCTTGCGGGCGCATCTGCTGCACGGCGCTCACTACCGCGCACTCGCTCTGGTCGACCCCGTCGCGCTGGCGCCATGGGGGTCCGCGTTCTTCCGGCTCGTCGGCGAGCACTCCGAGGTGTTCGAGCAGTTGCCACCCGCGCTGCACCACGCCCTGGTACGCGAATACATCAGCTCGGCCAGCAGTCCGGGCCTGCACCCGGCAGTGCTCGAAAGGCTCGTCCGGCCCTGGCTCGGCGACCTCGGCCAGGCGGCCTTCTACCGGCAGATCGCTCAGGCCGACCAGCTCTACACGGATGAGGTTCAGGACCGGTACGGCGAGATCGGCATCCCCACGCTGGTGTGCTGGGGGCAGGACGACACCTGGATTCCCGTGGCGAAAGGACAGGAGCTCGCCGCCCGCATCCCGGGCGCGCGACTTGAGCCGATCACCGGCGCGGGCCACCTCGTCCAAGAAGACGCGCCCGCCGAACTCACCGCCGTTCTCATCGCCTTCCTCCAGCACTCCCTCTGAAGGGTTCTGTTGCGGCGCTTGGCCGTACGACGGCATAACCGCATGCCCGCGGTGAGGAGATCCGCTCTGTGCAGGCGGCGATCTGTGTGCCGAATCCTTGACCCCCGCTCGCCCCTCCACGATGCTGTGTTGCGGCACATGAGATGAGTGCCGTAATGAGCAACATTCGACCCAGGTCTCGTACCAGCCGAGGAGTGGCCATGACTCACCAGGTCCGTGCTGTCGTCGCGCGGGGGAAGGGCGCCCCCGTCAGCCTGGAAACGATCATCGTCCCCGACCCCGGCCCGGGCGAGGCGCTGGTGAAGATCGAGGCCTGCGGGGTCTGCCACACCGATCTGCACTATCGCGAGGGCGGCATCAACAACGACTTCCCGTTCCTGCTCGGGCACGAGGCCGCGGGTGTCGTGGAGTCGGTGGGGGAGGGCGTCACCGACGTCGCCCCCGGTGACTTCGTCATCCTGAACTGGCGCGCCGTCTGCGGGCAGTGCCGGGCCTGTCAGCGCGGGCGACCGCAGTACTGCTTCAACACCCACAACGCGAAGCAGAAGATGACCTTGACCGACGGCACCGAGCTGTCTCCGGCCCTGGGCATCGGTGCGTTCGCGGAGAAGACGCTGGTGGCGGCGGGGCAGTGCACCAAGGTCGACCGGGCGGCATCGGCGGCCGCCGCCGGGCTGCTGGGCTGCGGAGTGATGGCGGGCATCGGCGCGGCCATCAACACCGGCAACGTCGGACGCGGTGACAGCGTGGCGGTCATCGGCTGCGGCGGGGTGGGGAACGCGGCGATCGCCGGTGCCCGGCTCGCCGGGGCGGCCAAGATCATCGCTGTCGACATCGACGAGCGGAAGCTCGAAACCGCGAAGAGGATCGGCGCGACCCACACCGTCAACTCCAAGCAGGGCGATCCGGTCGAGGCCGTACGCGAGCTGACCGGCGGCTTCGGCGCCGATGTGGTGATCGAGGCGGTCGGCCGTCCGGAGACGTACCAGCAGGCCTTCTACGCGCGCGACCTTGCGGGCACGGTCGTCCTCGTCGGCGTACCGACCCCGGAGATGAAGCTCGAACTGCCGCTGCTGGACGTCTTCGGCCGGGGCGGCGCGCTGAAGTCCTCCTGGTACGGCGACTGCCTGCCCTCCCGTGACTTCCCGATGCTCATCGATCTCTACCTGCAAGGCCGACTGGATCTGGACGCCTTCGTCACGGAGACCATCGCACTGGACGAGGTCGAGAAGGCCTTCGAGCGGATGCACGGCGGCGATGTGCTGCGCTCGGTGGTGGTCTTCTGATGGCCGGTGCCCGCATCGAACAGCTCGTGACCTCGGGGACGTTCTCCCTGGACGGCGGAACCTGGGACGTCGACAACAACGTCTGGATCGTCGGTGACGACATCGAGGCCGTCGTCATCGATGCCGCCCATGACGCCGAGGCGATCGCCGAGGCCCTCGGCGGACGCACGCTGCGGGCCATCGTGTGCACCCACGCCCACAACGACCACATCGACGCGGCCCCCGAACTCGCCGACCGCACCGGTGCTCCGATCCTGCTCCACGGGGACGACCTGCCGCTGTGGAAGCAGACCCACCCCGAGCGGACACCCGACGGTGAACTCGCCGACGGACAGGTCGTCACGGTGGCCGGTGTCGAGCTGACCGTGCTGCACACCCCCGGTCACGCCCCCGGCGCGGTGTGCCTGTACGCGCCGGGCCTGAAGGCACTCTTCAGCGGTGACACGCTCTTCGCGGGTGGACCAGGTGCGACGGGACGGTCGTACAGCCACTTCGGCACCATCGTCGACTCGATCCGGGACCGGCTGCTGACCCTGCCGGGCGACACCGTCGTGTACACCGGCCACGGGGAGACGACCACCATCGCCGCCGAGGCCCCGCACCTTCAGGAGTGGATCGACCGCGGATTCTGACCACTTACGACCGCGCGGCGGCCGCGTCTCCACGTCGTTGACGTCTCAGCACTCGATGACGTTGACCGCGAGGCCGCCGCGCGAGGTCTCCTTGTACTTCACCTTCATGTCGGCACCGGTCTCGCGCATCGTCTTGATGACCTTGTCGAGCGAGACCACATGCGTGCCGTCGCCGCGCAGCGCCATCCGCGCCGCGTTGATCGCCTTGACGGAGGCCAGGGCGTTCCGCTCGATGCAGGGGATCTGGACCAGTCCTCCGACCGGGTCGCAGGTCAGCCCGAGATTGTGCTCCATGCCGATCTCCGCGGCGTTCTCGACCTGCTCCGGCGTGCCGCCGAGCGCCTCGGCGAGACCAGCGGCGGCCATGGAGCAGGCCGACCCGACCTCGCCCTGGCAGCCCACCTCGGCGCCGGAGATCGACGCGTTCTCCTTGAACAGCGCTCCCACCGCGCCGGCGGCGAGCAGAAAGCGGACGACTCCGTCCTCGTCGGCCCCGGGAACGAAGCGTGTGTAGTAGTGCAGCACCGCGGGCACGATCCCGGCCGCGCCGTTGGTGGGCGCGGTGACCACGCGACCGCCCGAGGCGTTCTCCTCGTTGACGGCCAGCGCGAAGAGGTTGACCCAGTCCATGATGTGCAGCGGATCCACATCCTGGGAGTCCTCGACGAGGCTGCGCAGCAGCTGCGGGGCACGGCGGGGCACCTGCAGCCGCCCGGGCAGGGTGGTCTCGGTCCGTGAACAGCCGCGCTCCACGCACTCCTGCATCACCCTCCAGATCCGCAGCAGGTCGGCGCGCACCTCACTCTCGCTCCGCCGGGACAGCTCGTTGGCGAGCATCACCCCGCTGACCGGCAGGCTGGTCTCGTAGGCGCGCAGCAGCAGTTCGGATGCCGAGCCGAAGGGGAGCGGTACCGGAGTGTCGTCGGGCTTGATGCGGTCGGCACCCGTCGCGCTCCCGTCCACGACGAAGCCCCCGCCCACCGAGTAGTACGTACGGGTCCTCAGCTCGCCGCCTTCGCGCTCTGTGGCGGTGAACTGCATCCCGTTGGGGTGGAACGGCAACGTGCGGCGACGGTGCAGCACCAGGTGGTCGCGCTCGCGGAACTCCACCTCCCGGCGGCCCAGCAGCCGCAACCGGCCGGCCTCGTGGATCCGATGCACCCTGTCGTCCACGGTGTCGGTGTCGACGGTTTCCGGATCCTCGCCTTCCAGGCCGAGGAGTACCGCCTTGCCGCTGCCGTGGCCGTGACCCGTGGCGCCGAGCGAACCGAAGAGTTCTGCCCGGACCGAGCCGGTGCGGGGGAGCAGGCCGTCTTCGTGCAGCCCCGTGACGAAGAGACGGGCGGCCTTCATGGGCCCGACGGTGTGGGAGCTCGATGGTCCGATACCGACCTTGAACAGGTCGAAGACGCTGATCGCCACCCCGGGCTCCTTCATGTGATGTGTTGTCTATAGCGCAAAGAGTTGCGCAAAATGCAACGCAGAACAAGGGGGCCGCCTGTCCTCTGGATGCCTTGACAAGGGTTTGGGGCCGCCCTCAAACTGGCGTTGCGCTTACCGCAATCCGTTTCGCTATACGCACCGAGGTGTCATGATGATTCCCGCGTGCCTTCTCGTGGATCTGCCGCGAGGCGAGGCCTACCGGCTCGACATCGATCCGCCGGTTTCGGTGTTCCATACCGACGACGGCGAGGTCTTCGCCATCGACGACACGTGCACCCACCAGGACGCCTCGCTCGCCGACGGCTGGCTGGAGGGCTGCGAGGTGGAATGCCCGCTGCATGCTTCGAAGTTCGACCTCCGGACCGGAGTCGTCGACGCTCCGCCGGCCAAGCGTCCGGTGCGCACTCATCAGGTCTTCATCGAGGACGGCATGATCTACGTCCAGCCGTCCACCGATGCCCCCAACCTGCCACCTTGTGTCGCGTCCCGGCTCGCCGGAGGCGCCGCGTGAGGACAGTGGCCGTGGTGGGTGCCTCGCTGGCCGGTCTGTCGGCGGCGCGCTCGCTGCGGAAACAGGGGTACGACGGTCGGCTGGTCGTCATCGGCGACGAACCGCACCGCCCGTACGACAGGCCGCCGCTGTCCAAGGAGTTCCTGGCCGGTGACATCGGCGAAGCCGATCTCGCGCTGGAGTCGGACGGCGAGGACCTGCAGGCCGAGTGGCTGCTCGGCGCCCGCGCCACCGGACTCGACAGCGCGGATCGAGCCGTGCGGCTCGCCGACGGCCGCGAGGTCCGAGCCGACGGATTCGTCATCGCGACCGGCGCGGCAGCGCGGACGCTGCCCGGCACCGACGGCCTGGCCGGGGTCCACACCCTGCGCACCCTGGACGACGCCCGCGCCCTGCGGGACGAACTGGCCCTGGGTGGGCGGCTGGTCGTGATCGGCGGCGGATTCATCGGCGCCGAGGTCGCCTCCACCGCATACGCTCTCGGACTCGACGTGACGGTGGTCGAGGCGGCGCCGACGCCGCTCGCCGGACCGCTCGGCGAGACCATGGGCGGCATCGTCTCCGCCCTCCATGCGGACCACGGCGTACGGCTGTTGTGCGGCGTGGGGGTCAAGGGGCTGAGCGGGGCGACCCGGGTCGACGCCGTCCTGCTCGAGGACGGCCGCAGTATCCCCGCCGACACCGTCGTCGTCGGTGTCGGCGCGCGTCCGTGCGTCGAGTGGCTGAAGGGATCCGGCGTCGCGCTCGACAACGGCGTCAAGTGCGGCGCGGACGGCCGCACCAGCCTCGCCGGTGTGGTCGCCGTCGGTGACTGCGCCTCCTGGTACGACCCCCACGCGGGGATCCACCGCCGCGTCGAGCACTGGACCGGTGCGCGCGAGCGGCCCGACGCGGCCGTGGCCACGCTGCTGTCGTGGGGTGCGGCGGAACCGGGTGCGCCCCGGCCGCCTTACTTCTGGTCGGACCAGTACGGCGTGAAGATCCAGTTCGCCGGTCATTCGGCCGGTGCCGACAGCGTGACGGTCGAGGAAGGCGTCCCGGGCGACCGCAGTTTCCTGGCCGTCTACCGGCGTGCCGGGCATCCGGTCGCCGTGCTCGCGATGAACCAGCCGCGGCTTTTCATGCGTTGGCGCAAACAGCTCGCCGCCGCGACATCTTGACATCACCGATGCGGCATTTCATGCTGCTGTTGCGTATAGCACGCAGCGTTGCTCCATACAAAACGCCGTCCGGAGTCGCCCTTCCCGGCGCGTGAATGACCGATCCACGACGTTCTCCGAGGAGTGCACTGTGACCTCGACCAGCCTGCCGGACAGCCTGATCGCCACCCTGCCCGGCTCCTCCTACACGGATCCGGGGATCTTCGCCCAGGAGCAGGAGCGCATCTTCGAAACGATGTGGTTCTGCGCCGTGCGCTCCTCCGATCTGGCCAAGCCCGGCGCCTTCCGGACCGTCGAGGTGGGCCGCGAGAGCATCCTGATCACGCGCGCACGGGACAACTCCATACGCGCCTTCTTCAACGTCTGCCGCCACCGTGGGGCCAAGCTCTGCACCGAGGAGACCGGCGAGGTCAAGCGCGCCTTCCAGTGCCCCTACCACGCCTGGACGTACGACCTGACGGGCAAACTCGTCGCCGCGCCCAACCTCACCAAGATGCCCGACGTCAGCCGCACGGAGTACGGCCTGGCGAGTGTGGCGACCCGTGAATGGCTCGGCTATGTGTGGGTGTGCCTCGCGGAGAACCCGCCTCCCTTCGCGGAGGTCGTGCAGGACGTCGTCGCACGCCTCGGCGACACCGAGTCGATCGAGCACTACGACATGGAGAACCTCGAGGTCGGCAAGCGGATCGTCTATGACGTCAAGGCGAACTGGAAGCTGATCGTCGAGAACTTCATGGAGTGCTACCACTGCGCCACGATCCACCCCGAACTCACCGAGGTACTCCCGGAGTTCGCCGACGGGTACGCCGCCCAGTACTACGTGGGTCACGGCGCGGAGTTCGGCGCCGATGTCAAGGGCTTCACCATTGACGGCTCCGAGGGACTGGACCGCATTCCGGGGGTCTCCGAGGAGCAGGACCGCCGCTACTACGCGATCACCGTCAGGCCGCAGGTGTTCATCAACCTCGTCCCCGACCATGTGATCTTCCACCGGATGTACCCGGTCGCCGCGGACCGCACGATCGTCGAGTGCGACTGGCTCTACCTCAAGCACGTCGTCGAAAGCGGCAAGGACGTCAGCCGGTCGGTGGAGCTCTTCGACCGCGTCAACCGGCAGGACTTCGACGCGTGCGAGCGCTGTCAGCCCGCGATGAGCTCCCGGCTGTACGCCAAGGGCGGCGTGCTGGTGCCCAGCGAGCACCATATCGGCGAGTTCCACGACTGGGTCCAGGAGCGTCTCGGGACAGGGCAGTCGCAGTAGCGGCGGTTCTTGGCAGGTCGGCGGCGGCTGAAGGTGCCGTCGGCGGCGGCACCTGGGCGTTCAGCCCAGGTAGCCCATCCGATGGCTGATCTCCTCCGCGCCCTTGACCAGCACCGGAGCGAGCTCGTGCATGCGCTCCTCGGTGAACCGGTACGAGGGTCCGGAGGCGCTGAGCGCCGCGATGACCTCTCCGTCCCGGTCGCGGACCGGCGCGGCCATGGCGTGGAGCCCGACCTCCAGCTCCTCCACGGTCCAGGCGTAGCCACGCTCCCGAGCGTCGGCGAGATTCTTCTCGAGCTTCGTCTTCGAGGTCAGGGTGTGCGGGGTCACCTTCTTCAGGCCGGCCTCGGACAGCAGCGCGGCGCGCTGCTTGGCGGGCATGTGGGCCAGCAGGATCTTGCCGCTGGACGTGGCGTGCAACGGGGTCAGCTGGCCGACCCAGTTGTGCGCGGTGACGGCCCCCGGGCCGCGCACCTGGTAGAGGTTGATCGCGTAGTGCTCCTGCATCACGGCGATGTTGACGGTCTCGCCGATCTCCTCGGCGAGGTGCTCGCAGACCGGGCGGCCCTGCTGGGTGATGTCGATGCGTCCCGTGACTCCGCCGGCCAGGCGTACGATGCCGAAGCCGAGGCGGTACTTGCCGCGCTCGCCCGCCTGCTCCACCAGACCGCGCGCCTCCAGGGCGCCGAGCAGCCGGAATGCGGTCGACTTGTGAACATCGATCTCGCCGGCCACCTCGCTGACGCCGGCCTCGCCGCGCTGGGCCAGGATCTCCAGCACGCTGATGGCGCGGTCGACGGACTGCACCCCGCCGGACTGCGAACCTGTCGTTTCAGTATCTGGACTGTAGTTGCTCACAGCGAAACTATACGCGCAGTAAACAACGCCAGCGCAAGTAACGGCGTGGAAACCTAGACCTTGCAAGTTGCGTTGCTCGCAACCTGGTGCGTATAGAGATACTCGTACTAGCATGCCTCGCGTATCTACGGCGCGAGCGAGACGAGGCACCATGGCTCCCCTGCAATACGACTTCGTCATCGTCGGCGGTGGATCGGCCGGCAGCGCACTGGCGAACCGGCTCTCCGCCGACCCGGGCAACCAGGTGCTGGTCCTGGAGGCCGGCCGGCCCGACTACCCGTGGGATGTCTTCATCCACATGCCCGCGGCGCTGACCTACCCGATCGGCAGCCGGTTCTACGACTGGAAGTACGAGTCCGAACCCGAGCCCCACATGGGCGACCGGCGCATCTACCACGCGCGCGGCAAGGTGCTGGGCGGTTCCAGCAGCATCAACGGCATGATCTTCCAGCGCGGCAACCCCATGGACTACGAGCGCTGGGCCACCGATGCCGGCATGCAGACCTGGGACTACGCGCACTGTCTGCCGTACTTCAAGCGCATGGAGAACTGTCTCGCGGCCGACCCCGACGACGAGTTCCGCGGCCACGACGGCCCCCTCGTCCTCGAACGCGGCCCCGCCTCCAACCCGCTGTTCACCGCCTTCCTCAAGGCCGTCCAGGAGGCGGGTTACCCCCGCACCGACGACGTCAACGGCTATCAGCAGGAGGGCTTCGCCCCCTTCGACCGCAACGTCCACCGGGGACGCCGTCTGTCGGCCTCGAAGGCGTACCTCAAGCCCGCGAAGAAGCGGCCCAACCTCACCATCACCACCCGAGCCCTGGTCACCCGTGTCCTCTTCGAGGGCAAGCGTGCCGTCGGAGTCGAGTACCGGCACCGCGGCAAGGTCCAGCAGGTGCGCGCCCGCGAGGTCATCCTCTGCGGCGGCGCGATCAACTCCCCGCAGCTGCTCCAGCTCTCCGGCGTCGGCAACGCCGAGGAACTGAGCGCGCTCGGCATCGACGTCGTCCACGACCTCCCGGGCGTCGGCGAGAACATGCAGGACCACTTGGAGGTGTACATCCAGTACGCCTGCAAGCAGCCTGTCTCCATGCAGCCGTACATGGCGAAGTGGCGCGCCCCCTTCATCGGCCTGCAGTGGCTGTTCCGCAAGGGCCCCGCCTCGACCAACCACTTCGAGGCCGGCGGCTTCGCCCGCAGCAACGAGGACGTGGACTACCCCAACCTGATGTTCCACTTCCTGCCGATCGCGGTCCGCTACGACGGCTCCTCGCCCGCCGGCGGGCACGGCTACCAGGTGCACGTCGGGCCCATGTACTCCGACGCCATCGGCTCGGTGAAGATCAAGAGCAAGGACCCGAACGAGCACCCGGCGCTGCGCTTCAACTATCTGTCCACCGAACAGGACCGCCGCGAGTGGGTCGAGTCGATACGGGTCGCCCGCAAGCTCCTCAATCAGCCCGCCCTGGCCCCGTACAACGACGGGGAGATCTCGCCCGGACCGTCCGTGGAGTCCGACGAGGAGATCCTCGCCTGGGTCGCCAAGGAGGGCGAAACCGCCCTGCACCCTTCCTGCACCTGCAAGATGGGCACCGACGAGATGTCCGTCGTCGACCCCACCAGCATGCGCGTGCACGGCGTGGAGGGACTGCGCGTCGTCGACGCGTCGGTCATGCCCTATGTCACCAACGGCAACATCTACGCGCCGGTGATGATGATCGCGGAGAAGGCGGCCGACCTCATCCTGGGCAAGGAGCCGTTGGCCCCTTCCAAGGCCGCGTACTACCGGTACCGCGACGCCCAGAAGCAGGCCGGGTAACCCTTGGACGGCGAACACTTCAGGGCGCTGCTGTCGAGCGTCCGCTACGAGGTGCTGCCCGCGAAGGCGACCGAGGGCAAGGTCCTCGCCCATGTCCCGCGCGACGTCGTCGTCAGCGTGACGGCGTCGCCGGTCAAGGGCCTGGAACCGACGCTCGACCTCGCCACCCGGCTCACGGCGCACGGCTATCACGTCGTCCCGCACGTGCCCGCGCGGCTGCTGCGGGACGACGCCCACCTGAAGGATGTCGTCGACCGGCTCCGGGAGGCGGGCGTCGACGACGTCTTCGTCCCGGCGGGCGACGCCGATCCGCCGGCCGGGGCCTACGACGGGGCACTACCGGTGCTGCGCAGGCTGAGCGAGCTGGGCAGCCCCTTCGCTCAGGTCGGCATCACCGGTTATCCCGAGAGCCACCCGCTCATCCCCGACGACCTCACCATCCAGGCGATGTGGGACAAGCGCGCGCACGCCACGTACATCGTGAGCAACCTCTGCTTCGACCCGGGCGTGCTGGGTGACTGGGTCGGCCGGATACGCCGCCGCGACATCACCCTGCCCGTCCACGTGGGCGTCGCGGGGCCGGTGCAGCGGGCGAAGCTGCTGTCCATGGCGGCGAAGATCGGGGTGGGGGAGTCGACGCGCTTTCTGACCAAGCACGCCTCGTGGTTCCTGCGCTTCGCGGCACCCGGCGGTTACTCGCCCGAGCGGCTGCTCGCCCGTTCCGCGGGCGCGCTCTCTTCCCCCTCGGCGGGGGTGGCCGGCCTGCACCTCTTCACCTTCAACCAGATCGCCGAGACCGAGCGGTGGCGCTGCGCTCTGCTTGACCGGTTGAGCAGCTGAGCGGAGCCTCCTCAGTAGTACCCGGGGCTGGAGCGGGCCTCTGGGGCTGTGCCCCCAGATCCCCCTGATCGGCCTGGATGGCCTTGTCATCAAACGTCGGACGGGCTGATTGCCCTTCCGGAGCCCGTATACAACGCGGGGCGGGGCTGGAATCCAGCCCCGCCCCGCGATCGAGCGTCGCTCAGCGGAAGACCACTGTGCGGTTGCCGTCCACCATGACGCGGCTCTCGCTGTGCCACTTCACCGCGTGCGCCAGCACCTGCGCCTCCACGTCCCGGCCGACCGTGACCAGCTCGTCCGGGTCGAGGGAGTGGTCCACGCGGACCACGTCCTGGTCGATGATCTGGCCCTCGTCCAGGTCCGGCGTCACATAGTGCGCCGTCGCGCCGACGAGCTTCACCCCGCGGTCGTACGCCTGCTGGTAGGGGCGGGCGCCCTTGAAGCTGGGGAGGAAGGAGTGGTGGATGTTGATGGCGTGACCCTCCAGTTGTTTGCACAGGTCGTCGGAGAGGATCTGCATGTAGCGGGCCAGCACCACCAGGTCGATGTCCAGCTCGTGCACGAGCTCCAGCAGGCGCGCCTCGGCATCGGCCTTGGTGTCCTTGGTCACCGGGATGTGGTGGAAGGGGACGCCGTAGGTCTCCGCCAGTCCCTCGAAGTCCCGGTGATTGGAGACGATCGCGGGGATCTCGATGTTGAGAGCCCCGGTGCGCCGGCGGAAGAGCAGATCGTTGAGGCAGTGGCCGAACTTGGACACCATGATCAGCGTCCTGGTCGGGGTCGAGGCGTCCCGGAGGGTCCAGGAGATCCGGTAGGCCTCGGCGACGGGACCGAATCGGTAACGCAGATTTTTCAAATCGGCGTTTGGATCGGAAACGTCGAAGTGGACCCTCATGAAGAAACGGCCCTTGAGTCGATCATCGAACTGCTGGCTCTCCAGGATGTTGCCGGAGTTCCTGACGAGAAAGCCGCTCACGGCGTGGACCAGTCCGGCGCTGTCCGGACACGAGAGAGTGAGGACGTACTCACGGCCAGGATGCGGTCGAGGGGACATGTGCAGCCTCCGTCGGTGCGTATTGCACAACATGGTGAGCGATACGCAACATGGTTGGGCTATGCGCGGCTTGTGGTCAAGAGCGGCCGCGCAACTGCCCGCATGGTGAAATCGTCATCTGCCAACCCCTTGACGTATGTCCGCACATTCGCCAGGGTGTTCCACCACAAGCAATACGGTGCACGATGCGCAACGGAATTCGCTCGAAGGGCTCCACACGTGGCAGACCTGTATGTGGACGGAGAATGGCGCGATGCGGTGGCCGGAGGTCACCGGGAAATCCGCTGTCCCGCTGACGGCACACTCGCCGCGACCGTGTCCGAGGGGACGCGTCCCGACACCGAGGCCGCGATCGCCGCGGCCCGCCGTGCCTTCGACGAAGGCCCCTGGCCACACACCCCCGAGCGGGAGCGCGGTGCGCTGCTGCTGCGCACCGCCGACCTCATCGAGCGCGACGCCAAGGAGTTCGCCCGCGCCGAATCACTGGACACCGGCAAGCGACTGGTGGAGAGCGAGTACGACATCGCGGATGTTGTCTCCTGCTTCCGCTACTACGGCGGGATCGGGGGCACCGATGCCGGCCGGGTGATCGACACCGGCCGCGACGATGCCGTCAGCCGAGTCGTCCACGAACCGGTCGGCGTGTGCGGGCTCATCACCCCCTGGAACTACCCGCTGCTCCAGGCGTCCTGGAAGGTCGCGCCCGCCCTGCTCGCGGGCAACACGATCGTCCTCAAACCCAGTGAGCTCACCCCCTCCACCTCGATCCTGCTGATGCGGGCACTCGAGGAGGCCGGGCTCCCGGCCGGCGCCGCGAATCTCGTCCTGGGCACCGGGCCCGAGGTGGGCGCACCGCTCTCCGAGGACCCGGCCGTCGACATGGTCTCCTTCACCGGGGGTCTGGAGACCGGCAAGCGCATCATGGCCACCGCCGCCTCGACAGTGAAGAAGGTGGCGCTGGAGCTCGGCGGCAAGAACCCCAACGTCGTCTTCGCCGACGCCGATTTCGAGACGGCCGTGGACTTCGCCCTCACGGCCGTCTTTCTGCACTCGGGACAGGTCTGCTCGGCCGGCGCCCGTCTGATCGTCGAGGACTCCCTCCATGACGCCTTCGTCGACGAGGTCGTCCGCCGCGCCCGGCAGATCCGCCTCGGCGGACCCTTCGACCCCGAGGCCGAGACCGGAGCGCTGATCTCCGCACAGCACCTGGAGAAGGTCGAGGCGTACGTCGCGGCGGGCCTCGCCGAAGGCGCCGTACTGCGCTGCGGCGGCGAACGCCCCGGTGACCCCGCACTGGCGAACGGCCACTACTACCCGCCCACCGTGCTCGACGAGTGTCGGCAGGACATGCGTGTGGTGCACGAGGAGTCCTTCGGACCCGTGCTCACCGTGGAGCGCTTCCGCGACGAGGACGACGCCGTACGCATCGCCAACGACACCGAGTACGGACTCGCCGGAGCCGTCTGGACGCAGGACGCCGGAAAGGCCCAGCGGGTCGCCCGGCGGCTGCGCCACGGCACGGTGTGGATCAACGACTACCACCCCTATGTGCCGCAGGCGGAATGGGGTGGCTTCGGGCACTCGGGCGTGGGCCGGGAGCTGGGACCGACCGGCCTGGACGAGTACCGAGAGCCCAAGCACATCTGGCAGAACATCCAACCCCGGCCGCAGCACTGGTTCCGCGGCTGAACGCCGAAAAGAGGTCGATCGTGACCCCAGCACAGACCGAGGTGCCGCAGCGGCGCGGCACGCCACAGGACTCGGCCCCCACCCCGGTCATATCCGTGCGCAAGCTGTGGAAGGTGTTCGGGCCGAAGGCAGACCAGGTACCGGACTCCGAGGAGCTGTGCGGGCTCACCCGCCGCGAGCTGATGGACCGCACCGGATGCACCGCCGCCGTGCGCGACGTGAACTTCGAGGTCTCGCCCGGCGAGGTCTTCGTCGTCATGGGCCTGTCCGGCTCCGGCAAGTCCACCCTGGTGCGATGTCTGACCCGACTGATCGAACCCACCGCCGGTGAGATCGTCTTCGAGGGCGAGGACATCCGCGACGCGGACGACAAGCGGCTGCGCGAACTGCGGCGCAGCAAGTTCTCCATGGTCTTCCAGCACTTCGGGCTGCTGCCCCACCGCCGGGTCGTCGACAACGTGTCCTTCGGCCTGGAGATCCGCGGCATGAGCAAGGCCGAGCGCACCAAGCGGGCCCTGGAGGTCGTCGAACTGGTCGGCCTCTCCGGCTACGAGAACTCCTACCCGGACCAGCTCTCCGGCGGCATGCAGCAGCGCGTCGGTCTGGCCCGTGCGCTGGCCGGCGATCCGGACGTGCTCCTCTTCGACGAACCGTTCTCGGCGCTCGACCCGCTGATCCGCCGTGACATGCAGAACGAGGTCATCCGTCTGCACCACGAGGTCGGCAAGACGATGGTGTTCATCACCCACGACCTCTCCGAGGCGCTCAAGCTGGGCGACCGCATCCTCATCATGCGCGACGGCAAGATGGTCCAGTGCGGCACCGGCGACGAACTGGTGGGTGCCCCCGCCGACGACTACGTACGCGACTTCGTCAAGGACGTGCCGCGCGGTGACGTACTCACGCTGCGGTGGATCATGCGTCCCGCGGAGCCGGACGACCCCCTGGACGGCCCCGAGCTGGGCCCGGACGTCGTGGTGCGGGAAGCCACCCGGGCGGTGCTGGCGGCCGAGAAGCCGGTCAAGGTCGTCGAGAACGGCAAGCTGCTCGGCATCGTCGGTGACGAGGAGATCCTCGCTGTCGTCGCCGGGCAGGAAGGCGACATGTGATGACCGTCGCCCTGGAGAAGCCGGAGAACGCCGACAAGGCGGAGCAAGCGGAGAAGACCGCGCCCGTCGCGGGCGTGCGCAGGATCAGCCGCCGCATGATGGTGGCCGCGATCCTGGTCGCCTGGCTGGTGCTCTTCGCCGTGCTGCGCGGAAAGCAGACCCTGACGCTGGCGGCGGCGGACCTCACCGATCTGCACCGCTGGTTCAACGACGTCAACGACACGATCGGCGCCGACCGCAACTCCAACCCGCTCTTCCTGTACTTCTTCAACGAGATCCGTCTGGTCATCGACAACCTGGTGACCTTCATCCAGTCGCTGATCTCCCAGCCCTCCGACGGTCGACCGCTGCCACAGATCGGCTGGCTCGGCGTCGTCGGCATCGCCGGCTATATCTCCTGGGCCGTGGGCAACTGGCGGGTCGCCCTCCTGGCCGTGGCCGGCTTCACCTTCTTCGGGCTGCAGGGCCTGTGGCTGGAGAGCATGGACACGCTGGCGCTGACCCTCTCCGCGGTCTTCGTGGCGCTGCTGTTCGGGATCCCGCTGGGTGTGTGGGCGGGGCTGTCCGACCGGTTCAACCGGATCATGACGCCCTTCCTGGACTTCATGCAGACGATGCCGACCTTCGTCTACCTGGCCCCCCTGACGCTGTTCTTCCTCAT
Source organism: Streptomyces sp. NPDC027189 (assembly GCF_055566975.1). Classification (NCBI taxonomy): domain Bacteria; kingdom Bacillati; phylum Actinomycetota; class Actinomycetes; order Kitasatosporales; family Streptomycetaceae; genus Streptomyces; species Streptomyces sp. NPDC027189. Next base: position 288,732 of record NZ_JBVHRI010000006.1, read on the forward strand.
CGGTCCTGCCTCCGCCACGATCGCCACCCTGATCTACGCGGCGCCACCGGCGATCCGCATCACCGCACACGCCATCCGCTCCGTACCGGAGACCACGGTCGAAGCCGCCGACTCACTGGGATCGACGCGGCGGCAGACGCTGCTGAAGGTCCTGCTGCCGATGTCCAAGCGGACCGTGGTGATGGGCGTCAACCAGACCATCATGGCTGCCCTGGCCATGGTGACCATCGCGGCCCTGATCGACGCACCCGGCCTCGGAAAGACCGTCGTGCAGGCCCTGCAGTCGCTCGACGTCGGCACGGCCTTCAACGCGGGCCTGGCCATCGTCGTCATGGCGATCGTGCTTGACCGGGTCACGACGGCGGCGAGCGGAAGGGCGGAGGCGGCCCGGCGCTCGGGGAACCGCTTCCTCAGGTGGCGGCGACCGCTGCTGGTGGGCGGAGGAGTGGCGGCGGCGGTGCTGGTGTATCTGTCGCACACGTACGTATGGGCGGCCGAGTTCCCCGGAGAGGGCAGCACGGGCAGCAGCATCGCGAGCGCGGCGGACAACGTGACCACCTGGGCGCAGGACAACCTGTCGGGCGTCACGAACGCCTTCCGCGACGCCATCACCAACGGACTGCTCAATCCGTTCCAGACGCTGCTCACCGACTCCCCGTGGTGGCTCGTCGGCGCGGCCCTGGTCGGACTCGGCGCGGTGCTCGGCGGATGGCGCGCCGGGGTCACCACGGCCGTGTGCGTGGGACTGCTGGTCGGCACGGGGGTGTGGTCGGACAGCATGACGACGCTGGCGTCGACCGTGGTGGCGACGGTCCTGGTGATGGTGCTCGGTGTCAGCTTCGGGGTGTGGATGGGGCGCAGCCTGCTCGTGGACCGGCTGCTGCGGCCCACCCTGGACGCTGCGCAGGTCATGCCGCCGTTCGTCTATCTCGTGCCGTTCCTCGCGCTGTTCGGCGCGACACGCTTCACGGCGATCGTCGCTGCCGTCGTCTACGCGGTTCCGGTCGCCATAAAGATCATCGCGGACGGAGTGCGGGCCGTTCCCGAGACCACCGTCGAGGCGGCCACGGCTGCCGGGTGCAACACCTGGCAGATCATCACCAAGGTTCAACTGCCGATGTCACGCAGTGCCCTGACGCTCGCGACCAACCAGGGCCTGATCTACGTGCTGTCGATGGTTGTTGTGGGCGGCCTGGTAGGAGCGGGCGCCCTCGGCTACGACGTCGTAGCCGGATTCTCGCAGGGAGAGCTGTACGGCAAGGGGCTGGCGGCGGGGCTCGCCATCGTACTGCTCGGTGTCATGTTCGACCGGATCACTCAGGCAGCGGCGCGACGTACGAGCGCATAAGGAGCACTGACCATGGCAAGGCAAGCAAGACAGTGGAGAGTCGGCGCGGCCGGCATTGCGGTCCTCGGCCTCACCCTCACCGCCTGCGGCGGTGCGAAGGTCGGTGACAGCTCCGCCGGCTCGGACAGTTCGGGCAAGTGCGGCACCTTCAACCTCGCGGTCAACCCGTGGGTGGGCTACGAGGCCGATGCGGCGGTCGTCGCCTATGTCGCGGAGCACAAGCTCGGCTGCAAGGTCACCAAGAAGGACCTGAAGGAAGAGATCGCCTGGCAGGGCTTCGGAACGGGCGAGGTCGACGCGGTCCTGGAGAACTGGGGTCACGACGACCTGAAGAAGAAGTACATCACCGGGCAGAAGACCGCCGTCGAGGCAGGTCAGACCGGCAACAAAGGCATCATCGGCTGGTACGTGCCGCCGTGGCTGGCGAAGGCGCACCCGGACATCACCGACTGGAAGAACCTGGACAAGTACGCGTCCCAGTTCAAGACCTCGGAGTCGGGCGGCAAGGGCCAGCTGCTCGACGGTGACCCGTCGTACGTCACCAACGACGAGGCGCTGGTGAAGAACCTGAAGCTGGACTTCAAGGTGGTGTACGCGGGAAGCGAGACCGCGCTCATCCAGGCCTACCGAAAGGCCGAGAAGAACAAGGAATGGGTGATCGGCTACTTCTATGAGCCGCAGTGGTTCCTGTCCGAGGTGCCGCTGGTCAAGGTCAATCTGCCCACGTACAAGACGGGCTGTGACGCCGATGCGGCGAAGGTCGCCTGCGACTATCCCGTGTACAACCTCGACAAGATCGTCAGCGCCAAGTTCGCCAAGTCGGGCAGCCCGGCCTATGACCTGGTGAAGAAGTTCAACTGGACGAACGACGATCAGAACGCCGTGGCCAAGTACATCGCGGTGGACAAGATGTCGGCCGACGCGGCGGCGAAGAAGTGGGTCGAGGCCAACCCCGACAAGGTCGACGCCTGGATCAAGTAGGGCGCGACGCGGCTCCGTCTCCGGCACCGCTCCGGAGCTGGAGCGTTGAGGCACGAGCGACCCGGAAACCCCGCCGGACGGGCCCGGCAGGCTGCGCTGGCAGCCTGCCGGGCCTCGTCGCGTTTCGGGCTGTTTTCCGACGTCACGGACCCCTTGACACCCACTCCTCGCGACGGGCACATTGAGTTGCGCAACCTGAAGCATGTTGCGCAGACAGCAACTGGATTGCTTTCTAGCCGGAGGTGCGGCGATGGCGGGACCCCGAGTGGTCATCATCGGAGCGGGCGTCGTGGGAGCGGCGCTCGCCGACGAGATTTCCGCGCGAGGCTGGACCGAAGTGACCGTGGTCGACCAGGGCCCGCTCCCTGCCACCGGGGGATCGTCGTCGCACGCCCCGGGCCTGGTCTTCCAGACGAACTCCTCCAAGACCATGACCGAGTTGGCCCGCTACACGGTCGAGAAGTTCTGTTCCCTCGACGTCGACGGTCAGCCCTGCTTCCTGCAGGTCGGCGGCCTCGAAGTGGCGACCACCCCCGAGCGCGTCGCGGAACTGCACCGCCGCCACGGCTGGATCACCGCCTGGGGCATCGAGGCCCGGCTGCTGAGCGCCGAGGAGTGCGTCGAACAGCACCCGCTCGTCAACGCGGACAAGGTCCTCGGCGGCCTCCTGGTACCGACCGACGGCCTCGCGAAGGCCGTCCTCGCCGTCGAGGCGCAGATCCGCCGGGCCACCGAGCGTGGCGTGCGCTTCCTCGCCCGCCACGAAGTCCTCGACGTACAGCAGAGCGGGGGCCGGGTGACCGGCGTCCTCACCGACCAGGGCGAGGTGCCCGCCGACATCGTCGTGTGCTGCGCCGGCATCTGGGGCCCGAAGATCGCCCGCATGGCCGGCATGAACCTTCCGCTCACCCCGCTCGGCCACCAACTGGCCTGGACCGGCCCGGTACCGGCGCTGGCGGGCCAGACCGAGGAGGCGGTGCGCCCGATCCTGCGCCACCAGGATGCCGACCTCTACTACCGCGACCGCTTCGACACCCTGGGCATCGGCTACTACGGCCACCGCCCGATGCCGGTCTCCGCCGACGACATCCTGTCCGTGGACGAGGCCGACGCGATGCCGTCGGTGCTGAAGTTCACCGAGGACGACTTCGAGGACGCCTGGACCGAGACCCAGTCCCTGCTTCCGGCGACGAAGGAGGCCAAGGTCGAGGAGGGCATCAACGGCCTGTTCTCCTTCACCACCGACGGCCTGCCCCTCCTCGGCGAGTCCCCGGACGTCAAGGGCTTCTGGGTCGCCGAGGCCGTCTGGGTCACCCACTCCGCCGGCGTCGGCCGGGCAGTGGCCGAATGGCTGGTCGACGGCTACTGCTCGTCCTTCGACCTGCATGAGTGCGACGTCAACCGCTTCGAGCCGCACCAGCTCGCCCCCGAGTACGTCCTGGCCCGCGACTGCCAGAACTTCGTCGAGGTCTACGACATCCTGCACCCGCTCCAGCCGTCGGGGGACCCGCGCCCGATCCGCACGAGCCCCTTCCACGCCCGCCAGCAGGAGCTGGGCGCCTTCTTCCTGGAGGCGAACGGCTGGGAGCGTCCCCAGTGGTACGAGGCCAACGCAGGCCTGGTCGAAGGCCGTTCCATCCCGACCCCGAACGACTGGGCCGCGCGCTACTGGTCACCCATCGTCGGCGCCGAGGCGCAGGCCACCCGCGAGACCGTCGCGATGTACGACATGACGGCCCTCAAGCGCCTTGAGGTCGCCGGTCCCGGTGCCGCCGCCTTCCTGGAGCGGCTGTCCACCGGCAAGGTCGACAAGTCCGTCGGCTCCGTCACGTACACGCTTCTGCTGGACGAGGACGGCGGCATCCGCAGCGACATCACCGTCGCCCGGCTGGCCCGCGACCTCTTCCAGGTCGGCGCCAACGGCAACCTGGACCTCGACTGGTTCACCCGCCACCTCCCCGTCGACGGATCGGTCCACGTACGCGACATCACCCCTGGCACGTGCTGCATCGGCCTGTGGGGACCGCTCGCCCGCAAGGTCCTCGGGCCCCTCACAGACGCGGACTTCTCGAACGACGGCCTGAAGTACTTCCGCGCCAAGCGCGCCCACATCGGCTCCGTCCCCGTCACGGCCATGCGCCTCTCGTACGTCGGTGAGCTCGGCTGGGAGCTGTACACCACCGCCGACCTGGGCCAGAAGCTGTGGGACACCCTGTGGCAGGCGGCCAAGCCGCTGGGCGGCATCATCGCAGGGCGTGGCGCCTTCAACAGCCTCCGCCTGGAGAAGGGCTACCGCTCCTTCGGCACCGACATGACCTACGAGCACGACCCCTACGAGGCCGGAGTCGGGTTCGCCGTCAAGCTCGACAAGGATGACTTCATCGGCAAGGCCGCGCTGGAGCGGCGCAAGGCCGACGTACGGCGGCGGCTGACCTGCCTCACCATCGACGACCCGCAGTCCGTCGTCATGGGCAAGGAGCCGGTGTACGACGGTGATCGCCCCGTCGGCTATGTCACCAGCGCCGCCTACGGCTACACGATCGGCAAGGGCATCGCCTACGCCTGGCTCCCGGCGGAACTCGCCACCCCCGGCACCGCCGTGCACATCGGCTACTTCGACCAGCGCGTCGAGGCGGTCGTCGCCGAGGAGCCCCTGTTCGACCCGACCATGTCCCGCCTCCGTGGCTAGTACCCAGCGTCGACTTCGAGAGAAGGAGTACCGCCGGTGACCGCACAGCTGCTCGACGGCAAGGCGACCGCCGCTGCGATCCGCCGCGAACTCGCCGAGCGCGTGGCCAAGTTGACCGCCACGGGCGGCCGTCCGCCGGGGCTCGGCACGGTCCTGGTCGGCGACGACCCCGGCAGCCGCGCCTACGTCGGCGGCAAGCACCGGGACTGCGCGCAGATCGGCGTCGCCTCCATCCGCCGTGAACTGCCCGTCGACGCCACGCAGGCGCAGGTCGAGGGCGTGATCGACGAGCTCAACGCCGACCCGGCCTGCACCGGTTACATCGTCCAACTCCCGCTGCCGCGCCACCTGGACGCCAACGCCGTACTGGAACGCATGGACCCGGCCAAGGACGCGGACGGCCTGCATCCCGTCAGCCTCGGCCGGCTCGCCCTCGGCGTCGAGGCCCCGCTGCCGTGCACCCCGCGCGGCATCGTCGAGCTGCTCCGCCGGTACGACGTACCGATCGCCGGAGCACGGGTGTGCGTGATCGGACGGGGCATCACCGTCGGACGGCCCCTCGGGCTGCTGCTCACCCGCAGGTCCGAGAACGCCACCGTGACGCTGTGCCACACCGGCACCAAGGGCCTGGCCTGGCACGTACGCGAGGCGGACATCGTCATCGCGGCCGCCGGCTCGCCCGGGCTGATCACCAAGGACATGCTGCGCCCCGGCGCGGCGGTCCTGGACGTCGGCATCACCCGCACCGACCACGGGCTGGTCGGCGATGTGCACCCGGACGCCGCCCAGGTCGCCGGTTGGCTCGCGCCGATGCCCGGGGGCGTAGGACCCATGACGCGGGCGATGCTGCTCGCCAATGTCGTCGAGGCCGCCGAGAGGAACGCGAACGCCGTATGAACGCGCTGAACACCCCCCTGGCGGAATTGGACCCCGAGGTCCACGCCGCACTCCGCGCCGAGCTGCACCGCCAGCAGTCCACCCTCGAAATGATCGCCTCCGAGAACTTCGCGCCCTCCGCCGTGCTGGAGGCCCAGGGCTCGGTCCTCACCAACAAGTACGCCGAGGGCTACCCCGGCCGCCGCTACTACGGCGGCTGCGAACACGTCGACGTGACCGAGCGCCTCGCCATCGAGCGCGTCAAGTCCCTCTTCGGCGCCGGATTCGCCAACGTCCAGCCGCACTCGGGCGCCCAGGCGAACACCGCCGTGTTCTTCGCCCTGCTCCAGCCCGGCGACACCATTCTCGGCCTCGACCTCGCGCACGGCGGGCACCTCACCCACGGCATGCGGATCAACTACAGCGGCAAGATGCTCAACGTGGTGCCGTATCACGTGGCCGAGGCGGACAACCTCATCGACCTGGACGAGGTGGAACGGCTCGCCAAGGAACACCGCCCCAAGATGATCATCGCGGGCTGGTCGGCGTACCCGAGGCAGCTGGACTTCGCGGCCTTCCGCCGGATCGCCGACGAGGTGGGCGCCCTGCTGATGGTCGACATGGCGCACTTCGCGGGCCTGGTCGCCGCCGGGCTGCACCCCAATCCCGTACCGCACGCCCACGTCACCACCACCACGACGCACAAGACGCTCGGCGGTCCGCGCGGCGGAGTCATCCTCACCAATGAGGCCGACCTCGCCAAGAAGATCAACTCGGCGGTGTTCCCCGGCATGCAGGGCGGGCCCCTGGAGCACGTCATCGCCGCGAAGGCGGTGTCCTTCAAGGTCGCCGCGTCACCCGAGTTCGCCGAACGCCAGGCCCGCACGCTCGCCGGCTCCCGCATCCTCGCCGAACGCCTCACCCGCGCCGACGCGTCGGCCGCCGGGGTGAAGGTCCTCACCGGCGGCACGGACGTGCACCTCGTCCTGGTCGACCTGCGGGACTCCGAACTGGACGGCAGGCAGGCCGAAGACCTGCTCCACGAGATCGGTATCACCGTCAACCGCAACGCCGTGCCCTTCGACCCGCGCCCGCCCATGGTCACCTCGGGACTGCGGATCGGCACCCCGGCGCTGGCCACCCGCGGCTTCACCGAAGAGGACTTCGCCGAGGTGGCCGACGTGATCGCGCTGGCGCTTCAGCCCGAGCCCGACATCGCCGTCCTGCGGGCCCGCACGGAGGCGCTGGCGGCCAAGCATCCGCTCTACCCGCACCTGTCAGAAACAGAAGCAGCAGGAACAGAAGCCGGAGAAGTCCGATGAGCCCCCGCACCCCCGGCGCCGAACTCCCCGAGCACCCCGACTGGCTGTGGCGCACGCCCGAGCCCAAGCGGTCGTACGACGTGGTGATCGTGGGCGGCGGCGGCCACGGCCTCGCCACCGCCCACTACCTGGCGAAGAACCACGGCATCACCAACGTCGCCGTGCTGGAGAAGGGCTGGCTGGCGGGCGGCAACATGGCCCGCAACACCACCATCATCCGTTCCAACTACCTGTGGGACGAGAGTGCGGGCATCTACGAGCACGCGCTCAAGCTGTGGGAGGGACTGGAGGAGGAGCTCGACTACCCGATCCTCTTCTCCCAGCGCGGTGTGCTGAACCTCGCCCACAGCCTTCAGGACGTCCGCGACAGCGTGCGCCGCGTCGAGGCGAACCGGCTCAACGGCGTTGACGCCGAGTGGCTCGACGCCGAGCAGGTCAAAGAGGTCTGCCCGATCGTCAACATCTCGCCCGATGTGCGCTATCCGGTCATGGGCGGCACCTACCAGCCGCGCGCCGGCATCGCCAAACACGACCACGTCGCCTGGGGCCTGGCCCGCTCCGCAGACGCAGCCGGGATCGACATCATCCAGAACTGCGAGGTCACCGGCCTCGATATCGTCGGCGGCCAGGTAGTCGGCGTACAGACCTCCCTCGGTCCGATCGCCGCGGGCAAGGTCGCGCTCTGCTCGGCCGGCCACTCCTCGGTCCTCGCCGCCATGGCAGGCATCGAACTCCCGCTGCAGAGCCACCCGTTGCAAGCACTCGTCTCCGAGTTGCTGGAGCCCGTGCACCCGACGGTCGTCATGTCCAACGCGGTCCATGTGTACGTCAGCCAGGCGCACAAGGGTGAGCTGGTGATGGGCGCGGGCATCGACTCCTACAACTCCTACACCCAGCGCGGCGCCTTCCACATCATCGAAGAGCAGATGTCCGCGGCCCTGGAGCTCTTCCCGGTCTTCGCCCGCGCCCATGTGCTGCGCACCTGGGGTGGCATTGTCGACGTCAGCCCCGACGCCTCACCCATCGTCGGACTCACTCCGGTCGACAACCTCTATCTGAACTGCGGCTGGGGCACGGGCGGATTCAAGGCCACTCCCGGCGTCGGCTGGGTCTACGCCCACACCATCGCCCACGACACCCCTCACCACCTCAACGCCCCCTTCTCGCTCGACCGTTTCACCACCGGCGCGCTCGTCGACGAGCACGGCGCGGCCGCCGTGGCCCACTAGGGAGCCGAACCCATGCTGCTGATCCCCTGCCCCTGGTGCGGGCCCCGTGACGAAGCCGAGTTCCACTACGGCGGCCAGGCCCATGTGCCGTATCCGGAGAACTCCGCTGATCTGACCGACGAGGAGTGGGCGCGCTACCTCTTCTTCCGCGACAACCCCAAGGGGCCATTTGCCGAGCGCTGGAGCCATGCGGCGGGCTGTCGCCGTTGGTTCAACGCGGTGCGGGACACGGGGACGAACGAGATCCTGGCCGTGTACCGGTCGGGGGAGTCGCGCCCGACCACGGTTGATTCGGGTCCGGCCACTACTCAGGCGAGTCCGCCACCATCAGCCCGTCCGGCGCTTGAGGACGAGCCCGTTGAGGGCGACGGGGGTCTGGGGGCGCAGCCCCCAGCGGGGGCCCAGGGGCCGGACCCCCTGGTTACGGGAAGGGGCGGGGTGGGGGAGAGCCAACCGTTCCGGCTCCTTACCGGCGGCCGAGTCCACCGCGACGAACGGCTCCGCTTCGTCTTCGACGGCACGGAGTACGAAGGCGTCCGCGGCGACACCCTCGCCTCCGCCCTCCTGGCCAACGGCGTCATCCAGGCCGGTACGAGCATCAAGCTCGGCCGCCCGCGCGGCATCTTCTCGGCGGGCGTAGAGGAGCCCAACGCCGTCGTCCAGATCGAGGCACCCTTCCCCGAGCCGATGCTGCCCGCGACGACCGTGGAGCTGTACGACGGCCTTGTGGCGACCAGCCTGCCCGGCCAGGGACGCCTCGCGACCGAACCGGACCCCGCCCGCTACGACGCCGTGCACGCACACTGCGACCTGCTCGTCGTAGGCGCCGGCCCGGCCGGCCTCGCCGCCGCGGCAGCCGCAGCCCGCAGCGGAGCACGCGTCATCCTCGCCGACGACCAGCCCGAGCTGGGCGGCAGCCTGCTGAGCACGGCTCAACTGCTCGACTGGGTACGGGAGTTGGGCGAGCAGCTCGACACGGCACCCGAGGTGCGCGTACTCCGCCGTACCACGGTCTTCGGCCACTACGACGACAACCACCTCCTCGCCGTCGAGCACCGCACCAACCACCTCGGCTCCGAGGCCCCCGAGCACGTCTCCCGCGAGCGCGTCTGGCGCATCCGAGCCCGTCGCGTCGTCCTGGCGACCGGCGCCCACGAGCGCTCGCTGGCCTTCGCGGACAACGACCGCCCCGGTGTGATGCTCGCCGCCTCGGCCCGCGCGTACGTCAACCGCCACGGTGTCCTGCCCGGCCGCCACGCCGTCGTCTTCACCACCAACGACAGCGCCTACGCAGCCGCGCTGGATCTCGCGGCAGCGGGTGTGGAGGTCGCGGCGATCGTCGACACCCGGTCCGAGCCGGGGGAGTGGGCGCGCCGTGCGCGGGAGGCCGGGATCGAGGTGCTGACCGGACATGCCGTCACCGGCACAGAAGGCGGCGCGCGTCTCACCGCGGTGACGGTCGCCCCGTACGGGGAGTCCACAGGGCGCCGGGAGTTCGCCGTCGACCTCCTGCTGGTCTCCGGCGGCTGGAACCCCGTCGCCCACCTGTTCAGCCAGGCGGGCGGAAAGCTGCGCTACGACGACACCCTCGGCTCCTTCGTCCCCGACACCTGCCGGCAGGCGGTCGAGGTCGCGGGCAGCGCGAACGGCGTCCTCGACCTGGCCGCGGTCCTCGCGCAGGGCGCGGCTGCCGGTGCCCGAGCGATCGAGGCCGAGGGCTACACCTTCGAGGCGCCCCGCCTCCCAGAAGTGGCCGCCGAGCCGCAGTCTCCGGCCATGCAGGTCTTCCTCGTCCCCGGCGCCGCCGACGCACCCCGTTTCGTCGACCTCCAACGTGATGTCACCATCGACGACCTGACCCGCGCCACCGGCGCAGGTCTGCGCTCGGTCGAGCACACCAAGCGCTACACCACGGCCGGCACGGCCAACGACCAGGGCAAGACGTCCGGAGTGCTCGCCAGCGGCATCGTCGCCGAACTCCTCGGGGTGGACATCTCGGCCCTCGGCACGACGACGTTCCGGCCGCCCTACACCCCCGTCTCCTTCGCCACCCTGGCGGGCCGCGACCGTGGCGCGCTCCACGACCCGGTGCGCGTGACCGCCCTGCACGACTGGCACGTCATGCACGGCGCCCTGTTCGAGAACGTCGGCCAGTGGAAGAGGCCCTGGTACTACCCGCAGGACGGCGAAGACATGGACGCCGCCGTGCTGCGCGAGTGCGCCGCCGCCCGCGAGACCGTCGCCTTCATGGATGCCTCCACCCTCGGCAAGATCGACGTACAGGGCCCGGACGCCGCCGTCTTCCTCGACCGGCTCTACACCAACATGATGAGCAACCTGAAGGTCGGCATGATCCGCTACGGCGTCATGTGCCGCCTGGACGGCATGGTCTTCGACGACGGCACCGTCATCCGTCTCGCACCGGACCGCTTCCTGGTCACCACCACGACGGGCAACGCGGCCGCCGTCCTGGACTGGATGGAGGAATGGCTGCAGACCGAGTGGCCCGAACTGCTCGTCCACTGCACCTCCGTCACCGAGCAGTGGGCCACCGTCGCCCTTGTCGGCCCCCGCTCCCGCGACGTCCTGGGCGCGCTCGCGCCGGAGCTGGCGGTGGACAACGACAGCTTCCCGTTCATGGCATGGCGGGAGACGACCGTCGCGGGCATCGAGGCCAGGGTGTGCCGGATCAGCTTCTCCGGTGAACTCGCCTACGAGATCAACGTGTCACCGTGGGAAGCCCTCGCCCTCTGGGAGGCGCTGTACGAGGCCGGTGCCCCGTTCGGCATCACCCCGTACGGCACCGAGACCATGCACGTCCTGCGCGCGGAGAAGGGCTACCCGATCATCGGCCAGGACACCGACGGCACCGTCACCCCGCACGACCTCGGCATGAGCTGGGCGGTGTCGAAGAAGAAGCCCGACTTCATCGGCAAGCGCTCCTACGCCCGCGCCGACGCCGTCCGCCCCGACCGCAAGCACCTGGTCGGCCTGCTCCCCGAGGACCCCGGCACCTTCCTTCCCGAGGGCACGCAACTGGTCGCGGACAGCGTGCTGCCGGCCCCGCCCGTCCCGATGCTCGGCCATGTCACCTCCAGTTACCGCAGCGCGGCGCTCGGCCGGACCTTCGCCCTCGCCCTGATCAAGGGCGGCCGGGACCGCATCGGCGAGCGGCTCTACGCCCCCGTGGGCGACCGGCTGGTCCCGGTGACCGTCGCAAGCCCCGTCCTCTACGACCCCGAGGGAGCCCGCCGAGATGGCTGACACCGCCCTTTCCGTCCAGCGCCGCAGCCCCCTGACGGGTGCCGCCGACCGCCTGGCCGCCGCGACCCGCGCCTCCGGGGGCGCGGTCCGGCTGGCCGAACTCCCCTTCCTGGCCCAGGTCAACGTCCGGCTCGACGCCAAGGGAGCGGCAGCGGACGCCGTCGGGCTCGCGCTGGGTCTCGCACTGCCCCTCGAACCCAACACCGTCGTACGCGCCGGGGAGTTGACCGCTCTGTGGCTCGGCCCCGACGAGTGGCTGGTGGTCGGTCCGGCGGGCACTCAGCAGGACCTGGAGAGCCGGATCCGGGCGGCGACCGGCGACGAGTCCGTGTCCGTCACCGATGTCTCCGCCCAGCGCACCACCCTCCTCGTCGCGGGTCCCCACGCCCGCGACCTGCTGGCACACGGCTGCCCGCTGGATCTGCACCCGCGTGCCTTCGGCGTCGGACGCTGCGCCCAGACCACCCTGGCCCGCGCACAGATCGTGCTGGTTGCCCGGGACGAATCCAGGGCCGGATTCTGGGTGCTGGTCCGTTCGTCCTTCGCCGGCTACCTGACGGACTGGCTGCTGGACGCGGCTGCGGAATACGTCTGAACGAGCTCCACAGGGCGTGATCTCCACAGGAGTTGGGCGGCGGCTGCCTGGCCGCATCCTGGGGCCGGTTGGGTCGATCGCGACCGGGGCGAAGCTGGTCTTCATCGCCGGGCAGGTCGCCTGGGATGCCGAGGGGGTCACGGTCGGCGAAGGCGACCTCGCCGCTCAGGTCGAGCAGTGCTATCTCAACATCGGCACCGCCCTGGCCGAGGTGGGCGGTTCCTTCGACGACGTGGCGAAACTGACCGTCTACGTCGTCGACTGGACCCCCGACAAGATGTCCCTGCTCGTGGAGGGGATCACCCGGGCGGCCGCGAAGCTGGGGATCACCCCGGTACCGCCGGACACACTGCCGGGCGTTGTGGCACTGGACGTACCCGACCACCTGGTCGAGGTCGAAGCGACCGCGATCATCGACTGGACAACTGTCCTTCGACGTCAATAGGAACGTCGTGGCGGCATCGATGAGTCTTCCCTCGCCCTCGTCGTCCTATCTGCGATGAGCGGTGCGTTGCTGCGCCGCCGGATGGCGGAGGGCACCGTGACCCCGCAGGAGATCAGCTCGCTCGAAAAGCCGGTCTCCGAGGCCCGCGAGGAGGAACTGGGCGCGGGGTTCGGCCCGGCTCGTCCGGCCTCGGCGGTCGAGTCCGCTCGGTTCGGGCCGGCGACTCGGAGCGACACCGGATGCCGGTGCGAGCTTCCGTGCGCCGGGTGACCACGGCTTTCACGCTCTCACCGCACCAACAGACACTGTGGCCTGAAGGCATGGCAGGACAGCGGGCAGCCCTTTCGGGTCGTGCGCGCGTAGGGGAAATTCGCGGGCGCGGGTGAGCCTGGCCGGTGATCGGACCCGGCGCCCGCGTGATCGACACGGGGCGCCGGAAGTCCGTACCTTCATCGCCGGGCTCGTGTGGTCAGCCCCGGTCCAGGACCGCCATGAGGGCCTGTTCCAACGCTGTCTTCGGGTCCGCCGACGGGCCTTCCGACCGCCATGCGACGAACCCGTCGGGGCGGACCAGCACCGCACCGTCCGCGGTGACGCCGTGGACCTCCGCCCAGTCCATGTCGCTCGCGGGGGACAGTTCCGCGTCGGGCCCGCTGCCGATCCGGTACGAGTCGAGGGGCACGGACAGCTGATGCGCGACGCCCTTCGCCGCGGAGTGCCATCCGCCGGCGCCGTCCGCGGAACTCAGGAGCACCATGGACCGCTCGTACAGGTCGAGGGTGGAGACCCGGGTGCCGGAGCGGTTCAGCCACATGTGGGGCGCCCGGCTCCCGGGCTCGCCGGTCAGTCGCATGCCGTCCGGTACAACGGGCATCGCCTGGTCGGCACCCAGGACCGCGCCCCGCGGGTAGCGGTAGCACAGCGCCACGTTGAGGATTCCGCCGGGGCCAGGACCGCCCTTCCCGCCAGGACCGCCCTTCCCGCCAGGACCGCCAGGACCGCCGGGGCCCCCAGGACCTCCAGAGCCCACAGGACCGCCGGGCCCACCGACGCCGGGGCCGGGGGTGAATCCGGGGTGGCTGTGCTCGACCGAACGCGAGGAAGCGCGTGCGCTGGTCGCCGCCGCGACCGGCCGGCGCTCCGCGTCGTAGGACCGCAGCAGCCCGGGACCGGCCCAGCCGCCCAGCACGGCGGCCAGCTTCCAGGCGAGGTTGTGCGCGTCCTGGATACCGGTGTTGGAGCCGAACGCCCCGGTGGGGGACATCTCATGGGCCGAGTCCCCGGCGAGGAACACCCGGCCGTCCCCGTACCGTTCGGCCACCCGCTCGGCCGCGTGCCAGGCGGCTCTGCCGGTGATCTCCACATCGAGATCCGGCACTCCGACGGCCCGCCGGATGTGCTCCACGCACCGCTCGTCGGTGAACTCCTCCAGGGTCTCGCCGTGTTCGGGGTGCCAGGGGGCGTGGAACACCCAGTGCTCCTTGTTGTCGACCGGCAGAAGGGCACCGTCGGCCTCCGGATTGGTCAGGTAGCAGCAGATGAAGCGCCGGTCACCGACGACGTCCGCGAGGCCGCGGGAGGTGAACGTGAGGCTCACGTTGTGGAACAGGTCGCCCGGTCCGGTCTGCCCGATGCCGAGCCGCTCGCGGATGGGGCTGCGCGGACCGTCCGCGGCGACGAGGTAGTCCGCGCGGATGGTGCTGTGCTCGCCGGTGTCGCGGCTCTTGACCTGCGCGGTCACCCCGTCGGCGTCCTGGTCGAACGACATCAGCTCCGTGGAGAAGCGCAGATCGCCGCTCAGCTCCCGCGCGCACTCCAGCAGCACCGGCTCGAGGTCGTTCTGGCTGCACAGACACCACGCGCTCGGGCTGAAGCGCGCGAGCCCGCCGCCGGGGTCGATCTCCTTGAACAGCCACTCGCCGGCCTCGCCCACCAGGGTCGGCGTCTGCATGATGCCGTGGTTGTCCGCCAGGATCGAAGCGGCCTCCCGGATGCGCTGCTGAGCCCCGGCCACCCGGAACAACTCCATGGTGCGCACGTTGTTTCCACGTCCGCGCGGATGGATCGACGTGCCCGAGTGGCGCTCGACGAGCATGTGCGGCACGCCGAGGCGCCCCAGGAACAGAGAGGTGGACAGGCCCACCAGAGAGCCGCCGACGATGAGGACGGGCGTGTGGTGACCGACCTCGCCGGCCTCTTCCAATCGGTTCATTGAATGCCTCCAGCGTCACCTGCGAGGTGAGTCAGGGATGGGATGCAGTTTCCATGCCCTGTGCTGACGGGTTCGCTCGCTCGGGGCACCCGGATGGCACGCGGTTCACTCGTCCGCACCGTGGGGCTCGCGCACTTGGGAGGTCCCGTCAACGATCGGCTCATGGCGACCCCGGCCTTTCGGGACACGGCGGTCGTTCCTGACCTTCCGTAATGAAGAGGAGAGGTGTGCCGGATGACCACCACGGGACGTATATCGCAGTCGGCGTTCGACGGCTCCAGGCTGCGGGTGATCCTGCTGCTCGATCTGTACGAAGGAGCCCAGCAGCAGTTCCTCGACGCGTATGAGCACATGCGCAATCAGGTCGCGTCGGTTCCCGGTCACCTCAGTGACCAGCTCTGCCAGTCGATCGAAAACCCTTCGCAGTGGCTCATCACCAGCGAGTGGGAGAGCGCTCCGCCCTTCCTGGCCTGGGTGAACAGCGAGGAGCATGTCGAAACGGTCCGGCCGATGCACGACTGTGTCCGGGACACCCGGTCGATGCGCTACAGCATCCTGCGGGAGACCAGCCCGGCTCAGCCGCTCACGCCGGAGTCGGCCAAGGCGAGCAGGCAGGTGCAGGCCCGCGTGGGCGACGGTGTGGCACGCCACGCCCTCACCTTCACGGTCAAGCCGGGCTCCGAATCGAAGGTGGCCGAGATCCTGGCCGGGTACCAGTCACCCCAGGCCCAGGTCGACGACACCACGCGGCTGCGCCGTACCTCGCTGTTCATGCACGGCAACCGCGTTGTGCGGGCGGTGGAAGTGGAGGGCGACCTCCTCGTGGCCCTGCGCCACGTCGCGCGTCAGCCCGAGGTGCGGGCGGTCGAAGAGGCCATCAACCCGTACCTGGAGCAGGAGCGGGACCTGACCGACGACGGCTCCGCGCGGGTCTTCTTCACTCGGGCGGCGCTTCCGGCCGTGCACCACGTGGTGGCCGGTCGCACGGAACCCGCCGGCCTGCGGCGGCACGCGCTGTACTACCCGGCCAAGCGGGGCTGCGGGATGGAACTGGCCCGGTTGCTCGCCCACCAGGACGAGGCCGCGGCGGACGACCCGAAGAGCCCGGTGTACGGAAGCACCGTCTTCCAGCGCGACGACACCGTGGTGCGCCTCATCGACATGGTGGGCGACCTCGACAAGGACCCCGTCGCCTCACTGGGTCTCAAGGGTGCCAAGAAGGCGGCGGAGTTGGAGCGCCTCCTCGACGGTGCGGCGATCGGTGTCGAGGGCTCCCTGGAGACGGAACGCAACATCAACCGCCTCCTGTCGCACGCCGACATGATGCCCATCACCGACCGCAGCTCGGCGGGTTCCTGACGGAACGGCCGCGGGCTCCTGCCCGCGGCCGCTCCACCCGGACGTCACTGCCACACCCGGAGGTATCAACCATGATCAAGCAGCATCCACGCATCGTGGACCTGAGCGAGACGGAACCCAACCGCAGGCGCGGAGGTGACATCCGGGCCATGCTCACGCCCGCCACTGCGGGTTCCACCAGCGGTTTCATGGGCCTGGCCATCATCCAGCCCGGCGAGCGCATCGGCGAGCACTACCACCCGTACTCCGAGGAGTTCGTATACGTCGTCGCGGGCGCGCTCGAGGTGGACCTGGACGACGACACGCACGCGATCAAGCCCGATCAGGGCCTCTTGATCCCGATCAACATGCGGCACCGTTTCCGCAATGTCGGCGACACGGAAGCCCGCATGGTCTTCCACCTGGGCCCGCTCGCCCCTCGTCCGAGCCTCGGCCATGTGGACACGGAGGGGACCGACATCACCGCACCCAGCCGCGAGTTCGCCACCGCGGGGCCGGACCTGTCCGCGCCGGACCACGGACAGCCGTCCGAGCGAAGTGGGGCCATAAAGTGACCCGGCGGGTGGCCGTCACCGGTATCGGTGTGGTCGCTCCGGGCGGCACCGGGGCGACGGCGTTCTGGGACCTGCTCTCCAATGGCCGCACCGCGACCCGCGGCATCTCGCTGTTCGATCCGGCGGGCCTGCGCTCGCGGATAGCCGCCGAATGCGATTTCGACCCGCTCGCGCACGGTTTGGACCCGGAGCTGCGCGACCACGCCGACCGGTACATACAGTTCGCCGCGGTCGCCGCCGGGGAAGCCGTACGCGACTCCGGCCTCGATTCCAGCCGGGAAGACCCCTGGCGCGTCGGAGTCTCGCTGGGCAGCGCGGTCGGCGGCACCACCCGCCTGGAACACGATTACGTCCAGGTCAGTGAGCGTGGCCGACGGTGGGACGTGGACCACCGCGCGGCCGACCCGAAGCTGCACCTGGCGTTCTCGCCCAGCACGCTCGCCTCCGTGGTCGCCGAGCAGTTCGGCGCTCAAGGCCC
The DNA here is from genome assembly GCF_055566975.1 of Streptomyces sp. NPDC027189. NCBI lineage: Bacteria > Bacillati > Actinomycetota > Actinomycetes > Kitasatosporales > Streptomycetaceae > Streptomyces > Streptomyces sp. NPDC027189. Next base: position 306,084 of record NZ_JBVHRI010000006.1, read on the forward strand.
GGTGCAGACCGTCTCCACCGGCTGCACCTCCGGACTCGACGCGGTCGGCTATGCCTTCCACACCATCGAAGAGGGCCGGGCCGATGTCTGCATAGCCGGGGCGTCGGACTCGCCGATATCGCCGATCACCATGGCCTGCTTCGACGCCATCAAGGCGACGTCGCCCAACAACGACGACCCCGAGCACGCCTCCCGGCCCTTCGACGCGCACCGCAACGGCTTCGTCATGGGCGAGGGCGCCGCGGTGCTGGTCCTGGAGGAGTACGAGCACGCCCGGGCCCGCGGCGCGCACGTGTACTGCGAGATAAGCGGCTACGCCACCTACGGCAACGCCTACCACATGACCGGTCTGACCGGTGAGGGGCTGGAGATGGCCCGGGCGATCGACACCACCCTCGACCAGGCCCGCCTCGACCCCACGCTGATCGACTACGTCAACGCGCACGGCTCGGGCACCCGGCAGAACGACCGGCACGAGACCGCCGCGGTCAAGCGGTCCCTGGGCGCACACGCCTACGACACGCCCATGAGTTCCATCAAATCCATGGTGGGGCACTCGCTGGGCGCGATCGGGGCGATCGAGGTCGTCGCCTGCGTCCTCGCCCTGAAGCACCAGGTGGTGCCGCCGACGGCGAACTACGAGACTCCCGACCCCGAGTGCGACCTGGACTACGTGCCGCGCACCGCACGCCCGCGGAAGCTGAAGAACGTGCTCTCCGTCGGCAGCGGATTCGGCGGCTTCCAGTCCGCGGTGCTCCTGACCGGGCCGGGTGGGAGGACACCATGAGCACTCAGCGCCCACGGGGCGCGGCCATCACCGGTATCGGTGTGATCGCGCCCAACGGCTTGCGCGTCGACGCGTACTGGAAGTCCGTCAAGGAAGGCCTCGGCGTTCTGGACCGGATCACCCGCGAGGGATGCGAGCACCTGCCGCTCCGCGTCGCGGGCGAGGTCCGGGCCTTCGACGCCGCGGCCCTCATCGAGGAGCGATTCCTCGTCCAGACCGACCGGTTCAGCCACTTCGCCATGGCCGCGGCCGCCCTCTCCCTCGACGACGCCGGGCTCGGCAGCGGTGACCCCGCGGAGCCCTACGAGATAGGCGTGGTCACCGCCGCCGGATCCGGCGGCGGCGAGTTCGGGCAGCGGGAACTGCAGAAGCTGTGGGGACAGGGATCCCGGTTCGTCGGCCCGTACCAGTCCATCGCCTGGTTCTACGCCGCCAGCACCGGCCAGATCTCCATCCGGGGCGGCTTCAAGGGGCCGTGCGGAGTGGTCGCGAGCGACGAGGCGGGTGGGCTGGACTCCATCGCGCACGCGGCCCGAGTGGTACGGCGCGGAACCGGCGCGGTGGTCGTCGGAGCCGCGGAGGCGCCGCTGGCGCCGTACTCGATGGTCTGTCAGCTCGGCTACCCCGAGCTCAGCACCGTCGAGGACCCCGAGCGCGCCTACCGGCCCTTCACCGCGGGAGCCTGTGGCTTCGCTCCGGCGGAGGGCGGCGCCATGCTCGTCGTGGAGGACGAGAGCCGGGCCCGCGACCGCGGTGCGGCCGTCCGGGCCACCGTGGCCGGCCATGCCGCCACGTTCACCGGCGCCTCCCAATGGGAGCGGTCCAGAGAGGGGCTCGCCCACGCGATCCGGGGCGCCCTCGACGAGGCCGACTGCGCCCCGGAGGAGATCGACGTCGTGTTCGCCGACGCCCTGGGCGTACCGGAGGCGGACCGCGCCGAAGCGCTGGCCATCGCCGACGCGCTGGGGGCGCACGGTACCCGCGTGCCCGTCACCGCACCCAAGACCGGCATGGGGCGGAGCTACTGCGCGGCACCCGTGCTGGACACCGCGGCCGCGGTGCTCGCCATGGAACACGGCCAAGTACCCCCCACTCCGAACGTGTTCGACATCTGCCACGACCTCGACCTGGTGATGTCTCGCGCTCGCCCCGCCGAACTGCACACGGCCCTGGTCCTCAGCAGGGGACTGATGGGCTCCAACGCGGCGCTGGTCGTGCGCCGTGGCGGCGACTCCGCCCGGTAGGACCGGGCGGGAAGGAGAACAGCATGATCATCGAAGTGACTGTCGACGAACTGGCCAAGCTGATGAAGAAGGCGGCCGGCGTCACCGTCGATCCCAAGGACCTCGCGCACTCGTCGGACTCGCCCTTCGGCACCCTCGGCCTCGACTCGCTCGGCCTGCTCGGCATCGTCGGCGAGCTGGAGAACCGGTACAGCAAGCCGCTGCCCCCCGACGCGGAGCGCTGCAAGACCCCCCGTGAATTCCTCGACCTCGTCAACACGACCCTCAAGGCTGGAGCCTGAAGTGGTAGGACACACCGAGAACAGCATCACCGTCGACGCCCCTCTCGACCTCGTCTGGGACATGACCAACGACATCGAGAACTGGCCCCAGCTCTTCAGCGAATACGCGTCCCTGGAGGTGCTCTCCCGCGACGGCGACACGACGACCTTCCGCCTGACCATGCACCCGGACGAGAACGGGAAGGTCTGGAGCTGGGTCTCGGAACGGACCATGGACCACGCCAAGCGCACCGTCCGGGCCCGCCGCGTCGAAACCGGCCCCTTCGCCCACATGAACATCCTGTGGGAGTACAAGGAGACCCCGCAGGGCACCCACATGCGCTGGGTGCAGGACTTCGCGATGAAGCCCGAGGCCCCGGTCGACGACGCCTGGATGACGGACAACATCAACCGCAACTCGCGCGTCCAGATGGCCCTCATCCGGGACCGGATCGAGCAGGCCGCCCGCGACCGTCAGGCCGCTCCGGTTCTTCCCAACTGATCCCCGGCCCAGAAAGGACACTCGATGCACCACGCCCTGATCGTCGCCCGGATGGCGCCGGATTCGGCGCCGGCGATCGCCGACGTCTTCGCCGCATCCGACCGCGGCGAACTCCCGCACCTGATCGGCGTCAACCGGCGCAGCCTCTTCCAGTTCGGCGATGTGTACATGCACCTGATCGAAGCCGACCAGGACCCCGCGCCCGCCATCGCGAAGGTGGCCGGACACCCCGAGTTCCGGAGCATCAGCGAGCAACTGTCGGCGTACGTCAGCGCGTACGACCCGCAGACGTGGCGCAGCCCCAAGGACGCCATGGCGCACTGCTTCTACCGCTGGGAGCGGGACGCCGCTTCCTGAGCGGACGTCCGAGAGAAGAACCCGAGGCCGCCGGCTCCGCGACAGACGCGGAACCGGCGGCCTCGGGTTTCCTGGGTTTTCGCCGGGGGGAGAGCGAAGCTCAGCTGGGGATGGTGCACTCGAAGGCGTGGAGGTACGCGTTGACCGGGCGGATCTCGCCGATGACCAGCCCGGCGTCCGTCAGCCGCTCGACCATGCTCTTCTGCGTGTGCTTCGCGCCGCCGACGTTGAGGAGCAGCAGCAGATCCATGGACGTCGTGAACTTCATCGACGGGGTGTCGTCCACGAGGTTCTCGATGACGATGACGCGGGCACCGGGCCGCGCCGCCTTCCGGACGTTCGCCAGCGCCCTGCGGGTGCTCTCGTCGTCCCACTCCAGGATGTTCTTGATGATGTACACATCCGCCTGGACCGGGATGTCCTCGCGGCAGTCCCCGGCCACGATGCGCACGCGATCGGCCAGCGAACCGCCGCTCCGCAGCCGCGGATCGGCGTTCTCCACCACACCCGGCAGGTCGAGCAACGTGCCGTGCATCGTGGGGTGCTTCTCCAGCAGACTGGCGACGACCTGCCCCTGACCGCCGCCGATGTCCGCGACCGAGGACACGTTGCGCAGGTCGAGCAGGTTGGCGACGTCCCGCGCCGACTGCTCGCTGGACGTCGTCATGGCCCGGTTGAAGACGTACGCCGACTCGGGTGCCTCTTCGTTGAGATACTCGAAGAACTCCCTGTCGTACACGTCCTCGAAGACGTTCCGGCCGGAGCGCACCGCCTCGTCGAGCTTGGGCCAGACGTTCCACGTCCACGGCTCGGTGCACCACAGCGCGATGTACCGCAGGCTGTGCGGATCGTCCTCGCGCAGCAGCCGGGACATCTCCGTGTGCGCGAAGGTGCCGTCGGGGTGCTCCATGAAGACGCCCTGGCAGGACAGCGCGCGCAGCAGCCGACGCAGTGTCCGCGGCTGGGCCTTCACCGCTGCCGCCAGGTCCTCCACGCTCATGGGCGTTTCTTCCAGGGCGTCGGCCACACCCAGGCGGGCGGCCGCGCGTACGGCGGCGGCGCACGCCGCCCCGAAAACGAGCTCGCGCAGCCGCATGGGCGGCGGGGGAGCCGGATCAACCGTCGTCATCTGTTGCCTCGCTTCTGCTGTCGTGCTGTAAGTGGGGTGGGAAGCGGACCGGTCAGCACATTCCGGCGGGCTCGGAGACCGCGCATGTGTTGCCGTGGAAGGTGTTGCCGTCGCCGGTGTCCCTGTTGGCCAGATCGGCCGTGCCGTTGCGCATCACCACGTTGTCGCGGATCTCGTTGCGCTGGTTGTGGGCGCCCACGAAGCTCTTGAACAGCACGATGCCGCCCGACAGCGGGGAGGTGCCCACGTTGTCCTCGACCCGGTTGTCCGTCACCCGCGTGTCCTCGGCGCCGGTAAGGACGATCCCCGAGCCCTGCAGGAAGGGCAGCCGGGCGGTCTTGGGACAGTTCTTGTTATTGGCGTGGATGTAGTTGTGGTGCACGTTCAGGGCCCCGACGGCCGGCTTGTTCTCGTCGCCCACGACGAACACCGCGGTGCAGTTGCCGGTCGCTTCGTTGTGATCGACGGTCAGGTTCCGCAGCCGCCGCACCGTGACGCCGATCCGGTTGCCGACCAGATGGTTGTGACTGACCACCGCTCCCTTGGTGTCGCGGGCGCCCTCCTCGGTGTTGACCGTGTTGGACAGGAACAGGCCCGCGTCGCCGTTGTTCTGGGCGGTGTTGTAGCGGAACACGCCGCGGACCGACTTCTCCTGGGCGATGCCCCACTGACCGTTCTTCTCGGAGGTCACGTTCCGCACGGTCAGCCGATCGGTCCCCGATGCCCACAGGCCCTGCTTGGCAAAGCCTCTGAGGGTCAGTGAGCGTACGGTGACGCCCGCGACGCGCTTGCTGTCGGTCCCGGTCACGCAGATGCCGTTGCCGGCCTTGGCACATGCGCTGTCGGCGGAGGCGGGGCCGGGCACGATGACGGTGGACTGGGCGTCGGAGCCCCGCAGCGTCAGGTTCGACACGGTGATGCTGACGCTCTCGTGGTAGGTGCCGGGGGACAGGACGATGGTGTCCCCCGGTCTGGCGGCGTTCACAGCCTTCTGGATCGATTCGCCGGCGCTGACCCGGTGCACCGTCAGGCTGTGGGCCGGCGGGGCGCAACCCAGTCCCGACGCCACGACAGCCGCGATGCAAGCGAGGTAGGCCATCTGTCGTTTGGTCATAGGCCGAAGCTATGAGCGGGAGTTCCGGCTCGCCACCGCTGATCACCCAGGTGGGCAGCCCCCGTCACAGAGCCAGAGCCAGGGCGGTGACGCGGTGAGAAAACGGGCCGCCGAGTGGTATGCATCGCGTGAGCACCCCCGGAGCGGCCACAGGCCGAGTCGTCGGCACCGCTTCGAGTGAAAAGAGAGACGATCATGGCTACAGGCACCGTGAAGTGGTTCAACGCCGAGAAGGGATTCGGATTCATCGCCCAGGACGAGGGCGGCCCTGACGTATTCGCCCACTACTCCAACATCAGCGCATCGGGCTTCAGGGAGCTTCAGGAGGGCCAGAAGGTCGAGTTCGACGTCGTCCAGGGCCAGAAGGGTCTGCAGGCAGAGAACATCCGCCCGATCTGACGGACCTCGTCCTCGGTCTGCAACCGACCGTGCAAGAAGGTCGGTTCGTACGAGCGCAGGGCTTGCGTCGGACTCCGGGCCCGCATGCCGGACGGGTGTGACTCCCGTGTCATGCGGCGCACACGGTTGGAGACATGAGGCCGACCGAGTACCCGTCATACGCAACCGCCCCGACCGGAGGATCCGGCCGGGGCGGCACCGTCACGGACCGGGGTCCGCGGGGTGGTGCGTATGTCAGGCGAGGGTCGCCAGCGCCTGGTTCCAGGTCGTCGACGGGCGCATGACCGCCGCGGCCTTGGCCGGGTCGGGCTGGTAGTAGCCGCCGATGTCGGCCGGGGAGCCCTGGACGGCGATGAGCTCGCCGACGATCGTCTGCTCCTGCGCGGCGAGCGTCTCGGCGAGCGGAGCGAACGTCTTGGCGAGGTCCGCGTCGTCGCTCTGCCCCGCCAGCTCCTGCGCCCAGTACAGGGACAGGTAGAAGTGGCTGCCGCGGTTGTCGATGCCGCCGACGCGGCGTGTCGGCGACTTGTCCTCGTTGAGGAAGGTCGCCGTCGCGCGGTCGAGGGTGTCGGCGAGGACCTGGGCGCGCGCGTTGCCCGTGGTCGTCGCGAGGTGCTCGAAGCTGGACGCCAGCGCGAGGAACTCGCCCAGGCTGTCCCAGCGCAGGTAGTTCTCCTTGACCAGCTGCTGCACGTGCTTCGGCGCGGAGCCGCCGGCGCCCGTCTCGAAGAGGCCGCCGCCCGCCATCAGCGGGACGACCGACAGCATCTTGGCGCTGGTCCCCAGCTCCAGGATCGGGAACAGGTCGGTCAGGTAGTCGCGCAGCACGTTGCCGGTGACGGAGATGGTGTTCTCGCCGCGGCGGATGCGCTCCACGGAGAGCTTGGTCGCCTCGACCGGGGACAGGATGCGGATGTCCAGGCCCTCGGTGTCGTGCTCCGGCAGGTACTGCTTGACCTTCTCGATGAGGACGGCGTCGTGCGCGCGGTCCTCGTCCAGCCAGAACACGGCCGGGTCGCCGGTCGCGCGGGCGCGGCTGACGGCCAGCTTCACCCAGTCCTTGATCGGGGCGTCCTTGGTCTGACAGGCGCGGAAGATGTCGCCGGCGGAGACGACCTGCTCCAGGACGACATTGCCGGCCTCGTCGACGAGGCGGACCGTACCGGTGGTCGGGATCTCGAAGGTCTTGTCGTGGCTGCCGTACTCCTCGGCCTTCTGCGCCATCAGACCGACGTTCGGGACCGAGCCCATCGTCGCCGGGTCGAAGGCGCCGTTGGCGCGGCAGTCGTCGATGGCGACCTGGTAGACACCGGAGTAGCTGCTGTCCGGCAGGACGGCGAGGGTGTCGGCCTCCTGGCCGTCCGGGCCCCACATGTGGCCGGAGGTGCGGATCATCGCCGGCATGGAGGCGTCGACGATGACGTCGGACGGGACGTGCAGGTTGGTGATGCCCTTGTCGGAGTCGACCATGGCCAGCTCCGGGCCCTCGGCCAGCTCGGCGTCGAAGGACGCCTTGATCTCGGCGCCCTCGGGCAGCGCCTCCAGGCCCTTGAAGATGCCGCCGAGACCGTCGTTCGGGGTCAGACCGGCACCGGCGAGCACCTCGCCGTACTTCGCGAACGTCTTCGGGAAGAAGGCGCGCACGACGTGGCCGAAGATGATCGGGTCGGAGACCTTCATCATCGTGGCCTTGAGGTGCACCGAGAACAGCACGCCCTCGGCCTTGGCGCGGGCGATCTGCGCCGTGAGGAACTCGCGCAGCGGCGCGACGTGCATGACGGACGCGTCCACGACCTCGCCCGCGAGGACGGGTACGGACTCGCGCAGCACGGTGGTGGAACCGTCGTCGCCGGTCAGCTCGATACGGAGCGAGCCCGCCTCGGCGATCACCGCGGACTTCTCGGTGGAGCGGAAGTCGTCGACGCCCATGGTGGCGACGTTCGTCTTCGACTCGGACGACCACTTGCCCATGCGGTGCGGGTGGGTCTTGGCGTAGTTCTTGACCGACGCGGGGGCGCGGCGGTCGGAGTTGCCCTCACGCAGCACCGGGTTCACGGCGGAGCCCTTGACCTTGTCGTACCGGGCGCGGATGTCGCGCTCCTCGTCCGACTTCGGCTCGTCCGGGTAGTCCGGAAGCGCGTAGCCCTGCCCCTGCAGCTCGGTGATCGCGGCCTTCAGCTGCGGGACCGAGGCCGAGACGTTCGGCAGCTTGATGATGTTCGCCTCGGGCGTCTTCGCCAGCTCTCCGAGCTCGTGAAGGGCGTCCGCGATGCGCTGGCCCTCCTGGAGGAACTCGGGGAAGAGGGCGATGATGCGCCCGGCCAGCGAGATGTCACGGGTCTCCACAGTGACACCCGCCTGCGAGGCGTACGCCTGGACCACCGGCAGGAACGAATAGGTCGCCAGGGCCGGGGCCTCGTCAGTGTGCGTGTAAATGATGGTCGAGTCAGTCACCGGGTGCTCCGCTCCACGTCTGCAACATTGCTCGACATCAAGATATCTCGTGAGCGACCCCGACTCGACAGGGGTCCGCGCCGGGTCGAGCGGGCGGCACCCTCAGGCCGCGGCCGATCAGGGCGGCCGAGGCGCCAGTGAAAAGCGGAAGCCCATGTGAAAGCGGGAAGTGGTGCGCCGCGGGCAACCGCACCGCTCGCTCTTGCGTACCTCAAGTAGATCACCCACCCGATCCGACGGCAGGGCCGCCGGCCCCGGCCGTCCGAACGAAAGCGAACCATGAGATATCGCACCAGAGTGACGGCCCCCGCGGCCGCCTTGATCGGCACGGCCGCCGCGCTCGCCGCGGCACCCGCGGCGTATGCGCAGACCCGGGCCTTACGAGGCGAGGGCGCCCCGGGCGCGGAGACCCTCGGAGACCCCGTCTTCCCCGCCCTCGGCAACGACGGCTACCGGGTGGCCGCCTACCACCTCGATTTCTCGTACGACGCGACGACCCGCCTGGTCGACGCCACCGCGACCCTGACGCTGTGCGCGACCCAGGACCTCTCCCGCTTCTCGCTCGACGCACTCGGCCTGGACATCCGAGCCGTGCGTGTCGGCGGACGCCCGGCCACCTTCGACCAGGTGGACGAAAAGCTGCGCGTCACGCCCGACCGCATCCTGCCCGACCGGGCCCGGGTCACGGTCTGCGTCGACTACGCCGCCGACCCGAGCAAGGCGCTCGCCCACACCGCATGGGTCCCCACCCCCGACGGATTCGCGGTGTGCCCGCAGCCGAACTCCGCACACACCGTCTTCCCGTGCAACGACCATCCCACGGACAAGGCGGCCTTCAGCTTCCGCATCACCGTCCCCAACGGCCTGCGCGGTGTCGCGAGCGGCACCCTGGTCCGCACGGAGAGCCGGGACGGCGACCGGACCGCGTACACCTACCGTTCCCGATTCCCGATAGCCACCGAGTTGGTGCAGATAACAGTCGGCGACTACACGGTCAAGGAACGTCAGGGGCCGAACGGACTGGGGCTGCGCGACGTCGTCCCCAGCGCGCGGGCCGGCGCCCTCGAACCCGCGCTCGCCCTGACCCCCGGGCTGCTGGAGTGGCTGGAGCAGCGGCTCGGCGCCTTCCCCTTCGAGACGTACGGCCTGCTGCCGTGCAACTCCGACGCCCCGAACGCCTTCGACTTCACGGGCCTGGAGACGCAGACCCTGACGCTCTACAAGCCGAACTTCCTGCTCCAGGAGGAGAAGAAGATCGGCTCGCACATGATGCACGAGCTGGTCCACTCCTGGTTCGGCAACAGCGTCAGCCCCGGCACCTGGGCCGACCTGTGGCTGAACGAGGGTCACGCGGACTTCTACGGACTGCTCTACCGCTACGAGCGGGGCTGGGCCGACTCGCTCGGCCTCACCAGCATGGAAGCCCGCATGAAGGACACCTACGCCAAGGGCGACCTGTGGCGGCAGTCCTCCGGCCCGGTCGCCGCGCCGAACGCCGCCAACCTCTTCGACAGCCAGAGGTACCTGGGCGGCGTCCTGGTCCTTTACGCGCTGCGCGAGGTGGTCGGCGAGGACGTCTTCAACCTCATCGAGCGCACCTTCCTGGAGCGCCACCGCAACTCCGCGGCGACCACCGAGGACTACATCGCGGTCGCCTCCGAGATCTCCGGCCAGGACCAGTCCGGCTTCCTGAAGGACTGGCTGTACGGCACGAAGACACCGCGCATGCCGAACCACCCCGACTGGACGGTCACCCCGGTGACCCCGGGCCTGGTAACGCCCCGCCACCGCGAGCCCGGCCACTACCCCGACTCGACCGCCACCCTCTGACGATATGGAGCAGGGAGCCGGGCGGACTCGCTTCGCCCGGCTCTACGCCCGTGTCGTGGCGTCGCGCTGTTGGGGGATGCCCGACTCCAGGAGCTCCGCTCCACCCGGCTGCAGGGCCACCGTCCGCGCAGGTGACGGAATCCGGATGCCCTCCTCCCGGTAGCGCTTGTGCAGGCGCTTGATGAACTCGTGCTTGATCCGGTACTGGTCGCTGAACTCGCCCACGCCGAGGATCACGGTGAAACCGATACGGGAGTCCCCGAAGGTGTGGAAGCGGATGGCGGGCTCGTGGTCCGGGAGGGCGCCGGTGATGTCGTGCATCACTTCCGCGATGACCTCGGTCGTCACCCGCTCGACGTGCTCCAGGTCGCTGTCGTAGGCGACGCCCACCTGGACCAGGATGGTCAGCTCCTGCTCCGGGCGGTTGTAGTTGGTCATGTTCGTCCCTGCCAGCTGGCCGTTGGGGATGATGACCAGGTTGTTGGAGAGCTGACGGACGGTCGTCTGGCGCCAGTTGATGTCGACGACGTAGCCCTCCTCGCCGCTGCTCAGCCGGATGTAGTCGCCGGGCTGGACGGTCTTCGAGGCGAGGATGTGGATGCCCGCGAAGAGGTTGGCGAGGGTGTCCTGGAGGGCGAGCGCGACGGCGAGACCGCCGACGCCCAGGGCGGTGAGCAGCGGGGCTATGGAGATGCCCAGCGTCTGCAGTACCACCAGGCCGCCGATCGCCAGGACCACGACCCGGGTGATGTTGACGAAGATCGTGGCAGAGCCGGCGACCCCGGAGCGGGACTGGGTGACCGTCCGCACCAGGCCGGCGACCAGCCGGGCCGCCGTCACCGTCACGACGAGGATGAGCAGTACGGTCAGGCTCTGGTTGACGTGGCGTTGGACCGTCTTTGTGAGGGGCAGCGCCGCTCCCGCGGTAGCCGCGCCGCCCACGATCGCCGCCCACGGCACCACGGTCCGTAGGGCGTCCACGATGACGTCGTCGCCGCTCCAACGGGTGCGGTCCGCGTGCTTGCCCAGCCAGCGCAGCAGTATGCGCAGCAGGAACGCCGCCAGAAGGCCGGCGGCGACGGCGATTCCGGCGACCATCAGGTCGTCCAGGGTGAGGGAGCGCTTCACTGGTGACCTCCCATCTGACCGGTGAGAAGGCCCGTGGGCCGAAAGTGCTGTGTCGTCACTTGCCACCTGCTCGAATCCGGGAATGCGCGATCACGCCCGGACGGGTGTTCGCAGTCCGGGGCGACCGCTCATCCTGCCGCATACGGCTGCCCGCCCGTCACCAGGCCTGCGGAGACCTGCCATTGACGGCCGGGCACGCCCTGAAGCAGGCTGGCACGCGGTGATCACAGGGGAGGGCCATGACGGGTTCGGTGCTGGCGATCGACCAGGGGACGTCCGGCACCAAGGCCCTGGTGATCTGTCCCGAGCGGGGCGTGATCGGTGCCGCCCACGCTCCCGTACGCCCCCGCCATCTGCCGGGCGGACTGGTCGAGGTCGATCCGGTCGAGTTGTACGAGTCCGTCGTCGCCGCCGGGCGCCGGGCGCTCGCGGAGGCGGCGGAGCCCGTCGCGGCCGTCGGGCTCGCCAACCAGGGTGAGACGGTTCTCGCCTGGGACCGGTCGACGGGCGAGCCGCTGACCGACGCGCTCGTGTGGCAGGACCGGCGGGCGGAGAGCGTGTGTGCCGAACTCGCCCCGCATGCCGAGGAGTTGCGGCATCTGACCGGCCTGCCCCTGGACCCCTACTTCGCCGCACCCAAGATGGCCTGGATACGCCGGCACCTCACCCGCGACGGAGTCGTCACCAACTCCGACGCCTGGCTCGTGCACCGGCTCACCGGCGCGTATGTCACCGACGCCGCCACGGCAGGGCGCACTCAACTCCTCGACCTGGAACTGGTGGAGTGGTCGCCCCGCGCGCTCCTCGGCCTTTGCGCCGGGTCGCCCCGAAGCGGCTCGCGCCCGCGATGACGTACGGCCCATTCGTGCTCCGCACAGCGGAGTTCCTCGCCCGGCCGGTGCTGACCGTCACGCAGGACGACCGGGTCCTGCACCGACAACGCCTCCTCACCACTGCCGTACCGAATCGACCCGTGTGCCTCGACGGACGCTGGGCCGGTTCCATCGATCCGGCCGCAGGTCCCGTCCGCGTCACAGCTCGCTGAACGAACCGTGCCGACCGGCACCCGACGCGAAGCGGGCGGCGCCTTCCAGGCTCTCGGCCAGCACGTCCATGCCGTACCGGAGTTCGGTGCGCATGGCCACCTTCTCGACCAGGCCCTCCTGGTCGAGGACGGAGGCACGGTCGCTGCGCAGACAGGACTGGGGGAACTCGGCGATCTCGGCGGCCAGGCGCTCCGCCTCCGCGCGGGCGCGGCCGACGGGGACGAGGCGGTTGGCGAGCCCCATCTCGTACGCCTCGGGAGCGGGGACCGGGCGGCCGGTGAGGATCATGTCCATCGCACGGCTGGTGCCGATGAGACGGGGGAGCCGGACCGTGCCGCCGTCGATGAGCGGCACACCCCAGCGGCGACAGAAGACCCCGAAGACGGCGTCCTCTTCGGCGACCCGCAGATCGCACCAGAGGGCCAGTTCCAGGCCGCCGGCCACGGCGTGCCCCGCGACCGCCGCGATGACCGGCTTGGTCAGGCGCAGCCGGGTGGGGCCCATCGGTCCGTCGCCGCCCTCGGTGACCTGGTTGCCGCGTTCGGTGCCGATCGCCTTGAGGTCCGCGCCCGCGCAGAACGTGCCGCCCTCGCCCCACAGCACCGCGACCCGCGCGGCATCGTCCGCCTCGAACTCCCTGAAGGCGTCGGCGAGTTCGGCGGCCGTCGGCCCGTCCACCGCGTTACGGGCCTCGGGGCGGGAGAGGACGACCGTGGTGACGTAACCCTGGCGTTCGATCCGGACCGGCATCGTGCTGTCCCTTCTCCGACGGTGTACGCCGAGGTTACCCCTCGGTATCGCAGCCGCCGGTGGCATGGACGGTCCACGCCGGGAACGGGTCGTCGGACACCGCCATCGAGGAGATGCCTCGTCGCTGAGCGTGCAGCAGATGCGGCCGTGCAGCCGTTGGTCGTCTCCACCAGGCGCTCCTCGGTACGGGAGAGGGCGCCCCGGGATGCGACAGCCGGGGTCGCCCGGGGTGGGCCGCGCATCCGGAGTCGGCCTCAGATGACCTTCCAGCGGACCAGCGCCCCGAGCGTCAGGGCCCCCGGCAGCAGCGGCACCCACACCGTGATGATCCGGTACGCCAGCACCACCCCCGTCGCCACGGCCACCGGACCGCCCGCCGCGACCAGTGCGACGACCAGCGCGGCCTCCACCGAACCGATCCCGCCCGGCGTCGGCACCAGCGCGACCGCGACCGTCGCTGCCAGGTACGCGACCATCATGTGGGCGGGCGACACCGGCAGCCCCAGCGCCTGCCCCACCGCGGCCAGTCCGGCCGCCTGGAGCAGAGGGAAGGCGAGCGATCCGCCCCACAGGGCGAGGGCCCGGGTCGGCCGGGTGTGCACCGAGCGCGCCTCGCCGAGCGCGGTGGAGAGGAAGGAGAAGACGGCCGCACGCAGCCGTCGTACAAGGAGAAGAACCGTCACCGCCGCGACCAGCGCCACGCCGAGGCCGAGCAGGAGAGGGCCGATCGCCCCGTCCGGCAGGAGCGTGCCGATCCGCAGTGCCCCCGGGAACGCGATCAGCAGGCCGAACAGCAGACCCACCCGCGTGATCGATTCCGCCAGCAGGTACAGCGCGAGCGCGGCCGACGAGCGGGAGAGCGGCACGCCGCACACGGTCATGAACCGCAGATTGACCGCGCCGGCGCCCAGTCCCGTGGGCAGCAGATGGTTGGCGGCGCCTGCCGCGAACTGGGTGGCGAGCAGCCGATGCGGGGGCAGCCGCTCCATGACCGCGCCCTGTCGGGTGAAGGCCGCCGCGACCCAGGTCAGACAGGTCGCGCCGGCCGCAACCAGCAGCCAGGGCCACTCCGCCGATCTCAGATGGCCGAAGCCCTCGATGAGCACGGACCGGTGGCGCACCGCGACCACGAGGACCAGAGCGAGCGGGAGCAGGCACAGGACCGGCCGGACGGCAGACCGGAGAGGCAGGCGTCGGGGGAGTCCCTGGGGGAGGCGTACCGCTGTCACATCGGGAGAGGCTTTCCACACCGCACCAACGTGGGGTTGCGGGCGTGGAGACGGCGGCTGACACGCCGGGTAAGGGGAGGGAGGTGTCGCCGGACGGTTGACCCCAACTTTGCTTGAGGTCCTAGTGTCTCCTTCATGAGCATGGAGACCACAGCCTGGACACAGCTGCACAGCGTCATGACCGCGCAGCAGGAGCGCCGACCCTTCGCCCGCGCGACCCTGCGCCGCATCGCCGCCTTCGCCCGCCCGCACCGCCGCCGCATCGGGCAGTTCGTGGTGCTCAGCGTGGTGACCGCGCTGCTGGCCGTCGCGACGCCGGTGCTCGCGGGGCGCGTCGTGGACGCGATCGTGTCCGGCGGCGACGAGAGCACCGTCATCCGCCTTGCCGTGCTCATCGCCGTCATCGCGCTCGCCGAGGCGGCGCTCGGGATACTCGGCCGCTGGCTTTCGTCGACGCTCGGCGAGGGACTCATCCTCGATCTGCGGACGGCTGTGTTCGATCATGTGCAGCGCATGCCGGTCGCGTTCTTCACACGTACACGTACGGGCGCGCTCGTCAGCCGACTCAACAACGACGTCATCGGCGCCCAACGCGCCTTCAGCAACACGCTGTCCGGAGTCGTCAGCAACGTGGTGACGCTGCTGCTCACCCTCGCCGTGATGCTCACCCTGTCCTGGCAGATCACGCTGCTCGCGCTGGTGCTGCTGCCGGTGTTCGTGATCCCCGCCCGGCGGATGGGCAGCCGGATGGCCAAGCTCCAGCGGGAGGCGGCCAACCTCAACGCCTCGATGGGCACCCGGATGACCGAGCGCTTCTCGGCACCCGGCGCCACCTTGGTGAAGCTCTTCGGGCGGCCCGAGGACGAGTCCGCCGAGTTCGCGGAGCGCGCTCGGCGGGTGCGGGACATCGGTGTCCGCACCGCGATGGCGCAGTCGGCGTTTATCACGGCCCTGACGCTGGTGTCGGCCCTGGCGCTCGCCCTCGTGTACGGGCTCGGTGGCTGGTTCGCGCTGCGCGGCACCCTGGAGCCGGGCGCCGTCGTCTCACTGGCCCTGCTGCTGACCCGCCTGTACGCGCCGCTCACGTCGCTCGCCGGGGCGCGAGTCGAGGTCATGAGCGCCCTCGTGAGCTTCGAGCGCGTCTTCGAGGTGCTGGACCTGAAGCCGCTCATCGAGGAGAAACCGGACGCGAGGAAGGTGCCGGAGGGACCGGCGGCCGTGGAGTTCGAGGATGTCCGCTTCGCCTACCCCTCCGCCGACAAGGTCTCCCTGGCCTCCCTGGAGGAGGTTGCCGCCCTGGACACCCGTGGTGGCTCGGAAGTCCTGCGCGGTGTCTCCTTCCGCGCCGAACCCGGCCAGACCGTCGCGCTCGTCGGCTCCTCCGGTGCCGGCAAGTCGACCATCGCGCAGCTGCTGCCGCGGCTGTACGACACCGACGAGGGCGCCGTACGCATCGGCGGTGTCGACGTCCGTGAACTGAGCGCCGATTCGATGCGCGAGACCCTCGGCATGGTCACCCAGGACGGGCACCTGTTCCACGACTCGGTACGGGCGAACCTGCTCCTTGCCCGTCCGTCCGCGACCGAGGACGAGCTGTGGGACGTACTGCGCCGCGCCCGCCTCGAAGACCTCGTACGCTCCCTGCCCGACGGCCTCGACACCGTGGTCGGCGAGCGCGGCTACCGGCTCTCCGGCGGTGAGCGCCAGCGCATGACCATCGCCCGGCTGCTGCTCGCCCGTCAGCGCGTCGTCATCCTCGACGAGGCCACCGCCCACCTCGACAACACCTCGGAGGCGGCCGTCCAGGAGGCGCTCACCGAAGCGCTGGAGGGCCGCACGGCCGTGGTGATCGCGCACCGCCTGTCGACCGTGCGGGCCGCCGACGTGATCCTCGTCGTCGAGGCGGGGCTGATCGTGGAGCGGGGTACGCACGAGGAACTGCTGGCGGCCGACGGGCGGTACGCGGAGCTCCACCGGACGCAGTTCAGCAAGCCCGGGACGGGCGACGCGGTACCCGCCGCCGAGGTGACGGACATCGCCACGGCGGGCGAGGCGGTGGCTTGACGGACATCGCCGCCGCGGGCGAGGACCTGGCTTGACCGAGGCCGCGGCTGCCGCAAGGGGCCTGCTGTGCCGCCCGGCGCCCGCTCGGAAGGCTTGGTGCATGGCTCGACAGCTCGCTCGTGGGATGGGGTCGTTCTTCAAGGAGTGCGGTTGCTCCAGGCCGACGCGTTGCCCGCACCCGTACACGAACGGGTGGGCGGCCGCGGCCGGCTCCCCAAGCATGCATCGCCTCTGGGGCGCGGCAGACGGCGCGTCGAGGCGGGCGGGATCCGGTCGTGCCTGGCTGCGCTCATCGTATTGAGGGCTGTCAGGATCCGTCTGGAAGGTGTGCGGGCCGGTCAGCCGGGCATCGGTGAAGTCCCGGTCTGGTCTGCCGCGGGCTCGGGTTCTGCTTCCCGATTCCCAAATGTGCCGAAGGGCATGGACTTTGGAGCGCTCGACTCCACGGCCGATTTCGGAGGTCATGGGTGTACTCGGGATGCCGGTTCTTCGAATTCGGGCCGAATAATCCAGAGTTGAGGCCAACCCGCCTGGTGGTTCTCGGAGACACGCTGCTCGGAGTTCGGGCTGGGGTGCTGGAGATGGGCCGTGGAGAAGCTGTTCGCATGCGTCTGGACATGTGCTCGCCTAGGCTGGGAAACAGTCGAATTCCGCAACGGGCCGGCCGGGGGGTGAGGAGGTGGAGTGTGATGGCGAAAGTCCTCTTCATAGTGAGTGGGGCGACGTACTGGGTTCTCAAGGACGGCACCAGATATGCGACCGGCTATTGGGCTGAGGAGTTCGCTGTGCCGTACAAGAAGATCACGGAAGCCGGTCATGAGGTCGTGGTGGCGACACCCGGCGGCGTGACCCCGACCGTCGACATGATGAGCTTGCGTCCGTCGATGGCGGGTGGTGAGGAGGGGGCCCTCGAACTGGAGGCCATCATCCGCTCTGCGGAGGTGATGCGGCGGCCCCTGAAGCTGTCGGACGTCCGTCTTGAGGACTACGACGCGGTGTACCTGCCTGGCGGCCACGGCCCGATGTCGGACTTGGCGTTCGACGCCGACGTCGGCCGGCTGCTGACGGCGCAACTCGCCTCGGGCAGGCCACTCGCGATCGTGTGCCATGCCCCCTCTGCGATCCTCGCCACCAGGATCCACGGTGAGTCGCCGTTCAAGGGGTACAGGGTCACGTGTTTCACCGATGAGGAGGAGGAAGGTGTCGGGCTCGCCTCCAGGGCACCGTGGCTGCTGGAGACGGAGTTGAAGGAAAAGGTCGGCGTCGACTTCAGCCGTGGTCCGATCTGGGAGCCGTACATGGTGGAGGACCGCAACCTCATCACCGGCCAGAACCCTCATTCGGCTGCGGTTCTGGCAGATCGGCTGCTTGAGCTCCTCAAGTGAGTGCGCCGTGCTCTCGCTGACTGGCGTGGCCTGCTCAGTGCCTCGGCTTGGCGGCCCACAACTCCCAGGCGATGCCGTCCGGGTCGGCCGCGGAGATACGGCGTCCCGTATAGGCGAATGTGGAACCCCGAGGTCGTCCAGGCGTCGAGCCCAGCTGTCCAGCGCGGGTCGGTCGGGAACGGCGAGGGAGAAATGGTCGAGCCCGATGCGGGACGGGTCGAACTGTCGCCGCTGCGTCGCACCGGCTCGTGGACGGCCAGGACGAGCCCGCTGTCGGCGTGACGCATGATCTGCCGGGGATGCCCCACGTCGACCGGCCCGGGACTCACCCCGCCGACGGCTCGAATCCGAGCGCGCGCCGGTACCAGTCGGTGCTGGCGGTCATGTCCCGTACCACGATGGCGATGTGGGTGATCCCGGTGAAGGTGCTCATGGTGCGTTTGCCGTCCTCTCTTGTCGTCGGCCACCGGTCATCGGGCGGTCGGAGCAGGTCGGTGGAGCAGCGCGGCTCGGACGAACCGGCGCGAGCGGGGCGAACGGGTGTGGGGCTCGCTCGTGCGAGCAGCGCCGTCAACTCGGCCACGGGGTGCGTGTCGAGTTCCTCGACGAGGCTGACGATGTCCTGTCGTAGTGCCTGGTCCGCGTAGGGCTCACTGAGCCAGTGGAACTTCTCGACCTCCCGCCGCCAGGACAGGGGCCGGGTGCGGGCGCCCTCGAAGTCGGACTGTTCGCGGGACAGTCGAGCACCACTGCGCAGATCGACGTGCACCCGCACCGGAGTGGTGTCGGGATAGCCGGCGGTCAGCACGTCATCGGCACGGACCTCGACCCGTGCCAGCAGGTCCTGCACGTCCTCGCTGCGGATGCGGTCCTCCCTCAGCTGCTGCGGTCCCACCTCGCCGTCGATCAGCGCGGCAGCGGTGAGGTACTTGAGGTTGTAGTCCGCCTGCTCCTGATGCGAGGGAGGAGATCCTCACCGCCGCGCAGTCGCTCATCGAGCTGCGTGGCTACTCGGCGCTGGGCGTCGCCGAGATCTGCAAGGCCGCCGGTGTGCCCAAGGGCAGCTTCTACTACTTCTTCGAGTTGAAGGAGGCCCTTGCCCTGGCCGTCCTCGACGAGCACTGGGAGGTCCAGTGGGTGACTGGGCCCGAGTTCTGCAGGATGGCGCGGAACCGTTGTCGCGGCTGCGCCGACTGTTCGAGGAGACCGAGGCCGGCCTGCGCGCGGGTCAGCAGAGCTGCGGGACGGTCTCCGGCTGCATGTTCGGCAACCTCACCCTGGAGCTGAGCAACCAGACCGAGCCCATCCGCGAAGGCCTGCAGCAGATCTTCGACGCTCAGGTGGAGATGGTCGAGAAGGTCATCATCGAAGCCCGAGAGGGCGGAGAGGTCACCGTCGGCGACACCCGACAGGCCGCCCGGTCGATCGTTGCCCAGCGCGAGGGTCAGGTGCTGTTCGCCAAGCTCTACAACGACACCCGGCACCTCAAGGCCCTGTGGGAGGACTGCCTCTCGCTGCTTTCCGCGCACCGAACGGACACGGCGGCCGTCAGCTCCTGACCGGTTCTGGCCCCGGGTCGGACATCTCTTCGGCGGTCGGGCGGGTGCCCAGCGCCCTGAGCGCCTTACTCAGGGCGCGCCCGGGAAATCCCTCGCGATGGCCCATCGAGGCCGATCTTCTCGACCACGGCCTTCTCGGCGGCCTCGGCGGCGCCGTGCAGGGGGTATCGTCCCGGATCCGGCCCACGGCGGACGCTCAGGGCCGAGCTGATCGCCGTTGTCCCGGCGCTGATGTCTGCAAGGGCCGGCTCACGGTGTTTCCCCGCACCGGCGGCCTCCCGGGGGCTGTCTGGCATGAGTCATACAGTGCGCCACGTGGAGCGAGATGCTCGTTCCAGGCGCCCTCTCGGCGATTCTCGGACACTATGTCCATGGTGGTGCGTTTTGGGTGCGCTTTCTCCTCAGGAAGGCATGCGCCGCAACGACGCCTCGGAGCTAGGTACCACCTTGGAATTTTCGACCGTTTGCCCGGCGGGTGATTGGTCGACGCCGACGTGGTGGCCGGTCCTGACCGAGAGGAAAGTCATGGGTATTTCCGGCCAGAAGGTCGCTGTTGTCACCGGTGCGTCGCAGGGCATCGGTGCGGGGCTGGTGGACGCCTACAGCAAGCTCGGTTACGCCGTTGTCGCGACCTCCCGTGGCATTGCGGCCTCGGAGGATCCGAACGTTCTCGCCGTTCGGGGTGACATCGCCGACCCTGCCACGGCCGAGCGTGTCATCGCGGCCGGGCTCGAGCGTTTCGGACGTGTCGACACGCTGGTCAACAACGCCGGTGTCTTCGTCGCCAAGCCGTTCACCGAGTACACGCAGGAGGACTACGACGCGGTCACGGGCGTCAATCTGAGCGGGTTCTTCCGTATCACGCAGCTCGCGGTCGAGCAGATGCTCCGCGTGGGTGGCGGGCATGTCGTCCAGATCACCACCAGTCTGGTGGACCACGCCAATTCCGCGGTTCCCTCGGTGCTGGCCTCCCTGACCAAGGGCGGCCTGCAGTCCGCCACCAAGGCCCTGGCCATCGAATACGCCAAACGAGGCGTCCGCAGCAACGCCGTCGCCCTCGGCATCGTCAAGACGCCGATGCACTCGGACGACTCCTACGAGGCGCTTGCCGACCTTCACCCCCTCGGCCGGATGGGCGAGGTCGGTGACATCGTGGATGCGGTCGTCTACCTGGAGAACGCGCCCTTCGTCACCGGAGAGATCCTCCATGTCGACGGCGGCCAGAGCGCCGGCCACTGAACAGGGCGACAGAGGCGCCGGTACTGCCAAAACCGACACTCTTGGGCAAGCTGGGTGGCGGAGGTGGTCGCCGTGGCAAGCGATGCTCCGCTGATGGTCATCGATGGCGGGGGTGTCGTGGTGGAGTGGAGCTGCCACGCGGAGGAACTGCTGGGGCATTCCGCGGGCGAAGTTGTGGGACGGCCCGCAACAAGCCTGGTCAGAGCCCCCCGGCGGCTTCTGGCCACGTTGTGGGACAGGGCCTGGCAGCGTTGTGTCACCGAAGTGGTCGCGCGGTCGCCGCCGATCTGCGGGTGCGGCCATTGCTCCGCAGGGACGGCTCTGTCGCATGGGCCGTGTTCCAGGCCGCGGCGGACGAGGACACGGTGCCCGGCATGGGCACCGCAGTGCTCGAAGCACTCTTCAGGCAGGCACCCATCGCCTTGTGCGTCCTGGATCCGGCGCTTCGGATCGTGGCATGCAACCCAGCCGCGCAAGCGATGTCCCACGAGGACGCGGAGCAGATCGTCGGGCGCCGCCTCAGTGATGTGTACGACTTCCCCGCATCGGACGACGTGCAGAGCGTCTTGAGTGGCGTACTGGAGAGCGGCACGCCGTCATCAGAGCGTGCCAGGAGTCCGTGCCGTGGCGCAGGGCGGCGAGGTTGATCCTCGTGCCGCCTTGGCCCATGTTGGTGCGGCCTGAAGGCCGCTGCCAGGCCGACCCGCCGTGCGGCCGCCGCACGTGGCGTTGTGTCAGATGTAGTCCCGTCCTTCGCGCAATGCTGCAAGCCGGGCCATTTGCTCACCCATGCCGCGTGCTCCGGCCAACGGCGTGTGGATGTGCGGCCAGACTGAGCGCACGAGGCTGATGTGTCGTGCGCCGCCGAGGGCCACCACGGGGTCGAGGCCCAGGATGTCCCCCACGGTTGCCTGCTCCAGAAGGACCTGGCTCGTTACTGCCTCGGCTGCGCCATGGGGCGTGTCGTACGGCTCGATGACGTCGTCGAGGTCGAGGAACCCGTGGCGTGCCGAGAGGATGAGCAGCCGGTCAGGTTGCAGTGCATCGGCCGCCTTGCGGCATGCTCGGTGGTAGGAGCCGACGTAGATGTCTGCCGAGCGTGCGGGCGAGCCCAGTTTGCGGCTGCCACACGGGATGACGACGAGTTGTGGTTTGAAGTAGTCGAGATGGTCGTTTGCGGTCATGCCTGTCGTCCTGCCTGTGCGTGTGATGTGAGCAGTACTGGTCGTGCGCGCCCGGTGCGTCCTGGTGGAGACCCGCCTGCCGGGCGGCCGGGCGGGGGATGGCGATGCGGAGCGGCAGTTCGAGAAGAGTGGGGCCATGAGTACCGCCGCCGCACGAACACGTGGTTCACACTCGGCCTCTTCGAGCGTGGCCCCACTGTGTCCCCTGACACGCGGCGGCAGCGCCATTCCGCCAGGCCCGTCGCGGCCCCGGACTCGCGCTTTGGCCGCTGGCGGCACAGACCACGCGCTGCCTGGCGTCGGTCCTCACCGTCGGAGTCTCGCTCGGCGTCGGGTGGATCCCGACGAAGCCGAGGAACGCGCCGAAGGCCGTAGTGCCGGCGGCGATGGTGAAGCTGAAGCCGTAACCGTGCGCGGCAGCGGTCACCGGGTCGGCGCCCGCACGCTGCAGTACGGCGGCGTGGCCGGTGCCCAGTGAGACCAGGGCAGCCAGACCGATGGCACTGCCGATCTGCATGGACGCATTGTTCATGCTGGTGGCGATGCCCGCGTCCTCACCGGTGGCGCCGTCCACTCCGGCGACAGTGGATCCGACGAGGACGAGGCCGCCTCCCAGCGGCACGAGGATCAGTCCGGGCAGCACGTCGGCCACATAGGTGCCGTGGCTGCTCAGCCCGGCAAGGAGAAGGTAGCCGACCGTGGTGACCGCAAGCCCACCTCCGTTCAGGGCCCGCAGACCGAACCGGGGAAGGATGCGCGGTGCCATCACGGTGGCGCTGAAAAGAATGACCAACCCGAACGGTACAAAGGCGAATCCGGTCGCGAGCGCGGAAAAGTGCAGTATGCGCTGGACATACAGGCTCAGCGAGAAGAAGAGGGTGGCGAAGCCGACGTAGTAGCAGATACGAACGAGGTTGGCGATGCTCCGGTTACGTGAGCGCAGGAATGCGAGGGGCATCAGGGGCTGGGCGACGTGGGCCTCCACCAGCACGAACCCGATCAAGCAGAGCACACCGATTCCGACGCAGCCCAGGACGGAGAACGAGAGCCATGCGTGGCTGTCCTTCTCCAGGAGGCCGAACACGACCAGGAGCAGACCGAGGGTGACCGTCATGGCGCCGAGCACGTCAGGCCGACCGCGCTTGGTGGCCCGGCTTTCGGAGACGAGCTTGAAGGTGGCGAAAAACGCGAAGGCGGCGATGGGCAGATTGACGAAGAATATCCAACGCCAGGAGGCGATGGTGGTCAGGACGCCCGAGAGCACGACTCCCAGGGCCACACCAGCTCCGGCCAGGCCGCTCCAGATGGCCATGGCCCGTGCCCTTTCCTGCCGCTGTGTGAACAGCAGCGTCACCAGGGACAGGGCCGCCGGGCTGACGAGTGCCGCACCGACGCCCTGTACGAAGCGGCTGGCGATCAGTACACCGGCTTGCTGGGCCACTCCGGCGCTCGCCGACGACAGCGCGAAGATCGCCAAGCCGGTCAGGAAGAGGCGTCTGCGGCCGAGCAGATCACCGAGGCGCCCGCCAAGCATCAGCAACCCACCGTAGGTGACGGTGTAGCCGTTGACGACCCATGCCAGGCCCGTGGTCGTGAAGCCGAGATCGCGCTGGATGGGGGGCAGCGCGACGTTGACCACGGTCACATCAAGGAGCAGCATCACCTGCACCAGGCAGATGATCCCGAGCGCGCGCCACCTGCGCGGATCCGGTTCGGGAGTGGGACTGATCGGAGTCATCACTGATCGCTTTCTGTTCGGTCGGGCCGCCGCCGTGTCGCCAGACGCCGTCTTGGGAGGCGCGGGGGCAAGCCGGCCCGGCCTACGGACTTTCCTGAGGTGTTCAACTCGCAGGGGCCGGGTGTGCGTGGCCGCAGATAAGGACAGCGAAGGCGCACGTTCGGTCTTCGCCTGAAACCCCTTCGGGTGCCGCCGCCTCCGAAGAGCGGCCCCGGCACCCGAGGGTGTTCCAGGAGGGCGGAGGGGTCAGCCCTCCGCCCTCATCCGTTGGCGGTGCCCCGGGTGCGCCCGATAGGGGCTGACGCTCAACTCGCCCAGCATCCAGAAGCGCCAGGGGTACGAAGCAGCAGGGCCGCCCACCCCGGTCCGCGGCCCTCGGCCGACCCCCGCGGACGAGACGCCCCCGACGGGCTCGGCGAGGAACAACTCCGCCGCCGCGTCGCATGCTGACTGCCCGTCATGACGCAGATCGGCGATGCCCAGCGCCCGGGCGAGGTTGGCCGGGCCACGCGCCAGGTCGCGCGCCCGCACCCCAGGCCCCCGTCGCTCTTGCGCCGCGTCTGCTCCCTCCACGACGGTGCCGGCCCGGAGCAGCACCGAAGCGGGACGCCGCCCTGGTCCGCAGACGGCGTTCAGGCACCGATGCACCGCGTGCGTCCGGTACACATAGAAGGTCCCCGGGGCCCCGAACTCCGCTCGATTGGTCCGGTTCGGGCCCCGGAACGCGTGCGAGGCCGGATCGTCCGGCCCCTCGTACGCCTCCACCTCGGTGATACGCACCGCCGTCACGCCGCGCTGCGAGCGCGAGACCACCAGAGCACCCAGGAGTTCGGGAGCCACCTCGAGGGCGGGCCGGTCGAAGAAGTGCTCGCGCAAGGCGGGCCGCCCTGCCGATGCCGTCTCCGGCTCATCGAACGCCCGCAACTGCTCGTGATCGGCCCCGGCCGAGCCCGGGACCGCCCAGTTCTCTGTCAAGTCGCTGCCTCCTGTCGAGGTTCCGGGACGCCGGATGCGGCGCCCCACCGTCCCAGCGCTCTCCTTGCGCCGCCCCATGGCCCGAGAAGCTGCCGTAGGGCGCTCGGATAAGGACCTCGGAGCCCGACACCGCTGGCGCAGTCAGATGAGGACGCCCTGTGCGATGAGATCCACCGGTTCGACGAGACCGGCCCGGCCTTACCGGACCTCCAGTCGGCGGGAGGCCGTCCCCGACTGCTCAAGCCCGACGATGTGGACCTCGTACCGGCCGTGAAGCCTTCCCGCGCCTGCTGTTGCGACGCGGCATCACGATCGTGGGCCGTCTGGCACTCTCTCGACCCCGAGGCAGCTCAAGTGGCGGCAGGTGTCACGCGCGGGTCCTGGTGGCGGGGTGTCAGTACCGGGCGCCTAGGGGGCCGGGATGGCGTCGAGGTCGGCCAGGTCGGCTGCGGGCAGCTGGATGTACGGCCTCGACGGCGCCCGGGGCGCTGCCGTAGGCACGGATGCCGGTGCTGAGCGGCGCAGGGGCCCTGTCATCGGCGGGCGCGCTCACGCTGTCGGACAGCATGGCGCAGGGAGTGCCACGCGACTACCGCCCAGGCGGCGACGAGCAGGGCGTACAGGACGACAGCGATCCAGACGAACAGCCGCGAGCCGGTACGTGCGGCGAGCGCGCTGGTGCCGGTGACGCAGGCGCCGAGGGGGAAGATGAAGGACCACCAGGTGGGTGCGAAGGGCAGGCCTCTGCGGATTTCCCGTACGGTCAGCGCCGTGGCCAGCACCAGCCACAGCAGGGCGAAGCCCCAGATCCCGAGCCCACCGAGGAGCGCTGCGACCGCACTCCCGCGCGCGTACGGGGCGGGTAGCGCGCTCGGCGCCGCCGTGGCCAGCGTCCCCAGCGCCGTCACCGCCTGATCCAGCGCCCCCACACCGATCCACACCGTGGGCACCACCGCACCGACGGGCGCGTCATGATGCACCAGGCGGCTGTAG
The DNA here is from genome assembly GCF_055566975.1 of Streptomyces sp. NPDC027189. Lineage (NCBI taxonomy): Bacteria > Bacillati > Actinomycetota > Actinomycetes > Kitasatosporales > Streptomycetaceae > Streptomyces > Streptomyces sp. NPDC027189. The sequence continues at coordinate 331,450 of NZ_JBVHRI010000006.1, forward strand.
ACCATGGCCAGCACAAGCAGGACCGCGATCAGCCCGAGGCCGAGCATCGAGTAGCAGCCCAGGAGCAGAGCCAGCCGCATCTGCCCGGCCGGCGCCCGCGGGACGAGCAGCGCGCCCGTCGCGGCGGAGACCATCGGCGGCACCACCGGCAGCAGCCAGCCGCCGAACGCCGCGTCCGGCGTGAAACGGTGCCGCGTGACCATCAGATACGGAATCGTGCAGGTGGTGGCAAGACCCAGCACCGTACCGGCCGACCACAGCACCCAGTCCGCATCCACCGCCGCACGCTCCCCGATCAGCCGCCGGCCGAGCAGCAGCGTCCCGGCCCCGACGGTGAGCAGCGCCATCGGCGGCGCCCCGAAGAACTGGGCCACTACTGGATCACCGGCATGCGCCCGCAGCGTCCGCTGCCCGGCGTAGCTGCCGCCGAGCACGATCAGCAGCAGCGCGGTCCCCGCCCAGACCACGGTGGCGGCCTCGCCGAGCCCGGGCAAGCTGCGCGGCAGGGTGGCGGCCGCTGCGGCGACGATCCCGCTGCCCATGACGGCCGCGAACCAGCCGGGACCGAGCCGGCCCCGCTCCCTGCCGTTCGCCTCGTCCGGCTGGTCTCGGACATGCACGGACGGTCTCGGGGCCGGGCCGACCTGGGACGGGACCGCTCGGCTGGTACTGGGGTGGGGTGTCACGGCGCGGAGTGTCTTTTCTTCTCGTGTCGGATTCGTCACCGTCCGCGATCAGCGACGGTGACCGGCCGACCGGCCGGACCGCACCCAGCAGCTCACGGGACGCGCCCGAGACCGTAGGCCCGTTGGCGCCCTCGACGCTATGGCGAAGCACCGATCCCCCTGTAGACCAGCACGCGCCATGACGCCCTCAGACCAAGACATCGAGCACCGTCCAGGCCCGTTGCCAAGTGCCGGCCGGATGCCCCGATGTCCTTATCTGAGCGTGTTGTGGCCGCATATGCGGCCATGACGAGACGGCAGTCGACCGCTGAAAGCGGGTGAGGCACCGAAACCCGAGGCCTCGATCCACACAAGGGAACGCGGCATCATGCCTCAGGGACGCGGACGACACTCAGCACGGGCACAGGCGCGGCGGGGCGTCGCCGGGCGGATGATGGTGTCTTCCGCTATGGGGCCCAGTCCGTCCGGGAGGCGCACGATGAAGGACAGGCCGTCAGGCAGGAAGCCGCTCCTGGTGACCGTGCTGGTCTTCCCCGGCGTACGGCTGCTCGACGTGACCGGCCCGATCGAGGTGTTCACGACGGCCAACGAATTCGGCGGCCGTTACCGCGTACGCACGGTCTCGCCGGACGGCGCCGACGTGGTTACCGCAGCCGGCACCGGACTGCGCGTCGACCTGGCTGCCGCGCAGGTGCAGGAGGCCAGCGATGTGGTCGTCATTCCCGGCGGCCCGGAGTGGCCCTCCCTCATCAAGGACGACGCCCTGCTGGACGCCATAGGGGTGCTCGACGCGCGCAGCTGCCGCACAGCGTCCATCTGCACTGGAGCCTTCCTCCTCGCCGCGGCCGGACTGCTCGACGGACGCAAGGCGACGACGCACTGGCGCTTCGCCGACCAGCTCGCTCTGCGCTATCCGCAGGTGACCGTAGAGGCAGACGCCCTGTTCGTGCGCGACGGTCACATCATGACCTCCGCGGGCGTCAGCTCGGGCATCGATCTCTCGCTCGCCCTGGTCGAGGAGCACCTCGGCGCCGATGTCGCCCGCGCTGTGGCCAAGGACATGGTCGTGTTCATGCAGAGGCCGGGCGGCCAGTCGCAGTTCAGTGTCCGTACCCACACCCCGCGCGCGAGACAGGAGATGCTGCGCCGGGTCCTGGACGCGGTCGCCGAGGACCCGTCCGCCCCGCACACCCTTACCGCCATGGCGCGCCGGGCGGGTGTGAGTGCCCGCCACATGACACGCCTGTTCCACGACGAGATGACCACGACCCCGGCCCGCTACGTCGAGCAGGTCCGCATGGAAGCTGCCCAGGCGATGCTGGAAGACAGCGACGACCCCATGGCCACGGTGGCCCGGCGCACCGGCTTCGGGTCACCGGAGTCGCTGCGCCGGGCCTTCACGCGCAACCTCGGCATCACGCCGGGGGCCTACCGGGCTCGCTTCCGTACCACGCACACCGCAGGCGACGGCAAGCGCGCCTGATGCCCTTGAGGTATGCGGCGAGCTCAGGCAATCGACGAACTCCGACAGGCCGGCCGCGCCGGACGAGGCCAATCAGGCTTCCTCGATGGTCCGCCCCGGCATCGGCTCTGCGAGCGCGACCCGCCACGCGGGCGTGCCGAAGGGACCGGCGAAGTACTGTGTCTCGTGCACGACTTGCTGGTCGGCGAATTCCATGACGCTCACCGAGTACGAAGGCGCGCCGTCGTAGGTGATGACGCACTCGCTCACCCATACATTCGCGTGGCCTGTGATGCGCAGGATGGTGAAGTGTCGGTCGGCCGGGTGCCCGCCGCGTTGCGCCGCGATCGTCTCGCGCCCTTGGAAACGTTCGCCCGACTGCGGATAGTCCAGCATCGCGTCCGCAGCGTAGATCGCATGCTCGGCCTCGAAGTCTCCTCGTTCCGAAGCCCGCCAATGCTCCTCGATCGCAGCCCTGATCTGGGACTCCGCATCCATGGCACCGCCCCTTCCGTAGTAGTGACAGCCTAGATATCTCCGACCGCAGCCGCCCGGGCGCCTCCGCGGACCACCTACCGCTGCCGTTCACAGAACCGAGCGAGCCATCCCCCCGAATTGATCTTGATGACGACAACTGTGCCCAAGTGACACCTGTCGCCTCCAGGCACAGCTGGGGCGACCGGTGACTGCTCGCGGGGCAGGCCGAGGTGGAGGAACTCAATCAGCAGGTCGTGCGGCCGCAGTCCGCCCAGGGGTGGCCGCTGTGTTGGCCACGAAGGCCGTGGGGGCGTCGAAGAGGTCATCGGCGAGAGTTGATGTGTGCCAGCAGGCTCATGCCGCCGCTCCTCCTCGATGCTGCCGTGGTGTCGACCGATACGCGGTGGGCAGCCGATGCGCACCGCGCGAGCCGCTGGTCACTGGAAGGCCGACGCCACGAGGGCCTTCTGCTCCACACCGTGCCGGCGGGCCGAGCCGACCGCGGGCGCGGGCGCCTCGGGTCGGCTCACACACTCCACAGCGCGCCGCGCCAGCCGGTGCAGACGCGCCGCGACGAACGACCATGCACCCTGGTTCTCCGGCTCCTCCTGCACCCACCGCACGTCCGCGCCCGAAGGGAAGCGGGCGAGTTCCGCCGCCAGCTCCTCGTCGGGGAACGGGTAGAGACGCTCCACGCGCACGATCGCGGTGTCGGTCGAGCCCGTGGTGTGCCGGTGGGCGTCGAGGTCGTAGTAGACCTTGCCCGAGCACAGCAGCACGCGCGTGACCCGGGCCGGGTCCGCGGTGTCGTCCGGCAGGACCGGGCGGAAGCCGCCCTGGGTGAACTCGGCCGGGGCGGAGGTGGCCGCCTTCGACCGCAGCATCGACTTCGGGGTGAGGACCACCAGCGGCCTGCGGCCGTCCAGTGCCTGCTGCCGGAGCAGATGGAAGTAGTTGCCCGGCAGGGAGGGCATGGCCACGGTCATGTTGTCCTGCGCGCACAGCTGAAGGAAGCGCTCGATCCGGGCGGAGGAGTGGTCCGGGCCCTGGCCCTCCAGACCATGGGGCAGCAGCAGCGTCACTGCGGAGCGCTGGCCCCACTTCTGCTCGGACGAGGCAATGTACTCGTCGACGACCGTCTGCGCGCCGTTGGCGAAGTCCCCGAACTGGGCCTCCCACAGCACCAGGGCTTCGGGGCGGGCCAGCGCGTAGCCGTACTCGAAGGCCAGCGCCGCCAGTTCGGACAACATCGAGTCATACGGCGCGAAACCTGCGGCCCGCGGGCCGAGGGAGTGCAACGGCGTGTGCTCGGCACCCGTATGCCGGTCGGTCAGGACGGCGTGGCGCTGGCCGAAGGTGCCGCGCCGGGAGTCCTGCCCGGCCAGCCGCACCGGGACGCCCTCCAGCAGCAGCGAACCGATCGCCAGCATCTCCGCGGTGGCCCAGTCGACCGCGCCGGTGTCGAGTGTCCGCGTACGCCGGTGGAGCTGCGGCAGGACGCGTGGGTGCACGGCGAAGCCCTGCGGCAGGTCGGTCTGCGAGGCGATCACCTGTCGCATCGTCGCCTCGCCGATCGCGGTCACCGCCCGGCGCGGTGCGCGCGGCGCGGTGCCCTGTCCGGCACCGGTGCCGGAGCCGGGAACGTCCTGGGCGGGGTGGGCAGCGGGCAGCATACGAGTCTCGGCGAAGGCCCTCTCAAGGTGGTCCTGGTAGTCGCGGCGGGCACCCTCCACCTGCCGCTCGCTGATGTCGCCGCGTGCCACCAAGGCCTCGGCGTACAGAGTGCGCACCGACGCCCTGGCATCGATGCGGTCGTACATCACCGGCTGTGTGATGGACGGGTCGTCGACCTCGCTGTGACCGTGGCGCCGGTAGCAGACCAGATCGACCACGACGTCCTTGTGGAAGGTCTGGCGGTACTCGAAAGCCAGCCGCGCGACGCGGTCGACGGCCTCCGGGTCGTCGCCGTTGACGTGGAAGATCGGGGCCTCCACCATCCGTGCCACATCGGTGGCGTAATTGCTGGAGCGGCCGCTGGCAGGCGAAGTCGTGAAGCCCACCTGGTTGTTGACCACGACGTGAACCGTCCCGCCCGTGCGGTAGCCGGGCAGTTGCGACATGTTCAGCGTCTCGGCGACCACCCCCTGGCCGGCGAACGCCGCATCTCCATGGACGACGACCGGCAGGACGCGCGCGGCCCCGCTGTGTTCTGCCGCCAGATCCTGCTTGGCGCGCACCACTCCCTGCGTGACCGGCCCCACGATCTCCAAATGGGAGGGGTTCGCCACGACCGAGACGGCGATCGTTCCGCCCTGCAGAGCGCGGTAGGTGCCCTCCGCGCCAAGGTGGTACTTAACGTCCCCCGAACCCTGCACGGACTCGAGGTCCACCGCGTCCTCGAACTCGCCGAAGATCTGGGCGTAGGACTTGCCGATGATGTTGGCCAGGACGTTCAGCCGGCCGCGGTGCGCCATGCCGATGACGGCCTCTGCGACACCGTCCTCGATGGCACTGTGCAGCAGGGCGTCCAGCAGCACGACGGCCGACTCGCCCCCTTCCAGCGAGTACCGCTTGTGGCCCACGTACTTGGTCTGCAGGAACGTCTCGAAGGCCTCCGCTGCCCCCAGCCGGTAAAGGATCCGCAGCTGCCGGGCACGGTCCGGCCGCTGCTGCGGGCTCTCGACGCGCTGCTGGATCCAGCGGCGTTCGCGGGAGTCCTGGATGTGCATGTACTCGAACCCGACACTGCCGCAGTAGAACTCCCGCAGAGCGCCCAGCACTTCATCGAGCGTTGTCGCGGCACGCCCGGCGAACCCGTCCACGACGACGTCCTGTGCCGGGTCCACGCCGTGCAGTCCGAACGCGGCGGGGTCCAGTTCCGGATGGGCGGCGGGCTGCGCCGCGAGCGGGTCCGTGTCGGCTGTCAAATGTCCGCGCACGCGATAGGCGTGAATGAGCGCCGCGACCCGGACGGCCCTGAGCGCCGCCTCGTCGGTGTCCTCATGGTCCGGGGCGAAGACGGCGCCCACCGGCCGGGTCGGCGATGTGTCCTGCGCAGCCGCAATGGGCGAGGACACCGCGGCGGCCGGGACTCCCGGGGTCGCGAAGAAGTCCCTCCACGTCTCCTCGACCGAGCCCGGGTCGCGTAGGAAACGTTGCCGCTGCTCCTCCACGACCCATGCGTTGAGTCCGAAATCCAGTCCGTGAAGCACGGTTCGAGCGGTGTCTGATTGCGAGGCCATGGCGTAGAACGCCTTCTTCCCTGTGTGAAGCGCTACGATCGCGACGCAGCCCCGACATCCGTCTGCCCCGCGTGTTCCGTACCCCCGGATCCGGCATCCCGCTTCACAGACCAACCTCTGCGAGCACGTCGCATTGACGACGGTAGATCCCTGAGAGAACGGGGACGGACGGTCCTCCGGGCCACATCAGCCTCATATCGGGACATCGGCCAGACGGCCGGCCGCGGGTGCCGGCGCCGAATGGCGGAGCGGGCGCGGACGACGCGGTGTCCTGATCCGAGGGCTTCACGTCCCACCGGCCCGCAATCGGCCACGCGGGGAACCTGGTTGCGACCATGTGGCCGCGAGCCCGCGGCCGGTAAACTCACCCGGGGAACAAACATGATCGACTGCGATCCGGCGGACACCGCACGGCAGCCTCCACCGATCCTGTGGAGCCTTGGCCTCCTGCACGGCGAGCTGCGGGCACGGCACGGTCTGTCGCTCCACGACTACCTCGTTCTCGGTGCCCTCGCCGGAGCCGAGTGCCGGCCTGTGCCCGTGACCCACCTGACGGCCTTCCTCAAGGAATCAGCGACCCGGATGTCCTACCTCCTGAAGAACCTGCAGGCCGCCGGACTGATCGAACGCAACCGCCGATGCAGAGACCGCAGAACGGTCGAGGTCACACTGACCGAGGCAGGACGTGCCAGGTTCGCCGACGCCGAGAGGACCGCGCACATGCGGCTGCGCCGGCACGTCGTCCTGTGACTGATTCACCCTCGACGGTCGTCAGCCAGAAGCCGGTCGTCGTCGGTGTCCGAGGGCTCGGTGGTTCCACTCCTTCGCCGCACTCTGGCTCTTCCTGCTCGGACGCCGTCCCCCGGACACGAGTCTCCGCCGGTGATGCCATCGGCCCGCCACTGGTGACCCTGAGGGGCGGTGCGCCGCGTCGATCGGCAGCCCCGCCCCGGCGGATGGCCTGCCGTGCAGGCATGCTGCGTGCGAGCGCCGGGATGTACGGTCGGTATACGGCGTAGGTGCGGCTCTCGACCGGCGAACAAGCAGACCGCCCAGACGATCGTCACCGAAGGCATCTCGAAGCGGCACCGAGTCCTTCCGTGTCTCCGTCAGCTACGGCGTCGGCGCGGAGGCCGGGGTGAGCCGCGGGCATCGGAGCCAAGGTCACGGCCACCATGTCTGCGACGGGCCCCTGCCCTCCGTGCGGGCCACGGATGTCGCCGGCCCGCCGGCCTGCCCGACATAGGGCAGCGCTGACGGGCTCCACGGCGACGGCATGGGGCCCGTCGGGTGCGCAGCGGGCCCTGGGAGGATTCAGTACCGCATCAGCTCGTGCTGCCATGCGCTCGGGGGCTGGTTGTGCACGTCGAGGTATGCCTCGGCGAGCACTGCCGGGTCGAAGCGCGCTTCGCCGCCGCCGATGTCCCTCGTGATCGTGACGCTCGTCGCGTGCACACCCGTTCCCGTCAGCTGGTCGTGGAGTGCGTGCACATGCGCGCAGCGCGGCCTTGCCGACGGACAGGGAGGCGTGTTGCTTGGAGGGCGACAGCGCGTAGCCGCCGCCCGTGAACAGCAGGCTCCCGCGGTCGTCACGCAGCTCGGGCAGCACGGCGTCGGCCGCGACCCTGGCGCCCAGGACGTTGACGGCCGTGACATCGGCCCAGTCCTGGTCGTCACCGTCGACGGGCGCGTCCCTGCGCCGCACACCGGCGTTGTACACGAGCGCGTCGGGAGCGCCCAGCTCGGTGATCGCGCGGTGGATCGCGGCGCGCAGGTCGTTGGGCTCGCCGGCGTGCGCGGCGTAGCCGCGGACCTCCTGGCGGGCCACAGATCCATGGACGCCATGTCAGGAACCCACCTCTAGGACGTGGTGGTCGCCGTGCGGTAGAACTCGGCCGCGGTGACGGAGGCGGGGACGCCGAGTTCGGCGGCGACCGCGGTGATCGCCCTGTCGCCGACGTCCAGATCGGCCTGGCCGTCGATGGTGAAATGCGGTGCGATGAACGTCTTGTAGTGAGCTCGGGCCTCGTCCGCGGTGTGCCCGCCGAGGAACGTCCGGATGTGCCGCACCGTGGTGTCGGGGTCGTTGCGGATCACCTGCAGGGCGCGCCGGTGTGCTCGAAGGACGGCCTGGACCGCGGGGCCGCGCGGGTCGGTGTAGGTGGGGTCGACGGCCAGGCCCACGGTGGGGATCCGGAAGTGGTCTCCCACCCAGGCCAGTACCTCCCAGCCGTGCTCGGCGGCCACCGCCTCCGGCGCCATGGTGCTGCCGACCAGCGCGGCGTCGATCTCGCCCTCGCGCAGCTGGCGCAGGTCCATGCCGTAGTCGCCGGGCGGGCGGACGACGGTCTTGATGTCACGGTCCGGGTCGAGGCCTGCCCTGCGCAGCACGATCCTGGTGAAGCACCCCGGCGCGGTGTGCGGAGCATGCACCGCCAGCTGTCGGCCGGCCAGGTCGGACAGGGAGGTCAGGCCGGAGCGGGCGAGGAACCAGAACAGCGGCCGGTGGGTGTTGACGCTGAGCCCGACCCAGGGAGTGCCGTCGGTCAGCCGGGACAGCAGGGCCCGGCCGAGCCCGATGGTGGCGCAGCGGCGCAGCCGCTCCTCGTCCCACGTGCAGCCGTCGCGCAGTGCGACGTGGACGCCCTCGTCGGCGTAGAAGTCCTCCTGGTCGGCGATGTAGGCGGCCAGTTCCTCGTGCAGGCCCCGCCCGACGTAGGCAAGATCGATCGTGTGCATGAGTGCTTGTCCTTGATCGTGTCACCGTCGTGCGGCCGGGCCCGGTACGGGCGCCGCGGTAGCCGGGCTCGGGTGACGGTGTACCGGATGCGGTCCGGCCGTGGGCCGGACCGGGACCGAGCGGCCCCGTGTGCCGGGGCGTCGGCGACGCGTCAGTACATGGCCATTCCGCCGTTGACCGCGGCCGTGGTGCCCGTCATGAACGGGTTGTCCTCGCCGGCGTAGAAGGCGACCGCCTGGGCGACATCGGCCGGGTGTGCCAGGCGGCCCAGGGGAGTGGCCGCCACCTGCCGCTGCCTTGTCGCGTCGTCCAACAGGTCATCGGTGGTACGGGTCTCCACCGGCCCAGGTGCGACGACGTTGACCGTGATGCCCTGTGGGCCCAGTTCCTGGGCGAGATACCGCGCGAACTGCTCCAGGGCGGCCTTGGACGTGCCCAGGGCGATCATGCCCTCCCGGGGCCGGCGGCTGAGGCCGGTACCGATGTAGATGAGGCGTCCCCAGCCCTGTTCGGTCATGGCGGGCAGGACGGCTTTGGTGACCGCGAAGGCCGCGTGCATCTCGGCGTCGAGCTTGCCGCCCAGCTCCTCCCACGTCATGTCCTGGAACGACTTGACCGCGTACGGGATCAGCGCGTTGTGCACGAGCACGTCGATGCCGCCCCATGCCGCCCCGACCCGCTCCACCATGCTCTCGACCGCCGCCACCTCGCGTACGTCGGCCTGCACGGCCATGGCCTGGCCGCCGGCGGTCTCGATGTCGGCCACCACTTCCTCGGCCGCCTTGGCGCTGCTGCGGTAGTTGACCACCACGCGCATCCCACGCGCGGCCAGAAGACGTGCTGTGGCCGCACCGATTCCGCTGCTGGCCCCCGTCACGAGTGCCACCCTGCCGGTTGTCCCGGTCATGGGCTCACCTCCTTTTCGTCGTCACGGGCCGTCGGATTGACCGCCCCGAGTCGTTTGTCGTCGATCGCGGGGCCGGTGGAGCGGATCGCCCCGTACAGCACGGTGTCGACGGTCGCCCGCAGCAGATCCGCCGCGGTCCATTCCAGTGCGTACGGCAGCCGGGAGGTGAACAGCCGCTCCAGAGCGCCGCGGGTGATCTCACTGAGCAGCTCGGGCGGTGCCGACAGCAGTCCCCGCCGGTGACCGTCCCGGAACAACTCGTCGACACGCCGGTAGATCACCGCGTCCACACGTTGTTCCACATACTGGCGCAACACCGCGTCACCGCCGCGCCCCGTGGCGAGCTGCGCCGCGCCGATCCTCCCGAGCTCGGTGCCCGCCGCGACCAGGAACCGCTGCACCCGCACATCAAACGGCTGCCCCGCCGCATCCTCGGCGGCCACCAGCGTGCGCTCAACCGCCGCGAACTGCCGGTCCAGCACTGCGGTCAGCAGGCTGCGCCTGTCCGGGAAGTGCCGGTAGATCGTCTTCTTGCTCATCCCGAGCTCACGAGCGAGATCGTCCATGCTCACCCGCGAGGAACCCGGCGCGAGGAACAACCGGCCAGCTGCCTCCACGATCGCCTCGGCACGCTGCCTGTCGTCTGCGGAAACTTTCGAAACTGGATTAGTTTTCACCCTGGGCGCCGCCCTGCGTACTGTCAAGGCATGTCGTCCGAGCGGGGCTGTCGCAGCCGGAATCGGCGGCGATACGGGCGGCTCGTGGTCAGAGTTCGAGGACCAGGCCGTGTCAGCGTTCGAGGACCAGAGCGAGGCATTGGACGACGCCGACGCAGAGGGTTGCGACGCCGGTGCCGGAGCCGCGGCGGGCGAGTTGGTGAGCGACGGTGCCGGCGAGGCGGGCTCCGGAGGCCCCGAGGGGGTGTCCGAGGGCGATGGCGCCGCCCTGCGGATTGAGGATCGCCGGGTCGAACTCTGGCCATTCGGCCACACACCCCAGAACTTCTGCGGGGCCGCGGGAAGTTGCTGATCGAGCCGCTGGAGTCCTGGGCGGCGAACTGGAGAGCGCCCGACCCCGACCGATTCGCCGCCCGACAGCGATGGCGCTCAGCTTCAGCCCCGCCTGGGCGCGTCGGTGCCGCGCGCGGTGTTCGGTGCGGGCCACCAGGCTGCGTCCGAGATCGGGGTCGCCGGTGAGCCGGTGAGCCGCGGGACGATGTCGGTGACTGTGGAGACCTCGCCCTTCTCGATCGCCTGGTACCACGAGATCCAGGTTTCGATCTGGGTCCCGCTCATGCCCCGTCGCCATCGTCGTGCGAAGGCTTGCTCGGGGGTCTCGGGTTCGTAGCGGTAGGGCCGGCCGGTGGCTGCGGCGATCCGGGTGACCGCTTCGTCGAGGGTCAGGGCCTCGGGCCCGGTGATCTCAAGGGTCGCGCCGTCGTGCTCGGAGCGGGGACCCTCGTCGAGGGCGACGGCCGTGATCACGTCGGCGATGTCCTCGTGGGTGACGAAGGCGGCCCGGCCGGTCGGTGCGGGGCCGCTGACGACGAATTCCTCGTCGGCGAGGGCGGCCGGTGTCGACGTGTAGAAGCCGGCCCGGAGCACCGTGTGGCGGATCCCGGCCTCTGCCAGGAACTGTTCGGTCAGCCACTGGTCGCGGGCGTTGAGGTACGTGGCGGTGGGCGCCGCGCCGACGAGGGACACATACAGGACCCGGTCCACGCCGACCGCGATCGCGGCCTCGACCGCAGTGGCGTGCTCCTCCAGCCGGCGGCCCGTGCGGTGTGCTGAGACCAGGATGAGGGTCGACGCGCCCTCGAGCGCCTCGCGCATGGCGTAGGCGTCGGCGTAGGCGGCCGGACCGCGTCGCTGGGCGCCAGGCAGTTCGGGCATGCGGTCGGGGTTGCGCCCGACGAGGAGTTGCGGGACGCCGCGGTCGGCGAGGCGGGCCGCGATCCGGCTGCCCAGCGCCCCGGTCACCCCGGTGACCGCCACCGTGGCGTGGTTCTTCTCGGACATACGTCTGCCTCCATCCGGGCCCGCGTCGATCGCGTACCCCTTTCCCATTGCGTCTGGCGAAAGAGATCTTGCCTCCGGCTGCCTTCCCCGGTTGGGCGATGGCGTGGTGCCTCGCCGCCACGCGAGCGTCACTGTTCCCGGTAATCCGACCGCCCGGCCGCCGGGTCGCCCCGGGGCCAGGCTTGTGGCCGCACCGGCAACCTGGGGGGCCGAGCAACTGCTTGAGCGGGCGTCAGCGGGACGCGGGGAAGCCCAGGTCCGGACCGGAGGCCGTCTCGGCAGCATCAGGCCAGCGACTCGTGATGACCTTGCCGCGCGTGTAGAAGTGCACGGCTTCGCTGCCGTACATGCGGTGGTCGCCGAAGGCCGAATCCTTCCAGCCACCGAAGGAGTGGTAGCCCACCGGCACCGGCATCGGCACGTTCACGCCGACCATGCCGGCCTCGACCTCCAGCTGGAAACGGCGGGCCGCGCCGCCGTCACGGGTGAAGATCGAGCTGGCGTTGCCGTACGGGGAGCCGTTGATGATGGTCATGGCCTCCTCGTAGGTCTCCGCGCGGAGCACGCACAGGACCGGACCGAAGATCTCGTTCCGGTAGGCGTCCGAGTCCGTGCTGACCTTGTCGAGGAGCGAGACACCCATCCAGTGCCCGTTCTCCAGGCCCTCGACGGTGAAGCCTCTGCCGTCGAGCACCACGTCGGCTCCCTGGGCGGCCGCGCCCGCGACGTAGTCCGCGACCTGGTCGCGGTGCGCCTTGGTGATGAGCGGGCCCATCTCGGATGTCGGGTCGTCGCCGGGTCCGATCTTGACCTTCTTGGCCCGCTCGGCGATCCGGGACACCAGCGCGTCGCCCGCCGAGCCGACCGCGACCACCACGGAGACCGCCATGCAGCGCTGGCCCGCGGAGCCGTAGGCGGCGGTCACGGCGGCTTCGGCGGCCGCGTCGAGGTCGGCGTCGGGCAGCACCAGCATGTGGTTCTTCGCTTCGCCGAGGGCCTGGACACGCTTGCCGCCGGCGGACGCCCTGGTGTAGACGTGGCGGGCGACCGGCGTGGAGCCCACGAACGACACGGCCGCCACGTCCGGGTGGTCGAGCAGTGCGTTCACCGCGACCTCGTCGCCCTGCACGATGTTGAGCACGCCGTCAGGCACGCCGGCCTCGGCCGCGAGCTCCGCGAGGAGTATGGACGCGGACGGAGCCTTGCTGCTCGGCTTGTGCACGAAGGTGTTCCCGCAGGCGATCGCCATGGGGAACATCCACATGCTGATCATCGCGGGGAAGTTGAACGGTGAGATGCCGACGATGACACCGAGCGGCTGGCGGACCGACGCCATGTCGATCCGGCTCGACACTTCCGTGGACATGTCGCCCTTGAGTGCCATGCCGAGCCCGCAGGCCAGTTCGACGATCTCCAGGCCGCGGGCCACCTCGCCCAGCGCGTCCGTGTGGGTCTTGCCCTGCTCGGCGGTGATCAGCGTGGCGAGGTCGTCGCGGCGCGCGTTCAGCAGCTCGCGGTAGCGGAAGAGGATCGCGATCCGCTGCGCGAGCGAGGACGTACGCCAGCCGGCGTAGGCCTCCTTCGCCGCGGCGACCGCGGCGTCGACCTCGTCGGCGCCGGCCATGGCCACCCGCGTGGTGACCTCTCCGGTCGCGGGGTCGGTCACGGGGCCCCAGGTGGCTGAGGCACCCGAGACGTCTCCGTAGGGTTTGCCTGCGATCCAATGGGTGACGGTCTTCATCGGCGGAACTCCTTCGAGGATGACGGCGCCGGCCGCGAGGTTCCTGTCGCTGCACCTCAGGGGCCTTGGCTGTGTCCGGACCGGGCCGCGTTCTCGGTCAGTGGCACGTGCCACTGCGGCCACGCGGGCGGGACTGCTGCTGATATGGAATCTATTGCTCAGCGTGCCGTGTTGCGGTGGATCCGAGGGCCGGGGCGCGAAGTGCCTCCCTCGTGTCCCGCGCTGTGGTGGCCCGGGTCACCAGATGCCGAGCGGCAGTCGGTCAGCTCTTCAGGATCCGCGTCCCGTGGGTTCGAGATCGAGGGGTTGAGCCGCCGCGCGAGTCGTTCCGTCGCGCCGGTCGTGCAGGGTGAAGTCGGCCCGGACGGCCACACCGGACTGCAGGAGCTTCTGGTGCACCAGCGGGCTGCGGCCGGGGTACGAGACCACCACATTGATGTATCCCTCGGGCAGACCGGTCACGGCGTACTCGCCCCGCGCGTTCGTCGCGGTTCGCACGACCTGCCGGCCGCTGGTGTCCATGACGGTCACTGCGGCATGGCGGACGGGCTGCTGTTCGCCGTCGTGGACGGTGCCCTCCAGCATCGGCAGCAGCTCGCCGAAGTGATGGGGGCGGACCGGAAGCGCCGTGGGCACCGGCGCCTCCATGGAGGGGTCCTCCACCGGCGGTTCCGGAATGTCCTCCTGCTCGTCCTCGGCTCCCTGTCGTGCGGCCGTGCGGTGGTGCCGCCACGCGTCAAGAACCAGCAGGGTCATACCTGCCGTGATCCATGCGCACAGCACGAGGACCGGCTGGAGCACGCCCGCATCGTCGAAGTACAGGACCCCTCTCAGGCCGTCGACCGCGTTACCGAGGGGCATGACGGTGTGCAGGCCCTGGAAGAACCGCGGCAGCAGCTGGACGGGGACCAGGCCGCTGGAGGGAACGCTCAGCACGATGTACATGCCCAGGCCCGCGAGCGGGAAGAAGTGCTTGACGAAAGGCGCCATGCCGAGGGAGAACGTGCCCACCGCCATGGTGAGCAAGAAGGCGATCGCCAGGGCGGCGGGGGAGTCGGGCAGGTATCCCAGCCCCACGCCGACGAAGAAGCCCACGGCGCTGAAGACCGCGGCGAAGCACGCGACCGTCAGCAGTTTCTTGCGCCGGTTGAGGGTCACCGCCCGCAGCAGGGACGTCGCGAGGATGTAGCCGGGTATGTTCCAGGCGATCGCGAAGTACACCGGGGTCGTGCCGAGTCCGTCCTTGCTCACGGTGGGCGCCACGTCGGTGATCGTCAGCTTCTGGTGGTTGTGCGCCGCAAGCTGGGTGAAGCCCTTGGTCAGGGCCTGCTCGAGGCTCACCCCGTTGGCCCCGGCCACGTAGAGCACGGCGTGTTTGCCCTGCGCGGCGAAGCCGGCCACGGCGTCCCGGTCCAGTACCGCCCGGCGGGCTTCCCGGGCGTCTGTCACGGCGGTGACGTCGAACCCGCCGGGATGCTGCCGCTGCAGAGCGGTGTCGACCTTGCGCGTCACCGGGGCACCGGCGATCACGAGCTTCGCGTGGTCGGGCTGAGGCTGGTGGAAGGCCATGGGGAAGCAGAACAGCAGGCCGAGGAAGAGCAGGGCCGGGATCATCAGGGTCTCGGCCAGGACTTTGACCAAGGTGACACCGGGGGGACGCTCGCTCCGGTGCTTCACATGCTTCACAGAACCACCTCCCGGGCGCCCGGGCGAGCCATGTCGCTGAGCACCCGGCCGGCCGGATGCCCGGCGATCCGACGGCCGCTTCTTCGGTGCCGGTGGTCCTGTACCACCCGCGGTCCCACCAGTTTCACGGCGTTCCTCTCGGTCGCCCGCGCCCGACCATCGCCATGGCGCGCCCTTCGATAGATGTACCGATCGGCACATCTACATCGGTTGGACCATACGCGTACCGATCGGTACAGTCAAAGCCGTGCCTCGTCCCGTCAATGCCGAAAAGCGTGCCGAGCTGCTGAAACAGGTGGTGCACCACCTCCAGCACCACGGCGTCGCGCAGATGTCGCTGAGTCCGCTCGCCGAGTCGATCGGCACCACCAAGCGCATGCTTCTGTACTACTTCGGCAGCCGCGAGAACCTGCTGGCCCAGGCCCTGGCCGCCAGTCGCCCCGACGTCCACGCGATGTTCGACGACGTCAGCGACACCGCGGGACTGCGCAAGGCGGCCCATGCCCTGTGGGAAGCGATGACCGTCGGTGAGCAGTCCGGGCCGATCCGCATGCTGCTGCAGCTGCTCAGCCTGGCCGCCACCGATCCCGAGCAGTACGGCAGCATCGCGGCCGAGACCGTCGAGGTCATGGCCGGCCCCATCGCCGCGGCGTACGTCCGGCTGGGGCACTCGCCGCAGCAGGCGCGAACCGGGGCCACGCTCCTCGTCTCCGGCCTGCGCGGTTTGTGCCAGGACCGCCTGGTGACCCATGACGTCGCCCGTACCGACATGGCCGCTCGCCGCCTCATCAGGGACGCGGTCGCGGTGGCCGACTGAGCTTGTGCCCCCGTCCGGGCACTGATCGCGGAACTCACCCCGAAGGCGGTGTCCGGTCCGGGTTTCCGGCGCATCGCATCAAGGGCCGAGTGAGCATGCGGCCGTACTCGTCTTCGAGGGCGCCGACGTCGAGGCGACCGTCGACGGCCCTGAGTGCGACGGTCACCGCCGGCCCGGCTCCGGGGGTCCTGGTCGAGGTCGACGTACCGGCCGTACGCCCGTTGTCGGCTTCGCGGCCGGGAGGCACGGTGTCGTCCCGGATGATACGGACAAGGCGCGGCGTCCACGCTCGACTTAATGGGAAGCTGAGGGCGAAGACGCTGGCCAGGTGGCAGTGGGCCGAGGAGTCGTGAGTTCTGTCCCATCGCGACGTGACCAGGGTCTCGATGCGGCTTCTCGGCTCCGGTCCATACCCTGACTGCCGAAAGTCTGCGAAATCCTGACTGACGACCTGTCAGAAAACTCGGCAAGCGGTCAGTGCAAGTCCACCCTCGGCGGCGGCCGTCCGGTGGAGAACGGCCCGTTATAAGCTGAGTGAACAGCCCTTGACCTGTACAAAGCAGGCAGGGAGCGAATTCCGGGAGTTCTGAATGCTTCGTACTCTGTTCAAGTCCAAGATCCACCGTGCCACGGTCACCCAAGCCGACCTGCACTACGTCGGGTCCGTCACCATCGACGCCGACCTGCTCGACGCCGCCGATCTGCTGCCGGGCGAGCTCGTCCACATCGTCGACATCACCAACGGTGCCCGCCTGGAGACGTACGTCATCGAGGGCGAGCGCGGCTCCGGAGTCATCGGCATCAACGGAGCGGCGGCCCATCTCGTCCATCCCGGAGATCTGGTGATCATCATCAGTTACGCTCAGGTCTCCGACGCCGAGGCGCGGGCGCTGCGGCCGCGGGTCGTGCACGTGGACCGCGACAACCGGATCATGGCCCTCGGCGCCGATCCGTCCGAGCCGGTGCCGGGCTCGGACCAGGAGCGCAGCCCGCAGTCCGTCGCCGTCTGAAGTCCGGCGGACCCGAGGACCCGAGGAGTGCCCATGAGTGACATCGAGATCCGCGACGACCGGGCGGGCGGCCGCCTGGAGGCGTTCGCCGGGGATGAAGTGGTCGGCCACATCGAGTACTTCGTGCTCGAAGCGCCCGCGCGGGCGCTCGTCCCCGTGCACACCATCGTGGAACCCGAGCACGAGGGCAAGGGCATCGCCGGCTCCCTCGCCCGAGAGCTGTACTCCATCGCCGCGCGCGAGGGCGTTGTGGTCGCACCGCTGTGCCCGTACGTCGTGAAGTGGGCGGCGCGTCACCCCGAGGAGGCTCCGGCGGCCGATCCTCAGCTGCTGGAAGCGGCGGTGGAATGGCTCAAGGCGCACCCCGGGCGCTTCTGAGGACAGTGCCCCTGAGGCCCCGGTCCGGCCCGCTCGCCCTCCTGCACACCTCGCCCGTGCACGTCTTCGACGCGTCGCGCGACGAGGCCCACCAGGGGCTGGAACTGCGGCACTTGGCGGCCGAGGAGCTGCTCGCCCGCGCCCGGAACGAGGGCCCCGACGCGGTGGCCGACGAGGTGCGATCGCTGCTCGACCAGGCCGTCGCTCAGGGCGCGCGGGCGGTGCTCTGCACCTGCTCGCCCATCGAGGCCGTCGCCGAACGGGCCGGCGCCGGGGTGCCCGTGCTCCGCGTGGACCGCCCGATGGCCGCCGCCACGGTGGCCGCGGGCCCGCGTGTCGTCGTCCTCGCGGCGCCGGAGAGCACCCTGGAGCCGACACGCCCTCGCCGAGGAGGGGGCCGCGGCGCATGGCGCCCTGTCCACGTTCGCACGGTGCTCCGCTCCGGCGTCCAGCCCCGGACGGGGCTGGACAGCACCGGGGTCGAGGTCGCGGTCAGGTGCTGGGCCGGGGCCATGGACGGCGGCGTGGGGCGGCCGCCCGCCCGCGGCGGCGCACGCCGAGTAGGACCACCTGGTCGCCATCCCGCGCGCGACGGGGTGAGTGGGTGCGCGGGGGCCGGGTACGCGTGGGACAAGTCCAGGGCCGACGTACCGACTGGCTGGAGGACACCATGACGCATCCGTTCCCCGACCCGGTGAAGCCGGGCCCCACCCCGGGCCCGGGCCCCGACCGCCCGGAGCCCTTCCCTGAGCCGACCCCGGACCCGGGCCCCCACCCCTCCCCGGAGCCCGTCCCGTCTCCGTCCCCGATCCCGAAGCCACCGGGCCCCGACCCGGTACCGGAGCCGGAGCCCCAGCCGGGGCCGATCTCCTGAGCGGGCATCCGAACAGTCACCCAACGGCATGGCGGCCGCCGCGTACGAGGCGCCGGCCGCCCCCACCACCACGAAGAAGCCGCCACGCCCCCATCACGACGAAGCCGTCACGCCCCGGCTCCAGGGACGTGACGGCTTCGGCAGTGCAGGCGCCTACGCCTCGACCTCCGACCGGTCGCCGCCCCACAGCGTGTGGAACGACCCCTCCCGGTCCGTACGGCGATACGTGTGCGCCCCGAAGAAGTCCCGCTGCCCCTGTGTGAGGGCGGCGGGCAGACGCTCGGCGCGCAGGGCGTCGTAGTAGGCGAGGGCCGCGGAGAAGCCGGGCGTGGGCACGCCCTGGCGGGTGGCGGCGACGAGCACCTCGCGCCAGTCGTCCTGGGCCGCCGCGATCTCCTGCGCGAACGTCTCGTCCGAGAGCAGGCTCGGCAGGTCGGGCCGGGCGTCGTAGGCGGCGCGGATGCGGTCGAGGAAGGCGGCGCGAATGATGCACCCGCCGCGCCAGATGGAGGCGACGGCACCGGGGTCGATGTTCCAGTCGTACTCGTCGCTGCCCGCGGTGATCTCGTGGAAGCCCTGGGTGTACGAGACGATCTTCGACGCGTACAGCGCCTGCTCCACCCGGTCGGCGAAGGCCGCCGCCTCGGCCTCCCCGAGCTGCGTGGCCTTGGGTCCGGCGAGTCCGCGCGAGGCGGCCCGCAGATCGGCGTGCCCGGACAGTGAGCGCGCGAAGACCGCCTCGGCGATACCGGACACCGGAACACCGAGGTCGAGCGCGATCTGGACCGTCCAGCGGCCCGTGCCCTTCTGCTCGGCCCGGTCCTCGACGATGTCCACGAACGGCTTGCCCGTCGCCGCGTCCACGTGCGACAGCACCTCGGCGGTGATCTCGATCAGATACGAGTCGAGCCGGCCCGTGTTCCAGGTGCGGAAGATGTCCGCGATCTGCGCGGGGGAGTAGCCCGCCACATCGCGCAACAGCTGGTAAGCCTCGCCGATCAGCTGCATATCGGCATACTCGATGCCGTTGTGGACCATCTTCACGAAGTGGCCCGCGCCGTCGGGACCGACATGCGTCACGCACGGCGCGCCGTCGGCCGCCTTCGCGGAGATCTTCTCCAGCATCGGACCGAGGGACCCATACGACTCCTTCGAGCCGCCCGGCATGATGCTGGGCCCGTGCAGCGCGCCCTCCTCGCCGCCGGAGACGCCCGTGCCGACGAAGTGGATGCCCTGCTCGCGCAGTGCCCGCTCGCGGCGCCGGGTGTCCGCGAAGTGCGCGTTGCCACCGTCGATGATCATGTCGCCGGGCTCCAGGAGAGGAGCGAACTCCTGGATCACCGTGTCGGTCGGCTCACCCGCCTTCACCATGATCATCAGGCGCCGCGGCCGCTCCAGCGCCGCCACGAACTCCTTGGCCGTCTCGGCCGCGACGAACTCGCCTTCGTGACCGAACTCCTCCATCAGCGCGTTCGTCCGTGCCACGGTGCGGTTGTGCACGGCGACCGTATAGCCGTTGCGTGCGAAATTGCGGGCGAGATTGCGCCCCATGACCGCGAGACCCGTGACGCCGATCTGGGCTGAAGTGCTCATACGGTTGGCTCCCAAAGCTCCTGGAATCGGTAATGCCGGTCTGCCCGCCAGTATTGCGCCACCGCGACCCCGACTCACCGATTCGCCGTGCACGGATCCTGACGTGCCGACGTTGTGTACGCAGAAGGTGCCCCACCCGCCTCAGTGACCCGAGGAACGCGTGGTGATTCCCGGTCACTTGGGGTGCGTGGACGGCCGATTGCCCTCTTGTCATGGCCTGTTCGCAGCGCATACTTTTGCCGCTCCTGACGCATGTCGAGGGGGGCTCGCTCATGGCCGTACGCGGCCGGCACCGCCGGTACCAGCCCAACAGGATCAACCGCGCCTCACTCACTGTCACGGCCGGCGGCGCGGGTATCGCGCTCCCGCTCGTCGGAACCAGTGTTGCCCACGCGGCCGATGTGGGCACCTGGAACAAGGTCGCCGCCTGCGAGTCCAGCGGCAACTGGAGCATCAACACGGGCAACGGCTACTACGGCGGCCTGCAGTTCACCCAGTCCACCTGGGAGGCGTACGGCGGCAAGGTGTACGCGCAGCACGCGGATCAGGCCACCAAGGACCAGCAGATCGCCGTCGCCGAGAAGGTGCTGAGGGGCCAGGGGCCCGGCGCCTGGCCGGTGTGCTCGGTCCGTGCCGGGCTGACCAGAGGCGGCGACACCCCCGACATCAGCCCGTCCGGCACCACGCCCCAGCCGACGCAGCGCTCCGTACGTGACGTGCAGCCGCAGACCACGCCCCAGTCGCAGGCGGGCACCGCCGAGATGTACACCGTTGTGCACGGCGACACCCTCTCCGGCATCGCCGACTCCCGGCATGTCCAGGGCGGCTGGCAGCGGCTGTACGCCGCCAACCGCAAGACCGTGGGCTCCGACCCGGATCTGATCCTGCCGGGCCAGCGGCTGAACCTGCGCGGCAAGGCCCAGGCGCCCGCGCACACGGAGACCGCGCCGGCGCCGACGAAGAAGCCCTCGGCCGACAGGACCACCTCGGACACGGCCAAGAAGGCGCCCTCCTTCGTCGCCCCCGTGAACGCGGCGACCGGCACGCCCTACCATGCCGCCGGTTCCTCCTGGTCGAAGGGCTACCACACGGGCGTCGACTTCCCCGTGCCCACCGGGACCTCCGTGCAGGCGGTCGCGGCCGGTCAGGTCGTCAGCGCGGGCTGGGGCGGCTCCTTCGGCTACCAGGTGGTGATCCGGCACGCCGACGGCCGCTACACGCAGTACGCCCACCTGTCCGCGATCTCCGTGAAGGCGGGGCAGAGCGTGGTGAGCGGCCGGCGCATCGGCCGCTCGGGGTCCACGGGCAACAGCACGGGCCCGCATCTGCACTTCGAAGTGCGGACGGGGCCCGGCTTCGGATCCGACGTCGACCCGGTGGCCTACCTGAGGGCGGGCGGGGTCAGGATTTGACCCTCGTGCGGTGGTGGTTGACGAAGGGCATCGGCACGTACGGCCCGCCGCACAGGACGGCGTAGTACGGCAGTTCGTCCACCGGTGCGCTCTCCTGCGAGGTGTTCTCCGCGGCAGGCACCGGCATGGGCCCGGGTACGAAGGCCTGCCCGTCCGGCGCGAAGACGTCCCCGTCCGGCGCGATGACGTCCTCGCCCGGTACGAGGATGTCGTCGGCGGATCCGAAGAGCTCCCCGCGGACCCCGGCGACCGGCTGGTCGGGAAGGCCTACGAGCAGCCCCTCCACCTCCGATTCGGCGCTCGTGAGAGCGGCGAGGTCCGGCCCGGCCCCGACGGGGACCGGGACCGCCTCGATCTCGAACGGGACCGTGTCGGGCGTGCCGGCGGCGAACGCCGACTCGACCGCGGGCTCGGCCGGTTCGGTCGTCGGCCGCGTGCCGCCGATCCGCTCCGTCGTGAGCAGGATCAGACCGCCGGCGGCTACGACTCCGCAGCCCAGCGCGAGGGCGGTGCCCGTCGAGCCGTAACGGAAGGTCTCGCCGAACATCGTGATGCCCACGGCGGCCGCCACGACGGGGTTCACGACCGTCAGCGTGGCCAGCGGCGCCGCCAGGCCGCCGCCCCGGTAGGAGGCCTGCGACAGCAGCATGCCGGCCGTCGCGAAGACACCGATCACGGCGAGGCTGGACAGGTCGGAGAGTGAGACCTGCTGCGACCAGTCCACGGCGACCGTCTTGGTGAACACCGAGGACATGCTGAAGGCGATGCCCGCGGCGACCGCCAGCAGCACACTGCGCACCGCCGGGTGCCGGTGTGCGGCGCGGCCCGCCACCATGAGGGCCGCCACCGAGCCGCCCGCCACCACGGCCAGCGCCGCCCGCTGGGTGCCGCCGAGCGACTGCGCCTCGGAGGCGCCGACCAGCGACAGCAGGCCCGCGAGGCCCACCGTTGCCATGATCGCGCCGCGCCAGGCGGTCGCGCCGGCCTTGCGGCCGACGAAGAGAGCCGCCATGGGAAGGGCGAAGACTATGGTCAGCGCGCCGAGCGGCTGTACGAGGCTCAGCGGGCCGTAGGCGAGGGCCACCACGTGCAGCAGCCCGCCAAGGCCGTTCAACGCCACGGCGGCCCACCAGATCGGCCTGCGCAGCGGTGCGTAGGTCTGGCCGGGGGAGGTCAGGGCGACCTGCTCCTGGACGATCGCGCCGCCTGCGTACGCGACGGCGGAGACGAACGAGAGCAGCACGGACAAAGCGAGGGCGCTCATGAGTCCCTCCTCTGCGTACGGCGGGCGCGTTCTGCCCGGTGCGACGAACGGTCGGCTTGCATGAAAACAACGATGCCTCGCGAATTAGTTCACGTCGTCGTACTTGAGCAGGCATTGAGTCCTACTACCGATGGAGTACGAATCGCCCGCTGTCCTCCCCAGGGTGGGTTACACGGACGGCCGACCCGCTGGTGGAATCCCCTAGGGGGCTTGGTACTACTGCTCTTCGTGGACCTCGATCCGGAACTCGCGGCGCTCGGCCCGCTCGGCGGCTTCTTCGTACTACGCACCGGCGTACCGCCGCGCGGCCCGCTGCCGACCCTCGCGCAGGCCTACGCGGCGCCACGACTTGAGGGCCAGGACGATGTTTACGCGGATCCGATAACTTTTCGTGTCCGGAAAGTCACGCAGGGTCTTCACGCGCCGGAACCGCGGATCGCGGTCTCGATCGCCCACCAGGCCCTTGCCGCCCGGCTGTGGTCGATCGCGCTCGGCGCCGCCGCACTGTACGGGCAGGTGCCCGACCTCGATCCGGAGCTGCTGCGCTGGGATCCGGACGGCAGCGCTCCGGAAGACCTGTGGCTGTCCGAGGTGCGCGCCCTGCCCGCCACGGCCGTCGACGAGGTCGTACGAGCCGCCCACCTCGCCCCGCTGGCGGCCGTCCTGCACTTCCGGTACCGCGTCTCACCACGCCTGTTGTGGGGCAACGCGGGCTCCGCCCTGGCCGGCGCGGTACGCCAGCTCGACCGCTGGGCGCGTGCCAACGGTCGTACGGACGTGGCCGATCGGGCCCACGCACTCGCCTCCCGTCTCTTCGCGCACCCCGACCTCTCCGGCACCCTCGACCCCCGCACGCTCCGCCGCCGCAGCTGCTGCCTCTACTACCGCCTTCCCGGCGGTGGACTGTGCGGCGACTGCTGCTTCGACCACCCGCCGCGGCCGGAGGCCGGCCGTTCCTGACAGCCGTGGTGTTCGCGTGGTCTTCCCCAACTGCCCCATCTGAGTGACCATGAGGGGCACCAGCCGCGATGACGGGGGGTTCCGTGTGCGCGTGGGACTGCTGACCCGGGAGTACCCGCCGGACGTGTACGGCGGCGCGGGCGTCCATGTCGAGTTCCTCGCCCGGGAGTTGCGCGGCCTCACGGAGCTGGACGTGCACTGCTGGGGCGAGGGCGCCGCGGGCGGCGTCGTACGTCACCGGCCCTGGCCCTCGCTCGACGGCGCCAACGACGCGCTGCGCACCTTCTCCGTGGACCTCTCCATCGCCGCCGCCCTCGAAGGCCGCGAACTCGTCCACTCGCACACCTGGTATGCCAATCTCGCGGGCCACTTCGGCAAGCTGCTGTACGGCATCCCGCACGTCATGACCGCCCACTCGCTGGAACCGCTGCGCCCCTGGAAGGCAGAGCAGCTCGGCGGCGGCTATGCCCTCTCCAGCTGGGCGGAACGCACCGCCATCGAGGCCGCGGACGCGGTGATCGCGGTCTCCGGCGCGATGCGCGAGGACATCCTCGCCTGCTATCCGGCCCTGGACCCGGCCAAGGTGCGCGTCGTGCACAACGGCATCGACACCGCCCTCTACCGGCCCGACCACGGCACGGACGTCCTCGACCGCATCGGCCTGGACACCGGCCGCCCGTACGTCCTGTTCGTCGGCCGTATCACCCGCCAGAAGGGTGTGCCCCAACTCCTGCGCGCGGTACGAAACATCGATCCGGCGGTCCAGGTGGTGCTGTGCGCGGGCGCCCCCGACACCTCGGAGATCGACCGGGAGTTCCGCGACCTCTTCCAGGAGCTGAGCGGCGTACGCGGGGGAGTGCACTGGATCCCGCAGATGCTGCCGCGCCCGGACGTCATCCAACTCCTCACGCACGCCGCCGTGTTCGTCTGCCCCTCGGTGTACGAGCCGCTCGGCATCGTCAACCTGGAGGCGATGGCCTGCGGAACGGCCGTGGTGGCGTCCCGGGTCGGCGGGATTCCCGAGGTGGTCGAGGACGGGGTGACGGGTGTCCTCGTGCCGCTGCAGGAGAACTTCGAGGCGAGTCTGGCGATCGCCCTCGACTCCGTGCTCGCCGACCCCGGGACCGCCCGGCGGATGGGCGAGGCCGGACGGGAGCGCGCGGTGCGGGAGTTCGGGTGGGACGCCGTGGCCCGGCGGACTGTCCAGTTGTACGAGGAAGTGCTCAAAGCGGGGTAACCATCGGACAGGCGTAGTTCAGCAACGGGGCCGCCCCGGCACAGCGGGCGCGGCTCGACCGGGCGTAGAGGGGCGGCGGCATGCGGCGCGGTGGACCTTCGGTGCTGGGAATCGTACTTGCGGGTGGAGAGGGCAAGCGTCTGATGCCCCTCACCGCGGACCGCGCGAAACCCGCGGTCACCTTCGGCGGCACGTACCGCCTCGTCGACTTCGTACTCTCCAATCTCGTCAACGCCGACATCCTGCGCATCTGCGTCCTGACGCAGTACAAGTCGCACTCGTTGGACCGGCATGTGACCACGACCTGGCGGATGTCGAGCCTGCTCGGCAACTACGTCACTCCCGTCCCGGCCCAGCAGCGGCTCGGCCCGCGCTGGTACCTGGGCAGCGCCGACGCGATCCTGCAGTCGCTGAACCTCGTGTACGACGAACGGCCCGACTACATCGCGGTGTTCGGCGCCGACCACGTCTACCGGATGGACCCGCGGCAGATGCTCGCCCAGCACATCGAGGGCGGCGCGGGCGTGACGGTGGCCGGGATACGCGTGCCGCGCGCCGAGTCCTCCTCCTTCGGGGTCATCAGCCCCGGATCGGACGGCCAGACCGTGCAGGGCTTCCTGGAGAAGCCCGCCGATCCGCCCGGCCTGCCCGACGACCCCGAGTGTGTCTTCGCCTCCATGGGCAACTACATCTTCACCACCAAGGCCCTGGTGGAGGCGCTCCAGCGGGACGCCGAGGACGAGCGCTCCGTGCACGACATGGGCGGTTCGATCCTGCCCATGCTCACCGACCGGGGCGAGGCGCAGCTCTACGACTTCAGCGACAACCACGTACCCGGCGAGACCACCCGCGACCAGGGCTACTGGCGCGATGTCGGAACCCTCGACGCGTACTACGACGCCCACATGGATCTGATCGCCGAGCGCCCCGCCTTCAACCTCTACAACCGCAGCTGGCCCATCTACACCCACTCCGGGCAGTTGTCGCCGGCGAGATTCAACGCCGGTGGCATCGCGAGTGAGTCCATCATCAGCGCGGGCTCCCTGATTCGCGGGCAGGTCACGAGGTCCGTGCTCTCACCGGGCGTTGTCGTCGACCCGGGAGCCGTCGTCCAGGGCTCGGTCCTGCACGACAACGTCCACATAGGGCGGGGCGCGGTCGTGCGCGGCGCGGTCCTCGACAAGAACGTCGAGGTGCCGCCGGGCGCGACGATCGGCGTCAACCCCTCGCGGGACGCGGAGCTCTACACGGTCTCCAAGGGCGGGGTGATCGCATTGGGCAAGGGACAGCACGTCCCCTGATGGGCGGGCTGCGCGAGGTGGCGGCATCCTTCGTAGTACCCGGTCCGTCGGGGGTCGCCGTCCGGGATCGGCAGGGGGTGACGCATGTGGACGCGGCGGTGCAGGCCAAGGTGGGATCGTTTCTCGGGTCGCCGGCCGCTGGTGATCACGTGGTCCGGTCCCGGCAGGGGCCGGGTGACCAGCGTGCCCAACACCGTTCGGGACACGCGGCTCAGCAGGGTTCCGGCACGAGGACTCACTCCCAGCTCAGTCCAAAGGAACCGTCACAGCACCCGGCGCCTCCGTCCCAGCCATGTCTGCGCGATGACCACGACGGCCAGGAAGGCGCCGCTGACGACCTGCTGGTACGCCGAGTCCAGTGAACCGATCTGGTTGATGACGTTCTGGATGACCTTCAGCAGGAGCACTCCGACCAACGAGCCGCTCAGGAAGCCGAATCCGCCGGTGAGCAGCGTCCCGCCGATGACCGCGGCGGAGATGGCGTCCAGCTCCATGCCGGAGCCGAGGATCGTCACGCCCGACGCCAGCCAGGCCGCGTTGAGCGCCCCGGCGAGCCCGGCACACAGCCCGGACAGCGTGTACACGCACATCTTCGTACGGGCCACGGGGGCGCCCATCAGCGCCGCCGCGTCCTCGTTGCCTCCGACCGCGTACACGTACTGCCCGAACCGGGTGCG
Organism: Streptomyces sp. NPDC027189; assembly: GCF_055566975.1. Classification (NCBI taxonomy): domain Bacteria; kingdom Bacillati; phylum Actinomycetota; class Actinomycetes; order Kitasatosporales; family Streptomycetaceae; genus Streptomyces; species Streptomyces sp. NPDC027189. The sequence goes on from NZ_JBVHRI010000006.1 coordinate 357,932, forward strand.
CCGCAGCACCAGTGCGCCCAGCACGAACAGTGCGACGGTGATCCAGACGGGCACACCGACACCCAGGAGTGTGCCCTGTCCGAGGGTGGCGAAGAAGGAGTCCTTGTCCACGAGATACGTGGTGGAACCCTCGTCCGTCAGGGAGAGCAGGATGCCCCGGGCGCCCAGCATCGAGGCGAGCGTGACGATGAACGGGGCCAGCCGCGAGCGGGCGATCAGGAGGCCGTTGACCAGACCGATCAGCCCGCACACGGCCAGCGGGAGCAGCAGGGCGACCACCGTGCCGTACCGCGATCCCCAGGCGGCCAGCACCCCGCCGAGGGCGAACAGGGATCCGACCGACAGGTCGATGCCGCCCGTGACGATCACGAAGGTCATGCCGAGCGCGATCACCGCGAGGAACGCCGAGGACAGCGCCATGTTCTCCAGGTTGTCGCCGGTCAGGAACGTGTCGAAACTCAGGGACGCCGCGACGACGGCGACCACGAGGGTGATCAGGGCGCCGTGCTGCTGGGCGAGAGCGCTGAGCCGCTCGGAGCGGCGGGCGCCCAGGGGTTCTTGCCCGGGTGTGCTCATCGCGTGTACCGGACTGTCCACACCTGCCGTCATCGCTTCCCCCGTTCCCGTGCCGCGTAGACGGCGAGGACGATCACCACGGCCTGGGCGATCTGGGTCCACGACGGCGGCAGATCGTGCTTGATGAGCGTGGTGGTGAGCAACTGGATCAGCACCGCGCCGGCGACCGTACCGCCGATGCGGACCCGGCCGCCGCTCAGCGGAGTGCCGCCGACCACGACGGCGGTGATCGCGGACAGTTCCATCAGGGTGCCCAGCGAGGTCGGGTCGCTCGCGGTCAGCCGCGCGGTGGCCAGGACGCCCGCGATCGCGGCGAGGACGCCGGAGCAGACGTACACCACGATCAGTACGCGACGCACGGGCAGCCCGGCGAGACGGGCGGCCGGCCGGCTGTCGCCCAGGGCCAGGAGCTGTCGGCCGAATGTCGTGCGGCGCACGACGAAGGCGATGAGCAGCGCGAGCGCGACGGCGATGAGCACCAGGTACGGCACGCCGAGCACATCGCCCGAGCCGAGTTCCGCCATGCCCGGGTTGTGCACGTCCTTGAGCTGGGGGAGCAGGACCAGGGCCAGTCCGCGTCCGGCGACCATCAGGGCGAGCGTCGCGACGATCGGCTGGACGCCGACGAAGGCGATCAGCGCACCGTTCGCGACGCCGACCACGATTCCGCCCGCCACCGCGGCCAGTACGGCGATCCACACTCCGTATCCGAGGTAGAGCGAGAGGAGCGAGGTCGACAGGGCCATCACCGAGCCCACCGACAGGTCCACGCCCTCGCTGCCGATCGCCAGCGCCATGCCGAGGGCCACGATCAGCACGGGCGAGACCTGGACCGCCTGGGTGCGGAAGTTCTCGGCGGACAGGAAGTGCGGGGTGAAGACGGTGTTCACCAGGAGCAGCACCACGACGCCCAGATAGACGCCGTATTCCTGGAGCAGGCGCAGCAGCCGGTCGCGGTCCGCGGTCACCCGGCCCAGCGTCAGATCAGTCATCGTGGTCTCCGGCGGCGGTGGATGCGGTGGGCGCGGTGGCGATGGCGCGCATCAGCCGGTCCTCCGTGACGGCGTCGCCGGTCAGCTCCGCCACGACGGCGCCGTCCTTGAGGACGACCACCCGGTCGCTGCCCTCGATCAGCTCCTCGGTGTCCGAGGAGATCAGCAGAACGCCCAGGCCGTCGTCCGCGAGTTCGTCGATGAGTTTCTGCACCTCCGCCTTGGCGCCGACGTCGATGCCCCGGGTCGGTTCGTCCAGCAGGAGGACCTTGGGGTGCATGGCCAGCCAGCGGGCCAGCAGGACCTTCTGCTGATTGCCGCCGGAGAGCTCGCCCACCTTCTGGTGGGGGTCCGCCGCCTTGATGCGCAGCCGTTTCATGAAGGTGTCGACGATCCGGTCGATGCGCGCCTCGTCGACCAGGCCGAACCGGGAGAGGCCGGGCAGCGCGGCGAGCGCGATGTTCTCCCGTACCGAGAGTCCGGGAAGCACGCCCTCCGCCTTGCGGTCCTCGGGCAGCAGGCTGATGCCCGCGCGGATCGCGGCCGGCGTCGAGCCGGTGCGCACCGCCGCGCCCGCCACCACGATCCGGCCGGAGTCGGTGCGCAGGGCGCCCGCGATGGCCTTCGCGGTCTCGGTGCGGCCCGAGCCGAGCAGCCCGCCCAGCCCCACCACTTCACCGGGGCGTACGGTCACGGACACGCCGTCGAGTAGATGACGGACCGTCAATTCCTCGGCTCGCAGGACCGGTTCGACCGCGGTGTCGTGGCTCCCCGTGAACTTGGTCAGCCCCTCGTCCTGTACGACGCCGATCTCCCGGCCCAGCATCAGCGACACGAGCCGCAGCCGGTCCAGGTCGGCGATCCGCCCGGCGTGCACCACCTTGCCGTCGCGCAGGACGGTGACCGTGTCGCAGATTTCGTACAGCTCGTCGAGGCGGTGGCTGACGTAGATCACCGCGATGCCGCGCTCACGCAGCGTGCGGATCACTTCGAACAGGGTCTGCACCTCGCGGGGTTCGAGCGAGGAGGTCGGTTCGTCCATGATGACGACCCGCGCGTCCACCGAAACGGCGCGGGCGAGCGCGACCATCTGCTGGGCGCCTACGCCCAGTTCGCGCAGCTGTCGGCGCACGTCGACGCGGATGCCGAGCCCGCGCAGCGCCTCGTCGGCCGCCCGGTGCATGCGCCGGAAGTCGATCAGGCCGAGCCGGTTGCGGGGCTCCCGGCCCAGCAGGAGGTTGCGCGCCACACTCATCAGCGGGACGAGGTTGACCTCCTGGTAGATGGTGGAGATGCCCGCGTGCTGGGCTTGCAGGGGAGTGGCGAAGCGGAGGGGGGAGCCGTCGTACGTCACCTCGCCCTCGTCGGGCTGGTACACGCCCGTGAGTACCTTGATGAGGGTGGACTTGCCCGCGCCGTTCTCGCCGATGAGCGCATGCACCTCCCCGGCGCGGGCCGTGAAGTCCACCGAGGACAGAGCCTTCACGCCGGGGAAGGTCTTGGACAGACCGGTCACTGACAGCACGTCAGTACGCCTTGGCGATGTCGGACTTGGCATTGTCCGTCGTGTACGCGCTGTCCTGGATAACGATGTCCTGGGCCACCTTGTCACCCTGGGTGAACGAGTCGAGGGTCTGGAAGGCGAGCGGTCCGAAGCGCGGGTTGGACTCGATCACGCCGTCGATCCAACCGTCAACGATCCCCTGCACGGCGTTGCGGGTGCCGTCGATCGTCACGATCTTCACGGCGCCCGGCTTCTTGCCTGCCCCCTTCAGGGCGTTGACCGCGCCGAGGCCCATCTCGTCGTTCTCGGCGTAGATCCCGGTGATGCCGGGCTTGGACTGGATGAGGTTCTCGGTGACGGACTGGCCCTTCTCGCGGGCGAACTCACCGGTCTGCTTGAAGACGATCTTGAGGCCGGGCGCCTTCTCCTTGACGCGGTCCTCGAAGCCCTTGGTGCGCTCGGTCGTCACGTTGTTGCCCGCGGCGCCCAGCAGGATGGCGATCTCACCCTTGCCGCCCGTCGCCTCGATCATCCGGTCGGCGGCCCGCTTGCCCTGCTCCACGAAGTCGGAGCCGATGAAGCTCACATAGTCCTTGCAGGCAGTCGCGTTGATCTTGCGGTCGACGGTGACGATCGGAATGTGCTTGGCCGACGCGGAGCGCAGCACCGGCTCCCAGCCGTCCGAGTTGAGCGGCGCGATCACCAGGAGGTCGGCACCCTTGGCGATGAGGTCCTGGACGTCGCTGATCTGCTTGGAGAACTGCGACTGGGCGTTGGCGGTCAGGAGCTTCACGCCCCGCTTCTGCGCTTCGGCCTTGATCGACGCGGTCTCCGCGATCCGGAAGGGGTTGGCCTCCTTCTCGGACTGGGAGAAGCCCACGGTCGCGGACTTGAGGTCGATCTTCTTGCCGCCGTAGGCGTCGATGGTGCAGGTGGGCCCGGAGCCCGTGCTCGGCGACGCGACGACCTGTCCCGAGTCGCCCTGACTGGTGGAGCTGTTGTCCTTGCCGGCGTCGTCCTCCGACTTGGCGCATCCGGAGACGAGCGCGAGGCTCGTGACGAGGCCGGTGGCGAGGAGGGTCCGGACAGAGGTTCGGCGAAGGATGGCGGTCGGCTTCATGGAGTCCCCAAACGGCACGCCCCGGCGCTGAGAGCGCTCCCGGGGAAGTTCGGCTCTTGCGGTCAACTCGCTGTGCACGTCGTTCAGGGGAGGGTTTTACATCGTTGGAAGGAGGCTGTAAACCCTTCCGTCCGAAATCTCGTCAGCGTCGGCCCAAGGTGCTCTCGCGCTCCACGAGCCGGAAATCCGCGGTCAGTTCACGCCCGCCGGGCTCCGCGCGACCCGACAGACTGCGCAGCAGCGAGGCCATCGCCATTCGCGCGATGACCTGCTTGTCCGGGGAGATCGTGGTCAGCGTGACAGCCCCGAACCTGCCCTCCTCGATGTCGTCGAACCCGACCACCGCGACGTCCCACGGCACGCGCAGTCCCCGCTCGTGCAGCACCCGCATCGCTCCGATCGCGACCAGGTCGTTGTAGGCGAAGACCGCGTCCGGGCGGACCCCCGAGTCCAGCAACCGGGCCATCGCCCGTGCGCCCTCGTCGCGGCTCCAGCCGCCGACCGGCACCACCAGGCTGTCGGGTGCGGGCACCCCCGCGGCCGTCAACTCCTCGCGCCAGCCCGCGAGTCGCAGATGGGCGGGTCGGTTGGCCGAGTCGGTGCGGGCCCCCAGGTAGGCGATCCGTGAGCGGCCGCGGCCCAGCAGGTGGCGTACCGCGGTCCGCGCGGCCGCCACGTTGTCGATCGCGATGTGGTCGTAGGGCGCGTCGTACTCGCGCTCGCCGAGGAGCACCAGGGGTACGTCGTCCGCGCGTCCCCGCAGGTCGTCGGCCTCCAGCTCCAGCGGGCTGAGGATCAGACCGTCGATCACATTGGCCCGGAAGCCCTGACTGACCAGAACCTCCTGCTCGCGATCGCCCCGCGTGTGGTCCAGCAGCACGGTGAACTCGTGCTCGGCGGCCGCGTCGATGACGGCACCGGCCAGTTCCGCGAAGTAGGGGTTGCCGAGCTCCGGCACGGCGAGGGCGATGATCCCGGTGCGTCCTTTTCGCAGATGACGTGCCGTGAGATTTGGTCGGTAGCCCAGTTCGTCGATGGCCTCCTGGACCTTGGCCCGCATGGCCGGCGTGACGTGCGGATAGTTGTTCACGACGTTCGAGACGGTCTTGATCGAGACGCCGGCGCGCTCTGCGACGTCCTTCAGGCTGACCCGCAAGGGATCTCCTCTTCATCGATGTGCGCCCCTTCCGCCAGGGCTTTTGTCATGACCCTGGACAGAGGCTGGGAGCCGTGCTGTTATGCCAACTGCCGTTCCTTCCAACGTTGTACAGACTGAAGCAGCGAGCCGCCACCCTTCCTCAGCCAAGGAGGATTCGTGCGCATCAGACGATTCAGAGAACGACTGGCCCTTCTCCTCGCCGTGGCACTCGGCATCGCGGGACTCACCGCAGGACCCGCCGCGAGCGCTGCCGACGACCCCGTCGAGGTCCACGGGCTGAAGGGCGACTACTACACCCAGTCCGCCCCCGGAGCCTTCGACTTCCACGAGCTCAAGGCCACCGGATTCGACCCCGGGCTCGACTTCGACAACCTGGAGCCGCGCCTGAACTTCGCCACCGGACAGTCCGACGACGTCAGCGTCCGCTGGACCGGCAGGATCGTGCCGGAGAAGACCGGCGCCCACACCTTTTCGATCACCGGCGACAACGGCTTCCGGCTGTGGGTCGACGGGCAACTCGTCATCGACCACTGGGTCGACGACTGGGACCGGGAACAGACGTCCGGCCCCGTCGACCTGACCGCGGGCCACGCCTACGACATCAAGGTCGAGTACTTCGAGCACTACGGCGGCTCCAACCTCCATCTGCGCTGGACACCGCCCGGCGGCAGCAAGACAGCCGTCCCGCAGTCGGCGCTCCGGCTGCCCGACGGATACGCCTACGACGGCGCCATCGCCACCACGGTCGCCCGCGACGGCCGCACGCTGCGGCTCGACTTCGCGCAGGCGCTGACCGCGCCCCCGGCCGGATTCACCGACCACGTCGAGGCCGTGATCGGCGGCGCCAAGTGGCCCCTGAACGGCGCCAAGCTGGACCCGTCCGACCCCAAGGCCCTGCTCGTCGGGCTCAAGGAACCCGTCGTCGGCAACAAGACCGGCACGGCCAAGGGCACCGCGGACCTGCGCTACGACGGCAAGGGCGGTCTCTCCGGCACGAACGGCAACGTTGTCAGCGCCTTCTGGAGCAGCGGACCCAACCACTCCACGTACGAACTGCGCACGAAGTGGGCGGACGACGTCGGACCGGCCAACGCCCACCCCGAGTACCCACGGCCCCAGCTGACCCGGGACAACTGGCGCAACCTCAACGGCTCGTGGCAGTTCGCTGCCGCCCGGGCCGGCGAGCAGCCCCCGGTCGGCAGGACCCTCGGCGAGAAGATCCTCGTCCCGTACCCCGTGGAGTCCCAGCTCTCCGGCATCGAACGGCACGAGGATCGCATGTGGTACCGCCGCACCTTCACCGTGCCGGCCGACTGGAAGGTCGGCTCCGGCAAGCGGCTGCGGCTCAACTTCGGCGCCGTCGACTGGCAGTCCGAGGTGTACGTCAACGGCACCGAGGTCGCCGAACACAAGGGCGGCTACGACAAGTTCAGTGCCGACATCACCGACGCGCTGAAGCCCGGCCGCACCCAGGAGCTGATCGTCGGCGTCTACGACCCGACCGACGCGCAGGGCGGCGAGAACCCGCCGCTCGGCAAGCAGCGCCTGGACCCCAGCGGCATCTGGTACACACCGTCCTCGGGCATCTGGCAGACGGTGTGGATGGAGCCGGTCGCGCCCGACCACGTCGACTCGCTCAAGCTCACACCCGACGTCAAGAGCGGCCAACTCATCATCGAGCCCAGGGGTGTTCGTGACGGCGTGGCCGTCTCGGCCACCGCGTACGCGGGGAAGCGCCCGGTCGGCACCGTGACCGGGCGCACCGGACAGCCGCTGGTCCTGAAGATCGACAACCCGCGGCTGTGGTCGCCCGACGACCCGTTCCTCTACGACCTCAAGGTGAGCGTCGGCGCCGACCGCGTCGGCAGTTACTTCGGCATGCGGTCCATCGCCGTGGAGCAGGTGAACGGAACCCCGCGCACCGTCCTCAACGGCAAGCCCGTCTTCATGATGGCCACCCTCGACCAGGGCTTCTGGCCCGATGGACTGCACACGGCGCCGACCGACGAGGCCCTCGCGTACGACCTGAAGCTGCACAAGCAGCTGGGCTTCAACGCGGTTCGCAAGCACATCAAGGTAGAGCCCGACCGCTGGTTCTACTGGGCGGACAGGCTGGGTCTGATGGTGTGGCAGGACATGCCCGCGATGACCGCCGGGGTCAATCCGGACGCCGCGTCCCGTGCCGAGTACGAGCACGAGATGCAGCAGATGATCGACCAGCACATCAGCAGCCCGTCGATCGTCATGTGGGTGACGTTCAACGAGGGCTGGGGCCAGTACGACGTGGGCCGCATCGCCGCCCAGGCCAAGGCCTGGGATCCGACGCGGCTGGTCAACAACATGTCGGGCCTGAACCTGGGAGCCGACGGAGGCACCGGCGACATCATGGACGAGCACGGCTATCCGAGCCCCGCGCTGCCCCCCGCCCCCGACGGGAAACGAGCCCTGGTCAGCGGCGAGTACGGCGGCCTCGGCCTCGCGGTGCCCGGCCACGCCTGGTCGGTTCAGCAGTCGTACGTGGACGTGGACCCCTCGACGTACACCGACGACTATCTCGCCCGGCTGGACGAGGTGCGCAAGCTCGTCTGCAAGGGGAGCAACGGCGCCGTCTACACCCAGATCTCGGATGTGGAGGGCGAGTTGAACGGGCTGGTGACCTACGACCGCAAGGTGGTCAAACCGGATGTCAAGCGCATGAAGGCGGCCCACGACGCGCTGATCCATGACGCGTCGCAGGCGGCCCCGGCGGGCTGCTCCTGACGGCGGGGCGCACCCGGACGACGCCTCCCCGCTGATGCCCGCGCGCCCCGTCCTGACCCGCTGACGGGTCGTCGTACGGCCCGCCCCCTCCCGCGGGAGCGGGCGGGCCGTACCGCCTCATCTCTCCCTAGGCCCCAGGAGCACCCGTATGCCCCTCGACCGACGACTCTTCCTGCAGACCGGCTCCCTGGCCCTGGGGGCCCTCACGCTCGGCACGGCCCAGCCGGCCGCCGCCGCGTCCGGCCCCCTCGCGGACGCCTTCACCCGCCTGCCGCCCGGCAGCATCACCCCGCGCGGCTGGCTCGACGGGCAACTGCGGCAGCAGCTCGCGGGCCTGTGCGGCCGCTACGCCGAGCGCTCCCACTTCCTCGACTTCGCCACCAGCGGTTGGGCCCACCCGGAGAACGGCGGCTGGGAGGAACTGCCCTACTGGCTGCGCGGATACATTCCCCTGTCCATCGCCACCCGCGACGCCACGGCGCTCGAACAGTCCCGCCGCTGGATCGACGCCATCCTCGCCACCCAGCAGAGCGACGGGTTCTTCGGCCCACGAGCCCTGCGCACCTCGCTCAACGGGGGTCCCGACTTCTGGCCCTTCCTGCCGCTGCTCCAGGCCCTGCGCAGCCACGAGGAGTACGCGCGCGACGAGCGCATCGTGCCCTTCCTGACCCGCTTCCTGCGCTTCATGAACGCCCAGGGCCGGGGAGCCTTCGACACCAGCTGGGTCTCGCTGCGCTGGGGCGACGGCATGGACGTGGCACTGTGGCTCCACCGCCGCACCGGCGACGGCTTCCTGCTCGACCTCGTCGACAAGATGCACACCTACGGCGCCGACTGGACGGGCGCCCTGCCGAGCGCGCACAACGTCAACATCGCGCAGGGGTTCCGCGAACCGGCCCAGTACGCACAGCGTTCGGGAGACGCCGACCTCAGACAGGCCACCTACCGTACCTACGAACAAGTACTGGGCGGATATGGCCAGTTCCCCGGTGGCGGCCTCGCGGGTGACGAGAACATCCGCCCCGGCTTCGGCGACCCCCGGCAGGGCTTCGAGACCTGTGGCGTCGTCGAGTTCATGGCCAGCCACGAACTGCTCACCCGCGTCACCGGCGACCCGGTGTGGGCGGACCGCTGCGAGGACCTCGCCTTCAACATGCTGCCCGCCGCGCTCGACCCCGAGGGCAAGGCAGTCCACTACATCACCAGCGCCAACAGCGTCGATCTGGACAACTCCCGCAAGACGCAGGGCCAGTTCCAGAACGGCTTCGCCATGCAGGCGTACCAGCCGGGTGTCGACCAGTACCGCTGCTGCCCGCACAACTACGGCATGGGCTGGCCCTACTTCAGCGAGGAGCTGTGGCTGGCCACGCCCGACCGCGGCCTGGCCGCCGCCCTGTACGCCCCGTGCCGCGTCACCGCACAGGTCGCGGGCGGTACGCCGGTGACCGTCACCGAGGACACCGACTACCCGTTCGGCGAGACGATCACGCTCACGGTGCGTGCCTCGCGCCCCGTCGCCTTCCCGCTGTACCTGCGGATACCGGGCTGGTGCACGGCGCCACAACTCCGCGTCAATGAAAGGACGGTGCCGGCCGCGAAGGGGCCTGCCTTCGTCCGCGTCGAGCGCACCTGGTCGAACGGCGACCGGGTGGTCCTGCGCCTGCCGCAGCACACCACCGTGCGCACCTGGCACGGCAACCACGACTCCGTGAGTGTCACCCGCGGCCCCCTCGCCTACGGGCTGAGGATCGGCGAGAAGTACGTCCGTTACGCGGGCACCGACACCTTTCCCGAGTACGAGGTGCATGCCACCACGGCATGGAACTACGCTCTCCTGTCCGGCACTTCGCCGGTCTTCCGGCGCGAGGACGGCCCGCTCGCCGACGATCCGTTCACCCAGGGCGGCAGTCCGGTGCGGATCATGGCCGAAGCGCGCCGCCTCCCCGAATGGATCGCCGACGACGAGCACGTCGTCGCACCCCTCCAGCAGAGCCCGGCGCACAGCGCGGAGCCCGTCGAGACCGTCACGCTGATCCCGCTGGGAGCGGCCCGCCTGCGGATCGCGTCGTTCCCGACCGTCGCACCGGACGGCACCCCGTGGACTCCGGAGCCCCCGTTCCGTCGCATCCTCAACAAGCACAGCGGCAAGGTCCTGGCCGTCGACAACATGTCCACCGCCAACAGCGCCCGGGTCGTGCAGTTCGAGAACTCCGGGACCGGCGACCACGCCTGGCAGCTGATCGACAAGTCGGACGGCTGGTTCCTCGTCCGCAACGGCCAGAGCGGCAAGGTGCTCGGCGTGGACGGCATGTCCACCGAGAACAGCGCCCACGTGGTGCAGTACGAGGACAACGGCACCGACGACCACCTGTGGACCTTCGTCGACCGGGGCGACGGCTGGTTCCTGGTCCGCAACCGGCACAGCGGCAAGGTGCTCGGTGTCGACGGGATGTCGACGTCGAACAGCGCACAGGTGGTGCAGTTCGACGACAACGGCACCGAGGATCACCTGTGGCGGTTCGCGTAACACGCCGAACTGCCCTACCGGCCACGACTCTTGACGAGTACACGCTCACGACGAAGAATGATCGCGCTGTGCGCCTGACAACGTTGTCCAAGGCCAGAGGAGGCGTTCCCGCCCATGAGATGGACCCAACGGCTACGCGGTGCGGGGACGGCGGTCGCAGCGGCCGTCCTTCTCGGCGCCACGCTCGGCGGCCCGGTGGCCCAGGCCGCCGAGCCGCGCGACGGCCAACTCACCGATCTGGTCAACCCGTTCATCGGAACGGAGAACGAAGGCAACACCTATCCCGGCGCCGCCGTGCCCTTCGGCATGGTGCAGTTCTCGCCGGACACCGGCCACAACACCGGCTACGACTACTCCCAGAACCACATCCGCGGCTTCTCCCTCGTGCATCTCTCGGGCGTCGGCTGCGGCCTCGGCGGCGACCTGCCCGTGCTGCCGACGACCGGTGACGTCACGCAGACGGACTACGCCCAGTACCAGGCCGAGTTCAGCCACGACAGCGAGAAGGCGAGCCCCGGCTACTACAAGGTCGGCCTCAAGACCGGCATCGACGCCGAGCTGACGGCCACCGCGCGCACCGGCGTGCAGCGCTACACCTTCCCGGCCACGGACAAGGCCAATGCGCTGCTCAACGCCGGGCAGTCGCTGCACGGCACGGTCTCCACCAAGGTCGAGATCCTCGACAGCCGGACCGTGCGCACGGCGATCACCGGCAGCGGTTTCTGCCAGGCCACGAAGCCGTACACGGTGTACACGATCACGCGCTTCGACCGTCCATTCACGACCTCGGGCACCTGGAACGGCGACAGCGTCACCGAGGGCTCCAAGGAGTCGGTGAGCACGGGGCGCAACGGCGCCTTCGTCCGCTTCGACACCACCAAGGACCGTACGGTCGAGGCGACCACCGCCCTGTCGTACGTGGATGCCGGCGGCGCGGCCGTCAACCTCCGTTCGGAGGGCGGCCGTTCGTTCGAGTCCGTCCGCGCCGCGGCCCGCCGCTCGTGGGAGGACCGGCTCGACGACGTACGCGCTCAAGGCGGCAGCGACACCCTGCGCCGCACGTTCTACTCGTCGCTCTACCGGTCCTTCCTCGCCCCCAACATCGGCAGTGACGCCGACGGCCGCTACACCGGCTGGGACCAGAAGATCCACCGTGCCCAGGGCTTCACGTACTACCAGAACTGGTCGCTGTGGGACACCTACCGCACCCAGTCCCAGCTCCTGGCCCTGCTCGCGCCGCGCGAGGCACGGGACATGGCGATCTCCGTCATCAAGATCGACGAGGAGAGCGGCTGGCTGCCCAAATGGGGCTACGGCACGGTCGAGACGAACATCATGACCGGCGACCCGGTCACCCCGTTCCTCACCAACGCCTACCAGCAGGGCCTGCTCAAGGGGTATGAGGAGCGGGCCTACCGCGCCCTGAAGAAGAACGCAGACGGGGTGCCGCCCGCCGACTCCCCGGCGGTGGGCCGCGAGGCCAACAAGGAGTACATCGCGGACGGCTTCGCGCCCTACGTCAAGGGCCGCCCGCACGCGAAGCCCGGCGACTCGGACTACGACCACGGAGCGTCCGCGACACTGGAGTACGCCCTGTCGGACGCGATGCTCGGCGCGATGGCGCGGGATCTGGGCCATGACGCGGACGCCGCGCGCTATGCCGCACGGGCCCAGAACTACCGCAAGATCTACGACAGTTCGACCGGGTTCTTCCGTGCGCGGGACGAGGCCGGCGCCTTCACGGGACCGGCGGACCCGGCCCGGAGCGAGGGCTTCCACGAGGGCACGTCCTGGCAGTACCAATGGCTCGTGCCGCAGGACCTGCCGGGCATGGTCGCCCTGATCGGCGGCAAGCAGACGGCCAACGACCGGCTCGACTCGTTCTTCGCGTACGAGCAGTTGCTCAAGGACCCTGCGAAGACCGCCCGTGAGGTGTGGGTCAACGGCCCGTACGACTACTACAACGCGGACAAGTACAACCCGCAGAACGAGCCCGACCTGATCGCCCCGTACACCTACCTCTCGACCGGTCAGCCGTGGAAGACGACCGATGTGGTGCATGCCGCGTTGACGCTGTTCACGGACGCGCCGACCGGAATGACCGGCAACGACGACCTGGGCACGATGTCCGCCTGGAACGTGCTCTCGTCCATCGGGATCTTCCCGGTGCAGCCCGGTTATGACACGTGGGGTCTGTCCACGCCGGTCTTCGAGCGGGTCGACCTGACGCTCGACCGGCGCTACTACCCGCGCGGCGCTCTGACGGTGACGGCGCCGGGCACTTCGGACGGCGACCGGTACATCCAGTCCGCCCGGGTGGATGGGACTTCGTACGGTCGTACGTATCTGACGACCGAAGCGCTGAGAGGTCTGCGCTCGCTCTCCTTCACCGTCGGCGCCGAGCCGTCCGAATGGGGGACTTCCGCCGAGGCCGCGCCGCCTGTCCTGAGCTGACCGCGGACGGCCCGGACATACTCGGACGCACCTCGGACGCACATCAGCCGCACCTCAGACACCCCTTGAGGCCCATGAGTCCCGCCCCTCACACGAGGGGCGGGACTTAATCTGCTGTTAACTGTGCGTAGCTTGATCGTACTTGACCGTAATCGCTTATCGGAGGTTGACTGCTTGCCCACCCACCGTCGACGCGAGAGCAAGCCTTTGACTTCTGATCTGCTCGCACCACTCGACCTGGCGTTCTGGAACATCGAGTCCCCCCAGCACCCCATGCACCTGGGCGCCCTCGGTGTCTTCGTGGCTCACTCGCCCACGGCGGGCGCGCACGCCGCCGATCTGCTCGCGGCCCGCGCGGCCGCGGTGCCGGGGCTGCGCATGCGGATCCGTGACGTGTGGGAGCCGCTGGCCCCCCTCGCCTTCGGGAGCGCGACCCGGGAGCCCGCGCCCGACTTCGAGCCGCTCGACCATGTCCGGCTGCACGCGCCGACCGCGGACTTCCACGCGGTGGCGGGCCGGCTGATGGAACGCCCGCTGGAGCGCGGCCGGCCGCCCTGGGAGGCGCATGTACTGCCCGGCGAGGACGGTGTGTCCTTCGCCGTGCTCTTCAAGTTCCACCACGCGCTGGCCGACGGACTGAGGGCGCTGATGCTCGCGGCCGCCATCATGGACCCGATGGACATGCCGGAGCCCCGACCGCGCCCGGCGGAGCCGCCCCGGGGGCTCTTCCCGGACGTGCGCAAGCTGCCGGGCCTGGTCCGCGGCACCCTTTCCGACGTGGGCCGCGCGCTCGACATCGGCACGTCCGTCGCCCGCGCGACCCTGGGCGTACGGTCCTCGCCCGCCCTCACCTCGCAGCCCACCGGCACCCGGCGCACCGCGGGCGTGATCCTGGACCTCGATGAGGTGCACCGCGTCCGCAAGTCCGTGGGCGGCACCGTCAACGACGTCCTGATCGCCGTCGTCGCGGGCGCTCTGCGCCGCTGGCTCGACGAACGCGGTGACGGCAGCCACGGGGTCGCGCCGCGCGCCCTGATCCCCGTCTCCAGGCGCCGCCCGCGCACCGCCCACCCGCAGGGCAACCGGCTCTCCGGGTACCTGATACGGCTTCCCGTCGACGACCCCGACCCCCTCGGACGGCTGCGTACGGTGCGTACGGCGATGGACCGCAACAAGGACGCGGGGCCCAACAGGGGAGCGGGCGCCGTGGCGCTGCTCGCCGACCATGTGCCGCCGCTCGGGCACCGGCTCGGCGGGCCCGTCGTCGGCCAGGCGGCCCGGCTGCTGTTCGACATCCTCGTCACCAGCGTGCCGCTGCCCAGCCTCGGCCTGAAACTCGGTGGCTGCCCGCTCGCCGAGGTGTATCCGTTCGCCCCGCTGGCCCGTGGGCAGGCGCTGGCGGTGGCCGTCTCGACGTACCGGGGGCGCGTCCACTACGGGCTCGTCGCCGACGCGGAGGCCGTGCCGGACCTCGATCTGCTGGCCCGTGCGCTGTCCGAGGAGGTGGAGACACTGACCGCCGCCTGCGGTTCCTGACGGCCGTTGATCATCTCGGGTTTGGTGCCGCGCACCATTGCTCCGTAAAATTCCGCCTTCGAAAGCGAGCGCGGTTCGAACGCGGCGCACAACCCGAGGAACGGCAACGGCGATGACGGTGACAGAGGACGGCCAGGCGGCTCTCGCCGTGGACACGGCAGAGGACGACCGGGCGGCTTTCGCCGTCGACACGGCAGAGGTCTCCTACGGGCCCGGCATCGACCCCGAGCGGCTGGCCGTCTGCCTCAGCGTGCTCGACGAGCTCGAGAAGATCGAGGTCGACCACCCCGACGCCATCGCGGTGCGCCGCGCCACCGCGAGCATCTACCGCACGGTCAAGCAGCGCCGCCGCCAGGAGCGCCGGGCCGCGAAGACCGCCCACGACAAGACGGTCACGGAGGCCACCGCGACCGGCTCCGCGCAGCGCATCGACGATGAGACGGAGGGCATCCTGCCCTCCTCCGTGACTGAGACGGGCGAGATCGCGGGGATACTCCAGCGCCCGCGCTCCTGCTACATCTGCAAGACGCGGTACGTCGAGGTCGACTACTTCTACCACCAGCTCTGCCAGAACTGCGCCGCCGAGAACCGCGCCCGCCGCGACGCCCGCGCCGACCTCACCGGCAAGCGCGCGCTGCTCACCGGCGGCCGCGCCAAGATCGGCATGTACATCGCGCTGCGGCTGCTGCGCGACGGCGCGCACACCACCATCACTACGCGCTTCCCCAAGGACGCCATCCGCCGCTTCAAGGCCATGGACGACTCGGCGGACTGGATCCACCGTCTCGAGGTCGTCGGCATCGACCTGCGCGACCCGGCCCAGGCCGTGGCTCTCGCCGACCAGGTCGCCGAGGCGGGACCGCTCGACATCCTCGTCAACAACGCGACGCAGACCGTACGCCGTCTGCCCTCCGCCTACGCCGCCCTGGTCGAGGGCGAAAGCGCCCCGCTGCCCGCCGGGGAGCTGCCCGCCCACCATGTCATCGGCGCCTTCAACTCCGGGGCGGTCGACGGCCTGGCCGCGCTGCCCGTCGGCATCAGCGGTCTCGATGCCCAGCAGGTCGCCGACCTTGCCTTGGTCGCGGGCAACGCCAGCGTCGCCCGGCACCTCGACGGCACCGCCATCGACGCGGGCGGCCTGGTCCCGGACGTCGTCGACACCAACACCTGGGTGCAGACCATCGAGCAGATCTCCCCGGTGGAGCTCCTCGAGACCCAGCTGTGCAACTACACGGCGCCGTTCATCCTGATCAGCAAATTGCGGCCGGCCATGGCCGAGGCCGCCAGGAAGGCGACGAGTGGACGCGCGTACGTCGTGAACGTCTCCGCGATGGAGGGCGTCTTCGGCCGCGGCTACAAGGGCGCGGGCCACCCGAACACCAACGCCGCCAAGGCCGCGATGAACATGGTCACCCGGACCAGCGGCCAGGAGATGTTCCAGACCGACGGCATCCTCATGACCTCGGTCGACACCGGCTGGATCACCGACGAGCGCCCCCACTACGACAAGCTGCGCCTGGCCGAGGAGGGCTTCCACGCACCACTTGACCTGGTCGACGGGGCCGCACGGGTTTACGATCCGATTGTGCGCGGAGAGCAGGGCGAGGACCTCTATGGCGTCTTCCTGAAGGACTACGCGCCCGGCAAGTGGTGATCCGCCGGCCGTGACGTGTGTCCCGGGCGCCCGTGGGGTGCCCGAACCCTGGTGAGTACCGCGCCGGGAGTTCCCATGGGCAGTCCACACGACATAGATCCGCGGGCCTTCGAAGATCCGCGCAACCACTACCCGACCGACGAAGAGTTCTACGCGAGCGGCCGCCCGGCCCATCCCACGTTGCCCGAGGACCGGCCCCGCGGAGGCGGGGGCACGGCTCCGATCAAGCACCGGGGGACATGGGCCACGGTCGCACTCGTCGTCGGCATCGTCCTGCTGGTCCTGGTAGGGATCGCTCTGTTCCCGTGAGGGGTACCGGGCCACCGTCATGAGTGAGGTGGTGCGTATGACCGCAGACGGTCGCGGACGGCGTACCCGCCCGAGTACGCCGTCCTGATGTGCGTGCCGCGGTTTCGGCTGCCCTCAGCGGTCGCTGTGGTGGTGTGCCCGCCGCCGGACACTCATGGTGACCATTCGAGCCCCCGAGGTAGCGGTTTTTGCCCCGCGGAGCCGGTGCTCCCGCTGGCGTCGTGCGGGGCCGGCGGTTCCCGCACGTGGTTCTCCGGGGCGGGCGGGCCCCCAAGCGGCGTCCAGCGGAGCCGGCGGGGCCTCTAGGCGTCCGGAGCCCGTGTCCGTAGACGCTCGTGCACGGCGTGGCCGCGAGTGGCGGTGTGCGCGGCCCTGACCCGGGTACCCCCGTCGACCAGCAGATCGGCGCCAGTGATCCACTCGGCCGCGTCCGAGGCCAGCCATGTCACGGCCCGGGCGATGTCCTCGGGCTGCCCGATGCGGCCCAGGGGCAGTCCGGCGCCCAGTTCGTCCTCGGAGTGCTCCCATACGAAGCGGGCCATCTCGGTGCGGACGAGGCCGGGGGAGACGGAGTTGACCCGCACCTTCGGGGCGAGCTCACCCGCGAGCTGCTGGGTCAGGTGCAGCAGGGCGGCCTTGCTGGTGCCGTACGCGCCCACCTGTGGCCCGACGTGTCCGGCGCCTTCCGTGCAGACGTTCACCACCGCGCCGCCGTGCCGGCTCATCCACGCCCGCCACGCGCACTGCACCAGCCGCAGCGGTGCCTCGACATTGACCGTGAACGCCTCGCGCCAGCGGTCCGGGTCGGCGTCCATCAGCGGGCCGTACGGCTGGTTGGTCGCCGCGTTGTTCACCACGACGTCGATGCGCCCGAACTCCCGCAGCGCCAGCTCGGTCAGCTCGCCCAGATGCGCGGGGTCGGCGACCGAACCCGCGAGCCCGACGCCGCCGAGCCGCTCGGCGGCCCGGGCCACCCCGTCGGGATCCCGAGCTGTCACGCACACGCGCGCTCCGGCCTCGGTGAGGGCGGCGGCGACGGCGAGGCCGATCCCGCGCGAGGCCCCGGTGACGATGGCGGCCCTGCCTTCGAGCCCGTACGGCGACGTCATCCGCGTACGGTCTCATGACGGACCGTCAGCCGACAGCCTTCGGCCGTGAAAGCCGACAGCCCCCGCTGTGAAAGCCGGCGTCCCCGGCGCCATGAAAGCCGTCGGTGAAAGCCGTCGGTCAAGCACCCAGTCGCGAGTGCTGCGCCGCCACCAGCTCCAGCACCGTGCGCCAGTCCTCCATGACCCCGGCGTCGAGACCGACGACCTTGCCCGCGTCGTCGGCCTGCCGCAGGGTCACCGCGTCCTCCGCGAGCGGATCGTGCTCGAACGCGGCCGCCTCCCGCGGTGTCATGGCGCCGCCCTGCACGGTCAGGGTCAGTGCGCTCTGCGGGGACAGCCCGCGGCCCGGCGACGTGGTCGCCAGATAGCGCTTCGCCGCCACGTGCAGCCGTACGAGGCGGGAGACCCGTTCGCCGAGCAGAGGACGTACCGCATCGGCCGCGTGGTCGGCGTGTCCCGCGTCGTCGCCCGGCCTGAGCAGATGTCCTATGTCGTGCACCAGGCCCGCCACCTGGAGTTCCTTGTCGCTGGGATGACCGCGGCGCAGTAGCGCGGCGGTCTGCAGTGCGTGATCGTGCAGATCGACCGGGTCGCCCGAGCGGTCCGGGGTGTCCCAGGCCCCCCGGCAAGCGTGCAGCAGATCCATCAGCTCCTCGACGCTGCGCAGCTCCATGCGTCAGTCCTCCCGCGAGAAAAGCCGTTGCCGGGCGTCAGCAGATCATGGCCGCCTTGCGAATCGGCCAACGGGACCTGAACTGCACACCCGGGTTCAGTGCCGGGGGTGCTGGTCCGCCGGTTCCGGTGCCCCGCCCATCATCCGCAGCATGGCCGGCCCTCCCGTACGCAGGAATCGCCACACCAGAGCGGCCGCCACCAGCAGGAAGGCGATGTTCAGCCAGGTCGTGTAGTTCCAGGAGACGCCTTCCATGGGGATCTTCGCGTCGGCCTGGTCGGGGACGAGCCCGAGGCCGCCGAAGACGACCTCCACGAGGTATCCGGCCAGCACGATGGCCGTGTAGAAGGTGACCAGCAGGAAGGCGGTCATGCGCGGTCCGTAGTACTTCCGGTAGATGTTCAGGATCGGCACGATCAGCAGGTCCGCGAAGATGAACGCGACCACGCCGCCGAAGCTGATGCCGCCCTTCCAGAGGACCACGGCCAGCGGCACGTTTCCGATGGAGCAGACGAACGAGGCGATCGCCACCAGCGGTCCGACGAGCGGGCCGATCAGCTTCGCGGCGAGCGGATGCCCGTCCAGGAACAGCGAGCTCCAGAACGCGTCGGGCACCCAGGCCGCGATCGCGCCCGCGATCAGCAGGCCGATCACCAGGTCCCGCAGGATCGCCGCCCACTCCATGACGAAGACGTGCGAGACCGAGGTGAAGCCGTCGCCGGACAGCAGCCGCCGCAGGAACGAACCTTTCTTCTGGATCGACATGTCCATGGCGGCATGCCCCTCCATGGACCCGGCGATCCCGCGCTCCGCCTGCTCCCGGGCCTGCCGCAGCAGCCGCTCGCGCAGAAAGAGCCGGAACAGCACGGCCAGCAGCACGATCATGACCGGTCCGCCGACGAACTCCGCGAGCGTGAACTGCCAGCCCATCAACAGGGCGAGGATCACGCCGAGTTCAACCACCAGGTTGGTCGAGGCGATCTCGAACGCCATCGCCGCCGTGAAGTCCGCGCCCTTGCGGAACAGCGAGCGCGCGAGCGCGACGGCCGCGTACGAGCAGGACGAGGACGCCGCTCCGAGCCCGGCGGCGAGCGCGAGCGTCCGGGGACGGTCGTCGCCGAGCAGCCGCACCACCGTCGCCCGCCTTACCACCGCCCGGACCACGGCGGACAGGCCGAAGCCGAGGATCAGCGCCCAGGTGATCTCCCAGGTCATCGATCCCGTGAGGGACAGCGCGTGCAGGATCGCGTTCATCGGTTCGACTCTCTCCCGGTCAGTGGGATCAGGCATGACCCGTGGGGAGCTCAGTGACCCTGCCCACAGTCGGTATTGAGCCGAATGGGTGGCATCGAAGGGGGCATCATGCTTCAAATCGCCGCAGATCGGGGTCTGATGGGTGCTGAGCGACTCGCGACAGTAACCTCTTGTTTTCAGCCCCATCGAGCGGGCACCCGCTCATTTGGTTACCCTGTATCCGACGGACAGCATTTCTGGGTTCCACCCACACCCACGGTCCGTCCCGGGACAAGCCGGTCACCACGGCCTGCTCTCATACGAGTTACCGGCGCCACCGCGTCCCTAACTGCCTTCGACTCAGACCCGAGCGGGGCGTCAGGCGACCGGAGCAGACTGGACCTGTACGCCCCCGAGGGTGACCCGACACATAAGGAGTGCGCGGTGACACCGGAGAAGACGAATCGCGATCAGCGCCCCAAGGAACGCACGGAGCGCGCGGGCCGTGGGCCCGAGAAGGAACTCGGCAGCCTGGACGTGTGGGCCAGGTCCGCCCCGATCCGTCTCGCGGGCTACGAGGACGACCTCGCCGAGCCCCACATCCTGCCCAGCGTCGACTGACCGAGCAGGAACCATCGCGATCGACCCCCGGTAGGACCCATCGCGATCGCTGACGGCATGGGCGTGTCAGACTCACGTCCATGCTGATCAGAGAAGCCGCGGCCGACGACTGGCCGCGGATCTGGCCTTTCTGGCACCGGATCGTCGCCTCCCGCGAGACCTACGCCTGGGACCCGGACACCTCCGAGGAGGCCGCCCGCGCCCTGTGGATGGGCCCGGGCAAGCGGGTGTATGCCGCCGAGGACGGCACCGGAGCGATCGTCGGCTCCGCCTACGTCACCCCGAACTACGGCGGTCCCGCCGCCCGGATTGCCAACGCCGGATTCATGGTCGACCCGGACCGGTCCGGACAGGGCATCGGCCGTGCGCTCGCCGAACACATCCTGGCCGTGGCGAAGGCCGACGGCTATCGGGGCATGGTGTTCAACGCCGTCGTGGAGACCAACCCGGCCGTGACGCTGTGGACTTCGCTCGGCTTCACGATCCTGGGCACCGTGCCAGAAGCGTACGAGCACCCGCGGCACGGGCTGGTCGGCCTGCACATCATGTACCGGGCGCTCTGACCGGGACGAGCAAGGCTCCCCGTCCGGCTCTCTCTTCGATGCGAGCCGAGCCAGCAGAGAACGGTCCCGCTGGATGCAGATCAGCGAGGACTACGTCCGCGACGTGATCCACGCCTTCAACGAGCGGGGGTTCGACGCACTGGATCCGAAATGGAGAGGGGGACGCCCGATGGCGATCAGGCGGGTGCGCGAGCACATCCGCCTGATCGCCCGGACGTCCCCGCCGACTGGGGCATCACCGGCTTGGCCACCTGGAGCCTGGCCAAGCTCGCCCCCTGCCAGGAGACCTTGCCCTCGCGCAGGATGCGCCGCAGCGTCTCACGGCTGATGCGTGGGACCACGTGCCGGTCGACCAGGTGGTCGCGACCACCGCACCCACGACGAGCAGGACGCTGCCATCGCCGCCTGCATCCGCCGGCGCAACGCCCGCGCCGAGCCGAAGACCCGCTTCGCGCCCGAGTCACCGATCCGGCGGCGGACCGATTACCCGGCCAAGGCCGCGTGACAGGCGGCTAGTTGGTGCAGCCGAGTGACGGACGGCTCCACCGGGTGAGGTGACGGCCGCGTTCACCGTGCGGTGAAGGATGAGCCCGCGTACCGACCCGGGATGAGAAGCTGTGCCCCGTCCGGCGTACACCGGGATGAGAAGCTGTGCCCCGACCGGCGTACAGGGGTGGCAACGGGCCCCCGAAGCCCCTGGCCCTCCATCCCGGACGTACACACACTCGGTCGACGTCCCACGACCACCTCCAAGATCAGGTCCTGGGAAAAGACTGCTGACTGCCATACGCCACGTCGATTACCCGGCCAACGATGCGAGCCGGGCCACTAGTCGAGCGGTGCCGTACGTCGCCAGGGGCGCAGTTCCTCCAGCTGACCCGCCACCTCCAGGAGGGTCGATTCGGACCCCGGGCGACCGACGAGCTGTACGGCGCACGGGGCGCCGCTCGGCAGCGTCCCGAACGGCACCGACATCGCGGGCCAACCGGTCAGGTTCCACGGCGGAGTCATCGGCGAGTAGTTCGTATTGGCCACCAGATTGCGCAGCCAGCCCCGCTCGTGCCAGGCCGCGGCGGCGGGTCCGCGCCGGGCGAGCGCCGGGGTGAGCAGCACGTCGTGCTCCTCGAAGAACGGCTCCAGACGCCCGCGCAGCTGCTCGCGGCGCCCGCCCTTGCGGACGCCGGCCAGGAAACGGCGACCGACGGCGGCGTGCACGCGGGTGCGCCGGGTGAGCCGGCGCGGGTCGAGGTCCGCGGCGTCCACCGCAGTGCCGGCCGTCCAGTGCGCGAGCGAGGTCGTGCTCAGCCAGAGCGGGTACGGCGGCTCGGCGGGCCGCACCCGATGGCCCGCCCCGGCCAGCAGCTCGGCCGCTGCCCGGGCGGCAGCCGTATACGGACGGCTGACGCTCACGCCGGCCAGCGGGCTGCGCACGGAGAGGGCGACCTTTCGGGTGACGGTCTCCGCGGGGCGTATCACCTCGGTGTCCGCGAGGATCGAGAACATCAGCCGGGCGTCCTCGACCGTGGTCGCCAGCGGACCGTTCTCCGACATGCCGAACCAGTCGCCGTGACCGATCCCGGCGGGCACCACGCCGTGGCCCGGCTTCAGGGTGACGAGACCGCAGTTCGCGGCCGGGATGCGCAGTGAGCCCATCCCGTCGTTGCCGAGCGCGACCGGCACCATTCCGGCGGCGACCGCGGCCGCGCTGCCGCCCGACGAACCGCCCGCGGTGCGGGTCAGGTCCCACGGGTTGCGGGCGGTGCCGTGCACGCCGTCCGTGGTGCCGAAGACACAGAGCTCGGGCACGTTGGTGAGGCCCACGACCACGGCGCCCGCCGCACGCAGCCTGGCCACGGTCACGTGGTCGTGGTCGGCGGGCGTGTCCGGGGTCGCGGCGGACCCGTTGCGGTTCGACTCGCCGCGCACCGGCAGGTTGTCCTTGACCGCCACGGGCACGCCCGCGAGGGGGAGTTCGCCGAGATCCTTCGTGGCGAGCTCGTCGGCCTCGGCGAGGGCCGCCTCCGTCCGCAGGGTGCGGAAGGCGCCGACGCGGCTGTCGAGCCGCTCGATCCGCGCGAGGTGTTCGGCCACCACTTCGCGGGGCGTGGCACGCTTCTCGCGTACGGCTGCGGCGATCTCGGCGGCGGTCCGGCCGACCCAGGTGGTCACGGGCGCTCCTTGTCGTACTCGGTTGTCCTCGCGGTCGTACTCGTGAGTAGTACGGGAAGCACTCTGCCCGGGGGTGGGGTGCCGCGTCGAGAGCTGTCCGCCTTGGACATTCGGTGCGGTCCTCCTGGACTTTCGTGCGGGGGCTGCCCGGTATCTCCCCAGAGCGGGAGATCATCCGATCACTTGCTCAACTTCCTTGGCTGCAGGCCCCATTGACAGCGTTTCGCGGCGGCTCAATCATCAGACCTCCGATGAATGGGAGCCGCTCATGAGTATGCATCCAAGACGTCAGGTACTGGGAGCCGCGGCCGGAGCCGCCGTCGCGGCCACTCTTCCCCTCGCCGCCCCGGCCGAAGCGCGGGCCGGAGAGCCAGCAGAAACCGCGGCTGGAGTGCGGGCCGGCGCGGCCGAAGAGCCGCAGGGTCCGTGGGTCCCCGTCCCTGACCCGATAGCCGTGCCGCTCGACGCTTACCTCGACAACGACGGCATCGACACCGCGGCGGCGCGCGGCGGGAACTTCGACGGCTCGGGCTACACGTTCCCGGGCGAGGAACTGCCCGCCGGACGAGTGGAGGTCGACGGGATCTCCTTCCTCTTCCCGTCGTCCGCCGCGGGCGCCAAGAACAATGTGGTGGCCATGGGGCAGCGCATCGACCTGCCCAAGGGCCGTTACCTGTCGGCCCTGTTCCTCACGGCGGGCAGCTACGGCAACGCCTCCGGCAAGGCCACCGTCCACTACGCCGACGGCTCGACGACCAGTGCCGGGCTGGGCGGCGCGGACTGGTACTCGGCGGG
Organism: Streptomyces sp. NPDC027189; assembly: GCF_055566975.1. Classification (NCBI taxonomy): domain Bacteria; kingdom Bacillati; phylum Actinomycetota; class Actinomycetes; order Kitasatosporales; family Streptomycetaceae; genus Streptomyces; species Streptomyces sp. NPDC027189. The sequence continues at coordinate 381,686 of NZ_JBVHRI010000006.1, forward strand.
CGGCTCGCTCTCGGCCGCGTACCGCTACAAGCCGGACGGCACCAAGGACGAGCACAGTGTCGGCATCGGCACGGCGGAGGTCTGGATCGACCCGCAGCGTGACGCGGTCGCCCTGACCCTGCCGGTCACCAACCCGGCCGAGGAGAACAAGACGTCCCTGCACGTCTTCGCCCTGTCTCTCCAGCCGGCCGCCCAGGGGCGGGCGCTGGCCCTGCGGGACGCGCACTCGACCTTCTCGCTGCTGGAGTCGAGCGGCGCCCAGAGCGTCGAGGCCACCGTGGTCAACGCGGGCACGGTCGCCGTCCTCGCCGGTGACCGTGTCTCGATCGGCGTCGACGTGCCGGGCGCCCGCACCGTCGAGCCCGCGCCGGTGACCCGCCTCGACCCGGGCGAGCAGGCCCGTGTTCGTATCGGCATCCGCAACCGCGTCGGCACGGCACCCGGCACCACGCAGGACGGCAAGGTGGTCGTCAGCGGACACGGCGGGCAAGTCACCTCCAGCAGCCGTAAGTTGACCCTGGGGATCCCCGACTACCGGCCGACCGAGGCGTCCCTCTCCGGCCATCAGGCGCCCTACTGGTTCCACCGCGCCAAGTTCGGCATCTTCATCCACTGGGGCGTCTACTCCGTGCCCGCCTGGTCGCCGGTCGGCAAGCAGTACGCCGAGTGGTACTGGAACCACATGCAGAGCCCGGACAACGCGGTGTACGCGTACCACCGGGAGAAGTACGGGGAGAACTTCGCCTACGACGACTTCATCCCGATGTTCACGGCGAAGAAGTTCGACCCGCGGGCGTGGGTGGAGCTGTTCCGGGACGCGGGAGCCCAGTACCACGTCCTGACCTCGAAACACCACGAGGGTTTCGCCCTCTGGGACACCAAGGTCGCCGATCGCAACGCCGTGAAGATGGGCCCGAAACGGGACCTGATCCGTGAACTCTTCGACGCGTCGAAGCGGTTCACGCCCGAGCTGCACCGCGGGCTGTACTTCTCCATGCCCGAGTGGTTCAACCCCGACAACCCGTGGATGGGCCACGCACCGCGCAATCCGTACACCCTGGAGCCGGTTCCGTACACCGGATACACCGCGGGCAAGGACTACGTGAAGGACTACCAGGCTCCGCAGATGCTGGAGCTGATCCACGGCTACGACCCGTCCGTCCTGTGGTGTGACATCGGCGGGGCGAACGACAGCGTTCATGTGCTCGCCGAGTACTTCAACCACGGCAAGAACCGTCCGAAGCCGTACGAGGTGACCGTCAACAACCGCGCCGGTATCGGCTTCCACGACTTCACGACCCCCGAGTACACGACGTACGAGAACACCGTCGTCGCGAAGTGGGAGTCCAGCCGGGGCCTCGACCCGTTCAGCTACGGCTACAACCAGGCGACGCCGGACGCCGCGTACATGACCGCCGAGGAGGTGGTCCGCAGCCTGGTCGACATCGTGTCGAAGAACGGCAACTTCCTGCTGGACATCGGTCCGCGCGCGGACGGCACCATTCCGCAGATCATGCAGACCCGGCTGCGGGAGACCGGCCGGTGGCTGAAGACCAACGGCGAGGCGATCTACGACTCCACGTACTGGTCGCGTATGGCCCAGCTCGGCGAGGACCTGCGGTTCACGGTCCGGCAGAACAAGGCCTTCTACATCCACTCGCTGACCACGCCCGGCAGCAAGCTGACCGTCGAGGCACCGGTGCCGATCCGCGGCGGCGACAAGGTCACGATGCTGGGCCATGACCGCCCGCTGACCTGGACGGTGAGCAACGGCTCGTTGGTGATCGACGTACCGGAGGCGGCCCGCAAGTCCGGTCAGTACGTGTGGGTGTTCAAAGTGGAGTGGAACGCCTGATACGCGTGGCGGATGGTCCCGGCTCATCGGTGTCACTGCGGCTCTGCTGCTGTTCGCCGCGCCCCTCCCGGCAGCTGGTCAGGGCCTCCTCGTCCGTCTTCACCGTCGACCTCGGCACGGAACGGGAGGTGGACCGGATTCGGCTCGCGGAGGACATCCGGCACGGACAGCAGATCGAGGGCTTCGTCGTCGAGGCCTACAGCCGCGGCGCCTGGACACGGGTGTCCGAGGCCGGCACGGTCGGGGCGAGCCGAATCCTGCTGCTGCCGGCGCCCGTGCGGGCGAGGCGGTGGCGGCTTCGGGTGACGCAGACCCGAAGTGAGGCACGGATCGCGGAGTTCGGGCTCTACCGCTCGCGGGTCTGACGCCCAGGAGGAAATACCGGGACGGGCGGCGCCGGGGCGCCGTCGGGGTGGACGTCGGGCGCGACGTCCACCCCTCCCTCGTCAAGCCCCGCAGGGCCCCGTACTGTCCCGCTCGATCAACCGCGGCACCGGCACCTGCACCGTCCGCGCCGGGCCGCCGTCCAGTAGCGCGATCAGCTCCCGTGCCGCCGTGCGGCCGAACTCCACGGTGTCGCGGGAGAGTGCGGACAGCCAGGGCTTGACCATGCGGCACAGAGCGGAGTCCTCCCAGGCCACGACGGACACATCGCCCGGTACGGAGAAGCCCAGTTCCGTCGCGGCGGCGACCCCGGCGACGGCCATCACGTCGTTGTCGTAGACCAGCGCGGTGGGCGGTGTGTCGCTCTCCAGGACGCGGCGCGTGACGGCCGCGCCCTCCGCGTCCGAGTAATCGGTCGGCACCGAGCGCACCTCGGTCAGACCCCGCCGCTCGGCCTCCGCGCGCAGGGTGCGGATCCGGCGCTCGGTGTGGGCGAGGCCCGGCAGGCCCGCGATGTGCACGATCCGGCGGTGGCCGAGCGCGTGGAGCTCGTCCACGACCGCGGCCATCGCGCCCGCGTCGTCCGCCCAGACGACGGACAGTCCGGGATGCCGGGCGTCCGGCGCACCGCCGGTGACCACGGCGGGCAGGCCCAGCTCGTCGAGGAGATCCGGACGCGGATCGTCGACGCGCGGGTCCACGACCATCACGCCGTCCACGCGGTGCTCGGCCCACCAGCGCCGGTAGACCGCGCACTCCGCGTCCACGTCCTCGACCACCTGGAAGAGCAGGCCGAGGTGACGCTCCGCCAGCACCTCCTGAATGCCGGAGATCAGCTGGAGGAAGAACGAGTCCACGCCCAGCGTGTCGGCGGGGCGTGCGACGACCAGACCGACTGTGGCCGCACCCTCGCCGGACAGCTGGCGGGCCGCCGTACTGGGCCGCCAGCCCAGCTGCTCGGCGACCCGGCGGACCCGGTCGCGGGTGACCTCGGAGACTCCGGGCCGGTCGTTGAGCGCGAAGGAGACCGCGCTCTCGGAGACCCCGGCGCGCCGCGCGATGTCCTTCATCGTCGGCCGGCGTGCGGGAGACCGCTTGGCTGGCACGTTGGCTCCCCATTTCTCCGAGCTGAGCACTAATGCGCTTGAGTGATAGAACCCTAAAGCGCATTAGTCATGATCTGCAAGTTCCCTTGGATCTGGCCTTGACCTGCACTAATGCTGTGCGGATTCAATTAGCTGGAACGAATCCATTGACTTTCCGCGAGTGTGGCGGGCAAGGTCGCTGGCGCCATCACTCGCCGACACCGCAAGGGAGCCGTGTCACCGTGCCCATACCCCGCAGAGCACTTGTCGCCGCCGCCGTCGCCCTCGTCCTGCCGCTGAGCGCCTGCGGCTCGGGTGACGACAGCGGCGGCTCGACGGACGCCTCCGGCAAGGTCGAGGGCGACATCACCTTCCAGACCTGGAACCTGAGGGCCAACTTCAAGCCGTACTTCGAGGGCGTGATCGCCGACTTCGAGAAGAAGTACCCGGGCACCCATGTGAAGTGGATCGACCAGCCCGCCGAGGGCTACGCCGACAAGATCAGCGCGGACGCGGCGGGCGGCACCCTGCCGGATGTCGTCAACGTCTCCCCGGACCTGGTCGCGCCACTGGCCAAGGCGGGCCTCGCGCTCGACCTCGACAAGTCGGCCGCGCAGTACAAGAAGGAGTATCTGGACGGCGCCTGGGCCAGCCACCAGATCCCGGGCATGACGGGAACGTACGCCTTCCCCTGGTACCTCAACACCGGCCCGCTCTTCTACAACAAGTCGCTCTTCAAGGAAGCCGGGCTCGACGCCGCCAAGCCGCCGACGACGTACGACGAACTCTTCGCCGACGCCCTGCAGTTGGCGAAGAAGAGCGACGGCAAGGTCGCCACGCTCGCCAACGTGCCCACCATCGAGGACTTCGGCCGCTACGGCGTCGAGCTGATGAACAAGGAAGGCACCGGCTTCGCCTTCAACGACGCCAAGGGGGTCGAACTCCTCACCAAGTACAAGGAGTTGTACGACGCCAAGGCGCTCGACCCGCAGGCGCTGACCGCGACCCCGGAGTCGTCCGGCAAGAAGTTCCTCACCGAGGCCGTCGCCATGAACCCGGGCAGCGCCCTGGACCTCGGCAACTTCAAGAAGCAGGCGCCGAACCTGTACAAGAACATCGGCATCACGGACCAGATCACCAGCACCGGCAAGGTCAACATGTATGTGATGGGCGTGATGGTCAACTCGCGCACCAAGCACACGCCGGCCGCGGTCGCCTTCGCGCACTACGTCACCGACGCCCAGAACCAGATGTCGTTCGCCAAGAAGGTGGCGATCTTCCCGAGCACCGCCGGATCGCTCGACGACCCGTACTTCACCAAGGAGGACGGGACGGATGAGACGCGGGTGCGGATCGCGGCCGCCAAGTCCCTGAAGAACGCGGTCAATTACACGCCGGTCCTGTTCAGCGAGCAGATGAAGACGGCGCTGCGCAACGAGGTCGCCAAGGCGCTGCAGGGCAAGCAAAGCCCCAAGGCGGCTCTTGACAACGCTGTCAAGGCCTGCGACCGGCTCCTCCAGCAGCAGGGCTGATCCGACATGGCGAGTTCCTCCACCGCTGTCGGGGTGAAGCCTCCGTCGGGGGTGCGGCGTCCGTCACGGGCGCCGCAGGCCCTGCGGGTGCGGCGCCATCTGCCCACCAGCCCCTGGCTGTTCGCCGCTCCCGGGCTGGCGATCACCGGCGTCTTCATCCTGTACCCGTTCGTCTCCACGCTGGTCAACGCCTTCACCGACCGCCGGACGCTGATCCCGGGCAAGTTCGTGGGCCTCGCCAACTTCCGCGAGCTGCTGCACGACGACATGTTCTGGATCGGGCTGCGCAACAGCACGCTGTACGTCCTCGGGGTCGTCCCCGCGCTCGTGCTGCTGCCGCTGCTGCTCGCTCTGCTGGTCCAGAAGAACATCCCCGGCATCACCTTCTTCCGGTCGGCCTTCTACACCCCGGTCGTCGCGTCGATCGTCGTGGTCGGGCTCATCTGGGTGTGGCTGCTGGACGAGCGCGGCCTGGTGAACTCGCTGCTGGAGACGATCGGCGTCGGCAGGGTCGGCTTCCTCAGCGACCAGTGGCTGCTCCTGCTGAGCGCCATGGCCGTCACGGTGTGGCGGGGCCTCGGCTACTACATGATCATTTATCTGGCGGCGCTGGCGAACGTGCCGCGCGAGCTGCACGAGGCCGCGATGGTGGATGGCGCGGGCGCGGTGCGCCGCTTCTTCACGGTCACCGTGCCCGCCGTCCGCTCCACGATGGTCCTGGTCGGGGCGCTCTCCTCGGTCTCCGCCTTCAAGGTGTTCTCCGAGGTCTATCTGATGGCGGGCCCGGACGGCGGTCCGGCGGGAGAGGACACCACCCTCGTGATGCTCGTCCAGCGCACCGGCACCGGCCTGACCGGCCGTGTCGGCTACGCCTCCGCCATCTCGGTGGTGGTCTTCGTCGTCACCGTCGTCCTGATGCTGCTGGTGCTGCGCGCCGACCGGAAGGAGGAGGCGTGAGCGTCGCCGAGAAGACACGGCCGGTGGAGCGTCCGGTGGCCGCGCGGGAGCCCCGCATCGCCGACGAGCACGGCCGCCGCATCCGCGCCTGGGAACTCGCCCTGCGCTACCTGCTGTTGCTCGCCGTCCTCGCACTGACGGTCGGACCGTTCCTGTGGCAGCTGTCGACGTCCCTGAAGGGGCCGCACGAGGACATCTTCAGCTCCCCGCCCAAGTTCCTGCCGAGCGAGCCAACTCTGCACAATTACAAGCGAGTTGCGGACACCATTCCGGTGTGGGACTACGCCCTCAACTCGTTGAAGGTCGCCACCGCCAACGTCGTGACGAACTGTCTCGGTTCGGCGCTCGCGGGCTATGCCCTGGCCCGGCTGCGCTACCGCGGCCGACGCGTCGCGACACTCGTCTTCATCCTGGCGATGCTCGTGCCCGCCGAGAGCATCATCATCGCCCAGTTCACGACCATGCGGGAACTCGGTCTGAACAACACGCTGATCGGCGTCGTGCTGCCCGCCTGCATCAGCGCCATGAACGTGCTGCTGATGCGCAACGCCTTCCTCAACCTCCCGTACGAGATCGAAGAGGCCGCCTTCGTGGACGGGGCGAACGCCTGGCAGCGGTTCGTGCGGATCGCGCTGCCGTCGGTGAGGGGCACGCTCGCCGTGGTCGCGATCTTCGCCTTCATGGGCGCCTGGGACGACTTCCTGTGGCCCCTGATCGTGCTCAGCGACCCGTCGAAGTTCACTCTCACCATCGGACTCAACTATCTGCACGGCACCTTCGCCAACGACGAACGGCTCGTCGCCGCGGGCACGATCATCGCCGTGGCTCCGCTGATCGCCCTCTTCGCCTGCCTCCAGCGGTACTTCTTCCGCGGCGTGGGCGAGGGCGCCGTCAAGGGCTGACCCCTCCCGTACTTCTGATTCGCAAGGATCCCGCATGCCCCCTGCCGTGCGCTTCGGCGTCAACTACACCCCCAGCGAAGGGTGGTTCCATCACTGGCTCGACTTCGACCTCGACGCCGTGCGCGCCGATCTCGACTCGATCGCCGCGCTCGGCCTCGACCACGTCCGGGTCTTCCCGCTGTGGCCCTACTTCCAGCCCAACCGCACCCTGATCCGCCCGCGAGCCGTCGAGCAACTCGTCGCACTCGCCGACGCGGCCGCCGAACGCGGGCTCGACGTCAACGTGGACGGACTGCAAGGGCACTTGTCGAGCTTCGACTTCCTGCCCGCGTGGACGCAGACCTGGCACCGGCGGAACATCTTCACCGATCCGGAGGCGGTCGAGGGGGAGGCCGCGTACCTGCGCACCCTCGCCGCGGCGCTCGCCGACCGGCCGAACTTCATCGGCATGACCCTCGGGAACGAGGTCAATCAATTCGCCGCCGGGCCGCACCCCGACCCGGACCGCATCACTCCGGAGCAGGCGGGGGCGTGGCTTCGGCGTCTGCTCGCCGCCTGCGAGGAGGGCGCCCCCGGCAAGCTGCATCTGCATGCCTCGTACGACGCCGCCTGGTACCAGGACGACCAGCCGTTCACGCCCGAGCACTCGGCCCGGCTCGGCGCGGTCACCGCCGTGCACTCGTGGGTGTTCAACGGGACGGCGCAGCGGCACGGCCGTACGGGCGTCGCCACCGAGCACCACGCCGCGTATCTCATCGAGCTGTCCAAGGCCTGGGCGGACGACCCGCACCGTCCGGTCTGGCTCCAGGAGGTCGGCGCCCCCGCCCCCCTGATCCCGGCCGAGCACGCGGCCGCCTTCACGGAGGCGACCGTGGCGAGCGCCCTCGACTGCCCAAACGTGTGGGGCGTCACCTGGTGGTGCTCGCACGACGTCAGCCGGGACCTCGCGGACTTCCCCGAACTCGAGTACAGCCTCGGCCTGTTGACCAGCGACCGGCAGACCAAGCCCGCCGGGGAGGCGATCGCCCGGATCGTCAAGGAGAGCCGGCCCCACGCGCCCGCCGCGCGCACCACCGCGCTGGTCGTCGACACCGAGCCGGGCCGCTCCGTCTGTGCGCCCGGCGGTCCGGTCTTCGAGGCCTTCGCCCGGCTGACCGCCGACGGGGCCCGTCCCACCACCGTTCTCGCGAGCCGCGCCGACGACAAGGAGCACCTAGCGGCCCGGGGCATCACCGAGGTCGTCACCCCTGATCAGGTCACCCAGTGACCGCAGGCACCACCGAAAGCACCGTAGTCCGTCCCCCAACGATACGGAGCACACAGTGAACCTCAGCAGACGCACCGTCCTGCTCACCGGAGCCGGCGTCGCCGCGGGACTCGTCCCCGGCCTGTCGGGTACGGCGGCCGCGGCCACCCGCGACCTGCGGCCGTACGCCTCCTACTGGTACCCCGACTCGCTGCCCTCGGGCACCCCGGGCACCGGCATCACCTGGCGCAGCCTGAAGTCCTGGCGCGCCGAGAGCGACACGGACCTGGCGTTCAACGCGGCGTCCGTGCCGCTCGCCGCGCGCTTCACGCCGACCCCCGCGAACACTACGGCCCGCTCCGGGCAGGCCCGCATCCAGTCCCTGGTCTCCTTCGGCCCCACGTCGAGCAACCCCTCCCAGGGCGCGGCCACGGCCGACTACTACGCCCTCACCCACTGGGCGTACGTCGACGAACTCGTCTTCTGGGGCGGCTCGTCCGGCGAGGGCCTGATCCTCGCGCCGAACGCGCCGATCGTTGACGCGGCCCACCGGCACGGCGTACCCGTCCTCGGCAATGTCTTCCTGCCGCCCGTCGCCTACGGCGGTCAGCTCCAGTGGACCCGCGACCTGGTCCAGCAGGACTCCACCGGGCACTACCCGCTCGCCGCGCAGCTCGTCGCCGTCGCGGCCGCGTACGGCTTCGACGGCTGGTTCATCAACGCCGAGACCGGTGGCGGGAACACCGCGCTCGCCACCGACATGCTCGGCTTCCTCCGCGCATTGAAGTCACTGGGCGCGGCCAAAGGGCAGCGCGTCACCTGGTACGACTCGATGACCGTGAACGGATCGGTGAGCTGGCAGGGAGCGCTGAACAACCAGAACAAGACCTTCTTCCAGGCAGCCGACTCCATGTTCATCGACTTCCGCTGGTCCCAGAGCAGTCTGGCCTCCTCCGGGACGACGGCCCAGCAACTCGGGCGCAGCCGCTACGAGTTGTGGGCGGGCGTCGACGTGGAGGCCAATGGCACGAACGCGTCGGTCAATTGGGACGCCATCGTGCCGACCACCAGGGCCCACGTCACGTCCATCGGCTTCTACCGGCCCGAGTGGACCCGCAACCACCTCCCCTCGAACCGCACGCCCGGCGACTTCCATGCCGCCGACGACAAGTTCTGGACCGGCGCCTCACTCGACCCCGCCAAGCCGGACACATCGGCCAGTTGGCGCGCGCCCGCCGTCTCCGTCGCCGACCGTTCGACGGTCACCTCCGTGCCCTTCGCCAGCTCCTTCAACACGGGCCACGGACTGAAGTGGTACGACAACGGCAGGGTCACCTCTGACACCGCCTGGAACCACCTGGGCCTCCAGGACCGGCTGCCGTCCCGCCGCTGGGTCGTACGGACCACCGGCGGGCGCCCCTCTGTCGGCTTCGACTTCGCCGACGCCTGGCGCGGCGGCAGCAGCCTCCTGGTCGACGGCGCCCTCGACGCGCCGACCACGCTGGACCTGTACGCGACGCGGCTGCCGCTCGGCGCGGACACGGTGGTCGAGCTGACCCACCGTACCGATGCGGGCAAGGCGTTCCTGGAGCTGGCCGTCGCCACTGCCGAGCCGAGCACCGCGGGTGGCGCGCCGCCGTACACGTACTTCCCCGTGACCGCGACCTCCGGCAACGGCTGGCAGACGTCCACCGTCCGGCTCACGGGTCTGTCGGGGAGCGTGCGCGCGATCGGCGTCCGGCTGACCGGCACCACCGGGCCCGTGCGCTGGCGCCTCGGCGGGCTCGCCGTCCGGGACGCGGTGGTGAAGCCCGCCGCACCCACGGACCTGCGCATCACCGACGCCGACGGAGGCAACCTGCGCTTCGCGTGGCAGGGCGCCCCCGGCCCCGTACGCCACTACGAGCTGTACCGGACGCTCCCCGACGGCACCCGCCGCTTCCTCGGCGGCACCTGCCAGCGCGCGTTCTACGTCGGTGGTCTCGCCCCCGAGCAGGGTGAGCCGGTGGCGCGGTTCGAACTGCGCGCGGTGGGGGAGCTGTTCACCGTCTCGACTCCCGCCACGACCACCCACACCTGGTAGCCCGCACCCTCACCCCACGGAGCACTCTCATGCATGACGACCGCACATTGGTCGAAGCCCGCCTCAAGCGCGTCCTCGACGAGCGCATACGCCCCGCCGTGTACCCCGAGTCCGTACCGCTGGACGTGGCGGTGTGGCACGCGCCCGGCGAGCCCGTGCCGGTCGCCGAAGGGCTCGCGGCCGCACCGGAGCCGATCGAGGTGGGCGCGCGCTGGGGTGCTCCGTGGGGGACGAGCTGGTTCCGCGTGACGGGGACCGTGCCGGAGGCCTGGGCGGGCAGGACCGTCGAGGCGCTGCTGGACCTCGGCTTCGACGAGAACATGCCGGGGTTCCAGTGCGAGGGGCTGGTCTACCGGCCCGACGGCACTCCGGTGAAGGGCCTCAACCCGCGCAACCAGTGGGTGCGGATCGGCGCCCCGGTGGAGGGCGGCGAGGAGGTCAGGCTGCACATCGAGGCGGCCTCCAACCCGGTCATCCTGGACTACCACCCCTTCCTGCCCACGCAGTTGGGCGACAAGGAGACGGCGGGCAGTGAGCCGCAGTACCGGTTGGAGCGCATGGACCTCGCGGTCTTCGACGCGACCGTGTGGCAGCTCGTCATCGATCTGGAGGTCCTCGGCGAGCTGATGGCCGAGCTGCCGGTGGAGTCGGCACGGCGCTGGGACATCCTGCGGGCCGTGGAGCGGGCCCTGGACGCGGTGGACCTCCAGGACGTGGGCGGCACGGCGGCCGCGGCCCGCGCGCGGCTGACGGAGGTACTGTCCGTGCCCGCCGTCCCCTCCGCCCACCGCATCAGCGCCGTCGGACACTCGCACATCGACTCGGCGTGGCTGTGGCCGCTGCGCGAGACCGTGCGCAAGGTGGCGCGCACGACCTCCAACATGACCGCCCTGATCGAGGACGAGCCCGACTTCGTCTTCGCCATGTCCCAGGCCCAGCAGTGGGCCTGGGTGAAGGAGCACCGGCCCGAGGTGTGGGCACGGGTGAAGAAGGCGGTGGCCGACGGGCGGTTCGTGCCCGCCGGTGGCATGTGGGTCGAGTCGGACACGAACATGCCGGGCTCGGAAGCGATGGCCCGTCAGTTCGTGCACGGCAAGCGGTTCTTCCTCGACGAGTTCGGCATCGAGAACGACGAGGCCTGGCTGCCCGACACCTTCGGCTTCGCCGCCGGGCTGCCCCAGATCATCAAGGCGGCCGGCTCCAAGTGGCTGCTGACGCAGAAGATCTCGTGGTCGCAGACCAACAAGTTCCCGCACCACACCTTCCAGTGGGAGGGCATCGACGGCACCCGTATCTTCACGCACTTCCCGCCCGTCGACACCTACAACTGCTCCATGAAGGGCAGCGAAATCGCCCACGCGGCGAACAACTTCAAGGACAAGGGCGTCGCCCGGCACTCCCTCGCGCCGACCGGCTGGGGCGACGGAGGCGGCGGCACCACGCGCGAGATGGTCGCCAAGGCGGGCCGGCTCCGCGACCTCGAAGGCTCCGCGACCGTGGTGTGGGAGACCCCCGAGAGGTTCTTCGAGAAGGCGGAGGCCGAATACCCCAACGCGCCCGTGTGGGTCGGCGAGTTGTACCTGGAGCTGCACCGCGCCACGCTCACCAGCCAGGCCAAGACCAAGCAGGGCAACCGGCGCAGCGAACACCTCCTGCGCGAGGCCGAACTGTGGGCGGCGACCGCGACCGTACGGACCGGATTCGCCTATCCGTACGAGGAGTTGGACCGCATCTGGAAGACGGTGCTGCTCCACCAGTTCCACGACATCCTGCCCGGGTCGTCCATCGCCTGGGTGCACCGGGAGGCGCGCAGGACGTACGAGAAGGTCGCCGAGGAACTGGGCGGCATCATTGACGCGGCCCAGCGTGCGCTGGCCGGCGAGGGATCGGCGGCACTGCTGTTCAACTCCGCGCCGCACAGCCGGGAGGGCGTGCCCGCCGGCGGCGCCGGTACGCCCCTGGTCGAGGGCGAGGTCGCGCTCGACCCCCGCGCGAACGGCGGCTACGTCCTCGACAACGGTCTGCTGCGCGTCGAGATCGACACCCGGGGGCTGGTCGTCTCGGCGTACGACCTCGGCGCCGGCCGCGAGACCATCGCACCCGGACAGGCCGCCAACCTGCTGCAGATCCATCCCGACTTCCCGAACATGTGGGACGCCTGGGACGTCGACGAGTTCTACCGCAATACGGTCACCGACCTGGTCGGCGCGGATGAGGTCGTGCCTGGTGAGGACGGCGTGTCGGTCCGGATCGTACGGTCCTTCGGCGCGTCGCGGGTCACCCAGGTGCTGTCGCTCGCGCCGGGCGAGCGACGGCTCGACATCGACACCGAGGTGGACTGGCACGAGACCGAGAAGTTCCTGAAGCTCGCCTTCCCGCTCGACGTGCACGCCGACCGGTACGCGTCCGAGACCCAGTTCGGGCACTTCTACCGGCCGACGCACACCAACACGTCGTGGGAGTCGGCCAAGTTCGAGGCGTGCAACCATCGGTTCGTGCACATCGAGGAGCCCGGCTGGGGTGTCGCCCTGGTCAACGACTCGACGTACGGCCATGACGTCACCCGGAACGTACGCCCCGCTGACTCCGGTACGACCACCACCGTGCGTGTCTCGCTACTGCGCGCCCCGCGCTTTCCCGACCCCGAGACCGACCAGGGCGTCCACCGCTTCCGGCACGCCCTGGTGCCGGGTGCGGCGATCGGCGACGCGGTGCGCGAGGGGTGGCGGATCAATCTGCCGGAACGGCGGGTGACCGGCTCCCGGGAGGTCACCCCGCTGGTGACCGCCGACCAGGACGCGGTCGTCGTGACAGCGGTCAAACTCGCCGACGACGGCAGCGGTGACGTGGTCGTCCGCTTCCACGAGTCCCACGGCGGCCGTACGCGGGCCACGCTCACCGCGGGCTTCGAGATCGCGGCCGTCACGGTGACCGACCTGCTGGAGCGGCCGCTCGCCGGGGCGGCGGCGCCCGGGCGTGACGGCGACCGGGTCACGGTGCCGCTGCGCCCGTTCGAGCTGGTGACGCTCAGGCTGAAGCGCGCCTGAGACACGGCATGCCGCCGCGGGCCCGCGGCGGCATGCCCCCGCCGCGGGCCCGCGGCGGGGGCAACTGCGAGCCCCGAGCCGTCAGCGGTTGCGGGCCCCCTCCGGCGGGCGTAACCGCGAGCCCCGAGCCGTCAGCGGCTGTGATCCCACTACGGCCGGAGCGGCCGTGGGCCTCGGCTTGTGCGGCTGTGGACCCCAAGGCCGGATCGGCTGCGAGCCCAGCACGGCCGGAGCGGCTGCGGCCCCAAGGCCTGAGCGGCTGTGGGCCTGCCCGCCGTGGCGGGAGCACCTACGCCTTGAGCTGGGTCCGCAGCCACTCCTCCACCTCACCCACATGCGCGGCCGCCGCCGCGCGCGCCGCCTCCGGGTCGTGGGCGACCAGCGCCCGGTGGATCGCCGCGTGCTCGCGCCGTGTGCGCTCGAAGGCGCCCTCCTCCTGGTATCCGCGCCAGACGCGGGCCCGGAAGGTGCGTGAGGAGAGGCCCTCCAGGATGGCCGCCATCGTGTCGTTGCCCGCGGCGGCCGCGATCTCTCGGTGGAAGGCCAGGTCGTGCGCGAGGATCTGCTCCGGATCGTCCGTCGCGTTCATCGCCGTCAGATGCTTCTCCACCTCGGCGAGCTGGTCGGGCGTGATCCGCGCGGCGGCCAGCGCGGTCGCCGTCGACTCCAGGATCCGGCGCAGCTCCAGCAGCTCGACCAGGCGTTGGCCGCGCGAGAGATCGGCCACGACACCGAAGGTCTCGAGGAGGTCGCCGGCCTCCAGCTGCGTGACGTAGATGCCCGATCCGTGCCGCGCCTCCAGTACGCCGAGGACCGTGAGCGCACGGATCGCCTCGCGCATCGAACTGCGCGAGATGCCCAGCTGGGCGGCGAGATCACGTTCGGTCGGCAGCCGCTGCCCCGGCTCCAGTCGGCCCTCGCGGATCATCGCCTTGATCCGCTCGATGGCGCGCTGCGTCACGGTGCCCTTCTGCGGGGCCGGCTCGTCCACGCCATTTCCTCCTGTTGTCCGGTGCGCCGCAGTCTAACCACCGGAGTGGTCGGACCACTATGGCTTGGAAGTAGGAAAATTTGGCGTCGGAGGGTGTTGTGTGGGGGAAGTGGTCTGATAAATATTCGTCCCGGTCGGGAGAGAGACCTCCGGCCACGCGTCCTGCTCGATCACGCTCAATGAGGAGCCGTCAGATGGCCGGCAGAACAGTGCGGAACAGGCGAATCTCGTCGCGGGCGGTGCGTGCGGCGGCTGCGGCCGCCTGCGCGACCCTCGTGCTCACGGCATGCGGCAGCACCAAGGACACCGTCGCCTCGGGCGGCGGGGGAGGCGGCGGTACCGGCAAGGTCGGGGTGATCCTGCCCCTGTTGACCTCGCCGTTCTGGCAGTCGTACAACGACTACGTCCCGAAGATGGCGAAGTCCGAGGGTGTGGACGCGCTCAAGACCGTCAACTCCAACAGTGACCCGTCGCAGCAGATCACCGACATCAACAACCAGCTCAACCAGGGCGTGAAGGGCCTCGTCGTGGCCCCCCTGGACAGCGCCGCGATCGCGGCGGGCCTGGACCAGGCCGAGCGCAAGGGCGTGCCCGTGGTCGCCGTCGACGTGGCTCCCGACAAGGGCAAGGTCGCCATGGTCGTACGGGCCAACAACGTCGCGTACGGCGAGAAGGCCTGCGAGTACCTCGGCAAGCAGATCAGCTCCGGCAAGGTCGTGCAGATCATGGGCGACCTGGCGTCCGTCAACGGCCGTGAGCGCTCGGAGGCCTTCCGCTCCTGCGTGAAGAAGAACTACCCGAAGCTGAAGGTCCTGGAGATCCCCGCCAAGTGGGAGTCCGACACCGCGGCCTCCAAGCTGGACACCCTCCTGAACGCCAACCCCGACATCAAGGGCATCTACATGCAGGCGGGCGGCGTCTACCTCGCGCCCACCCTGCAGACCCTCAAGTCCAAGGGCATGCTGAAGAAGACCGGCCAGGCGGGCCACATCACGATCGTCTCGAACGACGGCATCCCGCAGGAGTTCGACGCCATCCGCAAGGGCGAGATCGACGCCACCGTCTCGCAGCCCGCCGACGCCTACGCCAAGTACGGCATGTACTACATCAAGGCCGCGATGCAGGGGAAGACGTTCAAGCCCGGCCCGACCGACCACGACTCCGAGATCGTCAAGCTGCCCAGCGGCATCCTGGAGGACCAGCTGCCCGCGCCGCTGGTGACCAAGGACAACGTGGACGACTCCAAGCTCTGGGGCAACACGGTCAAATGAGTACACCACTGGTGGAGGCGCGGGGGGTGGCCAAGCGATACGGCCCCACCGTCGCCCTCCAAGACGGCCGACTCACCGTCCTGCCGGGCGAGTCGCACGCCCTCGTCGGCCGCAACGGCGCGGGCAAGTCCACCCTCGTCACCATCCTCACCGGCCTCCAGGCCCCCGACGAGGGCACGGTCCGCTTCGACGGCGAGCCCGCGCCCGCGCTCACCGACCGCGACGCCTGGCGCCGCAAGGTGGCCTGCGTCTACCAGAAGCCCACCGTCGTGCCGGAGTTGACGGTCGCCGAAAACCTCTTCATCAACCGGCAGCCGGTGGGCCGGGGCGGCTTCATCAGCTGGCGCCGGCTGAAGTCCGGGGCGGCCGAGGTCCTGGAGACCTGGGACGTGCGGGTCGACCCGGACGCGCGGACCGCCGACCTCAAGGTCGAGGACCGTCAAATGGTCGAGATCGCCCGGGCGTTGAGTTTCGGCGCCCGGTTCATCGTCCTCGACGAGCCGACCGCGCAGCTCGACAACCGTGAGATCGAGCGGCTCTTCACCCGTATGCGCGCACTCCAGGAATCCGGCGTCACCTTCCTGTTCATCTCGCACCACCTCCAGGAGGTGTACGAGGTGTGCCAGACGGTGACAGTGCTGCGCGACGCCCGCTGGATCACCACCGCGCCGGTCGCCGATCTTCCGCGCCCGGCGCTGGTGGAGGCCATGGCGGGGGAGTCGATCGCCGAGCACACGGCCACGCGCGCGTCCGTGGCCGCGGACGCGCCGGTGCTGCTCGACGTCGACGGACTGACCTCGGACGCGTACGACGGCATCGACCTCACCGTCCGCCGCGGCGAGGTCGTCGGTCTCGCCGGCTCCAGCGGCAGCGGCAAGATCGAGCTGGCCGAGTCGTTCGCCGGACTGCACACGCCGACCGGCGGTACCGCCCGGCTCGACGGCGAGCGGCTCCCGTTCGGCGATGTGCAGGCCGCGCTCAAGGCGGGCGTCGGCTGTGTTCCGCGCGACCGGCACGACCAGGGTCTCGTCTCCGCGATGAGCATCGGCGACAACGCCACCATGAGCGTCCTGAACCGGCTCGGCAGCTACGGGTTCATCGGCACCGACCGCAAACGCGGCTTCGCCACCGACCTGATCGAGCGCCTCGACATCCACACCGAGGGCCCCGAGCAGCCGGTCTCCGACCTGTCCGGAGGCAATGCGCAGAAGGTCGTCATGGCGCGCGCCCTCGCCTCGGATCCCCGCCTTCTCGTCCTCATCAACCCCACCGCGGGCGTCGACGTGAAGTCCAAGGAATCCCTGCTCTCCCGCATGGACAGCGCCCGCGAGGACGGCACAGCCGTGCTGGTCGTCTCCGACGAACTCGACGACCTGCGCCGCTGCGACCGGGTCCTCGTCCTCTTCCACGGCCGCGTCGTCGCCGAGCACCCGGCGGGCTGGCACGACCACGAGCTGATCGCCTCCATCGAAGGAGTGGACCATGGCTGACACGAAGGCCCCGTCGGCCTCGACACCCACCTCCGTGCGCGCGCCCGACGCGCGTGCCGCCAAGACCGTGCTGCTCCGCCGGGCCCGCGAACTCGCCCTCGTACCAGCCCTGTTGGTGCTCCTGGTGCTGGGCGCGATCGTCAACGACTCGTTCCTCACCGAGCGGAACCTGATCTCCATCCTGGGCGCCTCGGCGGCACTTGCCATGGTGGTCCTCGCCGAGGCGCTGGTGCTGATCACCGGCAAGATCGATCTGTCGCTGGAGTCGGTGGTCGGCATTGCGCCCGCCGTCGGCGCGCTGCTGGTCCTGCCCGCCGCGCAGTCCGGCTGGGGCACGGAATGGCCGGCCGCGCTCGCTCTCCTCGCGATCCTCGTCGTGGGCGGTGTCATCGGTGCCTTCAACGGCATCCTCGTGGTGAAGTTCAAGCTCAACGCCTTCATCGTCACCCTCGCCATGCTGATCGTGCTGCGCGGGCTGCTGGTCGGCGCCACCAAGGGCAAGACTCTGTTCGGCATGCCCGACGCGTTCTTCTCGCTGGCCACCACCACCTTCCTGCGCGTCCCGCTGTCGGTGTGGCTGGCCGCGGTCGCCTTCGGTGTCGCCGGGCTGATCCTCAAGTACCACCGGATCGGCCGCGCCCTGTACGCGATCGGCGGCAACGCGGAGGCCGCCCGCGCGGCAGGTATCCGTGTCGACCGTGTGGTGCTCGGGGTGTCCGTCGTCGCGGGCGTCCTCGCCTCCGTCGGCGGGATCATGCAGACCGGCTACGTCGGCGCCATCAGCGCCAACCAGGGCAACAACATGATCTTCACGGTGATGGCGGCGGCGGTCATCGGCGGCATCAGCCTCGACGGCGGCAAGGGCACCATGTTCGGCGCCCTCACCGGTGTGCTGCTGCTCGGCGTCGTACAGAACCTGCTCACGCTGGCCCAGGTGCCGTCCTTCTGGATCCAGGCCATCTACGGCGGAATCATCCTGGTCGCCCTGATGATCGCCCGTGTGACCACCGGCCGCGCCCAGGACTGACCTTCCTTCGACCTCGTACGGACGCTTCCGTACCCCTGTCCCGGACCGAAAGGCCTCCCGTGTCCCCAACCGCCGCCCGCATCACCGCGGTCGACACCTACGACATCCGCTTCCCCACCTCGCGCGAGCTCGACGGCTCCGACGCGATGAACCCGGACCCCGACTACTCGGCGGCCTACGTCGTGCTGCGCACCGACGCCGCCGACTTCCCCGAGGGGCACGGCTTCACCTTCACCATCGGGCGGGGCAATGATGTCCAGGTGGCCGCGATCGACGCGCTGCGGGGGCACGTGCTCGGACGGTCCGTCGACGAGCTGTGCGCCGACCCGGGCTCCCTCGGCCGTGACCTGATCGGCGACAGCCAGCTGCGCTGGCTCGGACCCGAGAAGGGCGTGATGCACATGGCGATCGGCGCGGTCGTCAACGCCGTGTGGGATCTGGCCGCCAAACGCGCGCACAAGCCGCTGTGGCAGTTGCTCGCCGACGCCGAGCCGGAATGGCTGGTGCGCCAGGTCGACTTCCGCTACATCACGGACGCGCTCACGCCGGACGAGGCGCTGGACCTGCTGCGGCGGGGCAAGGAGGGGGCCACCGAACGCGCCGCGACCCTGAGGACCAAGGGCTTCCCGGCGTACACCACCTCGCCCGGCTGGCTCGGCTACAGCGACGAGAAACTCACCCGTCTCGCCGCCGAGGCCGTCGCCGACGGCTTCAGACAGATCAAGCTGAAGGTGGGCGCGGACCTGGCGGACGACGTACGCCGCTGCCGTGTCGCCCGCTCCGTGGTCGGCCCGGAGATCCGCATCGCCATCGACGCCAACCAGCGCTGGAACGTCGACGAAGCGATCACCTGGACGAAGGCGCTCGCCGAGTTCCGGCCCTACTGGATCGAGGAGCCGACGAGCCCGGACGACGTCCTCGGCCACGCCACCGTCCGCAAAGCCGTCGCCCCGGTCAAGGTCGCCACCGGCGAGCACGTGCAGAACCGCATCATCTTCAAGCAGCTGCTCCAGGCCGGCGCGATCGACGTCCTGCAGATCGACGCGGCCCGTGTCGGCGGCGTCAACGAGAACCTCGCCATCCTGCTGCTCGCGGCCAAGTTCGGCGTGCCCGTCTGCCCGCACGCCGGCGGCGTCGGGCTGTGCGAACTCGTCCAGCACCTCTCGATGTTCGACTTCGTGGCGCTGTCCGGCACCACCGAAGACCGGGTCATCGAATACGTCGATCATCTGCACGACCACTTCCGCGACCCGGTGGTGATCCGCGAGGGTCACTACATGGCACCCTCCACACCGGGCTTCTCGTCGACCATGCGGCCCGAGTCCATCGCGGAGTTCACCTACCCCGGCGGCACCTTCTGGGCCGCCGACCTCGCCCAGCAGGCACTCACCGACCAGAAGGGGGAAGCGGCATGACGGACGCTCAGGGCGCTCAGGACTTCGAGGGACTCAAGGCGCTGGTGACCGGCGGCGCCTCCGGTATCGGCCGGGCCACCGCCGACCTCCTCGCCGCGCGCGGCGCGCAGGTCGCCGTCCTCGACCTCGACCCTTCGTCGGTCGAGAAGCCGCTGCTCGGCTATCGCGCCGACGTCACCGACGACGCGTCCGTGCGCTCGGCGGTGGCCGCGGCGGTGGCTGACCTCGGCGGTCTCGACGTACTGATCAACAACGCGGGCATCGGCGCCCAGGGCACCGTGGAGGACAACGACGACGAGCAGTGGCACCGGGTCCTGGACGTCAATGTCCTCGGCATGGTCCGTACGGCTCGCGCGGCCCTGCCGCATCTGCGCGATTCCGCGCACGCGGCCATGGTGAACACCTGCTCCATCGCCGCCACGGCGGGCCTGCCCCAGCGTGCCCTGTACTCGGCTTCCAAGGGCGCCGTCCTCTCCCTGACCCTCGCCATGGCCGCCGACCACGTCCGCGAGGGCATCCGCGTGAACTGCGTCAACCCCGGCACGGTCGACACGCCCTGGGTCGGCCGCCTGCTCGACGCGGCCCCGGACCCGGCCGCCGAACGCGCCGCGCTGGAGGCCCGCCAGCCCACCGGCCGCCTGGTCTCGGCAGCCGAAGTCGCGGGCGCCATCGCCTACTTGGCGAGCCCGCTGTCCGGCGCGACCACGGGCACGGCGCTCGCCGTCGACGGCGGCATGCAGGGACTGCGACTGCGCCCGGTGGGCCAGTGAGCACGCTCGGCAGAAGTGGCGTCGAGGTCAGCGAGCTGTCCTTCGGCGGCGCGGGCATCGGAAACCTGTTCACCGCGATCACCGACGAGCAGGCGTACGAGGCGGTCGATGCGGCCTGGGCCGGCGGCATCCGCTACTTCGACACCGCGCCGCACTACGGCATCGGCCTCTCCGAGCGGCGCCTCGGCGAGGCCCTGCGTGCGCGGCCCCGCGCCGAGTACACCGTCTCCACCAAGGTGGGCCGCCTCCTGGAGCCCACGGACGCGGGCGGCGACGACCTGGCCGACGGCTTCGCGGTGCCCGCCACGCACCGCCGTGTCTGGGACTTCAGCGCGGACGGCGTACGACGAAGCCTGGACGCCAGCCTCGAACGGCTCGGCCTCGACCGGGTGGACGTCGTCTACCTGCACGACCCGGACGACCACGCCGAGCAGGCCTTCCGGGAGGGCTACCCCGCCCTGGAGAAGCTGCGCGCGGAAGGGGTGATCGGCGCGATCGGCGCGGGCATGAACCAGGCCGAGATGCTCACCCGCTTCGTCCGCGAGACGGACGTCGACGCGGTGCTGTGCGCGGGGCGCTACACACTGCTCGACCACCGGGCGCTGACCGAGCTGCTGCCCGACGCCCAGGAGCGCGGCACCTCCGTCGTGATCGGCGGCGCCTTCAACTCCGGGCTGCTGGCCGACCCAAGGCCCGGAGCGACGTACAACTACACCGCCGCGCCGACCGATTTGCTCGATCGGGCCCTGCGTCTGAAGACCGTCGCCGAGCGGCACGGCACCACGCTGCGCGCCGCCGCCCTGACCTTCCCGGCCGCCCATCCGGCCGTCGCGAGCGTGCTGGTCGGCGCCCGCTCGGCGGACGAAGTCCGCGACTGCGTACGGCAGTTCGCGACGCCGGTGCCCGTGGAGTTCTGGGTGGAACTGCTCGCGGAAGGACTGCTGCCCGCCACTGCCCCCGTACCCGTACAGGAGCCGTCATGAGAGTCGCGCTGCACACCAAGCTCCGCGCGGACCGCGTCGCCGAGTACGAGGCCGCGCACCGCGAGGTCCCGGCCGAGCTGACCGCCGCGATCCGCGCGGCCGGCGCCACCTCCTGGACGATCTGGCGCAGCGGGACCGATCTCTTCCACGTCCTGGAGTGCGAGGACTACGGGCGGATGCTCGCCGAACTGGAGAAACTGCCGGTCAACATCGCCTGGCAGGCCCGCATGGCCGAACTCCTCGACGTCGTCCACGACTACTCCGACGAGGGCGCGGACGCCGGTCTGCCGGTCGTGTGGGAGCTGCCGTGAGCGTGGACGCGCACCACCATGTGTGGGACCTCTCCGTCCGCGACCAGGACTGGATCACCGGGCCCGAACTCCGGCCCCTGCGGCGGAACTTCACCCTCGCGGATCTGGAACCGCGGGCCCGGGAAGCAGGGTTCGACCGCACGGTCCTGGTGCAGACGATCACCGTCCCGGAGGAGACCCCCGAGTTCCTCGCCCTCGCGGCGGAGAGCGAGCTGGTGGCGGCAGTGGTGGGGTGGACCGACCTGACCCGCCCGGACGTGGCCGACGAGCTGGCACGGCTGCGGGAGCTGCCGGGCGGCGCGTACCTCAAGGGCATCCGCCACCAGGTCCAGGGCGAGCCCGACCCCGAGTGGCTGCTGCGCCCGGACGTACGCCGGGGGCTTGCCGCCGTGGCCGAGGCAGGGCTCGTCTACGACTTGGTCGTCGTGCCGCGCCAGCTCCCGGCCTGCGCCAAGGCCGCCGCCGCCCTGCCCGAACTCACCTTCGTCCTCGACCACTTGGGCAAGCCGCCGATTGCCTCGGGCGAAATCGAACCGTGGGCGTCGGACGTCCGGGCGCTCGCCGCACTCCCCAACACCGTGTGCAAACTCTCGGGCCTGGTCACCGAGGCCGACCCCGTCGCCTGGACGACCGACACACTGCGCCCGTACGCCGACACGGCCCTGGAGGCCTTCGGCCCCGGCCGTCTGATGTTCGGCTCGGACTGGCCGGTGTGCACGCTGGCGGCGACGTACGGCCAAGTTGTCGGCACGGCCGAGGAGTTGACGGCCGGTCTCGGTGGCACCGAGAGGGATGCCGTTTTCTCCGGCACCGCCACCCGCGTCTACGGCCTCTGACACACTCGGCTCCCTGCTACGGCTTCTGTGCCTCGGGGACCCGACTGGAGCCTGTTGTGAAGGTGGCTCTTGAGGTCCATTGTGCCCATGGGTTCCGTGATGGCGAACGGTGGTGCTACGTGGTTTCCCCGCGGGGCGTCGCGCCCGCGCTGATGAGGAGATCGGCAGTTTCAGGATGAGGGCCGTTGAGTGCCCAGTCCAGTGGGGACCAGCCTGTGCCGTGATCCTCGCGGATTTTCGGTTCGGCGCCGTGCGCCAACAGTTCGCGCACTGTCTCGGTGTGCCCTCAGCATGCGGCTGCGCACAGGGGTGTGCCGTCCGTGCCGAGTCCGCTGCTCTCGGTGTCAGGGGAGGCTCCGGCCGCCAGGAGCAGGCGGGCGATCTCGGCTTCCCCGTTCACGGATGCCTCAAAGAGAGGGGTGGTGCGCTCGCTGTCGGCTCGTTCTGGGTCGGCCCCAGCCCTCAGAACCGCCTTGACGCGGGCGGTGTCACCCACCGGAATTGATTCGAAGAGATGATGGGAGAGCTTCTAGTACGGAATGCGACGCTCGTCGGCCGTCTCCAGTCGTGTCGGCGGCAGGAAGTCGCGTACGTACGTCCGGTGCCAGCACGCGCCCGTCTCCCGCAGTTCGCGCCAGGTCGTGTACCGGTAGTGGAAGAGACGCGCGCGGACGTAGTGCGGTGGGGTGTCGGCGGGGAACGGGGAGCGGCGCAGCAGTCGCAGCGTGTCGCGGTCGTTCTCCAGGAGCCGTTCCACCAGACCCGTGAACCACGAACCGGCGTAGGCCGGGGAGAGTGCCACGAACCACATCAGCCAGTCGAGTCGCAGGTGGTACGGCGCGAACTGGCGCGGCCAGTACCGTGGATCGCCCGGCTTGCCCTTGAACTCGTACTCCCGCCACTCCGATTCCTCGTACGGCATGGCGTCCGCCGTGCCCTCGAGGATCACCTCGTAGCGCACTCGGCTGACGCTGCCGAACGCCCCGTAGGTGTTCACCAGGTGGAGCGGGTCGAAGGAGCGGTTCATGACCTGGCGCCGGGAGAGCAGATTGCGCGCCGGGCGGTAGCTGAGGGCCAGCAGGCCCGTGGCCACGGCGAGGACCAGGACCGCGTACCAGAGCGGTGGGCCGGCCACGTGCGGGGGAGCGGTGGGGATCTCGACCGCCGACAGGGCCACCACGATGGTGATCCAGTTCAGCCAGGAGAAGTTGCCGGACAGGACCAGCCACAGCTGGGTGAGGATCATCAGCGAGGCGGCGGCCGTCGCGATCGGCTGCGGGGTGAACAGCATGATCGGCACAACGAGTTGGGTGACGTGGTTGGCGGCCACCTCCACCCGGTGGAACGGCTTGGGGAGACGGTGGAAGAACCAGCTCAGCGGGCCCGGCATCGGCTGTGTCTCGTGGTGGTAGTACAGGCAGGTCAGCTTCCGCCAGCACGCGTCGCCCCGCATCTTGATCATCCCGGCGCCGAACTCGACGCGGAACAGGACCCAGCGCAACAGGAAGAGGACGACGATCGGCGGGGCCACCTCGTCGTTGCCGAGGAAGACCGCGAGGAAGCCCACCTCCAGGAGCAGGGACTCCCAGCCGAACGAGTACCAGGTCTGGCCGACGTTGACGATCGACAGATACAGCGCCCACGGAACGAGCCACAGCAACATCCCGCCCCAGAGCGGCAGTTGCGAGTCCAGGCCCGCGATCAGCGCCACCGACACCGCACAGCCCGTCCATGCCCAGGCCGCGAAGAAGCGGTCCGAGTAGCGCAGATGGAACACGCTCGGCGCGTAACGGAACGGCACGCGCTCCACGAAGCGGGGGACCGGCAGCATCCCGCGCTCCCCCATCAACGCGCGGAACTGCAGCGCCGCGCCCAGGAACGCGACGAGGTACACGACGGCCAGCGCCCGTTGGAAGACCAACCGGCTCAGCCAGTACTCGGGGGCGGTGAACCACTCCACGGCAGTGCTCCTCTCCCTCCCATTGTGACGCAGGGTGACCACCTCCGCTTGCGTAAGCCAACTGGGCGACGCAGACAATAGTGGACGAATTACCCGGGATGAACGGGAGAACAGTGGTGCGCATACCCGCCAGAACAGTGGTGCACATACCCGCCAGAACCCTCGTCACGGCCTGCGTGCTCTCGGCGGCGCTCCTCGTCGCCGGGTGCGGCGGCGACAACAACAAGGGCCAGGTGGCGTCCGGCGGATCGGGCGGCGAGGTCTTCCTCCAGCCCGTCGCGGCGAAGGGGCCCGACCCCTTCACCGACTCCACGACGACCGCGCCGCCCGTCACCCGAATGCCGCAGCCGAAGTCCACAGGGAACGGCTCCGCCGCGCAGGGACTGCGCTCCATCTCGGGCTCCACGCCGGGCCTCTACGGCGGCACCCAGAACGTCGGCAGCTGCGACGTGGACAAGCAGATCCGGTTTCTCGCCGCGGACCGGGGCAAGGCCCGCGCCTTCGCCCAGGTCTCGGGCATCTCCCAGGCCTCCATCCCGGACTACCTGCACGGTCTGACCTCGGTCGTGCTGCGCGCCGACACGCGGGTCACGAACCACGGGTTCAGCAACGGACGGGCGACCAGCTATCAGTCCGTGCTCCAGGCGGGCACCGCGGTCCTCGTCGACAACCGGGGCCTGCCCCGCGTCCGCTGCGCCTGCGGCAACCCGCTGAACCGGCCCGCCGCGCTCCAGGGAAACCCGGGTACTCAGGGCCGGCCCTGGTCCGGATATCAGTCCACCCAGGTCGTCGTGGTGACCCCGGCGCCCACCGATATCACCAACATCACGATCATCAACATCGCCGACAACACCTGGATCGAGCGCAGGATCGGCGACGACGGCCACCACGACCACGCCGTACCGCCGTCCGACGACTGGACACGGCCCCAGAAGCCGGACGACCCGCGGCCCAGCGCCTCGCCGACCGGGAAGAGCCCCCGGCTCCACGAATCGGATCCTGACTGCGTCACGCCCACGGAGACGGTGACCCTCACGCCGGGAGCGACCGAGACCGCCCCGGGCGCGACCGACGACTCCGAGGCCCCGCTGTTCGACGCGGCGAGGCTCAGGCCGTCGGCCGACGCTTCGGGAGACCCGGCGGCACAGCACTCGGACTGCCCCACGGACACCGCCACGGCCCCGCCGACGACGGCGCCCGAGAGCACACCGGCCCCCTCGGGCCGGACTCCGTCGGGCGAGAGCACCGTTCCGGAGACGCGCACGGCCGCACCTGACCCGTCCGCGTCCGAGGAGCCCGCGTCGCCGTCCGCCCCGTCGAGCGAGTCGAGCGGCACGGGGAGCGAGGACATCGGCCCCGACACCGTCCCGGACAGCCCCGACGTACCCGATGGCGGCGGTCTGATCCCCGACGAGTCGTCGGCCCCGGACAGCATCTTCGACGCCCCGACCGACGTCTTCGACAGTTGAGCCCCGGAATGGCGGGGGGAGCCCGGATACGGGCTCCCCAGTCGAATAATCAGGCGATTCCTGGCAAGGTGGCCCCATGGTTGATCGGGGAGCGAGTGCCCTGTCACTCCCGGACGACTGGCCCGCCCACCCGGATCCGATCCTGGCGCTCAACCGCATGGGCAGCTTCGACTGGGACCTGGACACCGGTCTCTTCCACATGGATGCCCAGGCCCACGAGATCTTCGACCTGCGCCCCGAGGAGTACGACGGCTACCCCGAGAGCCTGACCGTACGGGTACCCCGGGTGGAGGGCTACCGGCTCGACGCCGTGGTCTCCCAGGCCATGAAGGACGGCAGCGAGAACTACGGCGCGTACTTCCGCGTCCGCCGCCGCGACGGCTCCATGCGCTGGACCCACACCCAGGGCTATATCCGGCGCGACGAGACCGGCAAGCCACGCCGGATCATCGGCATAGTCCGCGACGCCACGGACGAGTTGAGCGAGAGCGCGGCGCGCCGCGAGCAGGCCGCCCTGGACGAGGCCCGGCGCCAGCAGACGAACGTCGTCCAGATCACCACGGCGGCGCTCGCGCACGCCCGCACCGTCCAGGACGTCATCGACGTCCTGGAGGACACCCACGGCCTCACCCACCTCGGGGCGACGAGCCTGGTCATGGGCCTGGTGGAGGCCGGCCGCATCCGCCTGGTCGCCACCGGCCCCGCGGACAGCTACGTACCCGGCACGCGGGTCACCCGCCTCGACGCGAAGTACCCGATGAACGAGGTCGTACGGACCCTCGCGCCGCACTTCATCGAGTCGCCGGAGGAGTTCGCCGCGTCGTACCCCCTGCTGTGGCCGAACATCACCGACCTGAACATCACCTCGGCCGCGTATCTGCCGCTCATCGTGCAGGCCAGACCCATCGGCGCGATAGGCCTGCTCTACAACGACCGGCGGGGCTTCTCGGCGGAGGAGCGCAATGTCCTCGTGGCGCTCGGCAGCAGCATCGCGCAGAGCCTCCAGCGGGCCATGTTCTACGAGCAGGAGAAGGATCTCGCCCAGGGCCTCCAGCAGGCCATGCTGCCGCGCTCCATCCCCAGCGTCCCCGGCGCCGACATCGCCGTCCGCTATCGCTCCGCCTCCCTCGGCCGGGACATCGGCGGCGACTGGTACGACGTGATCCCGCTGCCCGGCGGCCGGGTCGGCGCCGTCATCGGTGACGTCCAGGGCCACGACACGCACGCTGCGGCCGTCATGGGCCAGCTGCGCATCGTGCTGCCCGCCTACGCCGCCGAGGGCCACACCCCGGCCACCGTGATGGCCCGCGCCTCGGTGTTCCTCGACGAACTCGACACCGACCGCTTCGCGACCTGCCTGTACGTGGAGGCCGACCTGTCCACCGGAGTGGTCCAGCTGGTCCGCGCCGGCCATATCGACCCGCTGATCCGGCAGACCGACGGAACCTCCCGTCGACTCGCCGTCGAGGGAGGTCTGCCGCTCGGGCTGTCCGCCGAGTTCGGCCGCCTCGAATACCCGGTCGACACCGTCGAGCTGGACCCGGGCCAGACCCTGCTGCTGTGCACCGACGGGCTCGTCGAACAGCCCGGCATCGACCTCGACGAGGGCATGCACACCCTCAAGGGGCTCATCAGCTCGGGGCCCGAGGACGTTCGCGATCTCGCCGACCGGCTCATCGACTTGGCCGAGGAGCGCGGTGGCGACGACGACGTGGCGCTGCTGCTCCTGCGCCGCGAGGGCCCCGCCACGCAGCAGGCCGGCGGACGACTCCAGCAGCACGTCGCCCCCGGCGACCCCGAGGCGCTCACCGAGGCCCGCCACATGATCCGCGCCGCGGTCCGTGCCTGGGGCGCCCGCGAGCGCGCCGACGAGATCGAGCTCGTCGCCGACGAACTGATCACCAATGCCCTGATGCACACCGAGGGCTCCGCCATCGTCACCCTGCGCGTCCTCGCCGGCTCCGATCGCAGGCTGCGCGCCGAGGTCGAGGACTCCTCCAGCGCCCTGCCGCGCCGCCGCGAGGCGGGCGAGTCCGGTGTGTCGGGCCGAGGCCTCCTCCTCGTCGACCGGCTGACCGACGTCTGGGGCGTGGAGGCCCGCGGCGGCGGCAAGTGCGTGTGGTGCGAGTTCATCGTCCCGGAACGGGACTGACCAGCGGTGCGTCGGAGACTGCCGGGGTTCCGGATGGTGTTGTCGGTGCCGGGTGGCACCCTGGACCCATGCCGGAACTGCCCGAGGTCGAAGCACTCAAGGACTTCCTGGCCGACCATCTCGTCGGACGCGAGGTCGTGCGCGTGCTGCCCGTCGCCATCAGTGTCCTGAAGACCTACGACCCGCCCGTCACCGCCTTCGAGGGGCGCGAGATCACGGCCGTGCACCGGCACGGCAAGTTCCTCGACATCGAGGCGGACGGCCTGCACTTCGTGACGCACCTGGCCCGCGCGGGCTGGCTGCACTGGAAGGACACCCTGCCCGACGGGCCGCCCCGCCCCGGCAAGGGCCCGCTCGCGCTGCGTGTCGCGCTGGAGACCGGGGAGGGCTTCGACCTCACCGAGGCGGGCACCCAGAAGCGGCTCGCCGTGTACGTGGTACGGGACCCGGCGGAGATCCCCGGCGTGGCCCGCCTCGGCCCCGACCCGCTCGCCGATGACTTCGACGAGGTGCGGTTCGCCAAGCTGCTGGCGGGCGAGCGGCGCCAACTGAAGGGCGCCCTGCGCGACCAGAGCTTGATCGCGGGCGTGGGGAACGCGTACAGCGACGAGATCCTGCACGCCGCCAAGATGTCCCCATTCAAGCTCGCCTCCTCGCTGACCCCCGAGGAGACACGACGTCTGTACGAGGCGCTGCGCGCCACGCTGACCGAGGCCGTCGAGCGCTCCCACGGGCTGGCCGCCGGACGCCTGAAGGCGGAGAAGAAGAGCGGCCTGCGGGTGCACGGCAGGACGGGCGAGCCCTGCCCGGTCTGCGGAGACACCATCCGCGAGGTCTCCTTCAGCGACTCCGCGCTGCAGTACTGCCCGACCTGCCAGACGGGCGGCAAGCCACTGGCGGACCGCCGGATGTCCCGGCTGCTCAAATAGGCTGCTGAAACAGACGGTGCTCACCGAGCCGTGCTCACGGAGCGAAAGAGCGGTTGATCAGCGGGACTTGAGCGCTCGGCGGGCGTTGACGGCGAGCGGGCCTTGACCGCTCGGGGGGACCACGGTGCTCAGCAGGACCATGGTGCTCACCGAGGCCTCCGTGCTCACCGAGACCACGGTGCTCACCGAGACCATGGTGCTCACTGAGACCATGGTGCTCACCGGGACTTGAGCGTCACCAGATGCTTGCCATCCATCGTGCGCACCTCGTATTGGCTGATCTCCTCGGGCTGGAGCGCGGCGCCGCCCTGCATGCTGGTGGTCTTGCCGTTGTGCGGCGGCACCATCCAGCTCGTCACGGTCTGCTCCGAGCCGTCCTTGCCGATGGCCACGAGCTGACAGGGCCGAGGGCCCCCGGCGTCCTTGACCTGGACCTCGACCTGACTGCCCCAGACCCGGTCCTCGGACGTGACCTGGGCCCACACCCCGGTCTCGGCGTCCGTCGCGGCGACCTGAGTCGACTGCGGATCGTGCGCGGTGACGATCGCGATCGCGGGCCCGCCCGCGGCGAACACCACGGAGGCCGCCACCGCGTACAGCCAGCGCCTGCGCCCGGCCCGGTGCTGCGAGGCCACCTCACTGAGCAGTCGGTCGAGGAACCGGGGCCCGGGGGCCGCGAACGGGTGTACGGAGCGCGGTGTGGCCCGTCGGTACAGCATCAACTGCCGCGCGGCGGGCCGGAACTCACTCACGTGCGCCGTGCAGCTGGGGCACTCCATGAGGTGATCCTCGAAGCGGAAGGCCTCCGCCTCGTCCAGCACGCCGAGCGCGTAGGCGCCGACGTCACGATGCCGTTCCAGGGACCTCATACCGAATACCGAATCCTCGTGGCGATGGTGCGGGGTGGGGGTGGTGTTGCTGTTGCCCACCGGTACGCACCAGACCGTCGAATCACTCAAGACTCATCCGGAATAACGGCCAAGACATTCGGAGCGCGAGGGCCCGCGGATTGGTGCGAGCGTAAAAAAGTTGCCCGCAAGCGTGGTCGGACCTGGCGGTCAGAACAGGTGGATCGCCAGATGCCCCAGTGGCAGCCCCAGCCGCCAGGCAGGCGTCCACACCTTCGGACCGTCGTCCTCGCCCGGAACCGGGCCACCACCGGGCACCGCGTCCAGGTCGGGTGCGAGCAGTTCGGTCTCCTCCAGCCAGCGCCAGGCCGCCGAGGCCAGCTCCAAGTCCGGAGCAGGGGCGCAGGATGCCGCCGCTTCGGCCGCGAGCCGCGCCATGTGCTCGCGCACCCAGTCCTGCCACGGCTGGTCGTACGCCGTCAGCGAGAGCCAGGTCTCCAGCTGAGTGACGACCCGGATCCCGGAGAGCTCACCACCGCTGTCGGAGAGGAAGATGGTCAGCGCCAGCGCGTCGCGCCCGGCGCGGAACTCGAAGGACGTGGGCGGCATCAGGTCGCCGGTCCGCAGCAGTTCGTCGGCGATGTATTCGGCGTACAACCACGCCATGGGGACGGTGAGTTCGCCACCGCCGGTGCCGTCCGTGCTCTCTTGACCTCTGTGCAGCATCCCTTCCTGCCTTCCTCCGGTTCGCGTGCGCGTCGCCCGACCCCGGGCCCCCAGTCCGGAACACGGATGAGGCAAGCTGATTGCTCAACCATGGTCCTCAGCAAGGCGCTTTACGGAGGTTTGACTCGGCCCTCGGTTTCACCGCAGGTCGGCCGCATATCCCGGAAGAACCCGGCGCAGGGCGCGCAGCGCGTAGTACGCGCGAGACTTCACCGTACCGGGCGGAATTCCGAGCGCTGCGGCGGCCTCCGCCACACTCGCCCCCTGGAAGTACACCTGCACCAGGACTTCACGGTGCTCGGGAGTGAGTGTCTTCACAGCCTCCCGCACATCGAGCATCGCCGCGGACCGTTCGGCGTGATCGGCACAGACACGGGCACTCTCCAGCACCGCGTCGCCGACCTCCGCCGGACGCGCCTGACGGGCCCGCCGTGCGTCGATCGCGAGCCGTCGTCCGACGGTGAGGAGCCAGGGGCGTACGGAGTCGAAGTCGTCGGCGCGCAGCGCCTCGGGGTGCTGCCAGGCGCGTACGAACGTCTCCTGCACCAGATCCTCGGCGCGCTGCCGATCGCCGTCGGACAGCCGCAGCAGCAGCGCGAAAAGTGGCCGGCCGTGCTCGCGCTGCAGCGCGGCCAGCTCGTGCTCGGCGGTCGTCCCGTGTGTGATGGTGGTGGTTCCGGCCGTCATGGCGTGTATGCCAGCGGGTGGCGCTCCGCGGGGACAGGGGCGGGGCGCGGGTCTGCGGTGGGCGGTCGAAGCCGTCGGTGAACGGTGCGATGAACGGTCCACCGGGGTGGGGTCCTGCGTCGCCTGGGGCTCCACCTCCAGACTCCCATTCGCCCCGACGGGCTCGTCCTCAAACGCCGGACGGGCTAAAGGTGTCGTTGCTCCTTGACTCTTGGCGCCCCTTGTATGTGGATTCCTACTCATTAATGGGAAAATCAGACCACATTGAGGCCCGCCGATGACCACACGCAGGCGACAGACCACCATGGCCCTCGCGGCCGTACTCATCGCGGCCGCAGGCTGCCAGGCCCAGGACCCGCCGACGGCGCGGCCCAGCGGAACCGGCGGACAGCCCGCCGCCCCCGCCCCTTCCTCCGCACCCGGCTTCACCCTCGTGGCCTCGGGCGCCGTGCTGCCGCACGGCGCGATCATCGAGCAGGCGAAGTCCTACGCGAGGGGCAGCGGGTACGACTTCCGGCCGATGCTCGCGGCGGTCGAACCCGTCGTGGCCGGCGCTGACCTGGCGATCTGTCACATGGAGACCGTGTACGGCGCGGACGGCGACTACACCGGATCCCCGGCCTTCAACTCGCCGCCCCAGGTGGCCGAGGGACTCGCGGCGACGGGCTACGACGCCTGCTCCACCGCCTCGAACCACACCCTGGACGACGGCGCCGATGGCATTCGGCGCACCCTGGACGCGCTCGACCGCGCGGGCGTACGGCACGCGGGATCGGCACGCACGGCGGATGAGGCGAACAGCGTCACCATCATGCGCGCGGGCGCCGCCAAGGTCGTGCATCTCGCGTACACCAACGGCACGGGCGGGTTTCCGCTGCCGCAGGGGCAGCCCTGGGCCGTCAATCCGATCGACCCCGACAGGATCGTCGCCGACTCCCGCGCTGCCCGGGCGGCGGGCGCCGACGTGGTCGTCGTATCCCTGCACTGGGGCACCGAATGGCAGGACGCGCCGGACGAGCAGCAGATGTGGCTGAGCAGGCAGCTGACCGCCTCCGCGACCAACGGGCGGCCCGACGTCGACCTCATCCTCGGCACCCACGCGCACGTCCCGCAGGCGTACGAGAAGGTCAACGGCACCTGGGTCGTCTACGGCCTGGGCGACCAGATCGCCGACGGAATGGTCGACCAGCGGGGCGTCCGGGACCCACGCGGCAACGAGAGCACCATCGGGCGGTTCGCCTTCGCCCCTCCCACTCAGCCGGGCGGGCGCTGGGAGGTGACGAAGGCCGAGTTCATCCCGCAGTCGTTCGACGTCGACTCAGGTCGTCTGGTCAACCTCGGCGCCGCCCCCGACCGGGGAGCCGCGGCCGGCGGCGTGCGCGACCGGATCCGGGGCGTCGTCCTGAGCCGGGGTGCGGCCCAGGACGGGCTCCTCATGGGGAAGTAGCCGTGGTGTCCCTGGCCAGCTCCGAGCGCTTGTACGAGTACCCGAAGTAGATGACGCAACCGATCACGAACCACACCGCGAACCGCACCCAGGTCTGCCACTGCAGGAACGTGATCAGCCAGATGGAGAAGATCACGCCCAGGGCGGGTACGAACGGCATCCACGGGGTGCGGAAGGTACGCGGCAGGTCCGGCTGCCGGTAGCGCAGCACGATCACCGCCACGCACACCACGGCGAACGCCAACAGGATCCCGATGTTGGTGAGTTCGGCCGCCTCGCCGATCGGCAGGAACCCGGCGACGGCGGCCGACGCGAACCCCACGATCCACGTCACGCGCGTCGGTACATGGCGGGTCGGGTGCGTCTTGGCGAACCACTTGGGGAGGAGCCCGTCCCGGCTCATGCTGAACCAGACACGGGTGACGCCCAGCATGAACGTGAACATGACCGTGAGGATGCCGATGATCGCTCCCACCGCGATGACATCCGCGAGACCGCTCAGACCCACCGACTTGAACGCCGTCGAGAAGCCGCTCTCCTTGTCGATGTCCTTGTAGTTCTGCATGCCCGTCAGGACCAGACAGGCGGCTACGTACAGCACCATCGAGATGGCCAGGGAGTAGAGGATCGCCTTCGGCATGTGGCGCTGGGCGTCCTTCGACTCCTCGGCCGCCGTCGACATGGCGTCGTAGCCGAAGACCGCGAAGAAGACGGTCGCCGCGCCCGTGAACGCCCCACTGATCCCGTAGGGGAAGAAGGGGGTGTAGTTACCGGTGTTGATGTGGAAGACACCGACACCGATGACGAGCAGTACGACCAGCACCTTCAGGACGACGACGACCGTTTCGAAGCGGGCCGCGTTCTTGATGCCCAGGTTCAGCAGCCAGGCGATGAGCAGGCACAGCACCGCGGCGAACAGGTCGACCCGGTGTCCGTCGCCGGTGCCCGGCGCGCCCAGCATCCAGTTCGGCAGGTCGGCGCCCATCTCGCCGATCAGGAAGCCGAAGTACCCGGAGATGCCGATCGCGACCACCGCCACGATCGCCGTGTATTCCAGGAGCAGGTCCCAGCCGATGAACCAGCCCGCGAACTCGCCGAGCACCGCGTAGCCGTACGTGTAGGCCGAGCCGGCCTTCGGGATGAGGCCCGCGAACTCCGCGTACGACAGCGCGGCCGCGGCGCTCGCGACGCCCGCGATGAGGAACGACACGACGACCGCGGGCCCGGCCGTGCCGTTCGCGACTGTGCCGGCGAGCGTGAAGATGCCCGCACCGATGATGCCGCCGACGCCGATGGCGGTCAGCTGCCACAGACCGAGGGTCCGGTCGAGTTTCGGGCCCACCCCGATTTCGGTGTCCTCGATGTGTTCGATGGGTTTGCGGCGGAGAATGCCTTCACCCATTCGGAGCCCGGCCATGAGCCTCACCTCTTCGCAGACGGCAATCGACTGACGGCGGATCATGATGGCCCACCGGCGGCTGCGGCGAAAGATGCCACGTGAGCCGCGGACTGCCCAAAGAGATCTACGGCACGACCGTGACCGGCCAGCGCCCGGCCTTCACCAGCCGGATCGCCACCGACCCGATGATCCGGTGTCCCGCCTGCTCGGAGGCGCCGACCACCACGGCGTCCGCCTTGAGTTCGTCCGCGGCCTTCACCAGGCCGTTGTAGGGGTCGCCGCGGAAGGTGTGGAACTCCCAGCGCACCTCGAATATCCCCTTGACCCGCTCGGCCGCGTCCCGGATCTGCGCGACGAGGTCCTCGGCGATCTCGTCGGTCGTCTCGGCGACCGGCACCCCGAGCGCCGCCCCCGCCGCCATCACCGGCTGGACGTACACGACGGCGAGCAGCGCGTGCTGCCGTCGGGCCAGACCGCCGGCATATGCCGCGGCGCGCAGCGAGGAGTCGGAGCCGTCCACTCCGACGACGATGACCTTGGGACCGTCCGTGCCCCGCTCGAACCGTTGCGAGTGCTGCTGTTCCGTCACGGCTGTCAGGCTATCGGAAACCGCAGGTCCCGCCCTCTTGGGGGAGACGGGGACCTCGCTCGACGGGCGGGCACGCGCCGCGCTTCCTACAGTCGAAGCCATGAGTGCCACCGTGGAGGCCCGCGCGCAGAAGGACGCCGCAGGCCCGATACGGCCGTCCCGGAGCGGCTTCCTCAGCAGGGTGCCCGAGGGCTTCGCGGCGTTCTTCGGCGCGCTCGGCGTGCTCTGCGTCCTGCTGGCCTTCATCGAGCCCCTGCGGCGGCTGCTGCTCCCCGTCGTGCGCTTCCTGGACCTGCTGACCGTCCCGGTCAGCGCCAACCTCGCGTACGCCGTGTTCCTCTTCCTGCTCGCCGGCGCGACCGCCGCCCGCAAGAAGGTCGCCTGGTGGCTGGTTGTCGTCTACCTCGGTCTCCTCGTCCTCGGTGACGTGCTGGGCGTCGCGCTGGGGCTGTACGCCGAGTCGATCCCCTCCCTCGTCGTCTGCGCGCTCGCGCTGGTGCTGTTGATCGTGGCCCGCAAGGAGTTCTACGCGGCCCACCGGCGCGGCGCCGTGTGGCGGGCCCTGGCCGTGCTCCTCGCCGGGCTGGGCGTGGCGATCCTGGTCGGCTGGGGGCTGGTCGCGCTGTTCCCCGGCACGCTCCCGGAGGGCCAGCGGCTGCTGTGGGCGGCCAACCGGGTCTGTGGTGGCCTGGTCTCCGGGCGTTCCTTCGGCGGGCGCCCGCCGCGCGCCCTGTCCTTCGTCCTTGGCCTGTTCGGTGCCCTCGCCCTGCTCAACGCGGCCGCCACGCTCTTCCGCTCCCAGCGCCTGGAGTCGGCCCTGCACGGCGACGAGGAGCCGCGCATCCGTGCCCTGCTCCAGGTGTACGGCGCCGAGGACTCCCTCGGCTACTTCGCCACCCGCCGCGACAAGGCCGTCGTTTTCTCGCCCAGCGGCAAGGCCGCCGTCACCTACCGTGTCGAGGCCGGTGTCTGCCTGGCCAGCGGCGACCCCGTCGGCGACCGCGAGGCCTGGCCGCACGCCATCGCCGCCTGGCTGGACGTGGCGCGCCACCACGCCTGGGCGCCCGCCGTGATGGGCGCCTCCGAGGACGGTGCGAAGGCGTTCGCGCGCGCCGGGCTCGGCGCGCTCCAGCTCGGTGACGAGGCGATCCTGTACGTCGCCGACTTCGACCTGGGCGGCCGCGACATGCGCGTCACACGCCAGGCCGTCAACCGCGTGAGACGCACCGGAGCCACCTGTCGCGTACGCCGCCACTCCACCCTCACCGACGAGGAGATGGAGGAGATCGTCGACCGGGCGGACGCCTGGCGCGACACCGAGACCGAGCGCGGCTTCTCGATGGCCCTCGACCGGCTCGGCGACCCGGAGGACGGCGACTGCCTCCTCGTCGAGGCGATGGGAAGCGACGGCAAGCTGCTCGCGCTGCTCTCCTTCGTGCCGTGGGGCCGCGACGGCATCTCGCTGGACCTGATGCGCCGCGACCGCAGCGCCCCCAACGGGGTCATGGAGTTCATGGTCGCGGAGCTGTGCGCGGTCGCCGGGAAGTTCGGCGTGCGGCGCATCTCGCTCAACTTCGCGGCGTTCCGCTCGGTCTTCGAGGAGGGCGCCCGCATCGGCGCCGGGCCGGTGCTCAGGCTCTGGCGCCGGCTGCTGCTGTTCTTCTCCCGGTGGTGGCAGCTGGAGGCGCTGTACCGGTCCAACGCCAAGTACCACCCCGAGTGGTACCCGCGCTTCATCTGCTACGGCGAGACCGGCTCCCTCGCCCGCATCGGCCTCGCGTCGGGGATCGCCGAGGGC
The DNA here is from genome assembly GCF_055566975.1 of Streptomyces sp. NPDC027189. Classification (NCBI taxonomy): domain Bacteria; kingdom Bacillati; phylum Actinomycetota; class Actinomycetes; order Kitasatosporales; family Streptomycetaceae; genus Streptomyces; species Streptomyces sp. NPDC027189. Next base: position 417,875 of record NZ_JBVHRI010000006.1, read on the forward strand.
TTCGTCTCCGTGCCCTCGCTGCGCAAGCTCTGGGGCAAGGGGCACGCGAAGAGCGGACCCAAGCCCGCCGGCACCGAGGGCCGGCCGTCGCTGTCGGCCCTCGGCCTCGACGGAGGGGCCGCGGCCGAGGCCGAGGATCCGACCGCCGGGCTGCCCGAACAGGTCCGCATCCGGCACCGCACACTCGACCGGCTCCGCGCCGAGGGCACCGACCCCTACCCGGTGGGCATCCCCCCGCGCACCCACGCCCTCGCCGAGGTCCGCGAGGGCGCTCATGTGACCGTCGCGGGGCGCGTCATCCTTATGCGCGACTTCGGCGGCATCCTCTTCGCCGTGCTGCGCGACTGGTCCGGCGACCTCCAACTCGCCCTCACCCGCGCGGAGTCCCGGGCCGCGCTCGACCGGTTCCGGCAGGACGTGGACATCGGCGACCACATCACCGCCGACGGTCTCGCAGGCGTCAGCGACAAGGGCGAGCGCACCGTCTTCGTCACCTCCTGGCAGCTCACCGGCAAGTGCCTGCGCCCGCTGCCCGACAAACGCCGGGGCCTCGCCGACCCCGAGGCGAAGGTGCGCCGCCGCTATCTCGACCTGGTGTCCAGCCCCGACGCCCGCCAGGTCGTACGCGCCCGCTCCACGGCCGTACAGGCGCTGCGCCAAGGCCTCCTGGACCGCGGCTATCTGGAGGTCGAGACCCCGATGCTCCAGCAGATCCACGGCGGCGCCAACGCCCGGCCCTTCACGACCCACATCAACGCCTACGACCTGAACCTCTATCTGCGCATCGCCCCCGAGCTCTACCTCAAGCGGCTGTGCGTCGGCGGCCTGGAGAAGGTCTTCGAGATGGGCCGCACCTTCCGCAACGAGGGCGTCTCCTACAAGCACAACCCCGAGTTCACGATGCTGGAGGCCTACCAGGCCTTCGCCGACTACGACGTGATGCTCGACCTCACCCGCGAACTGATCCAGGGCGCCGCGACCGCCGCCTTCGGAGCGGCGATCGCTCGCAAGGACGGCACCGACTACGACATCTCCGGGCCCTGGCCCGTCAGAACGGTGCACGAAGCGATCTCGGAGGCCCTGGGGGAGGAGGTCGACGCCGACACGCCGCTGGAGACGCTGCTGCGGCTGTGCGACCGCGCGGGTGTGCCGTACACGGCGGACGACGGTCGCGGCGATGTGGTACTGGAAATGTACGAACGACTGGTCGAGGAGAAGACACGGCTGCCCACGTTCTACAAGGACTTCCCGACGGACGTCTCCCCGCTGACCCGGCAGCACCGCACCGACCCGCGGCTGGCCGAGCGCTGGGACCTCGTCGCCTTCGGCATTGAACTGGGCACCGCCTACTCGGAGTTGACCGACCCGGTCGAGCAGCGCCGTCGGCTGACCGCGCAGTCGCTGCTCGCCGCCGGAGGAGACCCCGAGGCGATGGAACTCGACGAGGACTTCCTCGACGCCCTGGAGTACGCGATGCCGCCCACCGGAGGCCTCGGTATCGGCGTCGACCGGCTGGTCATGTTCCTCACCGGGCTGACGATCCGTGAGTCGCTGCCGTTCCCTCTGGTGCGCCGCCGCTGAAATGGTCCGAGCGGGTGCTCTCGTTGGTGCGCACCGGTGTTACTCAGTTGCGCCGCCGTTCCACCGGGTGACTGATAAGTCATGAAAAAGGATCAGCTGCTTACTCGGCGCCGGGCGTTGATCGCCGGCTCCGCCGTCCTCGGCGCGGCCGGGGCGGCGGGCATGGCCCGCCTCCTGACGGCGGAACCGGCCGCCAAGCCGGTGCGGAGTCTCCCTCCGGTCTCGGGCCCACAGGCGCGGCGCGCACTCAAGCCCTCCGCCTACCGGCTCCAGCCGATGGCCGGATACGGCGCCCCGCGCCACACGCCCGTACGGACCCTGGTCCGCCACGAGCCGTTTCTGCGCATCTCCGGGCGCGGCCGCAGCATGGTGCTGACCTTCGACGACGGCCCCGACCCGCACTACACCCCGGGCATCCTGCGCACCCTGCGCAAGTACGAAGTGCGGGCCATGTTCTTCGTGTGCGGGGAGATGGCCGTCGACAACAAGGGCCTGCTCGGCGAGATGGCCGACGACGGACACATCGTCGGCAACCACACCTGGACCCACCCACTGCTGACCCAGCTCTCGCGCTCCGCGATCCACTCCGAGATCGAGCGCACCTGCGAGGTCATCGACGACGCCTACGGCGAGCCGCCCGTCTGGTTCCGCGCGCCGTACGGGGCCTGGAACCGGGCTACCTTCCAGATCGGCGCCGAACTGGGCATGGAACCGCTGGCCTGGACGGTCGACTCGCTCGACTGGACGACCCCGGGCACCGGCACCATCGTCGACCGGGTCGAGAGCGGTGCCGCCCCGGGTGTCGTGATCCTCTCGCACGACGCGGGCGGCGACCGCTCGCAGAGCGTCCGGGCGCTGCGCGACTATCTGCCGCAACTGCTGGATTCCGGCTATCACATCACCGTGCCGCGCCGGAAATTCACATAGGTCCGTGGGCGGAACTTCGAAAGTTCCGCCCACGGGCTTTCGCCCGCCCGGTCGGGGAACGCTCAGCGAACCTCGGCCAGGCGGGCGAATACGACGACGTTTCCGTCGTAGCCGTGCTGCTTGGAGAAACCGCCCCCGCAGGTGAGGACCCGCAATTCGGGAGCGCCCTTGCTGCCGTACACGCGATCTCCGGGGAAGTTGTTCTTCGCGAACACCTCGATGCCGTAGACCTCGAACGACGCGGTCTTCCCGTCCTTGCGCAGGACGTCGATCCGGCTGCCCTTCTTGAGCGCTCCGAGTCCGTAGAAGACGGCCGGGCCCTGCAAGTTGTCCACATGGCCCACGATCACGGCCGTGCCCCTTTCGCCGGGCGAGACCGCGCCGGTGAACCAGCCCGCGAGATTCGGGTTGTCCGGGGGCGGCGCGGCGACCCAGCCGTCGTTGTCCAGGCCCACAGGCATGACCGGGGCATCGACCTGGATTCCCGGGATCCTGACCCGGTCCACCCCGGAGAACGGCAGCGCGACCGGCGCGTGCGAGAAGGTGCCGCCGGGGGTGCGGCTGTCCGCTGCCGCTGCCGAAGCTGGCTGCGGAGGGCCCACGTCGAACTCACCGGAACCATTCCGAATGAGTGCGAGGCCGGTCAGCAGAACAAGCGCTATCACGCCCCACGGGGCGCGCCTCCTCTGCCGCTCCTCCTCTTCGGCCAGCTCGGACGCAAACATTCGCATACCCCTCTCGACGCGGCCGTCGCCGCGTCACTCGCGCATATGAGAACGCTAAGTGCAGCATGCCCGAAGGGCGACGGGTGGCGGGCGAACGGGTGGCGGGGTACATCCGTCGTGAGCCATCCGAGTTGCCACAGGCCAGGAATTTTCTGACGGTCCGTGACCTGCGGCAATATCCGATTGTGTGGAATTCTCTCGGCGTGTCCTCTCACCAGGACGGACCATTCTCGAAATGCGGCCCTGTGCACGGCATCTGAGGGTCGGTCTGGGAGGCGCTTTCTCGCCGATCGACCGGGGACGGTTCCCGGGGCGTCTTCCGCGGAGGATCACATGCGAAACTCACGTGCCCTGGCGGCCGCGGCCACTGTGGTCGCCGTCCTCGGGCCCGCCGCCCCCGCGGCCGTCGCGGACGGTATGGGCGGCGGCGGTCAGAGCGACACCATTGTGGGTGGCAACAACGGGATCGGGTCCGGCAACATCGGGATCGGGGGGATCGGGGGGATCGGGGGGATCGGGGGCAACGTCGGGATCGGGGGCAACATCGGTATCGGTCCGGGCAACATCGGGATCGGGGGCAACAACGGGTTCGTGCCGGGCAACAACAACGGGTTCGTGCCGGGCAAGGGCAACGAGTTCGGTCCGGGCAACAACAACGGATTCGGTCTGGGCAACAACAACGGGTTCGGTCCGGGCAACAACAACGGGTTCGGTCCAGGCAACGACAACGGGTTCGGTCCCGGCAACGACAACGGGTTCAGGCCGGGCAACAACAACCGGGGTTCGAGGAACATCATCGCGACGCCCAACGTCATCGTTGCCGGAGGCCGGCTGACGGTGTCGGTCGACGGGTGCCGCAACGGCGGCACGATGACGTCGCCCGTGTTCCGGCGCGAGACCCTCTCGCGGATCTCGGGCACCAACGACACGGCGAGCGGAACGGCGATCGTCGACCGTGACGCGCGCCCCGGCTCGTACGACATCACGGTCAACTGCGTCGGGGTGGGCGCCCTGACCCGCCCCAATGCCTTCACTGTCATCGGCGGTGTCCGCGGTGGTCTCGGCGGCAGCAGTTCCACGGGCGCCACGCCCACCGACATGGCGATCGGCGGCGGTCTGGTGGCCGCGGGCATCATCGGCGGCGGTGTGTTCTGGATGCGCCGCAGGTCTGAGAAGAGGATCTGACCGCCCCCTTGGGAGACCGGCCCTCCCCTTCACGGACCGGAGCTTTCCCACGGAAACCGCACGGGACAACCCTTCGCCCCGGACCCTCCCGAAAGGCTCGGGGCGGAGGAGTGTGTCGCTCCGTCAGGAATCATCGGCCGTGCCGTCAGGAATCGTCGGCCGCGGCGCGGCGGCGCGACATGTACCACGCCGTACCGACGGAGCCTGCGATGAGCGCGGTTCCCAGGCCGATCTCCTTGAGGTCGAAGCCGCCGGCGCTGCCGCCGGCACCGGCCCGCACACCCCGTTCCGCGGGGACCGTGACAGGCGTCGGGTCGTCGCCTGGACGACCGGTGGCGATGGTGAGCTGCGTGTGACCGCTCACTCCGTCGCACCTGAAGGTCACCTCGTACACGGCACCCGGTTTCGCGTCCCGGTCGACAGTGGCCGTGGCCGAGGACTGACCAGGCTGAATGATGACGGTGTCGAAGACGCCGGAGGAGACCGTGGTGCTGCCCTTGCACCCCCCGTCCTTGTTCAGATGCAGCGCGACTGGGCCGCCCGCGGAGATGGTCGACGGCTGGACGCTGAAACCGAACGGGGTGATGTTGTGGTCGTCCCCGTCATCGGCGACGGCGGCGGGTGCGGAGAAGGTCAGGGCGGTCACGCTCAGCAGTGCGGCCGAAGCGACGCGTATCGCGTGCATGGTGAGCCTCCGGGTCCCCGAGGAGCCTTGCCGCGGACCTTTTCCGCTGTGCGTCGGGAATGCGCCTCGGTGATCGAAACGCTAGGAAAGGGCGCGCGCGGGCGCGATCGCAGTCGCGCGAATGGGGCAACCACGTAGGCCGTACAGGGGACGGTGTGCGTCCAGCCGGGGGACGGGCGCGGCGTGGCGCCCGTCCCCCGGCTGCCGGGCCGTCCGAGGAGGGTCCGTCACCCGGGGAGGTGCGGGAACAGCGCGGTGAACGGTTCCGCCGAGGCGGTGATCCCCCGGCTGTAGGGCGCGTCGAAGTCCCAGATCAGGAAGAGCAGGAAGGCGATCAGGGCGGAGAACAGCCCGGCGAGGATCAGCTCGCGGGTGGTGCGCCGGATCTGCAGCGCGAAGACCATCCCGACGGTGACCACGGCACCGGTGATCAGCCCGAACCACACCACGCCCGGCATGGTCGCCCCCGTCGAGTCGGCGCGGGCGCTGCGCGCGGTGTCCGCCGCCGTCACCTGGTCGAGAAGCGGCTGGTATGCCTGCGCCTCGAAGTCCGTCTTCGGCTGGTAGTCCGTGACGTCCTGGCGGACGCGGTCGAGGAGCCGACCGCCCTGGGCGGTCACATGGCCGTCCTCCGCCATGGCCTTCCATTCCTTCCTGACGACGTGGCCGACATACGCGTTGACGTCGCCGCGGATGCGGTCGCGTACATCGGGCGGGTAGACGCGGACCCGCTCGGAGATCTCGTGCAGGGCCTGGGCCTCCGCCTGCACATGGTCCTGGGCGCCGCCGCGGGCCTCCCAGACACCGGCGATGGCCAGGCCCAGAACGATGGCGTACACGACGCCGATCATCATGGTCATGTACTCGATCACGTCCGGGGTCTCGGACGGATCCTCGTCCTCTCGGGCCCTGCGATGGCGTACGAGGGCCACGATGAGGACGACGACACACGCCGCCGCCATCGCGAGGGCGAGAACAAGCCAATCCGACAAGGATGCCTCCATGGGTCAGCGCGGGCGCAGCGCCGCGACGGCAAGCACCGCGGGCGCGGTGATGAGCAGGGCGAACGAGACCAGCGACGGCCCGCCGCGGGGCGGGTGCTTGTGCGGCGGGGTTCGGTACGCCGGATAACTCACCGGGGTCGGCGACGGCATGGGGCGCTTCTTCGGGTGCTCGGGTTGCGCACTCGGTGTCGGCGTGGGGGTGAGCCGTGGCGCCACCGGCCGTGATGTCGGCGCCGGAGGGGGCGGGGGAGGCGGTGGTTCGGGCTTCGGCGCGTGCGTGGGCGTCGGGGTCGGCGTGGGCTTCGGCTTCGGGGTGGGTGTCGGCGTAGGGGGCGGTGTGGGCGTAGGCGTCGGACAGGTCGGTGGTGGTGTGGGGCACCAGGTGGTGTCACCGGCGACCGCCGCCGCGCCGCTTCCCGCGACGGCCACCGCCGTGATTCCGTCGCCGTCCGGGCCGGTGGAGGCGTATGCGCACGCGTCGGCCGCGGCCGTACCGCTCGGCGCGCCGACGAGAATCCAGGTGAGCGCGAGCAGCGCCAACAGCCGTATGACGAGGGCGGATCGGATCCGTTTTGGTCCATGCACGACGAAGATCATGGTTCGCGCGGCGCCTGCGTACGCCGGAGTGCCGGGGGATTGCCCCCGAAGGGGGGACGTGCACCTTCCGGCGGTTTGACGGACCGCGCGGGATGCGCTCGTGGGTGCGCACACATGCGCGAACCTCGAAGCTCGCGTCACAGGGTTCGGAAAGAAATTTGTGAGCCGATTGAACACTCCCGCCACTCCCGCCCGTACCTAGGGCCATGCGCGGCGCAGCAGGGCGCTGCAACACCAATGCGAACAGCGGGAGTTACCAATGAAGACCTCCTGGCGGAGCGCCTCACTCGTAGCGACAGCTGCGGCCGTGCTGGCGCTCACGACGGCGTGCGGTCAGGAACAGGGCGCCCAGTCGACAGGGAGCCAGAACGTGGGAGCCACCGCGGCCGCCGGTGATTACGGATCGAGCACCAGCCCCGGCAATGGCTACGGCGCCGATTCCGGGACCCAGCAGAGCGCCGCGGCCCAGGCGGAATCCGCGGGTCAGCTCGCTGTTACCGAAAGCACGAAGCTCGGCAAGACGCTGACCGACAGTGCCGGATTCACCCTCTACCGCTTCGACAAGGACACGGCCGAACCGCCCAAGTCGAGCTGTGACGGCGACTGTGCGAAGGCCTGGCCGCCCGTGCCCGCCGAAGGCGCCGAGGCCGCCACCGGCGTGGACAAGACGCTTCTTGGCGAGGTCACCAGGTCGGACGGCACGAAGCAGCTGACCATTGGCGGCTGGCCGATGTACCGGTACGCGAAGGACACGAAGGCCGGGGACACCAACGGCCAGGGTGTGGGCGGTACTTGGTTCGCCTCGGCCCCCAATGGCAAGAAGGCGACGCTGGCCGACCTGCCCGGCCTGTCGGTCCGCAAGGACCCGAAGCTCGGCGACATCGTCGTCGACAAGAACGGCATGACCGTCTACCGCTTCATGAAGGACCAGGCCTGGCCCGTCTCGAAGTCGGCCTGCACCGGCGCCTGCCTGGAGAAGTGGCCCGCGGTCGCGCCGGTATCCGCGGACGACACCAAGGGTGTCAAGAAGAAGGGCCTCATGGGCTTCACCCGCCCGGACGGCGTCAAGCAGATGACGGTCAACTGCTGGCCGATCTACACCTTCTCCGGTGACACGGCTCCCGGGGACACCAACGGTCAGGGCGTGGGCGGCACGTGGTACGCCGTTTCGCCCGACGGAAAGCCGGTCGGCGCGTCGGAGTAGAGGATCACCTCCCCAGGGTTGATTCGCCTCGTCGGACAGCAACGGAACGCGGAAGGGAGGGGACGCAGACAGGCAAGTGTGCCGGACGCACGGAACAACGCGCGCGACCTCGGGTCCGCCCCCTCCGCACCGCACGGAGGGGGCGGGCCGTTTGGCGTGCCCGGACGTGAAAGGCCTGGACTGCTACGACTGCCGGGCAGTGAAAGATCTTGGCGCGTTCCGCGACAGTTGAGCTGTGAATGACCTTGGCGACTCTGCGGATACCGTGGCCACTCTTCGTAACTCCCCGGAGCTTTTTGGAATGCTTCGGAGCGATTTCGCAGGGGCGGTGAACGGCGTGTTCGGGTGGCGTTCGCGGGGCGCCAATTCGGCACTTGCCGGAGGCAGTGACCGGGAACGGACGGTCAATTTCCGTTTTGGCTCGCTCCATTGCCGGGCGATCAGTAGCCTCAGCTCGAACACCGGATCGCCTACGCCGTCGACTACGCCTTGGAGAGATAGATGGAGCGTCCCGCCTGGGCCCCCCGGAGCATTGACATCTCGGTGCCGAGCGTGTCCCGCATGTATGACTACTACCTGGGCGGTTCGCACAACTTCGAGGTCGACCGGGAAGCGGCACGCAAGGCGATGGAGTTCATGCCGGGACTTCCCAAGATCATGCAGGCGAACCGGGCGTTCATGCGCCGCGCCGTGCGCTTCGCGGCCGACGAGGGCATCTCCCAGTTCCTGGACATCGGTTCAGGCATCCCGACCTTCGGAAACGTCCACGAGGCCGCCCAGACGGCCAGGCCCGGAGCGCACGTTGTGTACGTCGACCACGACCCGGTGGCCGTCGCGCACAGTCAGGCCGTCCTGCGGGACAACGAGGACGCGGATGTCGTGGCCGCCGATCTCCTCAAGCCCCAGGAGATCCTGGCGAGCCCTCAGGTTCAGCGCCTGATCGACCTGAACCGGCCGATTGCCCTCCTTCTCGTTGCCATACTTCACTTCGTGGAGGACGCGGACGACCCGTACGGAGCGGTGGCGGAACTGCGCGACGCGCTCGCGCCGGGCAGCCTGCTCATCGTCACGCATGCCTCGTACGAGGGAATCCCGCTCCCTCAGGAGCGGGTCGAGGGCACGGTCGACGTGTACAAGAACATCCGCAACCCGCTGATCATGCGCTCGCGCGAGGAGATCGCGCGGTTCTTCGAGGGGTACGACATGGTGGAACCCGGACTGGTGCCGATGCCGAACTGGCGGCCCGACACGGCACTCGAGGACGAGGATCCTTATTCCTTCTCCGGGTTCGCCGGCGTGGGGCGCACGGCGTGACCGCCGAGCCGGACGGGCCGGAGGACAGACTGCGCCGGTTCGCGACGATCTGGAGCCGGGCCGTCTTCCCGGTCACCTCGACGTCGTTGACCCGGCCCGAGTTCGAGCAACAACTGGTGCCGCTCGCCCGGCGGTTGAGCGACGCGCTGCGGTCCAGGACCTTCGACGCGTCCGAGGGCCAGGCGGTCGGCGCCGCGCTCATCGCCGCGCACTGCACCGACCCGGAGGCGCTCAGCCGCGCCCTCGACTGCGTGGACGCGTATCTGGTGCTCTACTGCGGCGAGGACGGGCCCCAGGAGGCGCTGCGGACCCGGTCGGCGCGGCTGCAGCACGCGATGGCCGCCGGATTCGCGCGGGCGCTGCGCGAGCGGACGCTCGCCGAGCAAGAGGCCATCTCCCAGGCGGCGTTGAACGCGCGCAGCGCGGTGGCCGAGGCGCTGCACGCCAGTGAGGCCCGCTTCCGCGCGGTGTTCGAGGGGGCGGCCATAGGGATCGGCATCGCCGACCTCGAAGGCAACATCCTGCAGGTCAACGGAGCGCTGCTGCGGATGTTCGGCGGCTCCGAGCAGTCGATGCGGGGCCGCAAGGTCCCCGAGTGGACGCACCCCGAGGACGCTCCTCAAGTGTGGCGTCTGTACGAGGAGTTGGTACGCGGCGAGCGTGAGCACTACCACGTCGAAAAAGCCTTCTACCGTCCCGACGGAACTGCCCTGTGGACCAATCTGACGGTCTCGCTGCTGCGTGACGCGGACGGTGAACCCCAGTACCAGCTCGCGCTGATGGAGGACACCACCGAGCGGCGGCTGCTCAATCTGCGGCTGCGCTACGAGGCCACGCACGACGCGCTCACCGGACTGCCCAACAGGACCCTGTTCTTCGAGCGCCTGGAGAAGGCGCTGTCCGCGGGTGAGGGCCAGCGCTTCGGCCTGTGCTACCTCGACCTCGACGGCTTCAAGACCATCAACGACAGCCTCGGGCACGCCGCCGGCGACCGACTGCTCGTCGAGGTCGCCGACCGGCTGCAGTCCTGCGCGACGGCCCCCGGCGAGATGGTCGCCCGGCTCGGCGGCGACGAGTTCGTGGCGCTCACGACGGGCCACGACACCGAGCGCGAGGTCGACGCGCTCGCCGACCGCATCATGAACGCCCTCATCACCCCCGTCCGTATCGACGGCCGCGAACTGACCGTGCGCGGCAGCATCGGCATCGTCGAGGGACCGGCCGGTGAGCGGGGCCCCGCCGAGGTACTGCGCAGCGCCGACATCACGATGTACCGGGCCAAGTCCGCGGGCGGCAACCGCTTCGAGCTCGCCGACCCCGAGGCCGACGCCCGCGCCATCACGAGGCACGGACTCACCACCGCGCTGCCCGCCGCCCTGGACCGGGGCGAGTTCTTCATCGAGTACCAGCCGCTCGTGCACCTCGGCGACGGCAGCGTGCGCGGCGCCGAGGCGCTGGTGCGCTGGCTGCACCCGCAGCACGGAGTCCTCGGCCCCGACCGCTTCATCCCGCTCGCCGAGCACACGGGACTGATCGTTCCGCTCGGCCGCTGGGTCCTGGAGCAGTCCGTGCGTCAGGCCCGGGCGTGGCAGGAACGACACGCCGACGCCGGCCCGCTGCGTATCAACGTCAACCTCTCGCCGTGCCAGCTCACCCATCCCGGCCTCGTCCAGGACACGGTCGACATCCTGGAGCGCGAGGGACTCGACGCCGACGCGCTGTGCCTGGAGGTCACCGAGTCCGCGCTGATCGGCGCCGACGACGACCTCCTCAAGCCGCTGCGGCGCCTCGCCGAAATGGGCGTCGACATCGCCCTCGACGACTTCGGCACGGGCTACTCCAACCTTGCCAACCTGCGGCGTCTGCCGGTCAGCATCCTCAAGCTGGATCGATCCTTCACCCAGGGCATGCAGCAGTTCCCCGCGGACCCGGTCGACCTGAAGATCGTCGAGGGCATCGTCTCCCTCGCCCACAGCCTCGACCTCGCGGTCACCGTCGAGGGCGTGGAAACGGGCGCCCAGGCCGAGCAGTTGCGGATACTGGGCTGCGACACGGCCCAGGGTTGGTACTACGCCCGCCCGGGCCCGCCGGAGCGGCTGCACGAGCTGGCGCTGGTGGACGCGGTCGGCTGACGACGCGCCCGACGCGCGGTACGCGGGCCCACGGCTGCTACGGGCCCGCGACACCTCGGCAGCAACCGCCGCGTGTGGCGCCGCCCGGCCGCCTAGGCGACGGCGGCCGCCGCGGCCGCCGTCGGGGTCGGGCTGACGGCCACGCCGGCCTCGGCCCACACCCCCGCATGGTCGGTGACCTGTTCGCAGGAGACCGTCGACCTGACGAACTGCACGGTCCAGGTCATCAACACGGTCGAGGTGACGGACGACGACAAGGACCTGCCCCCAAGCCCGGCATCTCTTCGCGGGCGTCTCTGCGCGACACGATGGCGGAGACCGGAAGCGTTGCCGACCGGGAGTGAGCCGAGCATGATGGCCGACGCGGCGTGGGTCGGTACCGAAACCAGAAGCGTGTGGCGCTCACTGTGGTCGCACGGCTGTGTCGTGTGGGCCGGTCACTGTGGTTGCACGGCTGTGTCGTGTGGGCCGGTCACTGTGGTTGCACGGCTGTGTCGTGTGGGCCGGTCACTGTGGTTGCACGGCTGTGTCGTGTGGGCCGGTCACTGTGGTCGCACGGCTGTGTCGTGTGGGCCGGACACCGTGGCAACACGCCTGAGCCGCGTGAGTCGGGCACCGCAGTCATGCGACTGATTCGGTACCCCTGACTCCCGTCGGAATCTGGATGCAGCGCGCCGCCACCGGCGGGCGGCCCTGAGCAGTCCAGGAGAAGGCCATGTCCGACCCGCGCACACCCCTCGCTCTCATCCACGGTCCATGGCTGCACGCCACCTCGTGGCAGCCCTGGACCGACCTGGCCGACGAGCACGGCTACACGCCGCTGGCCCGGCCGGCCCGGCGAGGCGGCCACCGTCACCGAGGCGCGACGTCGCGCCGAGGCCGTCGCCGGGCTCGGTATCGACGAGGTCACCGACCACTACGCCGGGAACATCCGCGCCCTCGACCGCCGGCCGGTGCTGATCGGGCACTCCTTCGGAGGCCTGATCGCGCAGAAGCTGCTGGGCGTGGGCAACGCGGACCGCTGCTGATGATCTCCGGCCAGGCCGATCACACCGTCCCCGACGTGGTGACCCGCTCGGCGTACAAGCTCTACGGCGATTCGACGGCGGTCACCGACCTCAAGCCGTTCCCCTACCGCGGCCACTTCCTGGTTGTCGGCCACGGCTGGCGGACCGTGGCCGAGTACGCCCTCCAGTGGCTGGCCGACCAGGACGTCCAAGGCCGTGACGCAACACGCGCCTGACGGGACATACATCCAATCGGCGCCCGGTGGCCGGGTGTCGCAACGAAGGAGTCGAGACGAATGAGCACGGAACTTCAGGGCAGGACCGCGGTCGTGACCGGCGCCAGCAAGGGCATCGGACTGGCCGTCGCCGCGGCACTGGCCGGGGCGGGGGCGACGGTGGTCGCCGGATCCCGCACCACCTCACCGGGCCTGGACGCGCTGATCAAGCAGGGCACCGTCACCTGGGTGCCCATCGACCTCACCGAACCCGACGCCGCTCAACAACTCGTGGCGGCGGCGGACGGCCGGATCGACGTCCTGGTGAACAATGTCGGCTCGGCCCCGGCCCGCACCGGCGGCTTCCTCTCGGTCACCGACGAGGACTGGGCCCGCACCGTCGACCTGAACCTGCTGACGGCCGTACGGGTCACCCGCGCCGCCCTGCCGCTGATGCTGGAGGCCGGCCGGGGCTCGGTGGTGACGATCGCCTCGGTCAACGCCACCCTGCCCGACCCCCTGGTGATCGACTACAGCGCGGGCAAGGCCGCCCTGGTCGCCTTCTCCAAGGCGCTGTCGAAGGAGGTCGGCCCCCAGGGCATCCGGGTCAACACCGTCAGTCCGGGCCCGGTCGAGACGGAGCTGTGGCTGGGCGGCGACGGCGTGGCCGCGACCGTCTCTGCCGCCGCCGGGATCACCCCCGACGAGGTGGTGGCACGGGCCGCCGGCGCCGCGGTCACCGGCCGCTTCTCCCAGCCGGAGGAGGTCGCCGAACTGGTCCTCTTCCTCGCCGGCGACCGCGCCCGCAACATCACCGGCAGCGACCTGGTCATTGACGGGGGCTTCATTCCGACCCGGTGACGACCCGGCCGGGCAGGCGGTCAGCGCTCCAGCAGCATTCGCTGCAGCTCCCGGGCAGCCCGCGGCGGAGCCACATCGCTGCGATGCGCCAGCGCGATCGTCCGGTGCAGCCCGGGCCGGGCCAGTGGTGTCACCCGCAGCCCCCGCCCGGACCGGGTCGCGACCATGCGGGGTACGACGGCCACGCCGAGCCCTGCCCGGACGAAGCCGAGCACGGCGTCCATCTCGCCGCCCTCGACGGCGAAGTCGGGTTCGAAGCCCTCGGCGCGGCACGCGGCGACGGTCAGTTCTCGCAGGTCGTAGCCGTGCCGGAACATGACAAGACGCTCGCCCTCCAGGTCGGCGATCCGTACCGTGCGGCCGCGGCCCGGCGCGGTCGCGTCCGGCGACGACACCACCACCAGGTCCTCGCGCAGCAGCTCCACCGTGGTCAGTGCGGGGGACGGTGTGGGCAGCGGCAGGACGACCAGGGCGAGATCGAGGGCGCCGCGCGCGAGTTCTCGTACGAGATCGTGCGAACCGCCCTCCTCGATCAGCAGCCGGATACCCGGATAGCGGTCGTGGAAGGCGCGCAGCACGTCGGGGAGCAGACCGGTGCACACGCTCGGGGTCGCGCCGAGGCGGACCCGGCCGCTGCGCAGCTGGGCCAGTTCCTGCACCTCGTGCCGGGCCGTGTCCGCGTCCGCCAGGATGCGCCGGGCCAGCGGCAGCAGCGCTTCGCCCGCGTCCGTGAGCGTGATGTTCCCGCGCGCCCGCAGGAACAGATCAGCCCCCAACTCCCGCTCCAGCGCCTTGATCTGCTGGGACAGGGACGGCTGGGCGACATGGACGAGATCGGCGGCCCGGGTGAAGTGCCGGGTCTCGGCGACCGCCACGAAGTACTGGAGCTGTTGGAACTGCACATCAGCCACGATAGTCGACACCTATGGAATCGAGCCGGAGCATGTCTTGGACCGATCGGCCCTTGGGGTCCTAGCGTTCCGTGACATGGCTCTGGCAACGCGGACGGACCGACGGCCGTCCATGGCACGCACCGTGTGGAACAGCTCCGTCGGCAAGAAGACCGTGATGGCCGTCAGCGGACTGATCATGGTGCTGTACCTGGTCGCCCACATGATCGGCAATCTGAAGATCTACTTCGGGGCGGGCGAGTTCAACCACTACGGGCACTGGCTTCGCACCGTCGGCGAACCCTTCATGCACTACGAGTGGACGCTGTGGCTCATCCGCGTGGTGCTGGTCGTCGCCGTCGTCGCGCACGCCGTCTCCGCGTACCAGCTGAGCCGCCGCGACTTCAAGGCGCGCCCCAGCAAGTACGTCCACACGAAGCCGCGGGCGAGCTACGCCACGCGGACCATGCGCTGGGGCGGCATCATCCTCGGCCTGTTCATCGTCTGGCACATCCTCGACCTGACGACCGGCACCGTGCACTCCGGCGGCTTCCAGGAGGGCCACCCGTACCAGAACGTCGTGGACACCTTCTCCACCTGGTACGGCAACGTCATCTACATCGTCGCGATGCTCGCGCTCGGCCTGCACATCCGGCACGGCTTCTGGAGCGCGGCACAGACCCTGGGCGCTGGCAGCCGCACCCGCGACCGCGCCCTCAAGACTGTCGCCAACGTCCTGGCGCTGGTGCTCACGGCGGGCTTCATCTCCGTACCCGTCGGTGTCACGACTGGAGTGGTGAGCTGACATGACCGCATACACCGAGTACGCGTCCGGGGACCCGGTCGTCGACGGCAAGGCCCCGGACGGCCCGGTCAACGAGCGCTGGGACACCCGCCGCTTCGAGGCCAAGCTGGTCAACCCCGCCAACCGGCGCAAGCACACGGTGATCGTCGTGGGCACCGGCCTCGCGGGTGGTTCGGCCGGTGCCACGCTCGCCGAACAGGGCTACCACGTCGTGCAGTTCTGCTACCAGGACTCGCCCCGCCGCGCCCACTCGATCGCCGCGCAGGGCGGCATCAACGCGGCGAAGAACTACCGCAACGACGGCGACTCCATCCACCGGCTCTTCTACGACACCGTCAAGGGCGGCGACTTCAGGGCGCGCGAGTCGAACGTCCACCGGCTGGCGCAGATCTCGGTGGAGATCATCGACCAGTGCGTCGCGCAGGGCGTGCCCTTCGCCCGTGAGTACGGCGGTCTCCTCGACACCCGCTCCTTCGGCGGCGTCCAGGTGTCCCGGACGTTCTACGCCCGGGGCCAGACGGGCCAGCAGCTCCTGCTCGGCGCCTACCAGGCGCTGTCCCGGCAGATCGCCGCGGGCAACATCGAGATGCATCCCCGGACCGAGATGCTCGACCTGATCGTGGTCGACGGGCGGGCGCGCGGGATCGTGGCCCGCGACCTGATCACCGGGAAGATCGACACGTACTACGCGGACGCGGTGGTCCTCGCCAGCGGCGGCTACGGCAACGTCTTCTACCTCTCGACGAACGCCATGAACTCCAACGCCACCGCGATCTGGCGGGCGCACCGGCGCGGCGCCTACTTCGCCAACCCCTGCTTCACCCAGATCCACCCCACCTGCATCCCGCGCACCGGCGACCACCAGTCCAAGCTCACCCTGATGAGCGAGTCGCTGCGCAACGACGGCCGTATCTGGGTCCCGAAGGCCAAGGGCGACACCCGCCCGCCGAACGAGATCCCCGAGGACGAGCGCGACTACTACCTGGAGCGCATCTACCCGTCCTTCGGCAACCTCGTGCCCCGCGACATCGCCTCCCGCGCCGCCAAGAACGTCTGTGACGAGGGCAGGGGAGTGGGCCCGGGCGGCCAGGGCGTCTACCTGGACTTCGCCGACGCCATCCGGCGGATGGGCAGGGCGAAGGTCGAGGAGAAGTACGGCAACCTCTTCGACATGTACGCGCGGATCACCGCCGAGGACCCGTACACGGTCCCGATGCGGATCTATCCCGCCGTGCACTACACGATGGGCGGACTGTGGGTCGACTACGACCTCCAGACCACCATCCCGGGCCTGTTCGCGATCGGCGAGGCCAACTTCTCGGACCACGGCGCGAACCGGCTCGGCGCTTCTGCCCTGATGCAGGGCCTGGCCGACGGCTATTTCGTACTCCCGTCGACGATCAACGACTACCTCGCCCGTAACCCGCACCACGAAAAGGTGACCGACGAACACCCCGCCGTCCAGGAGGTGCTGGCCGAGACCGAGGACCGGCTGCGGCTGCTCCTCGCCGTCGACGGCGACCGCACGCCCGACTCCTTCCACCGCGAAGTCGGCGAACTCATGTGGGAGTTCTGCGGAATGGCCCGCACCGAGAGCGGGCTGCGCAAGGCACTTGAGCGCATCCCGCAGATCCGCGAGGAGTTCTGGCGGCGCCTCAAAGTCCCGGGCACGGGTGAGGAGTTCAACCAGTCCCTGGAGAAGGCCAACCGCATCGTCGACTACCTGGAGCTCGCCGAGCTCATGTGCCTCGACGCGCTGCACCGGTCCGAGTCGTGCGGCGGGCACTTCCGTGAGGAGTCCCAGACGCCGGACGGCGAGGCCGCCCGCAAAGACGAGGAGTTCTCGTACGCGGCCGCCTGGGAGTTCACCGCCACCGGTGACGCGCCCGTCCTGCACAAGGAAGACCTGGTCTTCGAGTACGTTCACCCCACTCAGCGGAGCTACGCATGAAGCTCACCCTGCGCGTCTGGCGACAGAAGAACGCCGACGCCGACGGAGCGATGTCCACGTACGAGGTGGACGGCATCTCGGCCGACATGTCCTTCCTGGAGATGCTCGACACCCTCAACGAAGAGCTCATTCTCAAGGGCGAGGATCCGGTCGCGTTCGACCACGACTGCCGCGAGGGTATCTGCGGCGCGTGCTCGCTCGTCATCAACGGCGACGCGCACGGGCCCGAGCGCACCACCACCTGTCAGCTGCACATGCGGTCCTTCCAGGACGGCGACACGATCGACATCGAGCCGTGGCGGGCTTCGGCCTTCCCGGTCGTGAAGGACCTGGTGGTGGACAGGTCGGCCTTCGACCGGATCATCCAGGCCGGCGGCTACATCACCGCCCCGACCGGCGCGGCGCCCGAGGCCCACGCGACGCCTGTGCCGAAGCCCGACGCGGACTTCGCCTTCGAGCACGCCGAGTGCATCGGCTGCGGAGCCTGCGTGGCGGCCTGTCCGAACGGCGCGGCGATGCTGTTCACCTCGGCGAAGGTCAACCACTTGAACGTGCTGCCGCAGGGCGCGCCCGAGCGGGAGACCCGGGTGCTCGACATGGTGGCGCAGATGGACGAGGAGGGGTTCGGTGGGTGCACCCTCACCGGGGAGTGCGCGACCGCCTGCCCGAAGGGCATCCCGCTGTTCTCCATCACCAGCATGAACAAGGAGTGGCTGCGGGCTACGCGTAAGGCCGGGCGGCGTTAGCGCTCCGCCGGTCGGGCGGTTGTCCGGCCGCGGGCCGGATGTGGCTGGTCGCGAGTTCCCCCGCGCACCTTCTGGGCGCTCCTGCCAGCCGCGTCCTTTCAGGAAAGCGTTCGCCGAGAAGGTGCGGACGGGCGGGACCGGAAGTGGTGCTCACCCCGGTCCCGCCAGGCACCCCGCCCAATTGGCCGGAGGCGTGCTGTTCGCCCTGGGGCTGGTGCGCAGCCGTTGGCGTCGCCGTCCGACGGACGCCGATCCCCCGGCATTCAACATCCCCACATCCCACCTCCTGGCCACGGTCACGTGCAGGTCAACCGGCGTCGGAAGAACAGGAGCGCACAGACCGCACCGACACGGTCTGCCGCCGCACTGCCGAACCGGCCCGTGACCAGGAGAGTGCCATGACCGGCGTTTCCACCCTCGACAGCCCCCCACAGCCCGTGGCCCCCACCCGCTACACGGTCTCCCTCGCCCGTGACGAGGCCGACGTGCGGGCCGCCCAGCGGCTGCGGCACGACGTCTTCGCGGGGGAGATGGGAGCCCTCCTGTCCACCCCGCAGCCGGGCCTCGACATCGACCCGTTCGACGCGTACTGCGACCACCTGCTGGTCCGTGACACGGTGAGCGGCCAGGTCGTCGGCACCTACCGGCTGCTGCCGCCGGAGCGGGCCGCCATCGCCGGACGGCTGTACTCGGAGGGCGAGTTCGACCTCGGGCCGCTGGCCGGAATCCGCTCCGGGCTGGTCGAGGTGGGCCGTTCCTGCGTGCACCCCGACCACCGCGACGGCGCGGTCATCGGGCTCATCTGGGCCGGGATAGCGCGGTACATGGTCGACGGCGGCCACGAGTGGCTCGCGGGCTGCTGCTCGATTCCGCTGGCCGACGGCGGCGCGCTCGCGGCCGGGACCTGGGACCGCGTCCAGGCGAAGCACCTGGCGCCCGAGGAGTACCGCGTACGTCCGCTGCTGCCCTGGAACGCGGAGGGCGTCGCCCGGCCCGCGCGGACGGAGCTGCCCCCGCTGCTGCGCGGCTACCTCCGGCTCGGCGCCTGGGTGTGCGGCCAGCCGGCCCACGACTCCGACTTCGGTGTCGCCGACCTGTACGTGCTGCTGTCGATGCGCCGGGTCAACCCGCGCTATCTGCGGCACTTCCTCTCGCTCGTCCCGGCCTGATGAGCACCCCTCGCACCGGAGCGCCGCGGCTGTCCGTCATGCGCCGCCCCCGCTTCGGCGGGGCGGCGCTGCCCGGCCCGCGCGGGGCTGCGCTCGCGGACACCGCGACGGTGTCCGCGGCGCCGCGTCCCGTCGCGGCTCGCCCCGCCCCGCCGACCAGCGCGTGGCTGCCCACCGCGCCCTGCTCCCCGCACAGCTGCGTGGATTCCACGGCGTCCTGGGCCGCCGTGCCGCGCGCCGCGGCGCGGCTCGCCTCGGTCCTGGTGCTGGTCCTCGTCGGCGTCGCGCTGACCCCGCTCGTCGGACGGCTGCGCGCGACGGCGCGTGACCGGTGGATCCGTCGCTGGTGCCGGTCCGTGGTCCGCGCCACGGGCGTACGGGTGCGGTTCACCGGGGCCGCCGCACCCACCGGGGGACTGCTGATCGTCGCCAACCACATCTCGTGGCTGGACATCCCCCTGCTCGCCGCCGTCCGCCCGGCGCGCATGCTCGCCAAGACCGAGGTCCGCGGCTGGCCTGTGGCCGGCGTCCTGGCCGCCCGCGGCGGCACCCTGTTCATCGAACGCGACCGGCTCCGCGCCCTGCCCGGCACGGTGCAGCGGATCGCGGACGCCCTGCGCGGCGGAGCGGCCGTCGTCGCCTTCCCCGAGGGCAGCACCTGGTGCGGCCGGGCCCAGGGACACTTCCGGCGGGCCGTCTTCCAGGCGGCGCTCGACGCCGACGTGCCCGTCCAGCCCGTGCGCATCCACTACCGGCTCGCCGACGGCACGGCGAGCACCGCGCCCGCGTTCGTCGGGAGCGACTCGCTGCTCGCCTCCGTATGGCGGGTCGTCTCGGCCGGCGCGCTCGTCGCCGAGGTGCGGGTGCTGCCCGTACTCGCACCCGGCGATCACATCGACCGGCGCGGTCTGGCCCGTGCCGCACAGGGCGGGCGGCACACGCAGGACGACCCGCACGTCATGTCCGCCTAGAGGACGGGAGCGAGCGCGCGGGCGAGATACGGAGCCGTCGTGCTGCCCTGCGCCCGCGCCACCTCGCCCGGAGGCCCCGTCGCGACGATCCGCCCGCCCGCGTCGCCCCCGCCCGGGCCCAGGTCGATCACCCAGTCGGCGCCCGCGACGACCCTCATGTCGTGCTCGACGACCACGACGGTGTGGCCGGCGTCGACCAGACCGTGCAGCTGGCGCATCAGCACCTCGACGTCGGCCGGGTGCAGCCCCGTCGTCGGCTCGTCGAGCAGATAGAAGGTGTGCCCACGACGTACCCGCTGCAGCTCGCTGGCCAGCTTGATGCGTTGGGCCTCGCCACCGGACAACTCCGTGGCGGGCTGGCCGAGTCGCAGATAGCCGAGGCCCACGTCGAGGAGGGTGCTGAGGCTGCGCGCGACGGCCGGGGTGTCCGTCTCCGCGAAGAACCGCGCCGCCGCCTCCACCGTCAGGTCCAGAACCTGTGCGATGGTCCGTCCCCGGTACGTCACTTCGAGTGTCTCTGGGTTGTAGCGCGCCCCTCCGCAGTCGGGGCACGGCGCATAGGTGCTGGGCAGGAAGAGCAGCTCCACGCTGACGAATCCCTCGCCCTGACAGGTCTCGCAGCGACCGCCGGCGACATTGAAGGAGAACCGCCCGACGCCGTAGCCGCGCCGCCGCGCCTCGTCCGACGCGGCGAAGACCTTGCGCACGACGTCGAAGAGCCCGGTGTAGGTCGCCAGGTTCGAGCGCGGGGTGCGGCCGATGGGCTTCTGGTCGACGGAGACGAGACGTCCGACGCCCGCCAGGTCCTCCGTCACCTCGCCGATCAGTGTGGACTTGCCGGAGCCGGAGACCCCGGTCACCGCGGTGAACGCACCGAGCGGGAACTCGGCGGTGACCCCGCGCAGGTTGTGCCGGGTGACCGGACCGATCTTCAACTGTCCGCGCGGTGACCGGACTTCGCGCACCGGAGCGGGGGAGCGGTCGAAGAGGAAGCGAGCCGTGGCCGACTCCTCGACCGCGGCCAGCTCCGCCACCGGACCGCTGTGCAGCACCCGCCCGCCGTGCTCCCCGGCGCGCGGCCCGACGTCGACGAGCCAGTCGGCGCCGCGCACGACATCGAGATGGTGCTCCACGACGAACACCGAGTTCCCCGCCGACTTCAACCGCTCCAGGACCGTGAGCAGGGCCTCCGTGTCCGCCGGGTGCAGTCCGGCGGACGGCTCGTCCAGGACGTACACGACTCCGAAGAGTCCGGAGCGCAACTGCGTTGCCAGACGCAGCCGTTGGAGTTCGCCCGCGGAGAGGGTGGGAGTCGCCCGGTCCAGGCTGAGATAGCCGAGGCCGAGCTCGACGACGGGCGCGATACGGGATCTGAGATCCTCGGTGAGGATCCTGGCGGCCTCGGTGGTCCCGTGCAGCAGGCGGGCCAGCTCCGCCAGGGGCAGCGCGGCCAGCTCGGCGATGTTCCGTCCGGCGAACGTCACCGCCAGCGCCTCGGGACGCAGCCGGCTGCCGCCGCACACCGGACACGGAGCGCTGGTCAGGAACCGCTCGGCCTTGGCCCTGAGCGTCGGGCTCTTCGTGTCGGAGAAGGTCTTCATGACATAGCGCCGTGCGCTCATGTATGTGCCCTGGTAAGGGCGTTGGATCCGCTCGGCATCGCGCACCGGATGCACGGTGACCACCGGTTGCTCGTCCGTGAAGAGGATCCACTCCCGCTCCTCGGCGGGCAGCTCGCGCCAGGGCCGGTCCACGTCGTACCCGAGCGTGTCGAGGATGTCCCGCAGGTTCTTGCCCTGCCAGGCGCCCGGCCACGCGGCGATCGCCCCCTCACGGATCGACAGCAGCGGATCCGGGACCAGCAACTCCTCGGTCGTACGGTGCACTTGACCGAGACCATGGCACTCGGGGCAGGCGCCGGCCGCCGTATTGGGCGAGAACGCGTCGGAGTCCAGCAGCTCGGCGCCCTGCGGATAGTCGCCCGCCCGCGAGAACAGCATGCGCAGCGAGTTGGAGAGATTGGTGACCGTACCGACGGACGAGCGTGAGGTGGGTGCCGAGCGGCGCTGCTGAAGCGAGACCGCGGGCGGCAGCCCGGTGATCTCCCCGACCTTCGGCGCCCCTACCTGGTGGGTCAGCCGCCGCGCGTACGGGGCGACCGACTCGAAGTATCGCCGCTGCGCCTCGGCGTAGATCGTCCCGAAGGCCAGCGAGGACTTTCCGGAGCCGGAGACGCCGGTGAAGACCGCGAGAACGTCACGCGGGATGTCGACGTCCACGCCCTGGAGGTTGTGCTCACGGGCGCCCCGGACGCGGACGTACGAGTCGTGGGGGCTGGGCATTGGCGGGACTCCTGTGGGCGGCCGGAGGCCTGGACATCAGTGGGGCGCGGGGCAAACCCCACGATTCTAGGTCGTGGTCAGTCCCGCGACCCGGGCGAGTCTCCGGAAGGAGTCCAGGAGCGCGTCCCGGTCGTACGTACTGGTCGTGACCAGCACTTCCTGGGCGCCGGTCTCCTTGATCAGGGTCTCCAGCTCGTGGGCGACCTGATCCTCGGTACCCACGATGTGGCCGGTCAGGCCGGACTCGTAGAAGCCGCGCTCCTTGGCGGTCATGGTGAGGGCCTCGACGCGCTCGGCGGGCGGCAGCGGCGGGAACGTGCCGTGCGTGCGGGAGTACGCCATCGACCAGGCCTCCGGGAGCAGCAGACGGCGCGCCTCCTCCGGGCTTGCGGCGACCGCGACGGTGCCGGAGACCACGACGTACGGCTCCGGCGCCCAGACGGACGGGCGGAAGGTCGCGCGGTAGTGATCTATGCCGCGCCGCATCTTCTCCCGGTTCCTGAGGTCCCCGATGACCATCGGCAGTCCCGCCCGTGCCGCGATCGTGGCGCCCTCGCCCAGGGCGAGCACGAAGGGCGGCACGGTCAGACCTTCCGTGGGGCGCGCGTGCACGCTGGTCGGAGATGTGCCGCGGAACCAGCCGAGGAGTTCGTCGAGCTGGGCCGCGAAGTCCTCGGCGTCGTCCTTGTCCCGCCCGAGCGCACTGCGCACACCGTCCGTGAAACCGACGGAGCGGCCCAGGCCCATGTCGATCCGCCCCGGGAACAGGGACTCGAGCACACCGAACTGCTCGGCCACGACGAGGGGTTGGTGGTTCGGCAGCATGACACCGCCGGTGCCGACCCGGATCGTCCGCGTGGCGGCGGCGACCGCGGCGGCCAGCACCGTGGGCGCGGACCCGGCGACGCCGGGCACCCCGTGGTGCTCCGAGACCCAGATCCGGTGGTAGCCGAGCTTCTCCAGATCCTGGGCCTGCCGCACGGTGTCGCGCAGGGCCTCGGTCACCTGGTGCCCCTCGCGGGTGCGCGAGCGGTCGAGTACGGAGAACCGCGTCGCGTCCACACGGGAACCCTGCGCCTGGTGGGGTTCGCGACTCTGCTGGTTCGACATGGCTGCTCCGGAAGAACTGGTCTCTGACGTCTCAGGCGTCAACGTCTGGATGCCTCCGCGGCTTCCATTGCTGCGTCGCGGGCGGTGCGGCGCCGTCCGCGCTGGTGAGGCGCCGTCCGCGCGAGTTCCGCCCCCTACGATCCCGTCGCGCGTTCGTGGCCACGAGGAACCGGGCCCCCGAATTCGTGGTGCGGCCTGCCGCACCACGGGACCGCCCGTCCGGCGGTCGGCCCGTCCGACCGGCGCGGAAGTCTCCCGGGAGGCCCCGCACCCGGGCCTCGGATGCCGCGGGCCTACGCCGCTGAGGTCGCGCCCCGCCCCGTCCGGGCACACGATGCCAAGAGGACCGCCGCACACTTCTCTGGAGCCCCCATGGTCTGGATCCCGCAGATCGCCGACCTCGTCGACCGACTCGGCGCCGCCGACCTCGCCGCCGCCCTGCGCGACCCGATCGCGGCCACCGTCCCCGTCGCGCTCGACGACCCGGAAGCCGGCCGTATCAGTGGCGTGGTCGTCCTCGATGCCTGGCTCGCCGAACAGGAGAAATGGCGCGCGGAACACCGCGTGGACATTGAGCCGGTCGCCACCACGTTCACCGAGAAGCGGGCCGTGGGCGAATGGGTGGTGCACCTGAACGGTTCGGACGGCCAGCGCGTCGGGCTTCCCGTCGGCGTCGCCGTGGAACCGGCGTCCGCGCTGCCCGTACGGATCTACCACTCCCGGTGGCCGCTGCTCGGCCACCACGTCGTACGCTCCCCGCTGCTGCCGCCCGACCCGGACGCGCACGCCGCGGACGTGGTGGGCGCCTACAAGACGGCCCTCGGCGAGGGCGACGTGGCCGACGTCGTCGCCACCTTCGCGGCCGACGGCTATCTCCGCGAGCCGTCCGGCGACGCCCACCGACATGTCGGCACCTCGGTGCTGGCCGACTTCTACAAGGGCTTCTTCTCCGCGGGCGGCGGCATCCCGCTCAAGCTGTGCACCGTCACGGAGGACGGCACCCGCAGCGCGTTCGAGTACATCTGCGATCGCTGGGGCGACGCCGACCTGCCGCCGCAGGCGGGCCTGGCCGTCTACACGCGGGGCGGCGACGGCCTGATCACTGCCGCGCATGTGTACGACGACGTGGAAGGCCCCGTGGAGTAGGGCTTCGGGCCGCCCGTGGCGGGCAAGGATCAGGTCGTCGGAGTGCCCGACCCCACCGCCAGCGAGAGCAGGAGAGAGCATGCAGTACGTGAAGCTCGGTTCGACGGGCCTGGACGTCTCCCGGATCTGCCTGGGCTGCATGAGTTTCGGCCTTCCCGACCGAGGCGTCCACGAGTGGACCCTCGACGAAGAGGCGTCACGGCCGTTGATCCGGCAGGCGCTGGAGGCCGGGATCAACTTTTTCGACACGGCGAACGTGTACTCCGACGGCACCAGCGAGGAGATCGTCGGCCCGGTGCTCGCCGACCTCGCGCGCCGCGACGAGATCGTCATCGCCACCAAGGTGAACGGCGCGATGCACGACGGCCCCAACGGGCGTGGCCTGTCCCGCAAGGCGGTCATGACGGAGATCGACAACAGCCTGCGCCGACTGGGTACCGACTACGTCGACCTCTACCAGATCCACCGCTTCGACCCCGCCACTCCCGTCGAGGAGACGATGGAGGCCCTGCACGACGTGGTGAAGGCGGGCAAGGCCCGTTACATCGGGGCGAGTTCGATGTACGCCTGGCAGTTCTCCAAGGCCCAGTACACGGCCCGGCTGAATGGCTGGACACGGTTCGTCTCGATGCAGAACCACTACAACCTCCTCTACCGAGAGGAGGAGCGCGAGATGCTGCCGCTCTGCGCGGACCAGGGTGTCGGTGTACTGCCCTGGAGCCCGCTCGCCCGCGGCCGCCTCACCCGTGACTGGGACACGGTCACGACGCGCAGCCGGACCGACGAGTTCGGCAAGAACCTCTACCAGGAGGGCGACCGCGAGATCGTCGACGCCGTCGCCCGCATCGCCGCCGAGCACCAGGTGCCCCGCGCGCAGGTCGCCCTCGCGTGGCTGCTGCACCAGAGCACCGTGAGCGCGCCCATCGTCGGCGCCACCAAGCCGCACCACGTCGAGGACGCGATCGCATCCCTCGAACTGGAGCTGACGGACAAGGAGATCGAGGAGCTGGAGCAGCCGTACACGCCTCGGGCGATCAGCGGTCACTGATCCGCCGGCGGGGTGTTCGGACGCAGGACCACAGGCTGGAGTTTACTTGAACCTTAAAGAGAGTGCTTTAGTGTTCAAGCGACGGCTCCAGGGGCCTCGTGTCGGTGCGCGGGGCCTTCCCCGACTCGGCCTTCGGGGCGCTGACCAAGGATTTCCACGTGAATGACGACCACAGCCGCCGCACCTCCCCGACCGCGACAGCCCGGCGGCTGGGCAGACGGTCCCTGCTCGCCGTTATCTGCGCCTCGGTGGTCAGCGCCTGTACGTCCGGCACGTCCGGCACCAAGAAAGCCTCCGACTCGCCCTCGCCGTCGGCCATTTCGACGGCCCGAGTCACGGTCGCGCCCAAGACCGGCGCGGCGAACACGGCGGTCGAGGGCGCGCTCTCCGTCTCCGTGCGCGGCGGCACGCTCACGTCGGTGGCGGTCACCGCCGAGGACGGCACGCGCATGTCCGGCACCTTCTCCGCCGACCGCACCCGCTGGACGCCGGACGGCAGGCTCTCCCCGTCCACCCGCTACTCCGTGCGCGCCGTCGCCGCCGACACCCGCGGTCGCGAGGCGCTGGCCAACACCACCTTCACCACCATCGCGCCCGAGGCCACCCTCGTCGGCTACTTCTCCCCCGAGGACGGCTCCACCGTCGGTGTCGGCATGCCGGTCTCCCTCAACTTCAACCACGCCATCACCGACAAGGAAGCCGTCGAGAAGGCGGTGTCCGTGACCTCCACGGCCGGCGTCGAGATCGCCGCCCATTGGTTCGGCGACAGCCGCCTCGACCTCCGCCCCGAGGAGTACTGGCCGACCGGCACCAAGGACGCTGTCCCTCAGGCTGCGCGGCGTCGAAGGTGCGTCCGGCCGCTACGGCGTGCAGCACAAGGACATCACCTTCACTGTCGGCCGCAACCAGACCAGCCTGGTCGACGCCGAGAAGAAGACCATGGTCGTACGGCGGGAAGGCCGCGCGGTGCGGACCATTCCCATCACCTCAGGAGCGCCCGAACACACCACGTGGAACGGCAGGATGGTGATCTCCGAGAAGTATCCGCAGACGCGGATGGACGGTTCCACCGTGGGCTTCGGCGGCGAGTACGACATCCCCGATGTCCCGCACGCCATGCGTCTGACCACCTCCGGCACCTTCGTCCACGGCAACTGCTGGTCGCCCGTCTCCACCTTCGGCGCGCAGAACGTCAGCCACGGCTGTGTCGGCCTGCACGACACCCAGGGCGCGAAGGACACCGGCACGCCGGCCTACTGGTTCTACGAGAACTCCCTCGTCGGTGACGTGGTGGAGGTGGTCAACTCCCACGACGAAACCGTGTCGCCGGACAACGGCCTCAATGGCTGGAACATGAGCTGGGAGGAATGGCGGGCGGGCGGCGCGCTCGGCTGAACCGGGAGAGCGCTCCCAATGTGGGGAGTTCTGTGTCGGTTCGTGGCGGCGACGGGATTCCGAATTTCATTTGCGAGCCTTGCTGACGTTCAGTCAATATCCGGGCTCGCGAGGCAATAGGGAAAATGCCGAGATCGCTTGTTCCGGCTCGGTGCCCTGTGCAAAGGTGTGCCTTGTTGGCGTGCAGACAATATTCGCTTCCTTCTGCACGTCGCGGTGCGCCCGTTCACCCCTTGCTTCAAAAGAGCTGCCCGAGGCGGTCGTTCGCGGCGCAACCCCCCCATGGGTAGGCCCTCCGGTCCGTCGGGCGGTCTACATACCCATTGGTATGGACTAATTCCTGTGTTGCCTTTGGGAGGAAAGCGGACGTGAATGATGCACCCCTGTCTCATTCCCCAACCCCCGCTCGCTTGTTCGAGGTCTCGGATGAGCGGCTCGCGGCAGACCTGAAGAAGAGCCCGGGGAACACGCCCGCGCACTATCCCGTCGGAGAACTCCTGGACCGCCACTGGGAAGCGGTCTTCTCTTACGCAAGCCTGTGCACTCACGGTGTACGCCCCGCCGGAATGCTCACCACGGCCTCATTCACCCGACTGTTCGGGGAATCGCTGCGGCAGACCGGGCCCACGTCGGCATGGCGGCCGCACCTGCTGGTCACCGTCCGCCGCATAGCCGCCGAGTGGCTCATGGACCAGCGGCGCGAGCTGCTCCGTCCCGAGCTGCTCGCCGGTTCGGACCGCGAGGACCGGGCCGCGGCGCGACTCCTCCCGCCGGACGGCAGACGCCTGCTGTCCCGGGCGTTCCAGCGGCTCCCCGGGCCGGCCCGTTGTCTGCTGTGGCACGCGGAGGCCGAGGCCGAGCAACTCGAGGTGCCCGCCGCCTTGTTGGGCCTCGCCGTCGAGGACGCCCCGACAGAACTGAGACGGGCCCGCGAACGCCTGCGCGAGGGCTGCCTGGAGATCCATCGTGAACTGGCCCCCGAGCAGGAGTGCCGCCGCTACAACCGCATGCTGGACGTGTCCCTGCGGCGGGGCGGCGTCGACCTCGACCCCGATCTGCGGGGTCATATGGCCAGATGCGCACACTGCCGCCATGCCGCCGACCAGTTGAACCAGTTCAACGGCCAACTGGCCCTCCCGCTGGCCGAAGCTGTGCTCGGCTGGAATGCCCGCGCCTATCTCGAATCCCGCCCGGGACGCGCCACCGCGATCGTGGAGGTGACGGAATCGTCCGGGGCCACCGGGGCCACCGGGGCCACCGGGGGTTCGACGGCCGAGCCGGCCGACCCGTACGGAGCGTTCCCCCTTCCCGCGGATGCCCCTCGCCCTCCAAGCGCTCGCAGCGCGCCACGCCTTCAGCCGGCGGACTCCCGCCCGCCGACACACAGGGCGAAGACGCACAAGGCCCCCCGGCGCGCCCCGCGCCGCCGCAACGTCGCCCTCGGCGTGCTGACCGTGAGCACGCTCATCCTGGTCCCGCTGGTCCTGTGGGCGGCCGGTTCGAGCTCCGGTGACGAGGGCGGCACGGCCGACGGCACCGGCTCCTCGGAAGCGCCGAGTGCCGGCTCGGGCACGGTCCCCGGCGCGAACCCGTCCTGGATCGGGTCAGGCGACCCGTCGAACGGCACCATGCGGGGCAGGCTGCGCAATGCCGCGACCGGGCTGTGCATCGGCATCGTCGGCAAGAAGCCGGCCAAGGGCGCGGAGACCGAACTCACCTCGTGCACCTCGAAGTCGGCCCAGCAGTGGTCGTACGAGGCGGACGGGCTGCTGCGCGACGTGGCCGACCCCGACCTCTGCCTCGACTCCCACCTGGGCTACTCGGTCCAACTGGCCCCCTGCTCGGGCAAGTCGCAGCCGGGCACCAAGAACGTGCGCTACGACTTCACCCTCCAGGGCACGCTGGTGCCGCGCTGGAACCAGGACCTGGCTCTCGCACTCGCCGCCAAGGGCGAGGCGGCACTCGTCCTCAAACTCCGCAAGGACGAGGCGGTCCAGCACTGGATCCTCGACACCTCCGCGCCCTCGCTCCAGCTGGAGGTGGTCAATTGGGACTCCACTCATGCATCGACGGCGCCCTCGACCCCGGCCCCTGCCAAGCCCTCGACGACACCGCCGGCGACCGCCAGGCACAGGCCTTCGGCGACGCCGTCCACACCGCGCCCGACTCCGTCGTCCCCTGCTCCGACGTACGACTACTGCTACTACCCCTACTACTACTGCCCGGGAGACGGGCAGTACGGCTCCGGCTATGGCTATGGCGATGGGTATGGGTACGGCGATGGGTATGGGTACGGCGGTTACGGCCCCGGTTACGGGGGAGGCCAAGGAGGCCACCGGTGAGTCGTCACGACCCGGCGGTGCCCGACGGCGCGGCAGCCGTGCCCAGGAATTCCGCCCAGCCACCGAGGGGCGACTGACCGGCGGTGAGCGTGCGCAGCTTCCGCAGGACCGCCGGGTCCTGAGCCTCCAGCCATTCCACGAGCTGCCGGAAAGAGACCATGCGTACGTCGTCGTAGGCGGCGATCCGCTCGACGGCCTCCTCGACGGCGTCCATGTAAATACCGCCGTTCCACCGCTCGAAGTGGTTGCCGACGAAGAACGGCGCGCGATTGCTCTCATAGGCGCGGCGGAAACCGGCGAGGTAGGTGTCGCGGGCCTGGGCGCGCCAGGTGTCGTACTGGGCGCGGTCGCCGAGAGGGTTCGCGTTCGACTGGTTGGCCATCAGGTTGTAGTCCATCGACAGGACCTGGAAGGAGTGGCCGGAGAAGGGAATCGACTGGAGCGGGAAATCCCAGATCCTGCCGCCCTGCACCTTGCCGGGCCATATCTGGAGGCCGCCGGGAGAGCTGGCGTCGTACTTCCAGCCGAGCTCGGCGGCGGTGGGCAGCAAGGCGGTCTGGCCCTCCAGGCAGGGGGTGCGGCCGCCGATCAGCTCCTTGCGGTAGTCGAAGGGGAGCGGATCGAGGTCGGTGAAGCCGGTGTTGGTCTTCCACTCGGTGACGAAGCGCGTCGCCTGGTCGATCTCGCTGCGCCACTCGGCGGAGGACCAGCGGCGGACGCCGTTCGCGCCGCAGAAGTGACCGTTGAAGTGGGTGCCTATCTCGTGGCCCTCCAGCCAGGCCGCGCGCACCTGCTGAAGGGTGGCGTGGATGTGCCGGTCGGCGAGGTAGCCGATCGCGGACGCGCCGACGGGGTGCTGCGGCGGGCTGTAGAGGTGCTTCTTCGACTCGGGCAGGGTGTAGATGCCGCTGAGGAAGAACGTCATCGAGGCGTCGTGGTCGGCGGCCACCTTGCGGAAGCGGGAGAACAGCTCGTTGCTGAGCTCGCCCGCGCCGTCCCAGGAGAAGACCACGAACTGCGGCGGGCGCTCGCCCGGCTTCAGCCGCTCCGCCTTCGGCTGCCTGGGCTGGGCTCCGGTGTCGGCGGTGGACCCGTCGCCGATCAGCTTGGTCGGCCGGGCCTGTGCCGTGGGCTTGCCCTCCGCGCTGTCGCCCCCGACGGACCACCCCTCGGCGGAACAGGCGGAGAGCGCGCCGAGCGCGCCCGCCGATGCCGTCGCCGTCAGCAGCCGCCTGCGTGAGATGCCGCTCATGATCGATCCCCAGTTCCTCGGTTCCTCGGCACGGCCGCGGCCGGGTGGCCGGAGCTCGCGTCCCGTCGACGCGCCGACCCACGGGGGCACGTCGACCGGTTGGATGGGTGGGAGTTCCGGAAAAGATCGCGGGAATCGGGACGTGTTGCTGTTCCGTGACAAACCGCCGCCGACCTGCGCGGCCGTCGCTCCGCACGCACGAAAGAGCCCCGCCGACCTGCGGGACAGGCGGCGGGGCGGGGGAGTGCGGGGAGCGCGACGGGTCAGGTGCCGGTGCCCGCGCGGACGACCGTCAAGGACACCGACGAGGCGTTGCCGGACACCGGCACCTTGCCCTGGGTCCACTTCACCTTGAGCGAGTCCTTCTCGTTGGGCGGTGTCACGAGGAGGGAGGCGGGCGTCGCCGTACGGGCCCCGCTGATCTCCGGGTTGGAGAACGTGAGCCCTGCCCACGCGCTCTGCCCGGGCGCCAGCGTGATCGTGGTGGGCGTGCCCGAGGAGCGCTGCGGATCGGGGCCCAGCTGCTTGCCGGACGCGTCGATGAAGGCCGCTCCCGGGTAGCCGCGCAGGGTGCAGGTGCGTCCGGAGCTGTTGGTCAGGACGACGGGGAAGTTCTCCTGCCCGGCGCCCGGGTCGTTGTTGCCCACCGACGCGCGCAGCTCGGAGGTGTGGCAGCGGGTGCCGGTCGAGCCGCTCCCGGACGACGCGGAGGCCGATCCCGCCGTCGCAGCGGATCCGGTCGCAGCGGATCCCGTCGTGGCGGGACTTCCGGTCGTGTCGGCCGTGGGGCTCGCACCGGTGTCCGTGGTCCGGTCACCCGAGGCCGGCTCCGCGGTGCCGGGCAGCTTCTGCGGCGTACTGTGCGGCGTGTCGGTACCGCAGGCGGTGAGCAGGCCCAGCAGCGCGACGCCCGCGAGCAGCGCCGCCCGCCGGGCGGGAGTCGAAGTGCGGGGTGCGGGAACCGCGCCGAGCCGGTCCGTGTCCGCCGCGCCGCGCCGGAAGGTCGCCATGTCACCACTCCTTGAGAATCACCGCACGCGTCCTGACACGTGCGCACGGCGCGTTGTGCCCCGTCATCACACTCCGATGCACCGGGACGGAGAAAAGTTCACGGAATCGGCGGGCGAGTTCCGTCAGGCTCCCACGCGTACCGAACCGAGCAGGCGGTCGGTCGCGTCAGTGCCGCCGTCCTGGCGGATCTGTACGTACACCTGAGGCTGCTCGGCGCCGTCCGCCGGAGTGAGCCCCGTCTCCGTGACGGTGCCGTCGCTGCCGGGGCAGCCGTGCCAGGTCCGTATCAGACCGTGCCAGTGCGCGCCGTCGTAGGTGCGGCTGCCGTCGTAATGGCATCCGGTGTGCGCGATCGCGCGGACCTCGGCCGTCACGTCGCCGTGCTCGCTCAGGCCGATGAAGGCTCCGTTGGCGCGCGCGCCGAGGTCCTGCCACTTCGCGAGGTCGTCCGCGACCGCCAGACCGGGTTCCTTCGTGTCCTTCAGGCCCAGGGTGTGCGGATTCCACCCGGAGTCGCGCAGCTGGTGGCCCCACGCGGCGGGCACCTCGGCGGTGACCCGGCCGGTGCGGTCCTCGACCCGGACGGTCTTTGCGTCGGGCCCGCGCGTCACGATCGCGGCGGTGACGCCGACGGCGCCGGCCACGACAGCGGCGGCCAGCACCGTGATCAACACCGTCCGACGGCGCCGAGGGGGTCCGGGGGCCGCGCCGGGTTCGGCCAGTCGCTCCAGCTGCGCGGCGAAACCGGCCGCCGTGGGCCAGCGCCGCTCCCGGTCGGGTTCCATGGCGCGCAGCAACGCCCGCTGGACCTCGGGGGCCAGATCCGTACGGAGCCGGTCGGGCCGTACGACCTTGCCGGGCGGGCCGGGGACCGAGCCGGTGATCAGGTGGTAGCCGAGGGCACCCAGGCTGTAGACGTCGGCCCGCGCATCGATCCCGGAGCCGGGCTCGGCCTGCTCGGGCGGTGTGTAGCCCGCGGAACCCGCCGCCATGGTGAGCCCGGACGCCTGGGCCAGGCTCTTGGCCAGGCCGAGGTCCGCGAGGAGCACCCGGTCGCCTCCGCCGGGCGAGGTGCGCAGCAGCACGTTGGTCGGCTTGATGTCCCGGTGCACGATGCCGGCCTCGTGCAGTGCGGCCGCTCCCCGGGCCGCGAGGGCCGTCAGCCGCAGGGCCTCGGCCACGGGCAGCGGTCCGGACTCGACCCGGTCGGCGAGGGTGCCCCCGTCGGCGTACTCCATGACGAAGTACGGCCTGCCGTCCGGCAGTTCTCCGATGTCGTACACCTGGACGACCCGGTTGGAGTCGGCGCGGCGCAGCAGCCTGGCCTCGGAGAGGAAGCGCTCCCGGATGTCCAGGTGGTCGACCCAGTTCTCGGACAGCACCTTCACCGCGACGTCCGCCTCGAGCACGTCGTCGTGGGCGAGCCAGACCACGCCGAAGGCGCCCGCGCCCAGGCGCCGGTTCAGACGGTAGCGGCCGATCCGCTCCAGGGGCTCCCTCAGCATGGACAACCCGCCGAAGAGCCCGTGAGCTGGGGGGTTCGACTACGGTCGCGGTGGCTTGGCGTCGCCGCATCGCCGGTGATGCCCGATGAAGGCTCCTGAGAGGCCCGGCAGGAAGCGTCCTCGTGCGGCTGACGTAGGGACATGGGTGCGGAGTGGATGTGCCCTGTCGGTCGCGTCCGTGGCGGCGTACGCCTCCTGTATTCACCAGCGGGCATGTGCTCTCCAGGGCGGTGCGGATGCCACGAGCGCCACGCTGTGGCCGCTGTCCGTAGACGGGCTGCTTCTCCTGGCAACGGTCGGGTTGTTGAAGCCTACCCGCCACGTCAGCGGCCGAGCACGCTGGCCGGCGTGGATGGCGCTCTTCCTCTGTTCTCGGTTGAGCGGCGGGCACCCCATCGGGTGCCGCGGAAGTACGTGCAGGCGATGGCCAGCACCTGTCGGTGCCGATCCACGGCCGCCCAGCCGTGGCCGGAGGCGGCGAGACCCAGCGGGCCTCCCCAACTGGCATGGATCCAGGCCGCGTCGGGGCCCAGTGCGAGTAGCGCGTCCGTGTCGGCGGGTTCGAGGCGGCGCACGGCCACGCCGCGGGGGACGGTGCAGGGTTGCGGTTCGGCCTGCAGAGTCCACACCATCCGCTCCCACGGAGTGAGGCGGTCGAAAGCCGCGCCGGGGCCGGCAGGAAGCGGGCGGGGTTTCGACGTGGCTGTTCGCCAGGGGCGCCAGGGGCGCAAGGTCGTCGGGGTCGAGTGTGTCAGGGGCGCCGCGCAGCAGAACATGGCCGGCGCAGGAAACGGCGATGACGCGCGGCTGGTCCCCTCGGTCCGCCCACCAGCGGCCGACGCCAGTGGTGAGCACGTGCTCGCCGATGGTGGCCGGGCCTGGGGCGCCGGCGGGGAACCAGCGTGTGAGGGCGGGCAGTTGGCGGGGCGCGAGTTCGATCATCGACGCCTCCGTGAGTGAGTGACGGGGGGCGGGCGGGGCGACGAGGCTCGTAAGCTCCTCTCGTCTCGCCGCCCGCCGATGGGGTCAGCGCTGGCCGGCCTTGCGGCCGTGGTTGGCCTTCTTCTTGCGGCGGGCCTTCTTTTTGCGGGTGCGCTTCGACAGGGGCATCAACTCCGTGGTGTGGAAGGAAAGTTCAAGTGGTGCGGCCGACGAGGAGGTCGGCCAGCTTGTTGAGGCGCCTGACGGTGCGGTCCTCGGTCGCCCCGGCCCACTTCCATGGCACCCCTGCTCGCCCGGCGAGTCGCAGGGCCGAACGGTCCTGGCCGCGGGACCGACCAGCCCCGCTCACGGCTGCTCTCGGCCCGGGCGCTTCACTCGCGATGCACTACGACCTTGAGGGCGCCGGTGTCGCTGCCGTGGGCGAAGACCTCGTAGGCATCTCCCATCCGGTCGAGGCCGAAGGTGTGGGTGACGAGCTGAGAGACGGGCAGGCGTCCGGATGTCACCAGGTCGAGCAGCCAAGGCGTGGAGGAGGCGTCGACCTGACCGGTGCTGATGGTCACGTTCTTGCGCCAGAGAGCCTCAAGATGCAGCGTCGCCGGTCTGCCGTGCATGCCGATGTTGGCGATGTGTCCTCCTGAGCGCACCGCGCGTGTGCACAGGACGAAGCTGTCCGGATCGCCGGCGGCCTCGATGACCACGTCGGCTCCGGGGCCCTCGGACAAGTCGGCGATCAACCGTCCGGGCAGTTCGGCAGCATCGGCGCCCAGGCGGATGGCGGCTTCCAGCCGGGAAGGAGACAGATCCACCGCGATGATCCTGCGAGGCGAGTAGATCCGCGCGGTGACGACCGCGGCGAGCCCTACGGGACCCGCACCCACCACGACGACGGTGTCTCCTGGCCCCACGTGTCCGTTGCGCACCCCGACCTCGTAGGCGGTGGGGAGAACCTCCGCGAGCAGCACCGCGTCATCGAGGGCCAGGCCCGCGGGCCGCAGGTAGGTGGAGTGATCGGCGAAGGGCACACGTACGAACTCGGCTTGTGTGCCGTTGATCAGATTCCCGAGGATCCATCCACCACCCTCGCTGCACTGTCCGTGCCTACCGGCCCGGCAGAACTGACAGTGGCCGCAGGCCGAGACGGACGACACGATCACTTGGTCCCCGGGGCGCACGGTATGGACCTCGCGGCCGACTTCCATCACCTCGCCGACGGCCTCGTGGCCCAGGACCGTCCCGGGCTTCACCTCGGGGAGGTCTCCGCGCAGGATATGCAGATCACTGCCGCAGACGGTGGTTGCGTCGACACGCACGAGCGCGTCGGTCGCCTCCTCGATCGCAGGATCGCGGACCGTGTCCCAGGAGGTTTGTTGGGGGCCGTGGTAGACGAGTGCTCGCACGGTGCTCACTCCCTCGCTACCCCTCTCCACCGTCGCCCTCGAGCGAGTTGAGGGCAACCGGGACCGTGGCGCCGTCGACGGCATCGCCGTTCTTCCCCGTCCGGCTCCATGTATCTTCCCCGTCCGGCTCCATGTATCAGTCCGGCTCCATATAGGGGCGGCGGAAGACCGGGGCCTGGCCGGTGCCGTACGGGCGTACGGCCGCCAGGGCCTGGACGACCGCGGCCTCCAGGGGGCCGCTGGTATCGACGGTGACGGCCTCCGTCCACGGCGGCTCCGCGGCTGCCATGGCGGTGGCCACGTCGACGCCGGCGTCGGATGCCCCGGGACCACGGGTGTTCAGGCGGGCCACCGATACGTCGCCCGGCACCTGGCAGTGCAGGGCCACCAGGTCGGCGCTGGTGCGCTCGGCCGTGTGCTGGGCGGCTTCGCGCTGCCCCGCATGGGACCAGGTGGCGTCCAGGACGACGGACTCGCCGGCGGACAGCAGGGCGGATGCGCGATCGAGAAGGGCCGCGTAGGTCTTGGCGGTCCACTCCGGCGTGTACAGCCCTTCGCCGTAGTCGGCGGCTGCGGACTCCTCCGCCGGGATGCCCGCCAGCTCCTTGCGGAGGCGGTCGCTGCTGAGCAGCGTGACGCCCAAGCGATCGGCCAGCGCACCGGAGAGTGTGGACTTACCGCTGCCGGGCAGCCCGCCGACGAGCGTGAGGCCGACGGCGGAGGTGCGCAGGTGGCGCAGCGCGGTCATCACCAGCCTGCGTGCGGCCACCTGCGCGCCGGGCGCGCCCTGACGCGCCTGGATCAGGGAGACCTTGGCGCGGACGAAGGCACGGTAGGCGACATAGTGGTGCCACAAGGAAGGCGGTGCGGGGTCGCCGGAGTATTCGCTGTACTGGGCGAGGAAGAACGCCGCGGCCTCAGGCGCACCGAGCTGTTCCAGGTCCATGGCCAGGAATGCGGCGTCGTCGAGGCCGTCGACGTAGCGCAGGCGGTCGTCGAACTCCAGGCAGTCCAGGACGCGAGGGCCGTCGTCGAGGCAGAAGATGTCCTCGGTGAGCAGGTCGCCGTGGCCGTCCACCACCCGCCCTTGCTCGATGCGCGTGTCGAAGAGCTGTTCGCGCCCGGCGAGGTAGCGGCGTACCAGCGGCTCGACCTCCTCCACACCGGCGGGCACCGGGCTGTCGTCGGCCAGCGCGCGGACTTGTGTGAAGCTGGCTTCCCAGCGCGACGACAGGGCGTCGCGAGTGCCCTGTTCGGCCACCTCTGGGCTGCGCGGCGCGTCCGCATGACGCATGGCGAGCAGCCGGGCCACAGCGCGCAGGACGTCGTCGACGGTGCCCCCTCCTCGTACCAATTGGGAGAGGCGGCGCTCCGTCGGCATGCGCCGCATCACCACGACGGGCTCGGGCACGTCCGTGTCCGGGCTGCGGATTTCCCCCACGCCCAGATAGACATCGGGGGCGAAGCGACGGTTGAGTGCGACCTCCCGCTCGCACGCGGTCCGTCGAGCCGCAACGGTGGTGTAGTCCAGGAACCCCAGATCGAGCGGTTTCTTGACCTTGTAGGCGCGGTCGCCGGCGAAGAACACGACCGCGGTGTGGGTCTCGCGCACCTCCGCGCGGGGCAGCGGCGGCGAGTCGAGGCCGGCGCTTGCACGGAGCACGGAGGCGTCGGCCTGAGGCACCGCCTCCACCGGCTCCCTGCTGTGGTTCCGCTCAGTCATGAGGGACGACGGCGACCGGGCAGCGCGCGTGATGGACGGCGGCTTGGGCTACCGGGCCCAGGCGCGATGCCAAGGGCGGACGGTGCTTGCGTCGGCCGACCACCAGCAGCCCGGCGCTCCCGGCATCCCGCACGGCGGCCTTGGCGGGGCTTTCGAGCCGGACCACGTCGTCCACCTGCACATCGGGGAACTTCTCACGCCACGGGCGGAGCACCTGGTTCAGCTGCTTCTGAGCGTCCTGTGCGATCTCCTCGGTCACGTCGTGGTCGATGCCCCAGGGAACGTAGGCGTGGACCGGCAGGCTCCGGCCGTGGACGGCCCGAAGGGGCACGTTCCGCGCAGCGGCGGTGACGAAGCCGAATTCGAGCAGGTCCTCGCACGGGCCGTGCAGTTTCAGCGCCACGACTACGGCGCCCGCCGTGCGCGGAGTGGGCTGCGGCCCTGTTTCGTGCGCTTCGGCGCGTACCAGGACGACCGGGCGCTCGGCCCGTGCCACCACGGGCATGCTGATGTCGCCCAGGAAGTAGCTCTCGACGGGCCCCAGCCCTCGCGAACCGAGTACGACCATCTCGGACTCCGAGGCCGCTTGCAGCAGTGCGTCCTGGGCGTCGTCCGCGACCAGGTTGCCGACGATGGAAAGTCCCGGGTGGCGTGCCTGGAGCTCCGCCCGCGCATTGTGGACGATCCGCTTGGCCCAGTAGTTCTGATCCACTTCCGAGGGGACGCCGGTCGGTTCGGGCACCAGCATGGGCCACGCGTGCAGCAGGCGCAGCGTGAGCTTGCGCCGCTGGGCTTCGTCGGCGGCCCAATGGGCGGCGGCAAGGCTCTCGGGTGAGCCGTCGAGGCCCACGGTAATGGCTGGCTCCATGGCGACTGCCTCCGTCTCGTACGAAGCTGGAACGACGGTGAACGAGTCCTCTCGTCCAGACTGCGCCGGGATGCCGAGGACGGCCTCTTCTCATTCGAGGAGTACCCCAAAGTCCCCCGCGGCGCATGCGGGCCCCTGCGTGGCAGGGCTCGGCAACGTGTGGAGTCCGGCACGAGGAGGAGGCGAGAGCAGTGGCGATTCCCCTGGTGGTCGGTATCGACGGGTCCCAGGCGAGCCTGGAGGCGGTGGACTGGGCCGCCGACGAGGCGGTCCGACATGGCGTGCCGCTCCACCTCCTGCACGCGGCGGCGCCGGACCACGAGGCGTCCGACCTGATCGCCGCTGCCTCGGAGCGGGCCAGGAAGTGCGCTCCCACGGTGCGGTTGTCGAGTGAGGTGCTGCAGGGGGACGCGGCGTCCGAACTTGTCAGCAAGGGGCGCAACGCTTTCGCGCTGGTGCTCGGGTCCAGAGGGCTCGGGGATCTCGCCGGGCTGCTGCTGGGTTCGGTCGGTCTGGCCGTGGTGGCGCACGCCGATTGCCCGGTCGTCGTGGTGCGCGGTGGGGCGGACTACCGGAACGCCCGCTTCGGGAACGTCGTCGTCGGCGTCGAGGACGGGGAAGGAAGCGGCACGGCAGTGTGGTTCGCCTTTCGAGAGGCACATGTGCGGCGCTGTCGGCTGGTGGCGGTGCACGCCTGGAATGCCCCGTGCGGTGCTCCCTCCGAGCCTCCGCCCGCGTCCGGGTACGTCACGGAGGCCCTCCGGCGTCCGCCGACGCAGGTGTTGGACGACGCGCTGCGAGCCCCCAAGGGGAGGTACCCGAACGTTTCAGTGAGCCGCCAGGTGTTCGAGGGGCCGATTCGGGAGGCACTTCTGAAAGCCGCGTCAGGCGCCGACCTGCTCGTCGTCGGAGCCCGCAGGCGACGTGGGCACGTAGGTCTCCAGCTGGGCCTCGTCAACCACGCGGTACTGCATCACGCGCCGTGTCCGGCCGTGGTCGTTCCGCAGATATGACGGTCACCGATGGGGGAGAGCGGAGCCCATGGGGACCAGGTGGTCGCAGCAATAGGACGTTCGGCCCTTTGACCGGGATATGCCGGCTGCTTGATCGTGGTAGAGGAACTGACCAGCGCTAGCTGGAGGCCAGGCCATGAGCGCACAAGGCTCGGAGTACCCGTCCAGCGCCCGCCCGCCGCACCGGGAGCTCCCGTCCAAGGGCGCGAACCCGCTCAGGCGTACGTCCGACAGGATCGAGTCCTGGTTCTTCCGCCTCCTGATGCTGGTACTCGCCCTCGGACTGCCGGTGGCCTCGCTGAGTGCCGGGCTGACGGTGTACGAGTCCGTGAAGCGCACTGTGCAAGCGGAGTCGGCGGAGCGGCACGAGGTCACCGCCCGGCTGACTTCGGACGCCGAGGGAGCAGGAAAGGGTGCGGACGGCGCCATGCGATCGGCGCACGTTCGATGGACCGACAGGGACGGCAGGGAAAGGACCGGAACGGCACTCGTGAAGTCGGGCGCGACCAAGGGCGCGACCGCGCGGATCTGGGTGGACAGGCAGGGAACCGTCACCGATCCACCGATGAGCGCGAGCAACGCGACGGCTACCGGCTTGATGGTGGGCGGCATGACGTCGATCGCGGTGGCCGGAGGGGTCTTCGCGGCGAGGGCGGGCATGCGCCAGCTGCTGGACCGCAGAAGGTACGCGCAGTGGGCCGCCGAGTGGGACCTGGTGGAGCCCCGTTGGTCGGAGCGCTTCCGCCGGTGACAGGCCGCGGGCCGCTCCGGTGCCGAGGAGGTGAGGGTGATGTCCGATGCGACGACCACCGACCTGTACGAGGTGACGATGGCGATGTCGTATCTGCGGGAGGGGATGACCGGGCCGGCGACGTTCAGCCTCTTTGTCCGCAACCTGCCCTCCGACCGGGGATTTCTGGTCGCCGCAGGTTTGGAGTCGGCCCTGGATTACCTCTCCGGTCTTCGCGTCGGCTCCGAGGACATCGATGCCTTCGCCGCGGCGCTGCACCGGCCGTCCCGCGATCTGGACCCGCTGCTCGGCCTGGAGTTCACCGGCCAGGTGCGGGCGGTGCCGGAAGGGCGGATCGTGCTCGCGGGAGAGCCCTTGCTGGAGGTGACCGCTCCGCTTCCGCAGGCGCAGTTGGCCGAGACGTATGTGCTCAATCAGCTCAGCCATCAGACGGCGATCGCCTCCAAGGCCGCGCGATGCGTGCTCGCCGCCGCCGGACATCCGATCGTGGACTTCTCCCTGCGGCGCACCCACGGCCCACAGGCCGGCTACCAGGCCGCCCGGCTGAGCGCGATGGTGGGCTTCGCCGGGACAAGCAACGTGGCCGCGGCCACCGCCGAAGGCGTGCCCGCCGTCGGCACGATGGCCCACTCGTTCGTGGAGGCATTCGCGACGGAGGAGGAGGCCTTCCGCGCCTTCGCCCGGGCCCACCCCGGCCCGGTGACCCTGCTGGTGGACACCTACGACACCGAGACCGGCGTCCACGTCGCGGCGCGCGTACTGCGGGACCTCGACCGCGGGCCCGGCTCGGCGATCCGGCTGGACAGCGGCGACCTCGGGGCCCTGGCGGTACAGGCGCGAGCCGTCCTCGACGCCGCCGGCCTGCCGGACGTACGGATCGTCGCCAGCGGTGGTCTCGACGAGTACTCCGTGGACGAACTGATCCGGTCCGGCGCGCCGATCGACACCTACGCCGTCGGCACCCGCGTGGGTGTCTCGGCGGATGCCCCGTATCTGGATTCCGCCTATAAGTTGGTGGAGTACGACGGTCGCCCGGTGATGAAACTCTCCTCGGCGAAAGTGACGGCACCCGGGCGGAAACAGGTGTTCCGTCGTGCCGGATACGCCGACGTGATCGGCCTTGTCGACGAGCGACCGACCGACGGTGGCAGGCCGTTGCTGGAGACCGTGATGCGGGACGGACGGCGCACGGGCAAGCGCCCCACTCTGGACGAGAGCCGGGAGAGATACGCCGCTGATCTGGCGCAGCTGCCACCAGTGGCCCGGCGGATCCGAGCCCCCGTCGCGCCGCGAGCGACGGTCTCCGAGCGCCTGAGCATGCTCGCCGGCCAGGTCCGTCGCCGGATCGAGGAGGGGACACCGCCCCTACGAGCGGGGCCCCGGAGCCTGGAACGAAGCACATCCGGATCGCATCGTTCCGTACCGAGGTGAGGAGGAAAGCGATGCCGCACACCGTGGAGTGGAAGGTCCGTCTCCACCTTTTTGAGGACGAGGGAACGACGAAGGCACGAGTGGTACTGGACACCGGAGCCACGACGCTCACTGGACGCGGGGTGGCGCACTGCAACCCGGCGGACATGTACGTGCCGGAGCTCGGTGACGAACTGGCGGCCGGCCGGGCGATGCGCGACCTCGCCCAGCAGCTGGTGGATGCCGCCCAGCGCGACATCGAAGGCCTGGGCGCGCCCGGGACCGGGTCGCGCACCCGCCAGGTCGCCGGTTGGCCCATGTGAGCAGCAGCTCCGTCCCCGAGGGCGGGCGCGCTGCCGCCCCGGAGAGGGCGTCGGCATGGTCCGGCGGCACACCCGCCACATCGGGCGAGGCCTGTGCGGGGTACAGCGGGCCGGAGTTCACGTCTCGTCCGCCGCGTCGCATGCGGCGGCATCCCGTGCGTGGCACGTTGGGTACAGCAACATTTTGAGGAAGCGGTGGCGATCATGCGAGCTCACCTCGGCGATCACATCGTCATTGAAAGCCCGACGACCGGCGCCACCAGGCGCGACGGCGAGATCGTCGGACTTCACCATCCGGATGGAACACCTCCCTACGACGTGCGCTGGTCGGATACGGACGACGTGACGCTGGTGTTCCCCGGGCCCGACGCCCATGTCCGTCATGTTGAGCACGGGCCTGGGAGCAATGGGAACCACGCACCGCCCCGGCCGGGCCTGGGCGAGGCAGGTGCCGCGTCCGACAGGACTCCGCCGCCCGGGACACCCAACCCCGGCGACATCGGTCGGCGCGTGACCGCCGAGCGCGAGCGGCAGGGCTTGAGCCGGACAGAAACGGCCCGACGCGCCAGAATGGCGCCGGGCTACTTGGCGTACCTCGAAGAACAGCCGGCCGATCCGAGCCTGGCGACTCTCATCAGGTTGGCCGACGCGCTGGGCACCAGCGTCGCAGTTCTGCGCGGCGGTGGCATGGATCTGCCGCCCGGACAGGGTCAGGCGCTTCTCCAGCCTCAACTGCGGGACCTCAGCTCGGATGAATGCCGGGCGCGGCTTTCCACGCACGGCGTGGGCCGCATCGCGGTGTCGACACCCGATGGTCCGGCGGTGGTCCCGGTGAACTACGAGGTCATCGACGACGCGATCGCCTTCCGGACCGCGCCCGACTCAGTGGCCGCGGCGGCCGTGGGAGTGGAAGTCGCCTTCGAGGTCGACCACGTGGACGACGCGATGAGCCAGGGCTGGAGCGTGCTCGTCGTCGGTCCCGCGCGGGTGGTCACGGAGCCCGACGCCGTGCGCCGACTGGCCGAGCGTGCTCACACCACGCCGTGGGCGGGGGGTGAGCGGGAGATGTGGGTGTGGATCCAGATCCAGCGCCTCACGGGGCGCCGCATCGGTCCTGTCGACGAGTGAGTGGCCATGTGACCGCCGCTCGCAGGGCACGCACTCCGTGACCAGGATCCCCGCGACAACCGGCGAGCGGTCCCGCCCCGGGATCCCCGCGACAACCGAAGAACGGTCCTGTCCCCCAGGGACCGCCGACTCACGAAGGGAGGCTCGGGTGTTCCCTCAAGCACCGTCCGAGGAGCGGGTGACGGCCCTGGTCCAGGACGCCGTCGCCGCCCCGTCGATGCACAACGCGCAGCCGTGGCGCTTCGGCTACTTCCAGGGCAGCCGCACCTTCCACGTGCGCGCTGACCTGGACCGCGTCATGCCGCACTCCGATCCCGACACCCGTGGCCTCCACCTCGGCTGCGCCGCCGCGCTGCTGAATCTGCGGGTCGCGGTGGTCCACGGTGGCTGGTACCCGGCAACGCGGCTGCTGCCCGACCCCACCGATCCGGCGCTGCTCGCGGCCGTGCAGCTGACCGGCCCCGGACGTGGTGAGAGCGACCTCGCCGCGCTGTATCCGGCGATTCACCAGCGGCACACCAGCCGCTCCCCGTTCGACGAGACGAAGATCCCCGAGGCGGTACGCACGGCGCTCAGCGACGCCGCCCGCCGTGAGGGCGCCATCCTGGCCTTCCCCACCTCATGGCACCTGCAGGAGGTGCTGGAACTGGTCGAGGAGGGCGAGGCGCGTAATCTGACCGACCGCGGCAGCGACGAGGACCTGGCCGCCTGGATCCGCCTGGACACCCCGTCCGGGAGCACGCCTCCTGACGGGATCCCGGCGTACGCCTTCGGGCCGCGCAAGCGTGGCGGCAAGGCCCCGATGCGCGACTTCGCCGGGGCCAAGCCAGTGACGGGGCGCAGCACGACCGACTTCGAGGCGTCCCCTCAACTGGCCCTTCTCAGTACGGCCGACGACCGCACGGAGGACTGGCTGCGCGCCGGCCAGGCCATGGAACGCGTACTGCTGCTGGCCACCATCGAGGGTCTGTCCAGCTCCTTCGCCACCCAAGCCCTGGAGTGGACCGACCTGCGCTGGCCGCTGCGCGACCCGGTCTCGGGAAAGGGCCATGTGCAGATGGTGCTGCGCCTTGGCTACGGACCCAAGGGCCCCGACACGCCTCGCCGCCCGGTGCCGGAAGTACTCGACATCCAGCCCTGACTCGCCCGAGACCGCCGTCCGGCCCGCCCGAGGGCGCCGCCCGACCGCGTATGCGGACCCGTCCCCACGCGCCTTCCGGACTGGTCGGTGCGGCTGACTCGCCGGTGAGACGGGGCTCGACATCCACGACGCCCTCCACGGCGCGGATGAGACGCGCGGCAACCGAGATGAGCGAGGAGTCGGCGATCGTGCCGCGCAGGGCGACGACTCCCTCGTGCACGTTTACGTGGATGGCGTGGCTGAACGCGGGGAACAGGTGGGCGATCACCGTGCGGCGGACCTTCTCCTCGATCTCCTCGTCCGGACGCAGGAAGACCTTCAGCAGATCGCCGCGGCTGACGATGCCCTGCAACATGCCCTACTCATCGATCACGGGCAGCCGCTTGACGCGTCTCACAGCCATGATCCGCGCGGCCCGCGCCAAGGTGGCGTCGGGGTCACCGTGATGGCGGGGGTGCTCATGAGCTCCCCCGCCATCACCCCACTCGCCTTGGCGACATCGGACAGACGCTGCCGCTGCTCGTAGAGGTTCATG
Organism: Streptomyces sp. NPDC027189; assembly: GCF_055566975.1. NCBI lineage: Bacteria > Bacillati > Actinomycetota > Actinomycetes > Kitasatosporales > Streptomycetaceae > Streptomyces > Streptomyces sp. NPDC027189. The sequence continues at coordinate 462,229 of NZ_JBVHRI010000006.1, forward strand.
TCCCTCTCGCGTGCCCGCTCGGCACAGCCCGCCCGGACCCGTCCCGGGGCCCTTCGGCCCAGGGCGTCGTGCCCGCGTCCCCGCAGGCTGGAAGCCACACACAGGGTCGCGGCGGCGCAAGGCGTGATCGCCCTCTGCCTCCGGGAACGGTCATGCCCGCGGCTGTCGAGCCGACACGGGACCTGGACCGGCTGCCTGGCCGGGCCCAGGCACAGCAGGACGGGAAGGGCTCCACCCGCTTCTCGCGGATCCTGATTGCGCGGTGCGCGACCACCGGCCGCTTCTCCGCGTCTCGTCGGGTCCTTCCCGTCACTTTCAGCAGACCACGCGGACCGCGCAGCCGCCAGGGCCGATCGGCCCCATCCCGGAGGAGGCCGACTCCACCTGCGCCGCCACCGGGGCCGACAGGCCGGTACCGAGGGTCCCGTCGGCTCCCTCGACGGCGTACACCACGAGCCGTCCCGGCAGCCGGCCCAGGACGCGGGACAACTCGACGGCCTCACCGAGGCCCAGGCCGTGCGAGCTGGTCGTCCCCGCCTGCACCGGCCGAGTGCCGTCCGGGGCGAGGCGATGGACGCGACCGGGGTGCGGCGGATGAGCGCGCCCGGTGTCGAGGACGATGGCGAGATCGGCGTTCTCCCAGAGCCCGAGCAGCCGCCCCGGGTCACCGTCGCAGGTCTCCAGGACCGTGCCGGGCGGGATGGGTTCTGCGCTGCTCGAACGGAGTTGAGAGCTTGGGGAAGAGCGGAAGATCGCATGCTCCTTGAGGCGCGCGATCACGGCCCAGCCCACGCCGTCGTCGTGACGGAACTCGTTTCCGACACCGATGACCACGATCCGGGGGGCGTCAGCCATCTCCCCGCTCCCTCATCTCCCCGCTCCCTCACCTGGGACTACGGGACACCTCGGGCCGCGCAATCATCCTGTGTGTCCGACGACGCCCAACGTCATGGGCCGAACGTCCCCGACGGGGGCCGAACTGCCTCTCCTCCCGTCCGGCACCCGGTGCGACCGTGAGGGTGGACCCTTGTGCTGCACGTCGTGGCAGCCCGACGAAAGGCGGTGGGGAAGATGGAGCTCCCCCTGGTCGTGGGCGTCGACGGATCGGATTCCAGCCTCCTGGCGGTCGACTGGACGGTGGACGAGGCGGCCCGGCGTGGTCTGCCACTGCGCCTGGTGTACGCCTCCCTCTGGGAGCGCTACGAAGGGGCCACACCGTCGAGCGGCCCGGAGCGCCCGTCCGAGCGCGTGATGGCTGAGCACATCGTCGGCTCGGCGGCGGAGCGCGCCCGACGGCGCAATCCGGACGTGAAGGTTTCCACCGACATCGTCCCCGAGGAAGCGGCGTCCGCCCTCCTGCGCGAGGGCAACAACGCCTCCGTCCTCGTGACGGGATCGCGTGGTCGCGGAGAGCTGAAGGGCTTGCTGCTCGGCTCGGTTGGCCTGGCCGTGGCCGCACGCGCGCACTGCCCCGTGATCGTGGTCCGTGGCGACAAGGCCGGCCTGGCCGGCACGCACGAGCGGATCCTGCTCGGCGCGGGAGACCCCGCCACGAGCGGTGAGGCCGTGCGGTTCGCCTTCGACGAGGCCGAGGCACGCGCGTGCACGCTGGATGTCGTACGAGCCTGGGGCCGTCCGGCGCACGAGAGCACCGACCACCCCGCGACGGCCGAGGAACCGGGGCGCCTCTACGAGGAGCGGGCGTCCGCCCTGCTCGACACGCTGCTCCACGATGCGATGGTCGACCACCCGGGTGTCCGGGTACGCCGCACGACGGTCGAAGGACCGGCCCGCGCGGTGCTCCAGAACCGCTCGGCCGCCGCCGACCTCGTGATCGTCGGAGCCCGGTGCACGCAGGGCCACTTCGGCCTCCAGATCGGCCGGGTGGCGCACACGCTGCTGCACCACGCGGAGTGCCCGGTGGCAATCGTGCCGCAGCCCGTGTGATCGGCCGACGGTCGGCGTGTGAGAGGAGCGCCCGTGACCGTCCACTCCCGCACGGCGCCGCCACCCGCGCCGAGCTTCAACACCGACGGGTGATCACCGACTCGGCCGAGGGTGCACGCCGCCAAGCATGGGTCGGACGGTCCTCGGCGAGGACCTGGTAGCCCCTGTCCGTGCGCCGGGCACAGGGCCACGCTTGTACCGAGAAGTGGACCGAGCGCTGGAGGTGCCCGTCATGCTTCTGCCCGTTGCCGTCGGAGTCGATGGATCGGCCGAGAGCCTGGCCGCAGCCGAGTGGGCGGCCAGGGAAGCGCACGAGGGGCGCCCGGCCCATGTCCTGGTGCGGGCCGCGCAGGGGGCGGGCCTGCTGGTGGTGGGCCATTCGCAGGCGTCGATCCGCGGTCGGCTCGCACACCGGCCCGGTCGCCCACGCGTTGATTCACCACGTGAGCCGCCCGGTCGCGCTGGTCCCGCACGACTGACGGGCGTTCGCCCGGCGCCGGTGCCGGACGGGCCCCGGGAGTTACCGCTCGGCGCCGGCGCTCAAGATCCGAGGAAGTGATCCGAGATGTACTGGAACACAAATGACATGAGCGGCTGGGGCTGGTTCGCGATGTCCTTGAGCTTCATCGTCTTCTGGGCAGTGCTGGTTGCCATCGCCGTCCTGCTCTTCCGCACCCTGAACCGCGGTTCCTCGGGCATGAACCCCCCTCGCCCCGAGGTCACCCCCGAACAGCTGCTGGCCGAGCGGTTCGCCCGCGGAGAGATCGACGAGGACGAGTACCGGCGCCGGATGGCCGTCCTGGGAGCGGACAGCTCCGGCCGGACCGAGCACTCGCGCCGACCTTGATCGTCGTGACCCTGATGGTGAGGAGGCGCTGTCATGGTGCGACAGGGCCTGCCAACTGCACGATGTCGTCGGCAGCGACATCGTGCAGCCGGATGGCGAGGTCCTCCAGGGCACGGCTGACGGCGAGTTCGTCGCCGATCTCGGGGATGGGCCGGTCGATCGGATTGCGTCGGGCCACGCCCCTGCCCGTGACGGCCGACGTGTCGCGGGTGGTCAGCACGGCACGCGCGTGCGTGTCGTCGCCTTCCTCCGAGATGTACATCTGCACGGTCCACTGCTTGGTTTCCATCGTGATCACTTCCGCGCGCCGGTTCCTCACTACTCCTCAGCCTGCGCCGCTCAGCGCGGCCGGTCCAGAGCCGAGCGGCTTCGGCCGTGGCACGGCCATCCGGTCATCCGGCACGGGCCGCTCGGTCCAGGCGGGGGACATGCGGCTCATCCCCCGCACCCGTGCGAGAAGACGACCATGAAGGCAGGAAGCTCTCCAGAAAGGGCGGCTCCGCTCATGACCCTCGTCTGCGTACCCCCCAGCCATGCGTCCACCTATCTGGTCCGCGCGGCCGTCACCGCGCCCTCGGTGTACAACACGCAGCCCTGGACCTTCGTCGCGGAGGAACGGGACAAGGGCATCGACTTGCACGCGGACCTCACCCGCCGACTCCCGCTCACCGATCCGTACGGCCGGGAAGTGGTCATCAGCTGCGGCGCGGCCCTCTTCAACGTCCGCCTCGCCATGCGGCATCTGGGCTTCAGCCCGGTCGTCCGGCCCTTCCCGCACCCGCAGGACTCGTCGCTCCTGGCCCAGGTGACCTGGGGGGCCTACGGTCGGCCCAGCCGCGACGAGCAACGCATGTACGGTGCTCTGCGCAGGCGGCACACCGTGCACGGGCCGTTCCTGGCGCAGCCGCTGCCCTCCTCCCTGATCGACGAGTTGCGTGAGCAGGCCCGCGGTGAGGGCGCCACCCTGCACTGCCTCGACGACAGCACGAGTCGACGGCATCTGGCCGAGCTGGTCCAGGCCGGCGAGGATGCCCACCGGACCGATCCGGGGTATGCCGCCGAGCAGTCCCGGTGGACCTGTCGGATCGCACTGCCACGGAGCGACGGGGTTCCCGCCGACGCAGACGTCATGCACCCGGACTGCACGTCGCTCGTCGGACGGGACTACGCGGGTCTCACCCGGATGTTCCCTGCGCCACCCCGTCGGTGGCCCGCGCGGACGGGACTGGTCGCCGTGATGAGCACGGACCGCGATGACCGGCCGGACTGGCTCCGGGCCGGTCAGGCCCTGGAGCGGGTCCTGTTGTACGCGGCAGCCCACGGAGTCATGGCGGCCTTCCACACCCAGCCTCTCGAACTCCCGCCTCTCAGGGCAGAGATCCGCCGGACGCTGAGCATGGGAGAGTTCCCGCAGATGATTCTTCGCCTCGGGTACCCGCCCTGTATCCGACCTCTGTCTCGACGCCCCGTCGAAGAGGTGCTCACGACGAGAGATTCCCGACTCTCGTGAACCGTCCCGTCGGCGGGCGTGGACGGCCCTGACGCCCACTCGCGGGAGGGGCGTCGGGGCTGGTGCGCGTCGCGGACCGGCGTCAGCGGTTCACGGTCAGCGGCACGGTGTCGACGATCACAGGCGTGCCGTCCTTGGGCGAGAGGAAGTACGCGGTCAGCAGACCGGGGCCGGTCCGGGCGGCCTTGTAGGGGAAGGCCACATCGAAGGTCCCGCGGGTTCCGGTGCCGGATGTGGCCCGGACTTGGACATCGGCGAAGGTGCGGCCGGTCGTGTCCGTGACCTTCAGGCGGAACTCGGCCTCGAACGTATTGGCGCCGCCCCAGACTCGGACGGGTGTGCGGACGGTGTCGCCGACCAGCGGGGACTCGACCAGGACGGCCGGCGAGAGGTCCTCGAAGTCGGCCCGTCCCACCGGGCCGTTGAGGACGATGCCTTCGCCACCGAAGTCCTCGACCGGCTTGCCGTCGAGCTCGAAACGGACCTCGTGGACACCGGGGAAGCGGGTCACGGTGAACACGACCTGGGCGAGCCGCGCCCGCATGGAGAGGCTGCCGCCACCGTCGTCGTACCGGCCGGAGAGGTCTACGGTCGCGACGTGGTCGCGGACCACGACGGAGTGGAGCTTCGTACCGGACGGGATGGCCGTGGTGCGACCGTGGTCCGCTTCGTAGCGGTCGGGGCCGCTCAGCAGTTCCCGTACGGCAGCGGTGGCCGTGGCCGGAGCGGTCACGGTGCGCGGTGCGGCCGAGACGTATTCGCCGTGCAGGAAGTACACCGCCGTGCGGATCTTGTGTGCTCCCGCCGACGTGCTCGCCGAGGGTTCGGGGGCCGCCGGTGCCGTGTTGGTGGTTCCCGACGGTGCGGGCGTGCCGGAGGCACCGCCGGAGGTCGACGTGCCGGCCGGGGACCCCGCCGGACGGCCGCTGCCTTGCGGCCGATCCGGACCTGTGCCCGTGCCGCACGCGCCGACGGCGAGGAGAGGCAGCGTCAGCGCCGCCGCGGTGAGCACCAAGGGGTGACGCCCGCGGGGGCGTGGAACTGGGGCTTCGTTGTTCATGGCAACCTCCTCCGACACTTCAAGCGAAACGCCTGCGGGGGCCCGCTGCCAGGGGCCGTACGGCACCCGCGGTAGGTCGCCCAGCGGGAGCCCGAAGGACCGTCCGGCCTGCCGTGAAATCCGCTGCGGCCAAGGGAGTTGACTGAGCCTCAACACGCCTCACCGGCCGTGAGCCGGTGCCGCAGGGCCAGCGACGCGAGGGTGGGGAGCACCGTCGCGAAGACCGCGAGGACGACGAGGCCGCACTGGATCGCGACCAGGTCGCCGTCCCTGGAGAGCAGCGTGATCCACGCGTCCACGGCCCAAGCCGGCGGCACCGCGTGCCCCGCGGTGCGCAGCCGGCCGGGGGGCGAGGGCCGACGGCCACAAGCATCCGCTGCGCACCGTCTGACCCGCCGCGCTCGACGTTCCGGGATTCTCCGGTCAGCACCGATTCGTCGAGTACCACCGTGCCGCCGACCACGCGCCCGTCGACGGGGACGACCTCGCCCGGACCGACGACGAGCAGATCCCCGACGGCCACCTCGGCCGGCGAGACCGTACGCACCTCGGTGCCGATGCGGCGGCGGGCGGTGCGCGGTGCGTGTTCCAGCAAGGCCCGCAGGTCGTGCGAGGCGCGCCGCTGGGCCGCGGCCTCGAGCGTGCGGCCGGTGGCGAGCATCAGCGCGATCAGGGCACCGGCCAGATACTCGCCCAATGCCAGGGTGCCGCCGAGCGCCAGGACCGCGATCAGGTCCACGCCCGCGTGACCGTGCCGCAGCGCGTCCAGCACCCAGCCCACCGCGGGCGCGACGGCCACGACGGTACCGAGTCCCCAGCACAGGTCGGCAAGGTCGGCAGCACCGAGCAGCCAGGAGACCCCTCCGGCCGTCAAGGCCGCGGCCGTGACGGTCAGGAGAACCGGTTCCAGCTTCGACGGAAGGGACAGCACCGTGACCAGACGGCGCAGCGGTTCTCTCGGGATGAAGCGGTCCATGGCAGTCCTCACTGGAGCACCGACGGCACCTCAGTCGTACGGTAAGTATGCGCTCGCGCTGTGTTCGAGGAGGGCCTGGGAGGCCGGGGCCGACACGAGTTCCGTCGCCAGGGTCAGATCGATGTGGCGGTGGAGCAGCTCGGCTTCGATCCGCTGCACCACCGCTCCTCCGTGCCGCTGCTTGCTGAGGGCCTCTTGGACGATGGGTAGGTTGAGGGGCCGGGTGGTCTCTTACTTCCAGGCTGGGTCGCCCGACGGCCTCCGGGGCGACGGCCGGTTGGCGCGCTCGTGGGGGCCATCCGGCCCTGTCTGGGTGGTCCGGGCCGGAAGAACTCGGGCCCAGGAAGCGGGGCAAGACCGCCGGGCCGGGTGCCCGGCCGCGTGACGCCGCCTGTCACCGACTCCTGGAACCCGGCTGGCTGTCGTGCCCCTGAGGACTGTGCCCAGAGGAGGGAGAGCCGTCATGAGCAGCCCGGACGCACCAGCAACCACGCAATCAGGTAGCCGTCCGTTTCGATGACTTGCTGCCCATCGAAACGGTGGTGAGTCCCATGCAGGTGGTCGGTTTGCAGGGGGCTGCGCCATCCACAACGTCACGGAGCTGGTGAGGGCCCGCGTCCAGTCCCGCGTCCGCGTGCTGTCCGACCGCCGGATGGATCAGTTCGGATCGTCCGAAGCGGCGGCTCCGTCGCGGTCCAGGAACAGGGGTGGCATACGGCGGGGTGTAGCAGGTCCTTCCGGGCCGTATCCGAGCCGGATGAGCATCTGAACGTGATCGAAGGGCGCTGTCGCGCTGCGTAGGTCGTTCCGCAGGTCGGGCCATTCAAGTGCCTGATGCAGGAGCGAGGTACGCAGACTGTGTGCCGTCGCCACGAGCAGGACGTGCTGAAGTGCCTGCCCGGCGCGCAGCCAATCGGTGCGCCGGTCGTGGCCAGTGCTGAGTGACGCGAGCGTGGGGGTCCGCTCGAACGGCCGGGACGGCAGCTGCTCCACCGACCGTCGCGTGGTGAAGTCGCGCATGGGCAGCTGCTCGAAGGCGTCTTGAGGGCCGAGCGCGGAGGAAGGAATTCCCGTGCTCTCGAACTCGTCCCGGCTCGCCCACCTGCGGCTCTCCGCGCTGCGGTCCGCGTCGGCGCGATTGCGGTGCTCCGCGTCGGCAGTGACCCGCAACAGCCGTGCCGTCTCGTGTGGTTCGGGCACGATGAGCGTGGCACCTTCGGTATGGGCGGCCTCGGCGAGTTCGCGGAGGACGGAGCCGGGAAGCCGCTCGTCGGAGAAGGGGAATCGGCTGCTGTGCCTGTGCCAGATCGACTCGTACAGGTCTGCGCCATGGACTGCACGGGGGCCGGCGCGCTGAGTTATGTGCACCGAGGCAAGCAGACCGGGGTGCTGGGGGGCCGGGAGCAACCGGGCTACCGGCTTCCATCCGAAGTGGGTCACCGCGACCCGCAGGTTGAAAAGGGCCGCACCGGCCGCGATGTGCAGGGCCCTGCCGTGCGGATCCTCGTACGGCAGTCCCCGCTCGGCGATGGCGTGCAGCTCCACGGTGGACGTGTCGGGTTCGAGACGGAAACGCCAGGGCTGCGTGTTGTGCATCGACGGCGCCGCGATGGCGGCCGAGATCAGCTTCTCCAACGTTGACGGGTCCAGATATGTCGCGGACATGAGGACCTCTTCCCGGACGGTGTGAGCTCTGGAGAGTGCGAATGCCCTCAGCGTGCGGACGAGAGTGGCGCTCGGCGAAGGGGCCGTCCGGACCCAATCAGGGGCTGGGCGGCCATCTCGCTGCGCAGACCCCTGTCGAGTGGTCCCTTTCGGTCCCGAGCTCGGCCCGGAGGTCCCCGCGGGAGTGCCTGGTCGGCCCCTCCCGGCGTGTCGGGCGACGCTGGGACGTTCCTCACAGCACACAACAGAGAGTGCTGTCGGTACGAGGAAGGGGGTGTCCACCGATGGCGAGTACACGTCGTACGAAGGTGACGCGGGTGCGGTCATGGCGTTGGCGGCGCAATCCGCTTCGGCGTCACAGTGATTGCGTGGAGGCCTGGATCATACTCGCCACCTGGACATTCGTCCTTCTGGTCGGCGCGCTCGCAGGCCAGGCGACAGCAGCGGCCGTGGAACTCGACCTTGGCGGGCATCGCGCCGAGTTGCGGTCGCTTGCTGCTGTTCTGACCGAGAACGCGGCGAGGAGCGCCCGAGTGTCGCCGTCCGGTTTCAGGAGTGATGGCAACGTGTGGGCGCAGGTACGTTGGACAGCCATGGACGGTACGACGCACACGGGCCGGACAAGGGTCGAGCCCGGCAGCGCGGCCGGCACCACGGTCACCGTGTGGACGGACCGCACGGGTGAGTTGGTTTCGAAGCCGGTTACCGAGTCGGAGGCGCGATTGCGAGGGGCGTTGACCGGCGGGCTCGTTGGGCTGAGCGGCGGGGTCGCGGTGCTGGCCTGTGGACGGCTCGCACGTGTATGCGTGGACCGGCGCCGCATGCGGCAGTGGGACGCGGAATGGGAACGGATCGGACCCAAGTGGCGTAGGACGACCGGATGAGTTGCCGGGCCAACAACGGATCGTCGGCTTGCGGTACTCGACAGGGCGTTTCAGCGCGATTCAGTCCGTGAGGAAGCGTGCTGAGCGTCCGAGTCCCCGGAAAGATGCCACTTCACGTCCACCACGCCCTCGACGGCCCGCACCAGACGGGTGGCCACCGGCACGAGCGAGGGGTCGTCGATCTGCCCGGTCAGGGTGACCATGCCGTCGGTGACCTGCACGCGTACCGGTTCCACCGGACCGGGGAAGACATGCGCGACAACCTCGCTGCGGATCTCTTCGGCGATGTCCTCGTCCGACCGCAGGAAGACCTTCAGCAGATCCGCCCGGCTGACGATGCCCTTGAGTTTTCCTTCGTTGTCGATGACAGGAAGCCGCTTGACCTGGCGCTGGGCCATGATGCGCGCGGCCTGGGCAAGGGTGGCGTCGCCCTGCACGGTGACGGCCGGGGAAGACATCAGTTCCGCGGCGGTCACCGCTCCCGCCTTGGCGAGGTCGGACAGTCGGCGGAGTTGCGTGAAGCGGTCCGGGTCGCTGTTGCGGAACTCTTCCTTGGGCAGCAGGTCGGCCTCGGAGATGAGACCGATCACCCGGCTATCGCCCTCCAGTACGGGGACGGCGCTGACCTTCCACTCCTCCATGGTCCTGACGATCTTCTTGAACGGGGCGTCGCGACTGACTGCGACGACGGTGTGAGTCATCACATCGCTCACGATGTGTGGGCTGCCGTACATGGTCTCCTCCTCGGGATGTCATGTGCGGACGACGCTGGCGCGGCTGGTCGCCGCTTGGTCCGGCGCGACGCCGCCGGTGGCCCGTGCGGTGTGCGGTACGAGCCGGGCGTCGATGGCGATGCCTTCGCCGCGGCCTGTCATGGTGCCCTTCGGGAGCCGTGGGGCCGCTACTGCCAGCGTGGGCGCGTGACGCGAGAGAACACCACAGGCCGCCCGGTCCCGAACAGGGGTCGTTCGGCCCAACCTGTGGCGCACTCTCATGTGGGCCGCTCAGTGCCGTACCTTCGTGTGCCGCTCGGCAGCAAGGTCCTGGGCGTTCCGCTCCCAGGGCGGGTCCCGATCGGCCCTCGCGGTCGGCTGCCGGCGGGCCGATGCTGAAGGGGGTGACGAAAGGAGCCCCATGTCCGAGCGCCCAGATGGGGTGGCCGGGGAACGCCGACGCGGTCTCGTGCGGCGGATGGCTCCCGGTCTGGCCGTACTGGTCGGCTACCGTCGCTCGTGGCTGCGCGGTGACCTGCTGGCCGGAGTAACCGTCGCGGCGTATCTCGTGCCGCAGGTGATGGCGTATGCGGGCCTCGCGGGACTGCCACCGGTCGCCGGGCTGTGGGCGATCATCCCCGCCCTGCTGCTGTACACGCTGCTGGGCTCGTCGCGGCTGCTGTCCGTCGGGCCCGAGTCCACCACCGCACTGATGACAGCCACCGTGGTGGGGCCGCTCGCCGCGGGCAACCCGGACGAGTACGCCGCGCTCGCCGCCGGCCTCGCGCTCGTGGTCGGATTGATGTGTCTGGTCACGTGGGCGGCGCGGCTGGGCTTCCTCGCCGACCTTCTGTCGCGGCCACTCCTGGTCGGTTACATGACGGGTGTGGCGCTCATCATGATCGTCGACCAGCTGCCCAAACTGACCGGTGTCAAGACCTCGGGGTCCGAGTTCTTTCCTCAACTGCTGTCGTTCGTAACGAACCTGCGAGAAGCCCAGCCCGCCACGGTGGTCTTCTCCGTGGCGGCGATCGCATTCCTCTTCGCCGTGCCGCGGTTCTCTCACAATGTGCCGGGTCCGCTGCTGGCCGTGGTGCTCGGCACCGCGGTCGTCGCGGCCTTCGGCCTGGAGGACCACGGCATCGCCGTCATCGGCGCGGTACCGGCCGGGCTGCCCAGCCCTGGTCTGCCGGCACCGGGTGACCTGCCTCAACTGGTGCTGCCGGCACTCGGCGTGCTCCTCGTCGGATACACCGATGTCATCCTCACCGCACGCGCGTTCGCGGAGCGGGGCGATGAACTCGACCCCAACCAGGAGCTGTTGGCCATGGGTGCGGCGAACCTGGGTGCGGGCGCACTGCACGGCCTCCCCGTCAGCAGCAGCGCCAGTCGTACTGCCCTGGCGCACTCGGCCGGCGGCCGTACCCAGGCGTACTCACTCGTCGCCTGCGCCGCGGTCCTCGCCGTACTGCTGTTCCTCAGCCCGCTCCTCGCGCACACGCCGACGACCGTTCTGGGCGCCCTGGTTGTCTATGCCGCCGTCCGCATGATGGATGTGGCCGGGTTCCGGCGGCTGGCCGCCTTCCGGCGCCGGGAACTGCTGCTGGCCCTGGGCTGCCTGGCCGGAGTGCTCGTCCTGGACATCCTGTACGGCGTGCTTGTGGCGGTCGGGCTCTCGGTCGCGGAGCTGCTCAGCCGGGTGGCCCGCCCGCACGACGCGGTCGAGGGCTTGGTGCCGGGCCTGGCCGGCATGCACGACGTGGACGACTATCCGCAGGCCCACACCGTCCCCGGCCTGCTCGTCTACCGCTACGACTCGCCCCTGTTCTTCGCCAACGCCGAGGACTTCAAACGGCGAGCGCTGGCGGCGGTCGACCAACACGAGGACCCTGTCGACTGGTTCGTCCTCAACACCGAGGCCATCGTCGAGGTGGACATCACCGCGCTCGACGCAGTCGACGCCCTGCGCCAGGAATTCGAGCAGCGCCACATCGTCTTCGCCCTCGCCCGCGTCAAGCAGGACCTGCTCGACGACCTGGACGCCTTCGGACTGACGGAGGCCATCGGCACCGACCGGATCTTCCCGACACTGCCCACGGCCATGGCCGCCTACCTGGAGTGGCACCGACGCGGAGGCACTGACGCAACGAGGCAGAAGTAGTTCTCCTCCTGTGTGAACCGCACGCGCAGCACACCCAACAGACCCTGCAGAGAGGGCCGTTCAGCCCCACGGCCATGGCCCTTCGGCATCCGGCACGAACCGGTCCCGCGCCACCAGAGTGAGCGTTGTCGGACACCGGTCCGACAGCCTCCGATTCCCGAAGGGATCACCACCATGGCCGTGCACGAGCACCCTCACCGGAGCCCGGGGTTCCACCTGCCCTCCTGGCGTGGGCATCGGACCGCGTCCACCCCTGAGTCCGCCGTGTCCGCGGGCACCGACACGCACACCCTGTGGGCCTACTCCTTCGCGTCGCTCCGTCTGCTGACGGGATTCGTCTTCCTGTGGGCGTTCCTCGACAAGACCTTCGGCTTCGGCTACGCCACCCCGTCGGGCAAGGGCTGGATCGACGGCGGCTCGCCCACCAAGGGCTTCCTCAGCGGCGTCGCCGCCGGACCGATGGAGTCCACCTTCCACGACTGGGCCGGCGCGGGCTGGGCAGACTGGCTGTTCATGGCCGGCCTGCTCGGTATCGGGCTCGCGCTGATCGGCGGGATCGCCCTGCGGCTGGCCGCTGTCGCGGGCACCGCGATGATGGCGCTGATGTGGATCGCCGAGTGGCCGCCGGCCAAGCACCTGTCCGACGGCTCGGCAAGCATGTCCACCAACCCGTTCGTGGACTACCACCTCATCTACGCCGTCGTCCTCATCGCCCTGGCGCTGGCCTCGGCAGGCGGCACCCTGGGCGTCGGCAAGCTCTGGGCCAAGCTGCCGTTCGTCCGGAACAACGGCTGGCTGCGCTGACCGCGGACGGGAGGGCGGCACCCGGACAGGGTCCCGTCCTCCCGCGCCGGCCGCGGCTCCATAGGGCCGATCGGACCGTTCCGGGGACAAGCGGCCCCTGCACCACAAACCCCCACGACACGACGCTGGAATCGGGATCGCCCGATTCAGAAGGTGGAGACCATGACCCGCACCGTCACCGTGGGCCTCGACGGCTCGCCCGAGAGCAGGGCCGCTGCCGAATGGGCGGCCCGTGAGGCCAAGCTCCGCGGACTGCCGCTGAAGGTGGTCCATATCTGGGAGCCGGTACCGGAGCCCATGGCTCAGGCCCCGCTCCTCGGAGCCGAGACGCAGCAGCACTGGAGCGAGCGAAGCGAGATGGGGGCACCCCCGGCCGAAGGCTGGGGGAGGATCCCTCGCGAAGCGGCCGACGGAATCCGGATGCGCCACCCAGGGGTCGAAGTAGTCACAGAGCAACTCTCGGGGCGGCCCGCCGAGGTGTTGCCGGGCGCCGCGAAGGACGCCGAGCTGCTGGTTCTCGGCTCCCGCGGAATGAGCGGGGTGGGCGGTTTCATGGTGGGCTCCGTCCCCCTGGCCGTCGTGGCACACGCCGAGCGTCCTGTTGTCCTCGTACGGGCCGGAGAACTGGCCGCCGACGAGCACAGGCTGGACCCGGCCGGCGTCCCTTCGGCTTCGGCCCCCTTCCAGCCCGTCGTTCTGGGGCTCGACGCCGCGAACCCTGACGACGCCGTGATCGGCTTCGCCTTCGAAGCGGCTGTCCTGCGGGGTACCTCGCTCCGTGTCGTCCACGCCTGGAACGAGCCGCCCTACATCGCGTACGGCTTGCCCCCGGATCTCGAAATGAACGCCCGGATCGCCGCGGACGAGGCCGTCGCCGTGACCGAGGTGCTGCGTCCCTGGCGGCAGAAGTTCCCGGCGGTGGAGATCGTCGAGGACTCCCTGTCCGGAAAGGCGGCCGACCACCTTGTGGACGCCTCGCGCGAGGCGTCCCTGGTCGTCGTCGGCCGCCGCATCCGACGCTCCCCGCTCGGCGCCCACATCGGGCCCGTCACTCATGCCGTAATGCACCTTGCCACCGCCCCTGTCGCCGTCGTATCGCACGACTGATCACCCGAGGAGAGATTTCCCCATGAAGGCAGCAGTGGTCCGAGCCTTCGGCGAGCCCCTGGTCATTGAGGAGCGCCCCGACCCCGAGCCCGGCCCCGGCCAGGTCCGCATCCGGGTGGAGGCCTCCGGGCTGTGCCATACAGACATCCACGCGGCGCACGGCGACTGGCCGGTCAAGCCGAACCTGCCGTTCGTGCCCGGCCACGAAGGCGTCGGCCTCGTCGAGGCCCTGGGCGACGGGGTCTCCCACCTTGAACAGGGGCAGCGCGTCGCGGTGCCCTGGCTGGGCAAGGCCTGCGGACGGTGCGAGCACTGTCTCTCCGGCTGGGAGACGTTGTGCGAGCAGCAGATCAACACCGGGTACGGCTGCGACGGCGGCTACGCCGAGAAGATGCTCGCGTGGGCCGACTTCGCTCAGCCGGTGCCCGACGGGATCTCCCCCCTCGATGCGGCCCCGCTCACCTGTGCGGGCGTCACGACGTACAAGGCGATCAAGGTCGCCGACGTCCGGCCCACGCAGCTCGTCGCCATCTCGGGGGTGGGAGGGCTGGGCCACCTGGCGGTCCAGTACGCGAAGATCGCCGGGGCCGCCGTGGCGGCGATCGACGTCACCGACGAGAAACTCGAGCTCGCCGCGGAACTCGGCGCCGACCTCGTGATCGACGCCCGTAAGGACGATCCGGGCGAGGTGCTCAGGCGATACGGCGGTGCCCATGCCGCCATCGCGCTCGCCGTGAACGAGGCCGCCTTCTCCGCGGCGTACTCCGGGTTGCGGCGCGGCGGAAAGCTTGTGATGGTCGCCCTGCCGGCCCACGGAACGATCCCCGTGCCGATCTTCGACACCGTGCTGAACGGCACCTCGGTGATCGGCTCGATCGTCGGCACCCGGCAGGACCTGGCCGAGGTGTTCCACCTGCACGCGGCGGGCCGGACCAGGGTCATTCGGGAATCCCGGCCCCTGACCTCGGTCAACGAGTCGATCGACGAAGTCCTGCGCGGCGAGATCAAGGCCCGGATCGTCTTCGACTTCGGCGAAGGAAGGTGAAGAGCGTGGAGCTGCCGCTGGTCGTGGGCGTCGACGGAACCGGGTCCAGCCTGTGCGCCGTGGACTGGGCGACGGACGAGGCCGACCTGCGTGGGGTACCGCTGCGCCTGGTCTACGCCTCGCTGTGGGAGCGCTACGAGGGTGCGGCCCTCTCCGAGGGGCAGGGCAGGTCCTCGGAGCAGGTCATGGCCGACAACATCGTCGAGGCTGCCGCCAAGCGCGCCCACCGTCGCAACGTCGACGTGAAGATCTCCACGGAGGTCCTGCCCGACGACGCCGTGAGCGTGCTGCTGAAGGAGGGGCACAGCGCCTCCGCGCTGGTCCTCGGATCCCGTGGGCGCAGTGGCATGGCCGAGACGCTGCTCGGCTCGGTGAGTCTCGCCGTCGCATCCCGCGCCGCCTGTCCGGTGATCGTGCTCCGAGGCAGCCACGACAACCAGGCAAGGGCTGGGGCGCACCGGAGAGTTGTCCTCGGAGTCGGTGAGGGGTCGCACACCTCTGCGGCCGCGCGTTTCGCCTTCCAGGAGGCGGAGGTCCGCAGAGCCGCTCTGCACGCCGTACGGGCCTGGCGCTGTCCCGCGCACGAGACCACGGACCACCCGTTGCTCGCGGGAGAACCCGCTCGTCTGCACGAGCAGCGTGCGGTGGAGATCCTGGAGTCGGCGCTGAGCGAGGCCGTGGCAGATCATCCGTCCGTGGATCTGCGCCGACGCACCGTGGAGGGCACTGCCCGCCGGGTGTTGCTGGACGCTTCTGCCGACGCCGATCTGCTCGTCGTCGGCGCGCGCCGACGCGAGGGTCACTTCGGACTTCAGTTCGGCCGGGTCGCGCACGCGGTCCTGCACCACTCCGCGTGCCCGGTCGCCGTCGTACCTCAACGGGCATGAGCGGCTCAGAGGCTCGCCGCGTGATCGGGGACGTAGGTCTGCAGATCGCGCGGCGGGCGCACGTAGCCGGTGGACGGCGGCCGCGGTGGCAGCTCCAGAACGGGCGGCGACACCTCCTGGTACGCAATGGAGCCGAGCAAGTGGGCGATCATGTTCAACCGGGCCCGGCGCTTGTCGTCGCTCTCGACGACAAACCACGGTGCCTCCGAGATGTCGGTGTGCACCAGCATCTCGTCCTTCGCCCGGGAGTAGGCCTCCCAATGGGTGATCGATTCCAGGTCCATCGGGGAGAGCTTCCAGCGCCGCGTCGGATCCTTCAGCCGGCGCCGGAACCGGTCCTGCTGCACGGCGTCGCTCACCGAGAACCAGTACTTGCGAAGCAGGATGCCCTCCTCCACGAGCATCCGCTCGAAGATCGGGCATTGACGCAGGAAGAGCTGATGCTCCTCCTTGGTGCAGAAGCCCATCACGTGCTCGACACCGGCCCGGTTGTACCAGCTGCGGTCGAACAGCACGATCTCCCCGGCCGCGGGCAGATGTTCGACGTACCGCTGGAAGTACCACTGCGTGCGCTCGCGCTCGGTCGGCTTGGGCAGCGCCACCGTCCGGGCGATCCGCGGGTTGAGATGTTCCGTGACCCGTTTGATCGTGCCGCCCTTGCCCGCCGCGTCCCGTCCCTCGAAGACCACCACGAGCCGGGCACTCTCGGCCCGTACCCATTCCTGAAGCTTCACCAGCTCCGTCTGCAGACGAAGCAGCTCCCGCTCGTATGCCGCGCGCGGCAATGTCGCCGCCTTCTTGTCGGCCATGCCGCCTCCTCCGCCCGATGACTACGGAGTCACCATGCCCAAGGTCGAACACCAGGACAGCACCGTACTGACCGACGAGGAACTGCGCACCCTGGACGCCCACTGGCGGGCCGCCAACTACCTTGCCGTGGGCCAGATCTACCTGCTGGCCAACCCGCTCCTGACCGAGACCCTGACCCCCGCGCACATCAAGCCGCGCCTCCTCGGCCACTGGGGCACCTCGCCCGGCCTGAACCTCGTGTACACGCACCTCAACCGTGTCATCAAGGCCCGCGGTCTCGACGCCCTCTGCGTATGGGGCCCCGGTCACGGCGGGCCTGCCGTCCTCGCCGGCTCCTGGCTGGAGGGCAGCTACAGCGAGACGTATCCGGACGTCTCGCGGGACGCGGCGGGCATGGACAAGCTGTTCCGGCAGTTCTCCTTCCCCGGCGGAGTGCCCAGCCACGTGGCACCTGAGACGCCCGGTTCGATCCACGAGGGTGGCGAGCTGGGCTATTCGCTGGCGCACGCCTACGGGGCGGCTTTCGACAACCCGGATCTGCTGGTGGCCTGCGTGATCGGCGACGGCGAGGCCGAGACCGGGCCGCTGGCCGCGTCCTGGCACTCCAACAAGTTCCTCGACCCGGTCCACGACGGCGCCGTCCTGCCGATCCTGCACCTCAACGGCTACAAGATCGCCAACCCGACCGTGCTCTCCCGGCTGCCGGAGCGGGAACTCGACGAGCTGCTGCGGGGGTACGGCCACGAGCCGATCCACGTCACTGGCGACGACCCGCACCAGGTCCACCGGGCCATGGCCCAGGCGTTCGACGAGGCGTTGGATCGCATCGCGCTCATGCAGGCCACGGCTCGCGAGGACGGCGTGTCCGAGCGGGTGCACTGGCCCATGATCGTGCTGCGGACCCCCAAGGGCTGGACCGGGCCCGCCGAGGTCGACGGGGCGCCCGTCGAGGGAACGTGGCGCGCCCACCAAGTCCCGCTGGCCGCTGTCCGTGAAAACCCGGAACACCTGCGGCAGTTGGAGACCTGGCTGCGCTCGTACCGTCCCGAGGAGCTCTTCGACGCCGAGGGGCGGCCCGTCGCCGACGTCCTCGCCTGCGTTCCCGACGGCTCCAAGCGACTCGGCGCCACCCCTCACGCCAACGGCGGCCTGCTTGTACGCGACCTGCCGATCCCGTCCCTCGACCGCTTCGCCGTGCCCGTCGACAAGCCGGGCGCGACCCTGCACGAGCCCACCCGAATCCTGGGCGACCTTCTGGAGCAGGTCATGAAGGACACGTCGGGGCGGCGTGACTTCCGGCTGGTGGGCCCCGACGAGACCGCCTCCAACCGGCTGGGAGCCGTCTTCAATGCCAGCGGCAAGGCCTGGCAGGCGCAGACCCTTCCGGTGGACGAACACCTGGACAGGCACGGCCGGGTCATGGAAATTCTCTCCGAACACCTCTGCCAGGGCTGGCTGGAGGGCTATCTGCTCACCGGCCGGCACGGGCTCTTCTCCTGCTACGAAGCCTTCGTGCACATCGTCGACTCGATGGTCAACCAGCACATCAAGTGGCTCAAGACATCGAGGGAGTTGGCCTGGCGCGCCCCGATCGCCTCGCTCAACTACCTTCTCACCTCGCACGTCTGGCGCCAGGACCACAACGGCTTCTCCCACCAGGACCCCGGCTTCGTGGACCACGTCCTCAACAAGAGTCCGGAGGTCGTACGGGTCTATCTCCCGCCGGACGCCAACACCCTGCTGTCCGTGGCGGACCACGTCCTGCGAAGCCGCGACTACGTGAACGTCGTGGTCGCCGGGAAACAGCCCTGCTTCGACTGGCTCTCCATGGACCAGGCCCGCGTGCACTGCGCCCGAGGCGCCGGAATCTGGGAGTGGGCGGGCTCCGCCAACGGAGACCGCGAACCGGACGTCGTCCTCGCCTGCGCCGGCGACGTTCCCACCCAGGAAGTGCTCGCCGCCTCCGATCTGCTCCGGCGCCATCTGCCCGAGCTGGCCGTCCGGGTCGTCAACGTCGTCGACATGACCAGGCTGCTGCCGCGCGAGGAACACCCCCACGGGATGAGCGACTTCGAGTACGACGGCCTCTTCACCTCCGACAAGCCGGTGATCTTCGCCTACCACGGCTATCCCTGGCTGATCCACCGCCTCGCCTACCGCCGCACCGGCCACCGGAACCTCCATGTGCGCGGCTACAAGGAGATGGGCACCACGACGACGCCGTTCGACATGGTCGTCCGCAACGACCTGGACCGCTACCGCCTGGTCATGGACGTCATCGACCGCGTCCCCGGCCTCGGCGTCCGCGCCGCCGCCGTACGCCAGCAGATGGCCGATGCCCGCACCCGGCACCACGCCTGGATCCGCGAACACGGCACCGACCTGCCCGAGGTCGCCGACTGGACCTGGACCGCCTGAAACCCTGACCCAGCAGAGGAGTTCAACGCCATGACCGTACGTGTCGGCATCAACGGCTTCGGCCGCATCGGCCGCACCTATCTGCGCGCGGCACTCGACCGGACGGAGGCGGGTACGCAGGACGTCGAGGTGGTCGCCGTCAACGACATCGCCCCGCCCGCCACTCTGGCCCACCTTCTGGAGTACGACTCGACGTTCGGGCGTATAGGACGCGAGGTCATCCACGACGACAGCTCGATCACCGTCGACGGCCGGCGCATCGCCGTCTCCGCCGAGCGCGATCCGGCGGCCCTCCAGTGGGCCGACTACGGGGCCGACATCGTCATCGAGTCCACGGGCCGCTTCCGTGACCGTGAATCCGCCGCCCTGCACCTGAAGAGCGGCGCCCACACGGTCCTGCTCTCGGCACCCGGCAAGAGCGTGGACGCCACCATCGTGATGGGCGTCAATGACAACACCTACGACCGCCACCGCGACCGGATCGTGTCGGCGGCCTCCTGCACCACCAACTGCGTCGCTCCGATGGTCAAGGTGCTCCACGAGACCTTCGGCATCGACCGCGGCGTGATGACCACCATCCACGGCTACACCAACGACCAGTCTTTGCTGGACGGCCCGCACAAAGACCTGCGCCGGGCCCGGTCGGCGGCCCTGAGCATCATCCCGACGAGTACGGGAGCCGCACGCGCCGTGGGTCTGGTGGTCCCGGACCTGGCCGGCGCCTTGGACGGCATCGCGGTTCGCGTCCCGGTGGAGGACGGCTCGCTCACCGACCTCGCGGTGGTGCTGCGGCGCGAGGCGACGACCGAAGAGATCAACACCGCCTTCGCCAAGGCCGCGGAGGGCACGCTGAACGGCATCCTCCGTGTATCGCAGGCGCCGATCGTCTCGCGGGACGTCATCGGCGACCCGGCGTCGTGCGTCTTCGACCCGGCCCTGACCCAGGCCAACGGCACCCTGGTGAAGGTCTTCGGCTGGTACGACAACGAGTGGGGCTACACCCACCGGCTCCTCGACCTCACCGCACTGGTGGCCGACGACTGATGAGCAAGGAGCGGAGCGGCACCGCTGTACCCCGCGTGCTGCGGGGTACAGCGGCCGTGGTCTTCGACACCGATGGGGTCATCACCGACTCCGCGCGGGTGCACGCCGCCGCCTGGAAGGCGGCCTTCGACGCCTTTCCCGGTCTGCGTGGCCGCCGTCCCTTCGACGCGCAGGGCGACTACCTGCGGTACGTCGACGGCAGGTCACGTCTCGACGGGGCCGCGGCCTTCCTGAGCGCCCGGGGGCTGCGGCCGTCGGACGCCGAGGTCCAAGCCGTCGCCGCCCTCAAGGAGCGGCTGTTCACGGAGCGACTGCGCGCCGAGGGCATCGACGCCTACCCGGGCACGGTCCGGCTACTGCGCGCCCTGCGTTCCGCCAGAATTCCGCTCGCCGCAGCCTCCGCCTCCCGACACGCCGGTGAACTCCTCGAACACGCCGGAGTGCGCGGCCTCTTCGATGTCATGGTGGACGGCGGAGAGGCGGCCCGGCTGGGCCTGCCCGGCAAACCCGACCCCGCCCTCTTCCTGGAGGCGACCCGCCGCCTCGGCGTCCCCGCCGGCCGTGCGGCCGTCGTCGAGGACGCCCTCACCGGAGTCGAGGCCGGGCGACGCGGCGGCTTCCGGCTCGTCGTGGGCGTGGACCGGGCCGGTACCCCCGCGACACGGGCCGCGCTGCTGAAGCACGGCGCGGACGTGGTCGTCGACGACCTTGCTGAGCTACTCGGACAGGAGGACTGAGGATGCGCGACTGGACCTGGGAGTACGAGGGCTACGACCCGGCACAGGAACGGCTGCGCGAATCGCTGTGCACGCTGGGCAACGGCTACTTCGCCACCCGCGGCGCGGCCCCCGAGTGCGTGGCGGACGCCGTCCACTACCCGGGCACGTACGCGGCGGGCTGCTACAACCGGCTCACCTCGGACGTGGCCGGACGCCAGGTCGAGAACGAGGACATGGTCAACCTCCCCAACTGGCTGCCGCTCCGCCTCCGTACCGCCTCGGGGAACTGGCTCTCCCCCGACACCCACAAGCTCCTCGACCATCACCAGAGCCTGGACCTACGTGCGGGCACCTTCGAACGTGCACTGCGATACCAGTACGTCGAGGAGGGTGTCGGAAGGTGTCTCACCGTGCGGCAGGTGCGGCTGGTCCACATGTCCGAGCCCCATCTGGCCTTGTTGCGCACCCAGGTGACGGCGCAGGGCTGGTCGGGGGAGATCGAGGTCGAGTCGGCGCTCGACGGGGCAGTCGCCAATACCGGAGTGGAGCGTTACCGCTCCCTCGCCTCCCGGCACATCACACACGTCGAGACGGGGACCTCGGCGCCGGACACGGTCTGGCTGGGCTGCCGCACCAGCACCTCCGACATCGGGATCGGCCTGGCGGCGCGTACCGTCACCGACACGGCCACCGAGACGCGCGACGCGCACCAGGAGGCCCGGGCTGCCCAGTTGCTGCGGCTGTCCCTGACCGACGGCCGGACAGTGACGGTCGACAAGACGGTCGCCCTGCACACCTCCCACGACCCGGCGATCAAGGACCCGGTGCACGCGGCCCTCGACCGGGTCGGCCGCGCCCCGGACTTCGCCACCTTGCTGGCCTCGCACCGAACGGCCTGGCAACAGCTATGGCGCAACGCCGAATTGCACGTCCCGAACAGCGCGGGCCCGGTGTTGCGGCTGCACCTCTTCCACCTGCTCCAGACGCTCTCGCCGCACACCGCGGACCTGGACGTCGGCGTCCCGGCGCGCGGCCTGCACGGCGAGGCCTACCGCGGCCATGTCTTCTGGGACGAGCTGTTCGTCCTGCCGTATCTGAACCTGCATTTTCCCGAGGTCTCCCGTGCGCTGCTCACCTACCGGCACCGCCGTCTGGAGCAGGCCTGCCGCGCGGCCCGAGACGCCGGACACACCGGTGCGATGTACCCGTGGCAGAGCGGCAGCGACGGCCGGGAGGAATCACAGCAACTGCACCTCAACCCGCGCTCGGGGCGCTGGCTGCCCGACCACTCACGACTCCAGCACCACGTCGGCTCGGCGATCGCGTACAACGTGTGGCAGTACTGCGAGGCGAGCGGCGACACCGAGTTTCTGCACACCAAGGGCATCGAGATGCTGGTGCAGATCGCTCGGTTCTGGGCCGGCCTCGCAGCGTACGACCGGACGCTCGGCCGGTACCGGATCCGCGGCGTCGTCGGCCCCGACGAGTACCACGACGCCTACCCCGGCGCCGACCGGCCCGGGCTCGACGACAACGCGTACACCAATGTCACCGCCGCCTGGGTGCTGGCCCGCACCCTCGACGCCCTGCACGAGCTGCCCGAACTGCAGCGCAAGGACCTCTGCGAACGCACTGGTCTCGACTCCGCCGAACTCGACGGGTGGGAGGACGTGTCCAGGAAGCTGTACGTGCCCTTCCACGCCGGGGTGATCAGCCAGTTCGAGGGCTACGGCGCTCTGGAGGAGCTCGACTGGGCAGGCTACCGCGCGCGGTACGGCGACATCCGGCGGCTCGACCGGATCCTGGAGGCCGAGGGCGACACCGTCAACCGCTACCAGGCGTCCAAGCAGGCGGACGTCCTCATGCTGGGCTACCTCTTCTCGCCCGCTGAACTCGGGAACCTGTTGCGCAGGCTCGGACACGAGCTGGACGACACCGACTGGCGGCGCACGGTCGACCACTATCTGCGTCGTACGAGTCACGGCTCCACGCTGAGCAGCCTGGTGCACGGGTGGGTACTCGCCCGTGCGCGGCGCGCGGAGGCGTGGACGTACGTGCACGAGGCCCTGGACGGGGACATCGCCGATCTGCAGGGCGGCACCACGGGCGAGGGCATCCACCTGGGCGCGATGGCCGGCACCGTCGACCTCGTACAGCGCGGCTTGACCGGTCTGGAGACCCGTGGCGGCGCTCTGCGGCTCGACCCCGTGCCCTTGCCGGAGCTGTCTCAGTACGGCTTCACGATCCGCTACCGAGGCCACCGCGGCGTACGACTGCGGCTGAGCTCCGCCCAGTTGCGGGTTACGGTGCCCGCCTCGGACAGAGACCCGATCGACATCGCCCTCCCGGACCGCACCGTCTCCGTCGGTCCCGGAGAGTCCTGCACCCTCACCCTGCCGCACCAGTGACCGGACGGTCCCTTGTCACTGGGGAACCACGGCCACCGGGCACACGGTGTGCTCCAGCAAGGCGTGCGAAGTGGGGCCGAGTGACGTGCCACCGCGGCCGACCACCAGAAGCCGGGCGAAGGCCGAAGCGTGGACCAGGGCGGCCGACGGGCTCTGGAGGCGAACATCCTCGTAGACGTCCACCTGCGGATACTTCTCCCGCCACGGCCGCAGCGCGTCCGACAGCAACTGCACCTCCTGGTCCTCCCACGCGCCCCGGTCCTGCTCGGGCAGCGCGAACGGCATCCAGTGCTCGGCAGGGGAGGGCAGGTGCCAGGCGTGGACGGCGTGCAGCCGGGCGCCGCGTCGCCGCGCGGAGTCGAAGGCGAAGTCCACGGCGGCGCTCGCCACATCGCGGGCGTCGATGCCCAACGTCACCTGGTCCGTTCGTCCTTCGCCAACCGTACGGCCGGGGCTGCGCGGTATCAGGATCACCGGCCGGTCCGAGCGTGCGGCGACCTCCTGGGCCACGGAACCGACGGCCAGACCTGGGAAGCCTCCCGTGCCACGCAGCCCGAGAACCGTGCAGGAGGCCCTAGAGGCGAGCGAGAGCAGCCCTGGCACCGTCGCTCCGCTGAGGAGGCTCACCTCGACCCGCAGCTCGGGGTGAGCCTCCTCGAGCGACTCGGCCAAGGCGTCCGGAGCGGGTTCCCGGCAGTAGGGCCACGTCGTCAGCATTTGTTCATCGGGCAGCGCCGAGACGTGTACGACCCGCAGCGGCAGTCCGCTCTGTCCCGCCTCACCGGCCGCCCATCGGACCGCGGTCCGGCTGTGGGTGGATCCGTCGAAACCGACGACGATCGACTGCGCCATGGCGATTCATCCTCCGTCCGCAAGGGAGTTGAGGGATCCACAGTCCGCCGAACGCCCATGGTCCGCACAGGGGCCGTACGGATCCGAAGTGGGCCCGATGGCCTGCGCCGCGTGCTGGGCCTGCCTTGGGGCCGACCGGCCCATACGCCGCACCCGATCAGCCCCTGGGAGGGGCCTGCGGACCGCTGGATGCTCGAACTGTCGAGAGGTTTCGAGGAGGCCCGATATGACGGACGACGAGCGCAGCCGCCCCAAAGTTCACGCCCTGCTCCAGGACGGCACCACCGTGTGCATACGGTCCGTGAAACCCGGCGACCACGAGTCACTGCGCGGCCTGTACGAGGAGATGTCGCCGGAGAACCTGCGGCTGCGGTTCTTCGCCGCGAGCCGCCGCTCCGCCGACATGGCCGCCGACCGGGCCTGTGCGCCACCGCACCCCGGATACCGGGCGCTGCTCGCCGAGATCCAGGGTCAGGTGATCGGCCTGGCCGAATACGAGACCGGACACGACGCGGACACGGCAGAGATGTCGATCGCGGTGGCCGACGGGCTGCACCACCGGGGTGTCGGCACCCTTCTCGTCGAGCACTTGGTCTCCGCCGCCCGCGCGGACGGCATCACCACGTTCACCGCCGACGCGCTCTCGGAGAACCACGAAGTGCTCCGGCTCTTCGCCGACCTGGGCCTGCGTAGCGCACGCCACTTCGAGGGCCCCGACGTGCGCTGCACCATCGCACTCGACGAGGACGACACCTATCTGTCGGCGGTCGAGGCACGCGGCCGGGCCGCCGACGTGGCCAGCCTCGAGCCGCTTCTGCGGCCGCAGATTGTCGCAGTGGTCGGCGCCGGGCGCAGACCGGGGTCGGTGGGGCGGGCCCTGCTGCACCATCTGCACGCCGGGGGTTTCACGCGGCGGCACTTCGCGGTGAACGCCAGCGTCAGGTCGATCCTCGGGGTGCCGTCCTACCCATCGGTCAGCGCGCTGCCCATGGTTCCCGATCTCGCGGTGCTCGCGATCCCCGCCGCTGGCGTCCCGGCCACGGCTGAGGAGTGCGGCAAGGCCGGCGTCCGGGCGCTGCTGGTCGTGTCGGCAGGGCTCGACAGCGATCAGGCGGAAACGCTGATGGCGGCGTGTCGCACGTACGGCATGCGGCTCGTCGGGCCCAACTGCCTCGGCATCTCCAACACCGACCCGAGGATCCGCCTCGACGCCACGTTCGCGGCCGACCACCCGCGCCCCGGCACGGCGGGCGTCGCCGTGCAGTCCGGAGGAGTGGGCATCGCCCTCCTGGACGGCCTGTCTCGGCTCGGTGTAGGAGTCTCCTCCTTCGCGTCCCTCGGCGACAAGTACGACGTCAGCGGCAACGACATGCTCCAGTGGTGGGAGACCGACGGCCGCACCGACCTTGCCCTGCTGCATCTGGAGTCCTTCGGGAACCCGCGGGCGTTCTCGCGGACCGCCCGGCGCGTTACCCGCCGTATGCCCGTCCTGACGGTCGACGCGGGCCGCACCGAGGCCGGTCGCCGCGCCGCCGCGTCGCACACCGCGGCCGCCGCGACCCCGACCATGACCCGGCAGGCGCTGTTCACCCAGGCGGGCATCACTGCCACCCGCTCGGTGGGTGAACTCCTCGAAACCGCCGCCCTGTTGCACTCCCAGCCGCTGCCGGCCGGGACCCGGGTGGCGATCGTCACCAATGCGGGCGGCGCGGGTGTCCTCGCGGCCGACGCGTGCACCGAGGCCGGGCTGTCCCTGCCTCCCCCCACTCCAGCACTGATCGACGACCTGCTTGCCGTGCTGCCCGAGGGCGCCGCCGTGGGTAACCCCATCGACGCCACCGCGGCTGTCACGGAGGACCAGCTCAGGGGCTGTGTGGACCGGCTTGTTCAGTTCTCGGACATCGACGCCGTCCTCCTGGCCCTCGTTCCCACCGCGGTCGCCGCGGCGACCGGCGACGACCTCGTCCGGGCTCTCACCGACGGATCCGGCCGTGGGCCCCGGCCCGTCGCCGCGGTGCGACTGGAGCAGGACCTGCCGGTCACGCTGCTGCCCGCGACGGACGGCGGCACCATCCCGTCGTACGCGGAGCCGGCGGCTGTGGCCAGGGCCTTGGCGCACGCCGCCCGTCGCGCGGCCTGGCTGAGCCGACCGGCGGGCACGATTCCGGAGCTCGCGGAGGTCGACTCGGCCCGGGCGCACTCGCTTGCCGAGACCTATCTCGCCGCTCACCCGGACGGCGGCTGGCTCGATCCGCGCACCTGCGCCGAACTGCTGGCCTGCTACGGCATTCCGCAACTGCCCTGGGCATGGGCCGAGACCGAGAACGAGGCAGTGATCGCCGCGGAGCGGCTGCGCGGCCCCGACGGCCGTGTGGTCATGAAGGCCTACTGGCCCGGCCTGGTCCACACGAGCGAACAGCACGCCGTGCATCTCGATCTCGAAGGTGACGCCCAAGTGCGCGCCGCTTTCCGGGACTTCGAGACCCGATTC
The DNA here is from genome assembly GCF_055566975.1 of Streptomyces sp. NPDC027189. Classification (NCBI taxonomy): domain Bacteria; kingdom Bacillati; phylum Actinomycetota; class Actinomycetes; order Kitasatosporales; family Streptomycetaceae; genus Streptomyces; species Streptomyces sp. NPDC027189. The sequence continues at coordinate 488,577 of NZ_JBVHRI010000006.1, forward strand.
GCCGGGCTCATGACCGGCGTCGTCGTCCAGCCGCTGGCCGCGCGCGGCACGGAACTGTTCGCGGGCGTCGTCCAGGACGAAGTCTTCGGGCCGCTGGTGCTGTTCGGGCTCGGAGGCACCGCGACCGAGGTCTTGGCCGACCACGCCGCCCGCCTCGCTCCGCTCACCGACCACGACGTCCATGACCTGATCACCGCACCGCGCTGCGCGCCGCTGCTCTTGGGTGCGCATGGCAGCCGCTCGGCCGACCTCGAAGGCCTCGAACAGCTTCTGCTGCGGCTGTCCCGCATGGCGGGCGACCTGCCCCAACTCACCGAGGCCGACTTCAACCCCGTCCTCGCGACTCCCGCCGCGGTCACCGTGCTCGACGCACGCGTACGCCTGTTGCCGCGCCGGGCCCAGGACCCCTATCTGCGCCGACTGCGCTGAGGAGGAACAGACATGAAGCAGAACAAGGTCGGATCCGTGATGTCGGCCGAGGTCGTTACGGCCCAGTACGGCACCCCGTTCAAGGAGGTGGCGCGGCTGCTGGCCGAGCAGCGCATCAGCGGGCTTCCGGTGGTCGACGAGGACGCGAAGGTCCTCGGCGTGATCTCCGAGACCGACCTCATGGTCCGGCAGGCGGACATCCCCGACCCGTATGAGACCAAGCGCCGCTCCCTGCGAGCCGAGCTGACTCGCAGCGGCCGGCGGCAGGCCGCGAAGGCGAACGCTCGTACCGCCGGACAGCTGATGTCCGTGCCGCCGATCACCGTGCACGCCGACGACACCATCGCCGAGGCCGCACGGACCATGGCGCACCACCGCGTGGAGCGGCTGCCCGTGGTGGACGAAGAGGACCGGCTCGTCGGCATCGTCACCCGCCGCGACCTGATCCAGGTCTTCCTGCAGCCGGACGACGTGATTCGCCGTGAGGTGATCGGCGAGGTACTCGTCCGCTCGCTGTGGCTGGTGCCCTCGACCGTCGAGGTCGGCGTGCACGAGGGCGTCGTGACGCTCGACGGTCACGTGGAGCGCAAGAGCGAGGCCGAGATAGCCGTCTCCATGACCAATCGGATCGACGGCGTGGTCGCGGTGGTCGACAACCTGACCTACCGGCTCGACGACTCGCACCTGCGGCCGGACGGGCCTGCCCTGCACGGTGTCACCGAGGAATGGCTGCGAAAGCTGTGAGAGGGGGCGAACCGCCATGCTGAGCAAGGTGCTGGTGGCCTACGGAACGACGAACGGATCGACCGCGCGGATCGCCGAGACCATCGCCGAAGTTCTGCGCAAAGAAGGAGCGTCGGCCGAGGCACTGCCCGCGCGGTCCATCACGAGTGTGGACTCGTACGACGCCGTGGTGGTGGGCGGCGGACTGTACGCCGGACGCTGGCACAAGGACGCCCGCCGCTTCGTCCGCCGTTACCGCCGCGCGCTGGCCGAGCGCCCGCTGTGGTTCTTCAGCAGCGGACCGCTCGACGCCTCGGCCGCGGAGAGGGACATCCCGCCCGTCTCCGGTGTGAAGCGGGCCATGACCCGGCTCGATGTCGACGAGCACGTCACATTCGGTGGCTGCCTCGAAGAGGGAGCGAAAGGATTCATCGCCCGGAAGATCGTTTCCTCCGGGAAGGGCGGAGACTTCCGCGACTTCGAGCAGATCGAGGCATGGGCCGCGCGCATCGGTACCGAACTGGCGACCGGGGCACGGAAGAGCTGAACCGTGCCCGTCGGCCGACCACTGCGGCGGCACGACCCCGCGGCTTGGGGCCGGCGCTTCTGAAGCGCCGGCCCCGCCTCCTCGGCGTTCGCCACAACCGCTCCGCCCCCTGATTCCGACCGGAAACATGGTGTGACCCGATGAGGGCCCGGCGATGCCCGGATTGCTTGAACTGCGTTCAGGATTCCTGCCTTCGGGCCATTTCGTGGTGATGCCGAGGCCACCCAAGCAGTACGGTGAGGGCAGGCGAACTGGTGCGCGGTCTCTTGTCCGCCGAATTGGCCGGAGGAAGCGATGGGCGCGGACGCGCGCGGAGACACCGAACAGCATTTGCCCAAACTTCGGCTGGACGAGTTGCTGGGCGAGCTACAGGTGCGCATCGCCGCGGTGCGGGGTACCCGGGACCGCCTGCACAGCCTGCTGGAGGCCGTTCTGTCGGTCGGGCGGGAGCTGGACCTTCCGCAGGTGCTGCGCGGCATCGTCGAGGCCGCGGTAGCCCTGGTGGACGCCGAGTACGGGGCGCTGGGCGTGATCGGCGGCGACCGGAAGCTGTCCGAGTTCATCACCGTCGGCATCGACGAGGAGCGGCGGTCGGAGATCGGGGCGCTGCCCAGCGGGCACGGGCTGCTCGGCGAGCTCATTCGGCATCCGGTACCCCTGCGGCTGCCGGAGCTCTCGGAGCATCCGGAGTCGTACGGCTTTCCGGCCCATCACCCACCCATGCACTCCTTCCTGGGCGTACCGATCCGGGTGCGCGACAAAGTGTTCGGGAACCTGTACCTCACCGAGAAGCGGAGCGACAAGGAGTTCGACGCGGAGGACGAGTCCGTCTTGTCGACGCTCGCGGTGGCAGCCGGAGTCGCCATCGAGAACGCACGGCTGTATGAGGAGACGAGCCTTCGCGAGCGCTGGCAGCGGGCGAGCGGAAAGGTCACGAGCATGCTCCTGACGGGGGCACCGAGCTCGGAGGTCCTGGAGCTGATCGTCGACGAGGCCCGGAAGATCGCCTCCGCGGACATGGGGATGATCGCGGAGCGCCTGCCGGGTGACGAGGCGCTGCGGCCGGCGCTCGCGGTCGGTCTGGGCGCGGAGCAGCGCAGCGGCCTGGTGATGCCCGCCCGGGACGGCTTCGTCGCGGCCGCACTGAGCTCCGCGGAGCCGGTGGTAAGCGCCGACATCGAACACGATTCCCGCACCGGTGAGCGGGAGCCCCAGTGGGCCGGACTCGGACCCGTGGTCGCGGTACCGCTCGGCACCAGCGGGAAGGCGCGGGGCGTACTGCTGCTCGGGCGAGTGCCGGGCGGTTCACAGTTCGGCGACGCGGACACCGGACTACTGCTCGGGTTCGCCGACCAGGCGGCACTTGCCCTGGAACTGGCCGAGCGGCGGCGGGACGCGGAACAGATCACGCTCCTCCAGGACCGGGACCGCATCGCGCGGGATCTGCACGACCTGGCCATCCAGCGGCTCTTTGCGGCCGGGATGACCCTGCAGAGCACCCAGCGCTTCATGGAGCATCCCGAGGGCATGGAGCGTCTGACCCGTACCGTCGACGACCTCGATGACACCATCAAGATCATCCGATCCACGATCTTCGGTCTGCGTACCCACGGCGGGAAGGGCAGGGAAGGCAACGGTCTGCGCGGCCGGGTGTCCGAGGCGGTGACGGCATCCACCACATCGTTCGGTTTCCCGCCCGCGCTACGGATCGAGGGGCTCGTCGAGACGGATGTCCCGGAGCACATCGCGGACCACGCGGTCGCCGTGCTCGCCGAGGCACTCAGCAACGCGGCTCGGCACTCCGGCGCTCAAACCGTGGACGTTCGACTTCAGTGCGCCGGAGGGGAGTTGACGCTCACGGTGATCGATGACGGCTGTGGAGTGCCCAGCGACGTCCGGCGCAGTGGGCTCAAGAACCTGGAGGAGCGGGCCGTGACTCTCGGCGGCACACTGACGCTCGGTCAACGGCCGGAGGGCGGCGGTACGAGGCTGGTGTGGCGGGTTCCCGTGAGTCCGGACGGCGACGTGGCGGGAAGCTGATCGTCACACGGCGTCCTTACGATCGCGGGGGCGGAGGGGCCCGCAGGACTCAGCGCGTCGGGTGGTCGGTGGAGTCGGGCCGTTCGAGGTGGCTGGCCAGGACGGCCGCTTGGACTCGGCGCTGGACACCGAGTTTCGCGAGCAGCCGGGAGATGTGGTTCTTGACCGTCTTCTCGGACAGATAGAGCTTCTTGCCGATCTCGCGGTTGGTGAGTCCGTCACCGATCAGCGCGAGAATGTCCCGCTCGCGCGGTGACAGACTGGCGAGCTCGGGTGCCAGGGCGGGTGCCTCGGTGGGGTCCGCGCGCAGGGAGCGCATCAGCCGGGCAGTCGTCGTAGGGTCCAGCATCGACTGACCGGAAGCGACCGTGCGTACCGCAGCTACCAGGTCGGAGCCCTTGATCTGCTTGAGCACATAGCCCGAGGCTCCGGCCATGATCGCGTCGAGCAGCGCTTCCTCGTCGTCGAACGACGTCAGCATCAGACAGGACAGCTCCGGCATCTGGCTGCGCAGCTCCCGGCAGACGCTGATGCCGTCACCGTCCGGCAGACGGACATCGAGGACGGCCACGTGCGGACGCAGCGCCGGGCCACGCACCAGCGCGTGCTCGACGCTGTCCGCGTCGCCGACCACCGAGATGTCCGGCTCGGCGTCCAGGAGGTCGGTCAGACCTCGGCGTACGACCTCGTGGTCGTCCAGCAGGAAGACCCGGATGGGGTTCTGCTCCGAAAAGGTACGCGCCTCGGCCATGACGACCCCTTGTTCACTGGTGGCCTGCGGACCACGTGCTGACTGTGACGACGATCATGGCCCTGCGGAACCGAACGCACTAGGGCCGACCAGCCCAACCAGAGCGTAGTCGTATGTTCGGCCCCGCGTCACGGCTGCGGCGGGCGGGCCGGGCCGGTCAGCTCGAAGTCCACGTCCACCACACCTTCGACGGCCCGCACCAGGCGCGCGGCCACCGGCACCAAGGAGGTGTCCCTGACCTGGCCGGCGAGTGTGACGACGCCCTCCCGCACCTGCACACGGACAGGGGACAACGGCGCGCGGAACAGGTACGACACGACTTCCCTGCGGACCTCCTCGGCGATGTCCTCGTCGTCCCTGAGGAACACCTTGAGGAGATCGCCGCGACTGACGACGCCTTCGAGCCTGCCGGTCTCATCAACGACGGGGAGCCGCTTCACCTTGGCGTGTGCCATGGTCCGGGCGGCCTGTGCCAGGGTCGCGTTCGCCCGGACGGTGAGGGCCGGCGACGTCATCAGCTCCCCGGCGGTCACCGCGTCGGCCTTGGCGAGGCCGGAGGGGCGCCGCAGTTGCGCAGAGCGGTCCGGGTCGCCGTCGCGGTACTCCTCCTTGTGCAGCAGGTCGGCCTCGGAGACGACGCCGACCACGCGGTTCTCACCCTCGAGGACCGGAAGGGCGCTGACCTTCCACTGCTCCATCAGCTGCACGATCTCCTTGAAGTTGGCCCCACGGCCGACGGCTGCGACGGTGTGGGTCATCACATCGCTCACGATGTGCGGGCTCCCATGCACGGTGACTCCTTGGTGGTTTCCGACGCAGTCAACGAGGGCTTCCGCTGCCGTAGGGCGCGTACAGGTCCAGCAGCCGGGTCCTGGCCGACCGCAGACGGCGCGCGACGATGTCACCTACCCACTGGGCCACTGTCATTCCCAGCGCGGGATTGGCCTGACACATGGCGCGTACCGCCTCGGCGTCGAACTCGTACGCGCGCACCGGGCTCATGGCCTCGGCGCCCAGGTGCCAGATGTGCGGCCCGAACAGCCAGGACCAGCCGATGAGTTCGTTGTGTCCGAGGGTCTCGATGACGGCCGCGCGGCGGCCGGGCACATGCATGTCGAGAGCCACCGTGCCGGTCCGGATGATCCAGAACCGGTCCGCGCGCCGTCCCTCCTCGAACAGCCGAGTTCCCTCGGGGAACGACACCACCCGGGCGATGCCCATCAGTCGCTCGCTGTGGTCGGCGGGCAACGCCCGCAGCATGCTGGAAGTGGGGGAAGCGTTCATGATCCTGTCCTCTTCCGGGGAACGTGATCCTGCCGATTCCAATCTCGCCCCGGCACCCCGCCTTCACCATGGGCCACCCGGCCCCGAGGCCGGGCCGCATGGCATCGGTCGAGCTGAGGTCGAGCCGGTCCCCGAGCCATTGCGGGAGGGACGCCGCCCGTGCCGTGGGCGCTGGGACAGCCTTGGGCCGAAGGACCCTCGGAAGGGCCTGCCCGGCCCCTGCAACCCTGCTCTCCCCGGTACCAGGCTCGACGGGAGAGCAATCCACGGGCATGCATTCAGGAGGTGCGGATCATGCTTCGACACGTTGCCGCGGGGATCGACGGTTCTCCCGAAAGTCTGGCCGCTGCCCACTGGGCGGCCCGGGAAGCCATGCGCCGAGGCACGGCGCTGCGCCTGGTGCACGCATGGGAGTGGCAGCCGCGGCCGGCCCCGGACGTGCCCGCGGATATGTCGCAGCGGTCCTGGGCCGAGGACATGCTGGCCCGGGCATCGGACAGCATGCGCGCCGCGCACCCCGGCCTGCAGGTCATCGACCAGTCCGTGGCGGACGCGCCGGTCGGGGCCCTTCTGTCGGCTGCCGAGCAGGCTGATCTGCTGGTTCTCGGCTCCCGCGGACTCGGCGGCGTCGCGGGGTTCCTGACGGGGTCGGTGTCGCAACGGATCGTCGCCAGGGCACCGCATCCCGTGGTGCTGGTCCGGGCGGGAGAGTGCGTCGCCGACGAGCATTTCTCGGCAGTGGACGGGATTTCCCCCGAGGAGATACCCGAGACCCCCTACCGCGACGTCGTTCTCGGCCTCGGCATCGACCAGCCCTGTGACGAACTGATCGAGTTCGCCTTCGACGCCGCCCGACGCCGTGGAGCCTCGCTGCGGGTGATGCACGCCTTCAGTGCCCCGTCGGCCTTCACGGCGGTGGACAGGCTCGCCCCGGTGAACGGCCCGGAGCTGCTCGCCGAGCACGAGCACGCCGTGGTCGCGGCGCTGCGCCCTTGGTGCGAGAAGTTCCCCGAGGTAGCCGTCGCCGAGACCGTGACCGAAGGGCGTGCGGCCAGTGAGCTGGTGCGCGCCTCGACCGGTGCGGCTCTCGTCGTGGTGGGACGCCGGGTGAGGGAAGCCCGTCTCGGCACCCATGTCGGCCCGGTCGCACACGCCGTGCTGCACCACGCACCCTGCCCCGTTGCCGTCGTCCCGCACGTCTGAACACCCCGGAGGGTGGGAGAAATGACCCAGTACGTGTACGACTTCGCCGAGGGCAGCCGTGACATGGCGGACCTCCTCGGCGGCAAGGGAGCCAACCTCGCGGAGATGACCCGGCTGGGACTGCCCGTACCGCCCGGCTTCACCGTCACCACCCACGCCTGCCGGGAGTACCTGGCCACCGGCGAGGAACCCGGGGAGCTGGGCGCCCAAGCCGCCCACATGCTGGCCGAGTTGGAGCGCCGGACCGGCCGTGAGCTGGGCGGACGGGAGAACCCGCTGCTGCTGTCGGTGCGTTCGGGCAGCAAGTTCTCGATGCCCGGGATGATGGAGACCATCCTCGACATCGGCCTCGGCGACGAATCCGTCCTCGGGCTCGCCAAGGCCACCGGCCGCGAACGGTTCGCCTGGGACTCCTACCGCCGGCTCCTCCAGATGTACGGCCGTACCGTCCTCGGCATCGCTCCCGAGCTCTTCGACCGGCGCGGGAGCAACGACGATCCCGCCCTGCTCGTCGAGGACTTCAAGAAGGTGATCCGGGGCGCGACGGGCGAGGAGTTCCCGCAGGACCCGGGCGAGCAGCTGTACCGCGCGATCCAGGCGGTCTTCCGCTCCTGGAACAGCGAGCGGGCCCGGCTCTACCGCCGCCGCGAACACATTCCCGATGACCTTGGCACCGCCGTCAACATCCAGGTCATGGTTTTCGGCAACCTCGGCCCGGATTCCGGCACCGGCGTCGCCTTCACCCGCGACCCGGCCACCGGCGCCCGCGGCGTCTACGGCGACTACTTGCCGGATGCCCAGGGCGAGGACGTGGTCGCCGGCATCCGCAACGCCGTGCCGCTGGCCGAACTGGAACGGCTCGACCCGTCCTCGTACCGGCAACTCATGGACCACATGGGTACGTTGGAGCACCACTACCGCGATCTGTGCGACGTCGAGTTCACCATCGAGCGGGGCACGCTCTGGATGCTCCAGACCAGGGTCGGCAAGCGCACCGCCGAGGCCGCCTTCCGTATTGCCGAGGCGCTCGTCGACGAGAATATGATCGGCGAGGACGAGGCGCTCGTCCGCGTCGGCGGGGCACAGCTCGCCCGACTGATGTTCCCCCGCTTCGAGGGACATGCCGAAACGAAGCCGCTGGCGCACGGCGTCGCGGCCTCTCCCGGCGCTGCTGTCGGAGCGATCGTCTTCGACCCGGCGGAGGCGGTGCGCCGCGCCGCGACGGGGGAGAAGGTGATCCTCGTACGCCGCGAGACCACCCCCGATGATCTGCCCGGGATGGTCGCGGCCGAGGCCGTGCTCACCAGCCGCGGCGGCAAGACCAGCCACGCGGCCGTCGTGGCGCGCGGGATGGGCAAGGTCTGTGTGTGCGGGGCCGAGGAACTGACGGTGGACATCGAGGCACGGACGCTCACCGCACCCGACCGGACCGTGCTCGCCGAAGGCACGGTGATCTCCGTGGACGGCACGGCGGGCACGGTCCACCTCGGGTCCCTGCCGCTCACCGACTCGCCGGTGGGCCGCTTCCTGGACACCGGAGAACGCGACGGGGCACTGACCGGAGCCGTGGCCCGTACCCTCGAACACGCCGACTCCGTACGGCGCTTGGGCGTACGCGCCAACGCCGACACCCCCGAGGACGCGGCTCGCGCCCGCCGCTACGGGGCCGAGGGCATCGGACTGTGCCGCACCGAGCACATGTTCCTCGGCGAGCGGCGGAACCTGGTCGAGGCGATGATCCTCGCCGCGGACGAGACCGGACGGCGTGCCGCCCTGGACGCGCTGTTGCCGCTCCAGCGGGCCGACTTCGCCGGAATCCTGGCCGCGATGGACGGCCTGCCGGTGACGATCCGGCTCATCGACCCGCCGCTGCACGAGTTCCTGCCCGACCGCACCGAACTCGCCGTACGCGTCGCCACCCACCCGACCACGCGCGACGAGCGCCTGCTGGCGGCTGTCGAGCGGATGCACGAGAGCAACCCCATGCTCGGGCTGCGCGGCGTGCGTCTGGGACTCGTCGTGCCCGGTCTGGTCGAGATGCAAGTACGGGCGATCGCCGAGGCCGTCGTGGAGCGGCTGGAGGCAGGGGGAAACCCCAAGGCCGAGATCATGGTGCCGTTGGTCGGCACGGTCGAGGAGCTGCGGATCGTGCGGACGGCCGCGGAGCGCGTACTCGCCGAGGTGTCGGACGTCTTGGGGCGCACGATCGACTGTCCCATCGGCACGATGATCGAACTGCCGCGTGCCGCGCTGACCGCCGGCCGTATCGCCGAGGCCGCCGACTTCTTCTCCTTCGGGACCAACGACCTGACACAGACGGCGTGGGGCCTGTCCCGCGACGACGTCGAGGCGTCCTTCTTCCCGGCGTATCTCGCCCAGGGCATCTTCGCCACCTCGCCCTTCGAAACCCTCGACCGTGACGGGGTGGGTCGCCTGGTCCGTATCGCCGTCGAGGAGGGCCGCGCCACGAACCCTGGCCTGAAGATCGGCGTCTGCGGCGAACACGGCGGTGACCCCGACTCCATCCACTTCTTCCACGACACCGGCCTCGACTACGTCTCCTGCTCGCCGTTCCGCGTCCCGGCCGCTCGTCTCGAAGCAGGCCGCGCCACCCTCGCGAACCGCGCCGACGGCGCGTCGGCCGCCACCTAGACAGCACCGATCAAGGGAGGGACAGATATGGCCACCCGTCATGTCACCGTCGGCGTGGCCCGGCTGCGTGTGCTGGGCACCCGGTCCCACTGGCACCCGGTGTTACGGATACGGCGGTGTCCTCGTCCCTCAGCTCAATGCGGAGCTGGGCGCGCAGGTACAGCACCGACTGACCGAGGTACTGCGGCCGTGGCGAGAGAAGTTCCCCCGCATCGAGGTGAAGGAGCAGGCCGTCATCGGCAGCGCGGGATCCCACCTGGTCGACGCTTCCCGGGATGCCTCACTGGTCGTCGTAGGCCGTCGCAATCGTCGTACGCCCGGCGGTTCTCACATTGGACCCGTGACACAAGCCGTACTGCACCACTCGGCTGCCCCGGTCGCGGTGATTCCGCACGACTGACCATCCAGACGATCCGCAGCGCTCGCACGGGCCCCGGGGGTTGACCACCTCCCCGGGGCCCGTGCGGCGATGGAAGCCTTTCACCACCGCGCTGATCACGGCTGGTCCTGCGGGACAGTCGGCTCCGAGCCGCCCATGTCGAGGCGGAACGGCGGGTATCTGTCCGTCATCAGGGCCGCGTACGCGGCGACTCGCAGCACCCACCGGTTGAGGCCGAGTATGAGGTCGTACAGATCCTTCGGATACTTCTCGGTGAACGCCAGGATCACGGCGGCGATGACCGTCAGCACGGTGATGAGTCCGCTGTCCCACCAGCCGTGGCGGACGCCGCCGAGGAAGAAGCCGATGACGATGTAGTGCGGGATGGCCAGGAGCCACCACTTCACCAGCACCAGACCGCGGGAGAGCCGCTCCGGATAGGCGATGTCCAGCCGCGCGGGGTAGTCCGGTTCCTCGCCCAGGCTGAACGGCGGATACCTGTCGGTGCCGAGGGCGCCGTACGAGTAGTAGGCGACTCGCCAACTCCACCGCAGCACACCCAGGTTGAAATCGAAGAGTGGGCGCGGATAGCGCTCGGTGAACAGGATGGCGAAGAACGCGATCACGCTCACCACGGAGAAGGCAACCCAGAGGAAGAACAGCACCACGTAGTGCGGGATGGCCAGGATCCACTTCACCAGCCACAGCCACCGGGACAACGGTGCGTCGAGACGTGCGTTCACCCGGACCGGACGGTCCGGGAATCCCACCAGAGTCGTCATGGTGATCAGCTCCTTCACCCCGGCGGGCAAATCGCCGGGTCGGGCTCAAGACCAGTCTGAGCGTGCCGCGAGTGACGTCGCGAGGGCCCTGTGGACCCGTCCTGGGAGGCCGGTCGACCCAGGTGACCGGCCATGTGCGGTGCGTGCTCGTGCGGCAGAGGGGCGACCAGGGCGAGGCCGCCCTGCGAGGTCGGCTTCACGGGGACGGTCGGCCTGTGGGCGGGGCCAACCGCTACGGGTCATGTGGTCTTGTGTCCCCCCTGAGCTCCGAGCTGGTACCACTCGCGGCCCCATTGGTCGTAGCGGCGCTGATCGAGCCGCCATTGCGCGACGCGGCCGGCGGCGAACGTAAGGCCGGCGAAGGCGACCGCGGCCCCGGCGCCGAGCGTGCCCGCCTCCCAAGCCGCCTTCGAGGCGGTCGGCGGCTCCGTGGTGGGCTGCCCCGCGCCGTTCAGCCAGACCACGACATGCGATCCGGCCCGGTGCCCGGAGTCCACCAGGGCCCGGCCGGTATGGGTGGAGCCGTCCGACGCTTCCCAGCGGACCTTCGCCCGGACACGGTCATAGGCTGTGCCTTCCGCCGTCGGCACAGTTCGTGTCGTGCCCTCGACGAGGACGGCTTGGACCGAGTGCCGCCCGTGGCGCAGCTGCCGGAAGGACTCGTCGGCGGCATGGGCCGCCACCACGCCGACCACGGTGCCTCCCAACAAGATGACCGTCCAGACGGCCAGCAGGATCCACGCCTCCATGACGTCGTCGTGCCGTCGCAGCGGATTGCTCCGCCACCGCCACAGCAGCTGCCTCACACGCTTGGTCCCGCGCATTGCAGTGCACCTCCTCGTCATCGAGGACAGCAACGTGACATCCGGGAGTGAGCGGCGGCAGGGGCCGACCGGACGGCATCACGGGGCCGTCCGGAGCCCGCTCGCGTGGGGCGTTGGGCCGGTCGGCCCGGGTTGATGAGGAGCGGTCGGTTTGACGCGCTCACGCGCAGGCGTCGGTCGGTTCGAAAGGGCCCGCTCGGTCCGGCTATGGGGACCAACCGGCCCATGTGGACAACATCTGCCACGGTCAGGCTGGACATACGAGGTGACTCCGCGCGCGACGAGGCCGTCCAGCAGCATCCAAGCTTAGCCGGAACCGATGATTCCGGCGGAAGCCGAGGGGCGCCGCCAGGGGGCCGATGGCCCCGTTGCCGTCCCTCACGACCGGTATCCGTCAGGCCCAGGAAGGGATCGTCATGAAGGCACTCGTATTCCACGGCTCCGGAAAGGCCGCATGGGAGGACGTCGCCGACCCCGCCATCCAGGACGCCACCGACGCGATCGTCCGGGTCGACGCGGTCACCATCTGCGGAACCGACCTGCACATCCTCAAGGGCGATGTCCCGGAGGTACGCGCAGGCACCGTGCTCGGGCACGAATCCGTCGGGGAGATCGTCGAGGTGGGCAGCGACGTCCGCACGGTGCGCCCCGGCGATCGTGTCCTGGTCTCGTGCATCACGGCGTGCGGCCGTTGCCGCTTCTGCCGCGAAGGCACGTACGGGCAGTGCCGCGACGGCGGGGGCTGGATCCTCGGCCACCTGATCGACGGCACACAGGCCGAGTACGTGCGCGTGCCGCACGCCGACCTGTCCACGCATCTGCTGCCCGGCGCGTTGGAGAGCAAGGACGCCGTGCTGCTCGCCGACATCTTCCCCACCGCCTACGAGGTGGGTGTGCTGAACGGGCGGGTGCGGCCCGGAGACACCGTCGTCGTGGTCGGTGCGGGGCCCATCGGCCTGGCCGCGATCGCCACGGCACGGCTCTACACCCCCGAGAAGATCATCGTCGTGGATCTCGCCCCGGCTCGGCTGGACGCCGCCAAACATCTTGGCGCCGACGCCGTGGCAGTGGCCGGCGAGGAGGCAGAGCAGCTGGTTGCCGACCTCACGCAGGGCCTCGGAGCCGACGTGGTCATCGAAGCGGTCGGGGTGCCGGAGAGCTTCGAGACGTGTACGCGCATGGTGCGGCCGGGCGGGCACGTGGCCAACGTCGGCGTGCACGGCAAGCCCGCGACACTGCACCTCGAAGACCTGTGGATCAAGAACGTGACGATCACCACCGGCCTGGTCGACACGTACTCCACTCCGACCCTGCTGCGCATGATGGCCGCCGGCCACCTGCCCGCGTCGTCCATGGTCACCCACACCTTCCCGCTCGACGCCATGGAGGAGGCGTACGACGTCTTCTCGAGGGCCGCCGACACCGGCGCGCTCAAGGTCGTCCTCGGTGGGCCGCAGCACGACGCCCTGACGCTCAGGATGCCCTGACAGGAAGAAGTGAAGGATCATGTCCGAACAGACAGCGCCGCGCGCGGCGTCCACCACGGCGGACAGCGCGAAGGGCGACATCGGGCGTCGCATCGCCGGGCGACGCGAGGAACTTGGGCTGACCCGGGAGGAGGCGGCCTCGCGGGCGGGCACGGCTCCTGGCTACGTCCAGTACCTGGAGGAACAGTCCACCGCGATGCCCGGGATCGCCGCCCTCATCCGGCTCGCCGACGCGCTGGAGACCAGCGTGGCGGCCCTGCGCGGTGGTGACGCGGACCTGCCACCCGGTATCGGCCGGGCCGCCCGCCATCCCGAGCTGATCGAACTCAGCGCCGAGGAGTGCCGGACACGGCTCTCGAGGCACGGCGTCGGAAGGCTCGCGATAGACACGCCGGACGGGCCGATCATCGTCCCGCTCAACTACAGCGTCATCGACGGTGCGGTCACCTTCAGGGCGGCACCCGACGCCGTGCCCGCGACAGCCGTCGGGGCACACATCGCCTTCGAGGTCGACCACATAGACGAGGCGCTCAGCCAGGGCTGGAGCGTGCTCATACGCGGCCGCGCCCTAGCTGTGACGGAGCCCGACGCCGTGGAACGACTGAAGGCGCTTGCGTACAGCGGTCCATGGGCAGGCGGTGAGCGTGACGTGTGGGTGCGTATCGAGCCCGTCAGCACCACCGGGCGCCGGATCGAGGTGCGCTGACCCGGGTCAGTCGCGGGGGCCGGCGAGCGGCCACGCTCCGGTCGGCATGGACCGATGGGCCCTCGCTTCCGTCCCCCGCAGCCCCACAGGATGAAACGCGTACCCGCTGTACCGCGTGAAAGTGATCTCCGTGATGAACCCCAACGACGGCTTCCGTGACCTCGACCGGCAAGAGTGCCTCCGTCTGCTGCAGGGCGCACCGATCGGCCGCATCGTCCACACGCGCCACGCCCTGCCCGCGGTCCTGCCGGTCAACTTCTGCCTGGACAGCGATTCCGCGGTACTGCTGCGCACCTCGGCGGACTCGGAGCTGGCCGGTGCCGTCGATGGCGCGGTGGTCGCCTTTGAAGCGGACCAGGTGGATGCGGCGACGCAGTCCGGCTGGAGTGTCGTGGTCACCGGCTGCGCCACGGTGGTGACCGATCCGGCCGAGCACGCCCGGTTGTCCCTGAGCAGTCCGCTCTCATGGGTGCCTGCCCCCGAGGAAGTCTTCATCCGCATCGAGTCCGAGTTGGTCACCGGCCGTCAACTCTTTGCCGGACGCACGATCTACGGGGTCGACCTCTCCTCCTGAAGGCTGTCCCTGTCCCTGTCCCTGTCCCTGTCCCTGTCCCGGCCGGGGACCGATCGGGACGACACGCCGGGACCCATGGCCCCGGCGGCGGGAAAGGCGGCCACTCACCACGAGCGGGCCCGCGCGGAAGAATCGTTCGCGGAACGCTCCATCCTCGGCAACTCGCGCAAGGAGCACCTGGCCCGCCTCCCTCGTCTTCGACCACGCGGAGAACCGGCTGTGCACCATCAAGGCCGTACTCGCCGTCCCTTGGAGGACTGAACCATGCGCATGGTCATCGCCCTCGGCGGCAACGCCCTCCTGCACCGCGGCGAACACCCCGACGCGGCCGTCCAGCAGGCGAACATCGACCGGGTGACCACCGCGATCGCCGCCCTGGCCCACGAGCACGAGATCGTCATCACCCACGGCAACGGCCCCCAGATCGGCCTGCTCGCCATCGAGAGCGCCGCCGATTCTGCCCTCCGTGCCCCGTATCCGCTGGACCTGCTCGGCGCCCAGACCCAAGGCATGATCGGCTCCCTGCTGGCCCGCACCCTTTACAACGCCCTGCCCGGACACCGGATCGCCACGCTGGTGACCCACACCCTTGTTCGCGCCGACGACCCGGCTTTCGACCGTCCCGCAAAGTTCGTGGGCCAGGTGTACCCCTACGAACTGGCTGCGTCGCTGGCCCGGAGGCATGGCTGGCACCTTGCCGCGGACAGCAGCGGCTGGCGCCGCGTCGTCCCCTCTCCGGCGCCCGAGCGGATCGTCGAGACCGAGACCGTCCACGAACTGCTCAACAGCGGCACGCTCGTCATCTGCGCAGGCGGTGGTGGCGTCCCCGTCGTCGCCGACCACGACACCGGGGCGCTGACGGGAACAGAGGCGGTCATAGACAAGGACCTGGTGGCGGCCCTGCTCGCCGAGGACCTGAAGGCCGACTTCCTGCTCATCCTCACCGACGTGCCGTGTGTCTACGACGGCTACGGCACCCCCCACCAGCGGCCCGTCCTCGGCGCCACGCCCACCGAGTTGCGCCAGGGCGGCTTCCCGGACGGTTCGATGGGCCCCAAGGCCGAGGCCGCCGCCCGGTTCGTCGAACGTACCGGGGGACTGGCCGCGATCGGCGCCCTGGACGCGGCGTACGAGATCGTCCACGGCAGGTCGGGCACGCTCGTCAGGCCGGACCTCCCTGCCGTGTGAGCGCCTGGGTCCAGGGGGCCGAACGGCCCCCGCCGGAGGCCGGACGGCGGGGGCATGGGCACTGCACGGCCCTCCCGGTGGCCATCGCGTCACACAAGTATCGAAAAGAAGACGTTCCCGTGCGGAGCTGAGGGAGAGAACCGGCGATGACAGCGACAGTGACGGTCGGAACGCGCGCGTCCGAGGAATGGCGCGGTTTCGCCGGGACGCAGTGGCGCGAGAGTGTCGATGTACGCGACTTCATCCAGGCCAATTACACGCCGTACGACGGTGACGCGGCCTTCCTGGCCGGCCCGACGGACCGTACCCGGGAGGTCTGGGAGAAGGTCAGCGCCCTGTTCCCGGAAGAGCGGCGCAGGGGCATCCTCGACGTCGACACCAATACCCCTTCGACGATCACCTCGCACGCGCCCGGATACATCGACCGCGAGCGGGAGCTGATCGTCGGCCTGCAGACCGACGCCCCGCTGAAGCGCGCCATCATGCCGAACGGTGGTCTGCGGATGGTCGAAAACAGTCTGAAGGCGTACGGCTACGAGCCCGACGCCTTCGTGACCCGCGTCTTCGGCACGTACCGCAAAACCCACAACGACGGCGTCTTCGACGCGTACACCCCCGAGATGCGCGCCGCCCGCAAGGCAGGAATCATCACGGGGCTGCCCGACGCGTACGGCCGCGGCCGGATCATCGGCGACTACCGGCGGGTGGCGTTGTACGGCACGGACCGGTTGACCGAGGCCAAGCGCGCCGAGCGCGCGTTGCTGGACGCTGCGCCGTCGACGGAGCACGTCATCCGCGACCGGGAGGAACTCGCCGAGCAGATAAGGGCGTTGGGCGAGCTCACGCGGATGGCTGCCACCTACGGCTGCGACGTCTCCCGCCCTGCCACCACCGCCCACGAAGCCGTG
This sequence comes from Streptomyces sp. NPDC027189, assembly GCF_055566975.1. NCBI lineage: Bacteria > Bacillati > Actinomycetota > Actinomycetes > Kitasatosporales > Streptomycetaceae > Streptomyces > Streptomyces sp. NPDC027189. The sequence goes on from NZ_JBVHRI010000006.1 coordinate 505,054, forward strand.
CAGTGGCTCTACCTCGGCTACCTCGCCGCCGTGAAGGAACAGAACGGCGCCGCGATGTCTCTGGGCCGCACCTCCACCTTCCTGGACGTCTACCTCCACCGGGACCTGGAGGAGGGCTCGATCGACGAGAGCCGCGCCCAGGAGCTGATCGACGACTTCGTGATCAAGCTCCGGATCGTGCGCTTCCTGCGTACTCCCGAGTACGACGCACTGTTCTCCGGCGACCCGACCTGGGTGACGGAGTCCATCGGTGGCCTCGGCGCGGACGGCCGTCCCCTGGTCACCCGAACCTCCTTCCGCTTCCTGCAGACCCTCTACAACCTCGGCCCGGCGCCCGAGCCCAACCTGACGGTGCTGTGGTCGCCCCGGCTGCCGGCGGGGTTCAAGGAGTTCTGCGCCAAGGTCTCGATCGACACCAGCGCCGTCCAGTACGAGTCCGACGAGCTGATGCGCCCGTGCACCGGTGACGACACGGCGATCGCATGTTGCGTGTCGGCGATGGCGGTCGGCAAGCAGATGCAGTTCTTCGGAGCCCGGGTCAATCTCGCCAAGGCGCTGCTGTACACGATCAACGGCGGCCGGGACGAGATGAGCGGCGAGCAGATCGCCCCCGAGGCGCACACGCTGACCGGTGAGTACCTGGAGTACGAGGAGCTGTCGACGGCGTACGACCGCATGCTGGACTGGCTCGCGGGGACCTACGTCAATACGCTCAACGTCATCCACTACATGCACGACAAGTACGCCTACGAGCGCCTCGAGATGGCCCTGCACGACCATCCCGTGCACCGCTTCATGGCCTGCGGCATCGCGGGTCTGTCGGTCGCCGCCGACAGCCTGTCCGCCGTCAAGCACGCGCGGGTGAAGGTGATCCGGGACGACACCGGCCTGGCCGTGGACTACGTGGTTGAGGGTGAGTTCCCGGCGTACGGCAACAACGACGATCGTGCGGACGCCATCGCCGTCGGGTTGGTCGAGTCCTTCATGGCCAAAGTGCGCAAGCACCCTGCCTATCGGGACGCCGAGCACACCCAGTCGGTCCTCACGATCACCTCGAACATCGTCTACGGCAAGCACACAGGCAACACCCCCGACGGTCGGCGTGCCGGACAGCCCTTCGCACCTGGCGCCAACCCCATGAACGGCCGCGACCGTCATGGAGTGGCCGCCTCCGCTCTCTCCGTCGCCAAGCTCCCTTACGAGCGGGCCCGCGACGGCATCTCGCTGACGACGACGGTCACCCCGGAGGGACTGGGACACGCGCCCGGCGAGCGCGTCGGCCATCTGGTCGGCATCCTCGACGCGTACATGGCGTCCGGCGGCTTCCACATGAACGTCAACGTCCTCGACAGGGCTACACTGGAGGACGCGATGGAACACCCGGAGAAGTACCCGGAGTTGACCATCAGGGTCTCCGGATACGCCGTCAACTTCGTCCGGCTGACCCGCGAGCAGCAGGTCGACGTGATCAGCCGCACCTTCCACGGAACGCTGTGAAGCCCGTGACGAGCGGCCGGATCCACTCGTGGGACCTGTCCACCGGCGTGGACGGGCCCGGGACCCGGTTCGTCCTCTTCGTCAACGGCTGCCCGTTGCGCTGCCTCTACTGTGCCAACCCTGACACCTGGCACATGCGGGACGGCCGCGAGGTCACGGTCGACGAGGTGATGGCGGAGATCGACAAGTACCGGGCCTTCGTCACCACGGCCGGGGGAGGTGTGACGATCACGGGAGGGGAGCCGTTGCTCCAGCCGGCCTTCACCGCAGAGCTCCTGCGCTGCTGCAGGGAGGCGGGAGTGCACACGGCCCTCGACACCTCCGGCTTCCTCGGCGCCCGCGCCACGGATCAACTCCTCGCCGATACAGACCTGGTGCTCCTGGACATCAAGTCCTTCGACATCCCTACGTACCGGAAGCTGACCGGCGGAGAATTGGCGCCCACGCTCGGCTTCGCCACTCGCCTGGACCGCCTTGGCATCCCCGTGTGGATCCGCTGTGTCCTCGTCCCCGGCTGGAACGACGACCCGGAGGCCGTCGCCGGGCTCGCCCGGTTCGTCGCCGGACTCGGCAATGTCGATCGGGTGGATGTCCTGCCGTTCCACAAGCTCGGCGCTGCGAAGTACGAAGCCCTGGAGATCCCCTTCCCGCTGCGGGACAACCCGGTTCCCGATCCGACGTTGACGGAGCGCGTGCGCAGGCAATTCCGGGAGCTCGGGCTCGTCGCGTACTGAGCCTGGGAGTACCTGGGCCCTGCACGAGCCGGTAGGAAGAGCCTGCGACTATCATGCCTCGCCTCTGATCGACAGCGAGGGGAGCATCCAGTGCAGGACGCGGCGGAGACCGAGGAGCTCGCTCTGCGTGCGGCCGCCGGTGACGGGGTGGCGCTGAACGCACTGCTCCAGAAGGTCCAGCCCGAGGTCGTACGGCGCTGCGGACGCTTCCTGCCCTGCCGTGAGGACGCGGAGGAGGCGGCCCAGGACGTCCTCCTCCAGGTGGCCCGGAAGATCAGCACGTTCGAGGGACGCAGCCGCTTCAGCACCTGGCTGTACACGGTGGTCGCCAACTGCGCCCGCCAGAAGTACCGCGAGCTGAAGCGGCACGCGGCCGAGCAGCCGGTCGTCATCGACGCGTCGCAGCATGTCGATCCGCGCACCACGAGCGTCATCGCCGGATCCCGGGTCGACCTCCTGGAGGCACTGGAGCGCCTGGAGCGGGAACATCCGCATTTGGTGGCGCCGTTGGTCTACCGGGACATCTGCCAGCTGGAGTACGCGGAGGTGGCCGAGCGGGTCGGCATCCCGCTCGGCACGCTCAAGTCCCGGCTGCACGAGGCGCGCAAGCAGGTCAGGCCCTGGCTGACAGAGTCATCCTGATGAATCGTCAACTGCGCTCGACGGCACCGACCCGTCCGGCTTCTCCATCAACCCGCTGGACATCGGCTCCGGCTGTCCGGCGGCGATCTCCGACAGCAGCAACGCGGTCCTGCACGGGTTGTTCGGCGCCGTGACGAAAAGCCTCACCGCCAGCGGTACGACGGCCACCCTCGAGCCCGCCGACAACTCGTCCGTCAAGGGCCTGCTCCACCACAGCGGTTACTCCGGCAACACCGGAGGGTGATTCGCGACCATCGCCCTCGGCAGTGGCAAGGTCGCCTTCGGGGGCGAGAGTTCGCCGGTCGACGACGGTACCGGCCAGTCCGGCAACACGCTGTGCGACGGCTGGAACGACACCGGCGCCACCGACGCGGCGCTCGCGCTGAACGCCACCGAGTGGCCCTCGGCGTAGGCGAGTTGGGCAAGTCCGTGCCCCGCCGCGTCCGAGAACACGGCGGGGCACCGGTGTCCAGGACGGTCGGGTCAGCGCTGGGTGTAGATGAAGCCGATCTTGTCGACCTCGTCGCCCGCGCGACCGTGGAAGCCGGCGATCTGCCGGCCGGACGGCGCGGTGCGGGTCACACAGTCCGACGTCGTCGTGCCGCCCGCCAGAGCGCGGCCCAGGTTGGTGCTGAACTTCGCGTAGAAGATCCGCGTGTGGCTGTCCCTCACGCTCTGGCACAGCTGCGCCGAGGTGACGTACTCGCCGCTGCCGAGGGTGAGGGACGAGGCGGTGCCGCCCGTGCCCCCGTGCGCCAGCGTCGTGCCGGTGCTCAGCGTCAGTCCCATCTGGTCGACGCGCGAACCGCTGCGCAGCGAGACGGCGGTGGCCCGGGCGCCGGCCGGCACACTGTCGATGTCGTTGAAGAAGTCCCCGTGCGGGCCGCCGAACTGGTCGCTGAGCTGGAAGGCGGAGTTGCGTGACCAGGTGAAGCCGACCGTGATCGGGTCGTGGTCGGAGAGCATGAGCCCGTCGGAGTTCAGGAACTTGGCGTGCTCGTTGTTGTAGGTGGTCGCGTTCAGCGTCACCAGCTTGCTGCCGCGGTAGAGGACCTTGTCGACGACCTCGCAGGTGTTGGGCACGGTGGCGCCGGTCTGGTCGCACACCAGCGCGTCGCTGCCCTTGGCGGGCGGGGTGCCGCCGCGGACGAGCTTGACCCAGGCGTCGGTGAGGCCGTTGGCGGCGGCGAACTCGGCGATGGTGTCGCCGGAGCGGGTGTAGCGGGTGTTGGTGTCACCCATCACCACCACGGCGTTGCCGGCCGAGTGGGTGCCGATGAACGAGGTCAGTTGGGCGAGGTTGGCCGCGCGCGCGTCCAGGTCGCCGTCGTTGGTGCCGGCGTTGGTGTGGAGGTTGTAGAAGTCCACGTACACGCCCTCGGCCAGGCGCTCGCGCATGAAGGTGAAACCCTTGGGGGTCAGACAGTCGCCCGAGTCCAACTGGCAGTCGTTCCAGCCCACGCGCTCGAAGTCGTCACCGTCCCAGGCGTAGTTGGCGACGGTGTTGAGTCCGCTGCCTATGCCCGCGCCGCCGCTGGTCGCGGTGCGGTAGGGGTGAGTGTCCGTGGAGTACAGGTACGCGTGGTAGTTGAAGTCCTCCTGGACGTGGACGATGTCGTACGGGGCGATGCGCCGGCCTATCTCGGTGGTGCTGGTGTCCCGCGGCGTGGAGGCGCTGGACAGCGACTCCGGCAGTCCGGCGACGTTGTAGCTGAGCACGCTGAACGAGCCCGAGTCGGCGGCGGCCGCGGCGGGAGCGGTCACCGTGAGCCCGCCGAGAGCGGCCGTTGCCGCTGCCAGACAGGCGAGAATTCTGCGGAGAGGTGACATGGGGGGTGTCTCCTGAGGGCGAAGGGAGGTCAGTAGCCGATCGAGAAGGTGGCGTCGGCCTTGTCGGTGCTGGTGGAGACGGGATCGATGCGCAGGACGTAGTTGGCGTGCCTGATGTAACGGTCCGGGTTGTTGTAGGAGCGGAAGGATGACCATGAGGTGTCGGCCAGACCCGCCGTCCGGTAGAACGTGGCGTCCTGCGCGAACGTCGATGTGCCGTCGCTGACGTCCAGTTGCAGCTGGTAGTCGTAATGCCGCAGATAGCGGGTCGGGTAGTTGACCGACTGGAAGGACACGCCCGCGCTGTCGGCGAGACCCGGCACGAGTTTCCACTGGGAGTCGGTGTACGGGTCGAACGGGTACTCGTCGATCCTGCCGACGTAGTTGGAGTGGCGGACGTAACGCGCCGGATAGTTGTAGGACTTGAGCCGGTTCCAGGCCGGAGCGCCCCACTTCGCGAGGAGGTTGTTGTACTCGGTCGTCGTGATCGCCTGGATGGTGGCGTGCTTGGAGTTCACCGGCTGCGTGTAGAGGCGTTGGTCGACCGCGGTCCAGGTGCCGGCGGCGAGGTTGCTGCTCTGCCAGGCGTAGAAGACGCCGTTGGGCGTGTAGGTGTCTCCCCACAGGTACCAGGTGCTCGACGTCTGGGACTTCACGAGGATCGGGGCCTCGGTGCCGCCGTGCGAGACCGGCGTGCTGAACACGGTGAAGCTGCCCGGGTCCAGGGAGGCGGACCTGGCGCCCACCAGCGTCTGGTCCTTCTTGAAGTACAGGTAGTTCACGCCGCCGACGCCCACGGCCAGGTCGCCGTCGATCACGTCGTAGCCGGGGTCGAAGAAGACCTGTGCCGCCGACGCCGTCACGAAGTCAGTGGTGTAGTTGATCAGGATCACGTTGTGGCCGCTGGAGTTGACGGCCGAGTAGATGATCCCGTACTGGCCGCGGCCCGCGTCCCAGAACGCCTCGGGCGCCCAGCTGTGCGTGGCCATGTCGTGCAGCTTCAACCGGTGGTAGTTGGTGAAGGTGCGTAGGTCGGTGGAGTCCCAGACATGGATGTACTGGCTCTGCAGGCTCCAGTCGGTGCCCTTGAGGTCGGTGGCGAGCACCACGAACGTGCCGTCCTGCTTGCGCAGGATGAACGGGTCGCGCAGTCCGCCGGTGCCTCCGGTCGGGGTCACGACGGGGTTGTTCTGGTTCAGCGGAGTCCACTGGAGTGAGTCGGTGCTGACGGCCAGATGGAGGCCGTAGTCGGAGCCGTTGCCGTTCGGCGACTCCGTGAAGTAGCCCATCACGTACGCGGTGGTCGTCGCGGCACGGGCGGACGGGGCACCGAGCGTCAGACCGGCGGTGAGGGCGGCCATCGCCCCCAACACGCCCCGGCGGGACGGCTGCAGCGGGCCGGATCGGTCGCTCATCGGATCTCCTTGTCTCTGGCGGGTGGCGGTCATGCCCAGGCCGTGACGGGGACGAAGGAGCCGTCCTGGCGGAAGAGGTCGGTGCCGTCCGCGACGTCCACGCGGAGCTGGTAGTTGTAGTGGCGCAGGTAGTAGCCCGGGTAGTTGTACGACTCCAGGCGGACCGAACCGCCGGCCGTGCCGGTCCGGGCGATGTACGTGGCGTCCTTGGCGAACGTCGACGTCCCGTCGTTGGCGTCGAAGCGAGCACGGAAGTCGTAGTGCCGCAGATAGTTGCCGGCCGCGTCCCGGAACGAATAGCCGTTGGCGTCGGCGAGTCCCGCCACGACGGTGAAGGTGGAGGCCTGCTTCTCCGCGCTGCTGCTGGAGCCGCTCACCACGGGCAGGTTGAGCAGCGCGGACTGCTCCTGCCAGTACCGGGTGGTGTAGTTGCCCGACTGGAAGGAGCGGGTGACGCCGGTCGACAGGCTCACCCCTCCGGAGACCGTCTCCTTGATCACGGTGAAGTGGCGTGCGGTGCCGGAGATGCCCGGCAGCTTCTTCGGGGCGCTCCAGGTGGCGAAGGTGTCGTAGCTGTCGCTGTAGTAGTAACTGCCGTCGCCGTAGCCGTCGAAGAAGATCCGCCAGCCGCCGTTGTCGAGCTGGATCAGGGCCGGGCCCTCACGGGTGCCGCCCCAGCCCGCCCAGTCGCCGGTCCGTTGGATGGTGTACGAACCGGTGAGGCTGGAGGCGGTCGCGTACTCGATGTACTTCGTCGTCTCGTTCTTCGTGAACGCGTGGTACGTCGACCCGGTCTTCACGATGAACGTGTCGATGTGGTTGGCACCGATACCGGACAGTGCCACCGGCGAACTCCACGCGCTGAGCGCGGAGTTGGTGGCCTTCAGCCGATACGGCGTGAAGATCCACTCGTCGCTGGTGACCGAGCAGGACACGATGATGTTCACGCTGCCGTCGCTGTCCACGAACCACTCGGGTGCCCAGGCGCGGGACAGGTTGGCGATCGGGACCGTGTAGTCGTACAGGAAGGTCCAGTTGACCCGGTCGGAGCTGCGTGCGAAGCCGATGGTGGTGCTGACGTCCTGCCAGGTGTGCGTGGTGTAGGTGATGTAGTAGTAGCCGTCCGTGTGTTTGAACACGCTGGCGTCGCGGATCCGGTTGCTGGGCGGCGTGTACGCGGAGGCTTTCAGCAGCCGGAAGTCCGTGGCGTCGTCCGACTCGTAGACGTTGACGGTGCCGTCGTTGCTGTTGAGGAACGGCACGATGGTGTAGCGGGTGGCGGCGCCCTTGGCCGGTGCCGCGGCCGCGGCGGTGCCGAGCAGCCCGGGCAGCTCACCGAGGACGAGGGCGGCGGCGGGCAGGGCGACCATCGCGCGGAGCAGGCTCCGACGGGATGGTCGCGCGGGGTGTGACGGTGTGCCTGGTGCGATCATGTGCGGCTCTCCTTGGATCGGTCGCACAGCAGGCGGCGACTTCCGGCATCTCTGTGATGGCGAGGAAGCGACGCCTGTCGAGAGGGGGGCTCACGAAGACCTCCGCATGCCGAAAGCCGGGGCGGTGGCGTCCCCCACCACTCTGCTTTCGTTCGAAATACCGAATGCTGTACGACATACTGTGCGAGGCATTACGGTAAGGGCTTGCTGGGTGGTGTGAACAGAGCCTGACGAGGCGGAAGTTGGAGGTGTTCACGCGGGGGATCGGCTGCCGCGGCGCACGGGGTGTCCTCGCCCCTGTTTAGGGTGGTCCGCGTGAAGGAGAAGAGCAGCAGACCACTCGCCGTGTTCGACCTGGACGGCACACTCGCGGACACCGCGCACCGACAGCGGTTCCTGGAGCGGAAACCGCGGGACTGGGAGGCGTTCTTCGCGGCCGCGCCGCAGGATCCGCCGCTGGTCGAGGGCATCGCGCTGGTGCGGGAGAGCGCGCAGGAGTGCGAGGTGGTCTACCTCACCGGCCGCCCCGAGCGGTGCCGCCGGGACACCGTCGACTGGCTGGCCGCACAGGGGCTGCCCGACGGGCGCATCTGGATGCGGCGCAACGACGACCGCAGGCCCGCCCGGCGCACCAAGCTGGAGATCCTCCGCCGACTGGCCCGCGACCGAGACATCCGCGTCCTCGTGGACGACGACGAACTCGTCTGTGAGGACGCGGAGCGGGCGGGCTTCAGGGTCGTGCGGGCGCGCTGGGCGGCCACGTCGGAGGCGCTCAAGGACGCGCAGGAGCGGGAGGGCCGGACCTGAGGGGTGCGCGAAGACCCTGGAGGGGCCGTACGGGTGGTGCACCCCCGGGCGATGTGCTCCAGGGGCTGGTCAGTCGCCCTCATCCAGCCGGAAACCGACCTTCAGGCCGACCTGGTAGTGCTCGATCTGCCCGTTCTCAATCTGTCCCCTGACCTGCGTGACCTCGAACCAGTCCAGGTTGCGCAGAGTCTGCGAGGCGCGGGTGATGCCGTTGCGAATCGCCTGGTCGACGCCCTCGTGGGAGGTGCCGACGATCTCGGTGACCCGGTACGTGTTCTCGGACATGCGGGTGCTCCTCTCCGCCGTGGCGGGTGTGCCACGCGTCATTCCACGGTGCCCCACAGTGCGGCGGTCCGCGAGATGTCGGGGATGCCCTGGGTGAAGTCCTCGGGCGCGTCCCGGGCGGTACGGCCGTGGTGCGCGCCCAGCGACAGCCGCGAGACGATGCGGTAGCGGTCGCCCCGGTAGAGGGAGTGGACGTACTCCACCGGGCGGTCGGAGGTGTCCGTGGTCAGGCGTTCGATCAGCAGCGCGGGGGAGAGGACCGGGACACCCAGCACCTTGGCCTCGGCCTCGCTGACCACAGTCGGCTCGATCGACTGGGTCGCCTCGTGGACATGAACCTGGTGGTGTTCCCGCAGATGGGCGTAGAGGTCCCCGGCCTCCAGTTCGGCCGGGGTGAGCGAGGGCACCAGCGCGGCCGGGATGTGCAGATGCTCGATCGCCATGGGGGAACCGTCGACCAGCCGCAGCCGCGCGATGTAGACCAGCTCGGCTGCCGGTGACATGCGCAGCTTCCGGCCGATCCTGGCGCCCGCGCGGATGGTCGCCAGCTCCAGCACACGGCTCGACCAGCTGCCGGTGGCGAGCGGCACGCTCGCCGTCTGCCGGTCCGGAACGATCTCCTGGGTGATCTTCGCGGGTGCCACGAACATGCCCCGCCCGTGTTCGCGCACAAGGAGCCCGGTGGCAACAAGTTCATCCACGGCGGCCCGCAACGTGGGCCGCGAGACGCCGAGTTCGGCGCAGAGCGTGCGCTCGGAGGGAATGGCCGCTCCGGGCCCGCGGTCCTCGACGAGTCCGAGCAGGAAGTCGCGGACCCGCTCCCGTTTCAGTACGCCGTCCATGGGTCGCCGCTCCCCGGTGCTCGCCTTCAGCTGGTCAGGCCGATGGTAGCTGGCAGGTTGACCAGTTGACGAGCCGTGCCTCCGGATGCGGCTTCAAATCCCTTTGCTGTAAGGACCCTTGACGCCCCTATTGGTCTATGCCACCTTCGTGTCGCGCAAGAGGTCAGTTGACCAATTGGTAAGGTCGATCCGGTCGCGAAAGGCACCTCCGCCATGCCCGCAGTCGACGTATCGCTGCTTCCCGTGCCCAGCCAACTCGATGTGCGCTCAGGGCAGTTCACCTTCGACGAGCGCACGAGCCTCAAGATGACACCCGGCACCGAGGCGGCCGCGGCACTGTTGCGCGAACTCCTCGCCCCCGCCACCGGGCTGCCCCTGCCCGCGACCGCCGACGGACGGGTCGCCTTCGCCCTCGACGCGACGCTCACCGCCCTCGGCCGGGAGGGATACGGGCTGACCGTCACCCCCGACGCCGTACTCCTGTCCGCGGCCGACCTCACCGGCCTGCTGCGCGGAGTCCAGACCCTGCGCCAACTGCTGCCGCCCGACGCCCTCGCCGGCCGCCCGGTACGCGATGTCGCCTGGACCATCCCCTGCGTGCGGATCACCGACACACCGCGATACCGCTGGCGCGGGGCGATGCTCGACGTGGCCCGGCACTTCCAACCCGCCGCGTACATCAGGCGATTCATCGACTTGCTGGCGCTGCACAAGCTCAACACCCTGCATCTGCACCTCACCGACGACCAGGGCTGGCGCATGCCCGTCGCCGCCTACCCCAAGCTCACCGAGATCGGCGCCCGGCGCACGGAGACCCGCGGGGACGGCATCCCGCACGGCGGCAGCTACACGCGCTCCGAGCTGCGCGGTCTCGTCGCCCACGCGTCCGCGCGGGGCGTCACCGTGATACCCGAGATCGACATGCCCGGCCATGTCCGGGCCGCCCTCGCCGCCTACCCCGAGCTCGGCAACGACCCGGACCGCCGGCTCGACGTGTGGACCGAGTGGGGTGTGTCCGAGCATGTGCTGGGCGTCCACGACCAGGCCCTGGACTTCTGCCGCACCGTCCTCGACGAGGTCATGGACACCTTCCCCTCGCCGTACATCCATGTCGGCGGCGACGAGTGTCCCACCACCGAATGGGCGCCGCATCCGGATGCCCGGAGCCGGGCGCGGGAGGAGGGGCTCGCCGGGCCCGAGCGGCTGCACGGCTGGTTCATGGGCCGTGTCGGGGAGTTCCTCGTGCGCCGTGGACGCAAGCCCCTCGGCTGGTACGAGGACGGGGTGACCCTGCCGCGCTCCTTCACCGTGCTGCCCTGGCGGGACGCGGCCGACGGTCTCGCCGCGGCCCGACGCGGCCACGAGGTGGTGATGGCGCCCCACCGGGCCACCTACTTCGACTACCGGGAGTCCGCAGGGCGGGGCGAACCGCCGGCCCAGCCGGGCCCGACGATCGACCTCGCGGCCGTCCACGCCTTCCGGCCCGCCCCTGTCGACTGGGAGCCCGCAGCATCCGCCCAAGTCCTGGGAACCCAGGCCCAGTTGTGGACCGAGTATCTCCCCACGCCCGAGCACATCGAGTACCGGGCGTTCCCCCGGCTGTGCGCTCTCGCCGAGAACGCCTGGTCGGCGCCCCGGCCCTGGCCGGACTTCGCGCACCGCCTGCGGCATCACCGGGTACGCCTGCACGCCCTCGGCGTACCACTTCATCCCCCACGACGGGAGCCACGGCTCCCGGCCCTCCGAGAGGAGACTCATCAATGAACCGACAAGGCACCAGAATGCGTACGGCCATCGGCGTCGCGGCAGCCGGCGGGCTCGCCCTCGCCGGACTCACCGCCCTGCCCGCCACCGCGGCCGCCGACGGCCTCAGCGTGCAGTACCGCACCAGCGCGACCGGTGCGAGCGCCGACCAGAGCGAGCCCTGGCTGAAAGTCACCAACACCGGAAGCGGATCAGTGCAGTTGAGCGAGGTCAAGGTCCGCTACTACTTCAAGGCGGACTCGGCGGGCACCGCCTATCGCTTCGCGTGCTCCTGGGCGGTGAAGGGCTGCTCGAACATCACCGGCACCTTCGGAACCCTCGCGCAGCCGACCGCGACGGCCGACCGCTACCTGGAGATCGGCTTCACCTCCGGCGCGGGCAGCCTCGCGGCCGGCGCCGACACCGGCGACATGCAGCTGCGCTTCTACCGCTCCGACTGGCAGACCCTGAACCAGAGCGACGACTACTCCTTCGGCGCCGCGCAGACCTCGTACGCGAACTGGGACAAGGTGACGGCGACGCGCGCGAACACGCTCGTCTGGGGGACCGCTCCCGCGGGCAACGACCCCGACCCGGACCCCGATCCGACCGACCCGCCCGCAGAGGGCGCCGCGCTCTTCGACGACTTCAACTACACCGGCCACGCGGATCCCAAGATCTCCGAGCACGGCTGGAACGTCCGCTCCAACTCCGGTGGTCCCGGCGTGCCCGGCGCGACCTGGGCCCCGGAGAACGTCACCTTCGTGAACTCCGGCGGCAACTCTGTGATGAACCTGGAGACATCCACCGCGGGGACCGGCGCCTCGACGGAGCAGACCGAAGTCCTCACCAAGGCCATGAAGTTCAAGAACGGGACGTACGCGGCACGCGTCAAGTTCGCCGACGCGCCCAAGGCGGGGCCGGACGGCGACCACCTCGTCCAGACGTTCTTCACCATCAACGACCTCACGGCGCCGATGGCCGACGACTACTCCGAGTACGACTTCGAGTATCTGCCCAACGGCGGCTGGGGCGAGCCCTCGAACATCCTGTACACGACGTCCTGGGAGACCTACAACCCGGACCCGTGGCAGGCCGTCAACCAGCACACCGAGGGCCGCCAGAGCTACAGCGGCTGGCACGACCTGGTCCTGACGATCGACGGCAGCAGCATCAAGTACTACATCGACGGCCAGCTCTTCGGCACGCACGACGCCGCGTATCTGCCGGAGCGCCCCATGTCGATCAACTTCAACCAGTGGCTCATCGACCTGGCCGGGCAGACCAGCACGACGCCCCGCGCCTACGACGAACAGGTCGACTACGTGCTGCACATCAAGGACCAGGTCCTCAGCCCCGCCCAGGTGAGCGCCAAGGTCGCCGCCTACCGAAGTGCCGGAACCGCCTTCGAGGACACCGTGCCCGGAAGCTGAGCCCTTGACGGGTTCGATTGGTCCATACCAAAATCCAGAACACCCGTACGAGCGCCGAGCTCGTCCCCCACGTCGGGCCCTTGACCCTGTCCGCAAGACAGAACGGGACCTTTCGTGAGATATCGCCTCCTTGCCCTCGTGTGCGTCGCCTCCTCCCTGCTCACCGCCTGCGGTGTTCTGCCGGAAGGCGGTACGGAGCGGCGGACCGTGACGGTGTGGCTGATGAAGGACAGCGCGTCCAAGGAGTTCCTGAAGCGGTTCACCGAGGACTTCGAGCGGACGCACGGCGATCTGCGGCTCGACATCCGCATCCAGGAATGGACCGGGATCGGTGAGAAGGTCCAAGCGGCGCTCAAACGGGAGGACAAGGGCGCGCCCGACGTCATCGAGGTCGGCAACACCCAGGTCGCTCAGTACGTGGACGGCGGCGGACTGAGCGACCTTACCCTCGAGTCGATGCGCGACTGGGACATGAACGACTGGCTGCCGGGCCTCGCCGAACCCGGCCGCTTCAACACCCGCCAGTTCGGCATCCCCTGGTACGCGGCGAACCGGGTCGTCATCTACCGCAAGGACCTGTTCACGCGGGCCGGCATCAAGCAGCCGCCGAAGACCCGCGACCAGTGGCTCGGGGACACCGAGCGGCTCAACTCCTCTGGAAAACAAGGTATTTATCTCGCGGGGCAGGACTGGTACACCCTCGCGGGGTTCATCTGGGACGAGGGCGGCGACCTCGCCAAGAAGGCCTCCGCCGGGACCTGGGAGGGCACGCTGCAGACTCCGGCCGCGCTGCGGGGCATGGACTTCTACCGGCGTCTGCAGGCACTCGGCGAGGGGCCCGTGGACGCCGACGAGGAACACCCGCCGCAGGCCGGGGTGTTCGCGAAGGGGAGAGTCGCCCAGCTCGTGGCTGTGCCCGGGCTGGCCCAGGCCATCGAGCGGGCGAACCCCGCCCTCAAGGGGAAACTGGGCTTCTTCCCCGTGCCCGGCAGGACGGCCGCCGAGCCCGGCGCGGTCTTCACCGGCGGTTCCGACCTCGTGGTGCCCAAGAACACCGACGACCGGCCCGGTGCCACGGCCGTCGTCGCGGCGCTCGCGGGCGCCAAGTGGCAGACCGAGCTGGCCCGGACGATGAGCTACGTGCCCAACAAGACCACTCTCGCCGGAGCGGTGGCGGGCGAGGAGGGAGTCGCGGCCATGGCGGCGGGCGCGGCGCAGGGCCGGGCGACCCCTGCCTCGCCCGAGTGGGCCGCCGTCGAGGCGGACAACCCGATCAAGGCCTACATGACGAAGGTCCTCAACGGATCCGACCCGGCGACGGAGGCCCGGCGAGCCTCCGACCGCATCACGCGGGCACTGACGGACGAGGGCGAGTGATGGATTTCGCTCGCCTCCACAACTCCCCTCGCCGGGCACGGTGGTGACGGCGCCACTGGGCGGCGACGTCTTCTTCGAGCGCCGGATACACCGTGGTGGCCATCCGCGGCAATCGGCCCCCACAGGTCGTACGGGCACTTCCAGTTCGCCGCAGAGACGTGGGCCCCGCCCCACCGGTCGGCGGAACGGGGCCGGGTGTGCGGGAGGGTCAGCCGGCTGCCGCGGCGCTGTGCAGGTTCTTGGCGGCCAGGGCGAGGCCTTCGGTCTGGGAGTAGGCGGCGTCCTCGTGTTCGATGTTCACGGCCATGTCCGGGTTGATCTCGGCGAGGGCGCGCAGGAACTCGGTCCAGAAGGGGACGTCGTTTCCGAGGCCGACGGCGACGAACTTCCAGGCCGGCTCTCAGACACTGTTGCCGAGAGATGATCATGGTGACAACAAGCCTCGGTAGGTGACAACTGTCGTCGGTAGTCACATTCACCGGGGTCACCAGGAATACCGGGGTCACCGGGACTACCCGGCCGTGCTCAGCGACAGCGCGAAGCGGCCCTCCTCGTCCGTCCACCAGTGGGTCAACTCGAAGCCCGCCCCAGCCAGTTCGCCGCGCACGCCGTTCTCGCGGAACTTCGCCGAGATCTCGGTGCGCAGTTCCTCGCCGTCCGCGAAGTCGACGGCGAGGTCGAGGGCGGGGATCTTCACGGTCTGCGCGGTACGCGACCGCAGGCGCATCTCGATCCACTCCTGCTTGGCGTCCCAGAGGGAGACGTGGTCGAACGCGTCGGGGTCGAAGTCGGCGCCGAGCTCGCGGTTGACGACGGTCAGCACGTTCTTGTTGAACGCGGCGGTCACCCCGGCCGCGTCGTCGTACGCGGCGACGAGGACCGATTCGTCCTTGACGAGGTCCGTGCCCAGCAGCAGCGTGTCGCCGGGCGACAGCAGGGCCCGTACGGACGCCAGGAACGTGGCGCGCTCGGCGGGCAGCAGATTGCCGATCGTGCCGCCGAGGAACGCCACGAGCCGTGGCCCGGGCGTGCCGGGAAGCGTGAGACCACCGGTGAAGTCGGCGATCAGCGCGTGCACGTTGAGTTCCGGATGCTCGGCGATCAGCGCCTGCCCGGCCTGTGTGAGGGCGCTCTCGCTGACGTCGACGGGTACGTACGTGTGCAGCTCGGGCAGTGCTTTGAGCAGATACCGAGTCTTCTCCGACGAGCCGGAACCCAGCTCGACGAGGGTGCGCGCGCCGGTCGCCCGGGCGATCTCGTCGGCGCGGGCGATCAGGATCTCGCGCTCGGCGCGTGTGGGGTAGTACTCGGGCAGTTCGGTGATTTTCTCGAAGAGCTCGCTGCCGTAGGCGTCGTAGAACCACTTCGGCGGAAGCGTCTTCGGTGTGCGGGTGAGGCCGTGCAGGACGTCCGCGCGCAGCGCGGCGTCCGTGGCGTCCTCGGGCAGAGTGCGGGTGAGAAGGAACGGACTCACGTACGGGGCTCCTTCGATGGTGCGGATGCCATGTCGTCGGTCATGTCCTTGAGCGGGGTGAGCAGTACCTCGGTGCGGCTCGCCGTGAGGAGTGTGTGGTCGGGGACCTCCTGCCAGTGCGGATCGTCGTCGTAGGGCTCGGAGGCCACGACGGTGCGGCGGCCGGGTTCGGCGAGATACCAGAGGGTGTCGCCCCAGGCGGTCGCGGTGATCGTGTCGCCGTTGGTGAGCAGCAGGTTGAGCCGGGACCCGGGGGCCGCCTCGGCGACCTCCAGGACCGTGTCCGCCAGCGCCTGGCTCTCGTCGTCGCCGGCGCGCAGCCGGTGCAGGACCAGCGCCCACACGAGCGCCGAGTCGCAGCGGGCCTCCAGTGACAGCAGCTCCACCGCGGGCAGGGTCGCGGCGAGCGGGACCAGGGAGCCCGGCCACCCGAGCACGGCGCCGTTGTGGCTGAACAGCCAGGGGCCCGCGGCGAACGGCGCCGCCGCGGCCTCCCCGTCCGCGCCCGCCACAGTCGCGTCCCGCACCGCGGCGAGCAGAGCGGAGGCCTTGACGACACGCGCCAGGTCGGCGAAGGACTGGTCGCCCCAGATGGGCCCGGTACGGCGGTACCGGGCGGGCACGGTGTCGCCCTCGGCGTACCAACCCACCCCGAAACCATCGGCGTTGACCGTCCCGTAGCGCTGCCGCCGAGGTGCCCACGACTGCCGGTACAGGCTGTGCGGTGGTTCCACGAGGAGTGCGCCGAGCGGCTCCTCGGGTCCCAGGAACGCCAGATGACGGCACATCAGGAACTCCCGGGCCCGGCGTCCCGGGCCGTACGGAAGCCGGAGAAGATCTGCCGCCGGATCGGATAGTCCCAGTTGCGGAACGTGCCGCGGCAGGCCACCGGGTCCACCGCGAACGAGCCGCCGCGCAGCACCTTGTACTCCGGCCCGAAGAAGACCTCCGAGTACTCCCGGTAGGGGAAGGCCACGAAGCCCGGATACGGCGCCAGATCACTCGACGTCCACTCCCACACGTCGCCGATCAACTGCCGTACGCCCAGGGGCGATGCGCCCGCCGGGTAGCTGCCGGCCGGGGCCGGGCGCAGATGGCGCTGGCCGAGGTTGGCGTGCTCGGGAGTGGGGTCGGCGTCGCCCCAGGGATACCGGGTGGAACGGTCCGACGCCGGGTCGTGGCGGGCCGCCTTCTCCCACTCGGCCTCGGTGGGCAGCCGCCGCCCCGCCCAGCGCGCGTACGCGTCCGCCTCGTACCAGCACACGTGCAGCACCGGCTCGTCGGGCGGGACGACCTCGGTGACACCGAAGCGGCGCCGCAGCCACTGCCCGCCCTCGCGGCGCCAGAACAGCGGCGCCTCGATGTCGTGGGCGCGGATGTGGTCCCAGCCCTCCGGAGTCCACCAGCGCCGGTCGCCGTAGCCGCCGTCCTCGATGAAGGCCTGGTACGCGGCGTTCGTGACCGGCGTGGTGTCGATGAAGAACGACGGGACCGTACGCCGGTGCGCGGGCCGCTCGTTGTCCAGTGCCCACGGCTCGGTCGATGTGCCCATCACGAACGGGCCGCCGGGCACCAGGACTTCGGCGGGTCCGGTGAACAGGGGCGCCGGCGCGGGATCCGGTGCCGTCAGCGCGGCCGGTCCCTTGCGGAGCTGATGAGTGATCAGCATCGTCTCGTCGTGCTGCTGCTCGTGCTGCGCGATCATCCCGAAGGCGAAGCCCGCCTCGGTCAGCCGCGTGCCCCGGAACGCGGTGCTCTCCAGGACGTCCAGTGCCCGGCCGCGCACCTCGGCCGCGTACTGGCGGGCCTCGGCGGGCGGCAGCAGCGGCAGCGAGGGCCGCTCGGCGCGCGGATGCTCGAACGCGTCGTACAGCCCGTCGATCTCGGGCCGCATCGCCTCACGTCCCGCGACCGCGCGCAGCAGCCACAGCTCCTCCTGGTTGCCGATGTGCGCGAGGTCCCAGACCAGCGGGGACATCAGCGGCGAGTGCTGTGCGGTCAGTTCGGGCTCTTCCACACAGGACGTGAGGAGCGCGGTGCGGTCGCGGGCCGCGGTGAGCGCGTCCAGCGCGCGTTCCCTGAGCGACTCCGGGTCCGTGAGTGATGCGGGGAGTGTTTCGGGGGCGGTCATGTGCGGATGTCCTTCCCGTGGAACTGACCGTGCGTCGGACCGTGGGGTTGGCCGAGGGATTGAACGTGCGGGTGGCCGAGCAGATCGTCGGCGGGGCAGCGGCCCCGGGCCACATAGCGGTCCGTGAACTCCGCCACGGCGTCGAGGACTTCGGTGGTGGCACCGAGCCGGGGCAGAGCCTCGGCCGCCGCCGCGAAAAGGGTGACGGCGGCCTCGCGCAGCTCCGGGTCGGCCAGGCCGTTCCGCGCGGCGTCCCGCCACAGCGGGTTGCACGGGGCCGGCTGCGAGTCCGCCCGCTCGGCGAGGGGCTTGACGGTCCGGTAGGCGGTCTCGGCGGCCTCCGCGTCGTCGAAGAGAGCCGCGGTGACGGCGAGCGGCACGATCCACCCGTCGTCGCCCGGCTGCGCGTCGATCATGCGGAGTTCGAGATGGCCGCGCGGACGCACCGGCGGGAACAGGGTCGTCAGGTGATAGTCGAGGTCCGCCCGGTCCGGTGGTGCGTCGGATCGGGTCCACTCCCGGAAAGTCATACCCTCCGGTACGCCCCAGGGGCCGTCCGGCGCCCGTACGCACATCACCGGCGCGTCCAGCACGCGCCGGGCCCACGCGGCGCGCGGCTCGGCGCCCAGGGGAGGCGCGCTGGACCGCCCGGGGTCCATCGCCGCCCACAGCGACTGCCGCGTGGAACGCCAGCCGGTGTGCCGCCCCCGGGCGAGGGGAGAGTGCGCGAACGCGGCCACCAGGACCGCGCCCAGCTGGTGCGCGAGCCACCAGCGGCGCCCGTGCCCGAGCGGGCCCGGCTCCTCGTACCCGGCGTCCAGGCACACCTGGACGGAGGCCGAGCTGCACATCATGGCGCGGCCCTCGGGTCCCGCACGGTCGAGATACCGCTCCATGGCGTCGTAGCGCGGCTCATGGAGGAATCGGCTCGGGGGGTTCCAGGGATCGTGGCCGTAACCACTGAGGCCGAGGCCCGCCTCACGCAGCGTCGCGCGTACGGCGTCGAGGTCGGCCGAGACGGACCCGATGCACTCCATCAGGGAGGCGGCGGGAGCGGAACTCAGCTCCAGCTGGCCGCCGGGTTCGACGGTGAGCGCCGAACGCAGAGGCAGGGTCCGCAGTGCGGCGTATGCCGCTTCGAGTCGTGCGGGTAGTACCGGGAGCTGCGGCAGCCGCAGCTCGTGGACGAGCCATTCCACTTCGACACCGAGGGAGCGGGGCGGACCGGTCTTGAAGCAGATGCCACGGACCAGCGCCTCCACCTCGGCCTCGGTGACGGCGGAGCGTCGCTCCGTACAGTCACTCACCGAATCGGACATGTCGGGATCCTCCTGAGATTCCACCATGTCGCCGGCCCGGCGTCTTGTAGGCCGAACCGGCAATTGCTCGTCCCACCCAAGACCCTCGGGGCGGTTCGCACAAGGGTGCAGATCGTCGCTGTCGGGACCGGGAAACACTGTTTGCGCGGCCGCGAAACTCTGTTGCGCCGCACGACCAGCATCGCTCACGATGCGTTCATGGGCACGGCGGGGGAGATCGCACGGGGCGCGCTCATGGCGTGTACGGGGGTCGCGCCATGAGCGCGCGCCTGCGCGATCGCGCAGCAGACGGAGGAGATCGTCCGTGCGGGGGCGTACCGCGCGTCCGACGGGCGTGAGGTGCCGATCGCCGCGGCGGTCGAGGCCGCCCGGGCCGGGACGCGGATGCACGGGCCGGAGCCGGTGGAGACGCCGCCAGTCACTCCAGTCGACACTGTGTTCGAAATCACGGGTGAGAGCAGCTTGGAGGCCGCTCGAAGGCTCGCCGACGAGAGCGACCCCGTCGCCGTCCTGAACTTCTCCTCGGCGCGCAATCCCGGCGGCGGCTACCTGAACGGCGCGCAGGCCCAGGAAGAGGCCCTGTGCCGGGCCTCTGCGCTCTACCTTTGATCTTGCGCAGTGCTCCGCCTTTCGGGGCGGAGGTGAAGCGCATCTCAAGACTGCACCGCCGGTTATGTGACGGCTGTTGTCGTGCGCGGTGCGTCCGTCGCGAAGCATCGCGAAGAGCACGTCGGCTCGTCGTCTGGCGAGGCGGAGCAGGGCCTGGGTGTGGTGTGTGCCCTGGCTGATCTTCTTGTCGTGGTAGGGCCTGGAGGCCGGCTCGGCCACGGGCGCGAACGCGGAGAGGAAGAAGGCTCGTTTGAGCTGCTTGTTTCACTGCCGGGACGGCGGGTGGTTCCCCAGCGGCTCCTCAATCTTGATCGGCATGGGGCCCACGCGTGAAAAGGGGCTGCAGGCGTGCAGGGCCTGCGTGTTACATGGGTTTCATGGTGCCTACCGACCGACTGCTGGCCTTCGCGGCCTTGTCGTTCTTGCTGATCGTGATCCCCGGCCCCAGCGTGCTGTTCGTGATTGGGCGGGCGTTGGCGCAGGGGCGCCGTGCCGCGCTGACCACGGTCGCGGGGAACACGCTGGGAGCCTACGTACTCGTCGTGGCCGTGGCGCTCGGGGTGGGTGCCGTTGTGGAGCAATCGGTCCTCGTCTTCACAGCCCTGAAGCTCGTGGGCGCCGCGTATCTGGTGTATCTCGGGGTCAAGGCGGTGCGGCAGCGCGGGTCGTTGCATGCCGCCTTCGCCGGTGACGGTCCCACGCGTGGGAGCCTGCGCACGTTGTGGGAGGGGTTCGCGGTCGGCGTGGCCAATCCCAAGACCATCGTGTTCTTCGCCGCCGTGTTGCCTCAGTTCGTCGACCGTGGGCAGGGGCACGTCACGGTCCAAATGCTGTTGCTCGGTCTGGTCTTCAATATCATCGCGGTGGCCTCCGACAGCGTGTGGGGATTGGTCGCCGCCACCGCGCGGAGCTGGTTTGCCCGTTCACCGCAGCGGCTCGCCTTGGTGGGCGGGGTTGGTGGGCTCACGATGATTGGTCTCGGTGTGACCGTCGCCGCGACAGGCCGCAAGGATTAGGTTCTGCCTGGCAGATCATGGACGGAGCGTGCGCCGACTCCGGTGCGACCTGTCCGCCGAGCGGCGAAATGGCCAATGAAGGGATGTGGCCGGGCCTTCGGGAGGTGTCGGCCCAACGTCGTGGTGGGCAGCCAGAGTCCGGCGTATGCATCACGCACGGGGTCCGGCGTCCTGAGCTGTCAGATTGTTGCCGATGAGCGTCGGCAGGCGCAGTTGCGGGTTGCCGACCTGGATGATCCAACGGAGGCTCTCCGCACCGGGCGATCCGGCCTCGGCGATCCGTCCCGTACGTGAGTCGGCCGGGTGGGGTGCCCTTCCGCTCAAGGGGAACCCCACCCGGCCGAGCGCGCGCCGCCCCCGTCCCCACGGTGCGGCGCGGGCAGGTCACCGTCCAGTCATCCAGTGGACGGCGGCTTGGGTCTTGAAGTACGAAAGTGGGCCGCATCGCGTGAGTTGGCTGCCTCAGGACGACGGGGCGTGCGTCAGTTCCAGCGGGAACGGCGTGCCGGTGAGTTCCTCCGACATCGTCCACAGGCGCTTGGCGGCTGCGGAGTCGCCGGCTGGGGGGGTTCGGCCGACCAGCGTCGGGGCGCCGCGCAGCTCGCCAAGGCCCTTCGGGCCGACGTAGGAGGCGCCGGGCAGATCCTGGGTGGCGGCGTACAGGGTCGGGAGCGCGCCGGCCTTGGGGTCCTGGGCCATCAGCTTGTTGCCGAGGAGCATCGGCAGGCGCATCAGCGGGTTGCCGACGTGGCTTTGCAGGTTGGTCGAGGTCCAGCCGGGGTGTGCGGCCAGGGCGCGTACGGGTGATCCGGCAAGGCTGAGGCGGCGCTGAAGCTCCAGAGTGAACAGCAGATTGGCCAGCTTGGACTGGGCGTATGCGCGCGTCGGGCTGTAGTTGCGGGTGTGGTGGGGGTCGTCGAAGTCGATGGCGTCGATCTGGCGATGGGCCTGCGAGGCCAGGGTCACGACGCGGTCGGTGATGTGCGGCAGGAGCAGGTTCGTCAGCGCGAAATGGCCCAGGTGGTTGGTGCCGAACTGCATCTCGAAGCCGTCCTTGGTCTGCTGCGGCGGGAGCATCATCACGCCCGCGTTGTTGATCAGCACATCCAGGGGGCCCTGCCAGGAGGCGGCGAACTGCCGCACCGAGGCGAGGTCGGCCAGGTCGAGGCGGCGGACTTCGGTGCTGCCGGTGACGGTCGCGGCCGCGACGCGGCCCCGGTCGGGATCGCGGACGGCGAGGACGACGTGCATGCCGGCCCGGGCGAGGGCTTGGGCGGTGGCGATCCCGAGGCCGCTGTTGGCTCCGGTGATGACGGCTGTGCGGCCGGAGAGATCGGGGAGGTGGGTGGCGTTCCAGTCAGTGCTCATACTTTGAATGTAGGCGTCGACAACAATGCTGTCAATGTCAACAATAGTGACGTCGTCAACAATGATGACGGCGGCAACATCGGGGGTATGCTGGCGGGCATGATCAAACGCCCCTACCACCACGGAGACCTCCGCTCAGCCCTGCTGACCAGCGCGGAAGGCACCTTGCGAGAGAAGGGCGCCGCCGCGCTCTCTCTGCGGGAACTCGCCCGCGAGATCGGGGTGAGCCATGCCGCACCGGGGCGCCACTTCAAGGACAAGCAGGCGTTGCTCGACGCGCTGGCGGTGGTCGGCTTCGAACGCCTGGCGGGCTGTTTGGAAGAGGCCGACAACGCCGAGGAAACGCTCGAGCGCCGGCTCGTCACGCTCGCCAGGACCTACATGGACTTCGCGCTCCACAACGCCGAACTGCTGGACGTGATGCAGACCCGCAAGCACGACCCGGACGCCCCGGAGGAGCTGACCGCGGCGCTCGACCGCATCATGGCGGCCTTTCTTCGGATGATCGCGGACGGGCAGGACCGGGGCGAAGTGATCCCGGGGGATCCGGCCCGGGTCTCGCTCGTCGTGATCGCCGCACTGCAGGGAATCGCGACTCTCGCGGCACACCGCTCATTCCCGGGCGCCGCCGTGGAGGACCTCGACGAGGTGGTCCATCACCTGGTCCACGGCCTGGCCCCCCGCTGAAGTCCGCATGCCGACGCGGCGACCAGCCGGGGGATTCCCGATCGTCGACCGGCGCCGCCGCGTTACCCCTTCCGTGAATCGACTGCCTCAACCTCGGTCAAGCCGTGGAATCATCGGCCCGCCGGATCGGCACATGATCTCTGTGAGGGGTGGCGGATGACGTGGCTACCGACTGGGCGTGGGACGACAAGTTGTTCTCGGGGACGGCCGCCTACTACCAGCGCGGGCGGCTCCCCTACGCTCCCGGGCTGGCGGACGTGCTCGCCAAGGTTCTGAAGCTCGACGGGCGAGGACGCCTCATCGACGTGGGATGCGGACCCGGCACCCTTGCCCTGAGCCTGGCGCACTTGTTCAGCGAGATCGTCGGAGTGGACCCGGACAGCGAGATGATCGCCGAAGCCCGGCGTGGAGCCGTCGAGCGCGCTGTGGCCGGTAAGGCGTGGTGGGTCCGGGCCCGGGCCGAGGAACTGCCCGCAGGTCTTGGAACGTTCACCGTCGCGACCTTCGGCCAGTCCTTCCACTGGATGGATCGCGACCTGGTGGCGGCAACCACCAGGGACATGCTCCAGCCCGGCGGGGCGCTGGTGCACATCTCGGACTTGAAGACGGAGACCCGAACCGTCGACGGCCTGCCGTATCCAGCGGTGCCCTACGCGGCGATCGAGGAGCTGGTCAGGCACTACCTCGGCCCGGTCCGACGAGCCGGCCGGGGCCTGCTGCCGCAGGGAACTCCCGGCGGTGAGGCCGCGGTACTCGCCCGGGCGGGGTTCTCCGGTCCGCAGCGCCATGTCGTTCCGGGCGGACAGCCCCTGGAACGTACGGTTGACGACGTCGTCGCGGGGGTGTTCTCGATGTCGTTCTCGGCTCCGCACCTGTTCGGCCCGCGCCGCGACGCATTTGAGGCAGACCTCCGTCGGCTGCTGCGTGAGGTCTCCGCGTCGGGCCTGTTCTCCGAACGCCAGCCGAGCACCGAGGTCTTCGTCTGGCGGAACGACCCCGCTGAACCGGCACCTCTGCCGGCCACGTGACCGTTCCGCTCTTCCGAACAGGCCAACTCGTTTGAAAATGAGGCCGTCCCACTCCACGAGGAAGGGCTCGGCGTGGGGAGTGGAGTCCCCAGATCCCGGAGCCGAGGGCGCCTGGCCGGCCTAGGGTGACGACGCGGTCGGCGACCTGCGCGACGACCGCGATGGTTTTGATCGCAGCGGGGGCAGGGGGCTGCTAGCTTGCGGCCGTGGATCTCTTCTCACGCTCGTGGACAGCGTTGCGCACAGCGGTCGCCGAACTCGCGGACGAGGACTTCGCGCGGCCGTCCGGCTGCACCGGCTGGCTCGTACGGGACTTGGTGTGCCACCTGATCATCGACGCTCAGGACATCCTGATCACCCTCGTCACCCCCGCCGAAACGGAACCGACCCGGGACGCGGTGACCTACTGGGAGATCGTCGAAGCCCCGACCGGCGACGACCCGCTCGACGCGCTGATCGTCCGCCTCGCCTCCGCGTACGAAGAGCCGTGGCTGCTCAAGTTCCACCTCGACGACGTCGGTTCGGCCGCCGGTCGCGCAGCCGGACTCGCGGATCCCGCGGTCCGGGTCGGCACCCGCGGCGAGGTGCTCACCGCGGGCGACTACCTCTCCGCGTACGTCCTGGAATGGACGCTGCACCACCTCGACCTGATCGCGCACCTCCCGGACGCGGCGGAACCGCCCGCCGAGGGGCTCGCCCGGTCGCGCGAACTGCTGGAGAAGATCGCCGGTACGGCGTTTCCCCCGTCGTTCTCCGACAAGGACGCGCTGCTGATCGGCACCGGACGGCGTGCCCCGGCCGAGGCGGAGAAGGCCGAACTGGGTGAACTGGCCGCGAAACTCCCGCTCGCCCTAGGCTGATCGGTCTGCGCCTTGCCCAGGCCGTACGTGACCGCGGTTCAGTTCCCGGGGCGAACTCGCCTCGGCCGACTACGACGCTCAGCGTGGCCAACCGAGCGGTTGTGACCGCGCTTTCGTGAGATTGTTGGCGGCTTCCCTATGCGGCTGGGCGACACACGTACGGGCGACGGACTCATAATCCGTCGGCCGTGGGTTCGAGTCCCACCCGCCCCACCTACGCAGGTCTCTGACCTGCGGAAACGTTCCTCGCGAGGTGTCGGAGCGTCATTTTTCGCTCAACGGACTGAATCCGCTGCTCACGTCTTTGGAGCCCGGCGGCGCTCGGGGGAGTTCCAACCTCTCTGACCTGCGGCGGGCTGGGTGATCAAGGTTGTTGCTGGCCTCCGGGATGACTGTCCTGAGGTTCGATACCAAGATCCAGGGGCCGGGCAGGGGCCGGGCAGGGGCCGGGAGGACGCCGACGTGGCCGCGCCGACGGTGTCCCCAGGCCGGTTCGTTGTCTCATTTGCCTGCTGTGTGGTCGCGGGCAGAGGGATCTCGTCCAGGCGCAGGCTCTGGGTGCGTCCGGTCCCGGCAGGACGAAGCGGAGATCGCGGTTGTCATCCACTTGCCGAGGGGCCTCACCGATAGCCCTCAGCCGCTGACGGGATGTTTGGCGGTCACG
The DNA here is from genome assembly GCF_055566975.1 of Streptomyces sp. NPDC027189. Lineage (NCBI taxonomy): Bacteria > Bacillati > Actinomycetota > Actinomycetes > Kitasatosporales > Streptomycetaceae > Streptomyces > Streptomyces sp. NPDC027189. The sequence goes on from NZ_JBVHRI010000006.1 coordinate 530,248, forward strand.
GCCGATGACTTGGGGCAGGTGCAGTGCCTGGAGCAGGAGCGAGGCGAGGTTGACGTCGCGCGGCAGTGCTGCCGGTGGGCGTTCTGGATGATCCAGGGCTGGCCGTCGATGACATCGACGACGCTGAGGTGCGAGAGCGTGAGCGATCGCGCTGGTGCGGAGGGCACCGAGTGTGCTCTCGTTGCACCGCCTCAGCGGAGGCCCTGGCACGACGCGGGCCCGCCCCGGGCGAAGCCGGGACGGGCCTGGGCGGTGCGCCGGTCGTGGTGCTCAGTCGAGTTGGACGACCTTGGGGGTGTCGCCGCCGGCCGCGGCGTCGGCGGGGGGCAAGGCGGCGGGATAGATGCGGATGTTGCTGATACCCGCGTTGGCGTACTCGCCGTAGGTGCCGGAGGCGAGTTTGCGGCCGATCTGGACGGGGCCGTTGGCGTTCCAGGGGGTGTAGGTCCAGTCCCTGGTAGCGGTGAGCTTGCCGTTGACGTACAGGCGGAGTTCCTTGGCGGTGGCGTCGTAGACGCCGACCAGGTGGGTCCACTGGCCGGTGGTGGCCTTGCTGCCGTAGGTGGCCCGCCATTCGGCGTCGGTCGTGTCGGTGCTGTGGCGGCCGAAGGCCCAGGCCTGGGCTGCGGAGGAGTAGTACAGCTGGAAGCCGTTGTTCGTCGTGCCGTTCTGGGAGAGGAACGTGCTGTTGGCGGAGAGCGAGTTGAGCTTGACCCAGGCGGAGACGGTGAAGCTCTTGGAGGTGTCCACGGCGGGTGCGGTGGTGGCGCCGTAGCCGGTGGTGCCGGCCAGGTTGAGGACCTTGCCACGTGTGGTGTCAGTGGTCCAGGTGTAGGCGCCTGACAGGCTGGCGTTCAGGGTGCCGGTGCTGTCGGCGGTGGTGGTGCCGGTGCCTTCGGCGAGCTTCCACCAGTGGGTGGCGGTGTCCGTGACCGAGCCCAGGGAGACCGGGGGAGCGAAGTCGTAGGTGGGCGGGTAGGTGAGGACGAGGCTCTGCCGGTAGTTGTACTCGATGAGCTGACCGGAGGTGTCGACGGTGTATAGATCGGGGATTCCGTCCGGACCGCCGGGGTTGGTCGCGCCGGCCCTGACGGGGCTGTTGATGTCACCGGGTGAGGCGATGGCGGGGTACCTGGCCGGGGGCAGGGTGAGCCCCAGGCTGGTGTGAACCGCGGGGTGGAGCAAGGAGGGCACCAGGGTGGTGGTGTCGACGGTGATCGGGTAGCTGTACAGGTCACCGGTGGCGTTGTCACGGGACCACAGGACGGGACTGCCCTTGAAGGTGCCCGCGGCGACCAGGGTCTGGCCGGTCCAGTCGCCGTCGCCCAGCATGATGGGGTTCTTCAGGTGCTCGCCACCGTCGGATTGGTAGATCCACAGCTCCTTGTTCTCGACGGTGATGACGGCGGGGAATGCGTCGGGGTTGTTGAAGACGTTGCCCGGGGTGATGAGCTGGCTGATGTTCCAGCTCTGGCTGTTGTAGTCGGTGCTGCGGCAGCGTGTGTCGTCCGCGACGATGTCGGACGCCGCGCAAGGGTCCTTGTGGATGTCGTTGTACCGCTTGCCGAGGAAGGCACCGAATGTGGAGTAGGGGGTCCTGGGGAAGGACGCGTCGTCGACCGGGTCCTGATCGTTCTTGATGATGTAGAACTTCCTGCTCACCTTGTTGTATGCGAAGAGGTCGTCGACGTTCGTGCCGTGCAGGTTGCCGCGGTGGGCGATGAGGTAGTTGTCCCAGCCAGTGCCGTCGGGTGACTCGGCCTTGGTGGCGACGGTGACCGGGCCGTTGACGGGCGGCGAGGTGCCGGAGACCGGGGCCGGGTCGGTGTCCTGTGCGGGGTCGCGGTTGCCCGGGATCAGGTCGAGGTCGCCGGTCTTGGTGCTGGCGAGCAGGTCGGGCACACCGTCGCCGGAGATGTCACCGGGCTTGATGGTGGTGGCCGGGTTCCACGGCACCGTGAAGGTGTAGCCGTAGGGGCTGGTGGAGATGTTCCCGGCCTTGTCGACTCCGGCCACGTACAGGGTGTGCACGCCCCAGTCGTTGATCGGGACGGGGATGGTGGCGGTGGACCTGCCCTGGCTGTCGGTGCCGGTGATCGCGGCGCTCTGGCCGTCGAAGGTGGTGGGCGGTGAGTCGAGCTGCCACAGGAAGGAAGCCATGCCGCTGGACTTGCAGGGGTCGGGCGCGCAGGTGTCGTCCGCGGCCGGGCTGTCGGCGCCGACCAAGGTGAAGTCGGCGGTCTTGCCGGGGCCGGCGTAGATCACCGGGTCGGCGGGTCCGGAGCCGACCGGCGGGAAGGACGCGTTGCCGGTCACCTCCGGGGCCGGTGGGGCGGTGAAGTCGGTGGTGAACCAGCAGTGTTCGGACTTCGCGGACGTCAGGCTGAGGGTGGAGTCGTCCTCGGCGTAGACGTCCCAGCCGTACTGGTGACCATCCTTCAGGGTGGCGCCGATCTTCATCGGCGCGTCGCTGCCGCTGGCGAGCCATCCGCTGTCCGGGGTCGAGACGGAGGCGCCGTTGCCGTCGCCGTCAGGGTCGATGGTGCGGTCCCAGATGTAGTAGTGCGCCTTGACGTTCTCGCCGGACATCGGGGAGGTGACGGTGGAGTGCAGGGTGATGTTGCTGCCGGCATCCGAGTAGGTGGTGGCGCCGATCCAGCCCACGCCGCTGGTGGTGCAGGCGGCCGAGGCGCCGGTGGCGGCCGGGGTCATGTGCAGGCTGGTGGGCACGTTGGGCGGGACGTCGAACTTGGTGGTGAGGGTCAGCGTGGTCGACATGCGCAGGTAGTCGTCGTTGCTGGAGGTCTGCGATTCATTGCCGTACAGGCCGATGGTCCAGGCGTTGGAGCCGGCACCGAACGTGCCGTCCGCGTCATAGCCGTCACCGTCCTGGTCGGCGATCTTCTGGGCCTCGTCGGTGACGTGGAAGGTGGCGGTGCTGTTGCTGCAGGAGCTGCCGGAGTTGGCGCCGCTGGGCACCGTGTCGGTCACCGGCGGGAAGGCGGTGTCGTGGACGCCGGGCCGGGACAGCCAGTCGGTGCTGGAGCTGATCGCGTTCGTGGTGTGCAGCGTGAGTGGCTGGTTGTGGCTGCAGTCCCAACTGGCCGCATAGGTGGTGGAGATCTTCACATAGGCGTCGTAGACGACGAACGACGGGTGCAGACCGCTGGTGTTGATCGACCAGTACGAACGCTCCAGGCCGACGCCGCAGACCCCGCCCCACCGCTGGTAGCCCGCGCCCTGGCCGTTGGTCTGAGCCTTGTCGTACTGCGGCGAGTTGTCGCAGGCCGAGCTGGAGTAGACCTCGGTGTAGTGGCCGGCGGTGGAGGCGACCGGGTTGGCGTAGGGGTCGATGTACACCGGGTACGTCGTGTCCGGGCCGGTGAGCATGCCGGCGTCCGGAGTCAGCGTGAGGGCGTTGCTCGTGGCGGTCATGGCGACCGGTGCGGTGTCGGCTCCGGGGCCGGGACCGTCCACGGAGGAGGTCGGGCCGTCGGTCGGGCCGCTCGGTGTGCCGGAATTGACGGGCGCGGGGCCGGAGTCCCACATCAGCGGCTGGGGGCTCGTGTAGACCAGGTCGCCGTCCGCGGCGGTGGCGCTCATGCTGTCGGAGTCTGTGGTGGCCAGGGTGAGACCGTCGGTGGCGACGGCCAGGGTGAGCTTCTTCAACTCGGGGTTGGCCGCGGCGGCCTCGTCGTGGACGATCAGGACGTCGCTGAAGCCGCCCTGGTCGGTGACGGAGACCGACAGGTCGACGCCGGGCAGCACCGAGGGATACAGCGCGGTGTCGCCGCTGACGCTCGGCGCGGGCAGGGTGAACGGCAGGGTCAGGGCCATGCTGGGCCCGTCGGCGTGGGTGAGGGTGGCCAGCGGGCCGTCGCCACCGCCGGAGAGCGTGACCCCGTTCGGGGTGGCCGTGGGCGCATAGCCGCCGTGGCCGTCGGAGACCAGGGTGGCGTCCAGCGAGGTCCACTCGCCGTCCTTGAACACCCGGGTGGGCAGCGCGCTGGTGGTGTTGGTGAAGGTGCCGTCCGGCAGCGCCTCAGTGGTGGAGACCTCCGTGGTCAGCGCGTCCACCAGGACGGACTGACCGGTGGACACGGCCTGCGCCTGCGCGGCCAGCAGCGGATCGGACGGGGTGGGCGTGGCGGGCGCGTCGTCCGCGGCGGCGGGCAGAGCCGGGACGGCCATCAACAGACCGAGGGCAGTGACGAACAGGGCCAGTCGGCGTGCCGGGACAACGCGTCTGTGGCCTGTGCGTGTGGGTGGTCTCAACACGTGGCGGGCTTCCTTCGGGTCGCGGGCTCGGGAGGCGCTCTGCGCTCGGTGCGTGCCGGGTGGGCTGTGTCGGGCAGTGCAACGGGTGTGTGGAGAAGCCCGGTTGCCACGAGGCATTGATCATTTCGGCACAGAAACTACACATCATCTGCCAAGTTCCCGCATGAACTTGTCATGGGAATGGCAAAGGGTCTTGAGTAGTGATCACGTCCGTACCTAGCCTCCGGTCGATCACTCACCTGTGATCTGACTATGTGACGGCCCTTCAGGGCTGTTGCCCTGGGGGGATTACGCGTGAGTGGCAGACGGCGCTGGTTCGCGGGCGTGTGGCACAGGAGATTCCTGGGCGGACTGGGGTTGTGGACGATTCCGGTTGCCTTGTTCGCGCTCCTCCTGCCGGTGGCGATCGCCACGGGTCTGGGTACGCCGGGCTTCTTCCCCGGGCACGGGGATGACAAGGGCTTCGGCCACCACGGCGGCTTCAAGTTCGACGGCGCGGTCTGGCACCCGGAGAAGCTCCCCGCCACCCCGGCCGTAGGCGCTCATCTGCTCCAGCCGAAGACGCCCAAGCACCCCAAGGGCTACAAGCCGCTGGGCACTTACCGGGCGCGGACGACTCAGTGGCCGAAGGCCGGCACCGTCAGTGTCGACCTGGGGGCGCCCGGCAAGGCGAAGCCGGTCAAGGCGGGTGCGCTGCCCGTCTGGGTGGCGCCCGCCGACACGCAGCACGGTGTCGACGCCGTACAGGTGCAGACCGCGTCCCACGCCCAGACGCTCCGGACCGGGGCCAACGGCATGCTGCTCGGCATCACCCCGTCCGGCACGACGTCCGCGGGCGGCCGGGTGAAGGTGGTAGTCGACTACTCCGCGATCGCCCGGGCATACGGCGGCGGTTACGGCTCACGACTGCGACTGGTGCAGCTGCCAGGCTGCGCGCTGACCACGCCGGAACGGGCGGAGTGCCAGAAGGGCACGCCGCTCAAGTTCACCAACCGCGCCGGCGCCGAGCAGTTGACGGCGACCATCACCCTGGGCACGGCAGCCGCAGGCGATCAGGCACGGGACACGGGCGCGGACGGTTCGAAGTCGGCCAAGGGCACGGAGGCGCCCCAGCCGACGGGCAGCACGAACACTCCTGAGCCGACGGGCAGCACGAACACTCCTGAGCCGACGGCGAGCGCGTCCAGCCCCACGCCGACGGCAGGCGCGGGCGACGCGAAGACGCCCCATGGAGCCGACGGCCCGCAAACGATGTCGGCCCGCACCACCCCCCTGACGGCCGCCACCGCCGCCGACACCACGGCGCTCGCGGTCACCTCCGGCACCTCCGGCTCCCAGGGTGACTACGGGGCTACGGAGCTGTCGGCCGCCGGCACCTGGCAGGCCTCCGCCACCGGCTCCTTCACCTACGCCTACCCGATCTCGGTGCCGTCCGCGATCGGTAGCAACGCGCCGTCCGTCGGCCTGAGTTACGACTCGCAGAGCGTCGACGGCGAGACCACCGCCCGCAACTCCCAGGCCTCGTGGGCCGGAGACGGCTGGAGCTACCAGGTCGGTTCTGTGGAGCGGGCTTACCGGAATTGCGACTCCCTCCTCGACTCCGGCGGAAACAAGATTCTCAAGGGTTCCGGCGACGAGTGCTGGGGCGGGGACAACGCCATGCTGTCCTTCGGCTCGCATTCCGGAGTGCTCGTGCCCGATGGGGTGGACTCGAGCGTGCCCGGGGAGATCAAACAGTGGCGGCTGCAGGGTGACGACGGCACCCTCGTGCAGGAGCTGTCCGGCGCCGACAACGGCCTCCACGACGGTGTCTACTACCGGGTCCTGACTAGGGACGGCACCGCCGCCTACTTCGGCGCCGACCACTCCCCGAGCGGCGCGGGCACTGGCGCCACCATGCCCGCCAACCCGGGTGACGACTCCACGCACTCCGCCTGGGGCGTCCCCGTCCTGCACCCGCGCTCGACGGACCCCTGCTACGACAGCGCCAAGGGCAAGGCATCCCAGTGCGACAAGCCGGAGGGCTGGCGCTGGAACCTCGACTTCGTGGTGTCGCCGGCCGGATTCGTGCAGCGTTACGACTACACCACCGAATCCAATTACTACGACCTCGGCGGCGGCCAGGCGGCCGAGTCGACCGATCCGGACGACACCGGCACTCTGACCTCGTACACCCGCGGCGGCGCGCTGACGCTGATCTCCTACGGCTACACGCTGGCCGACGAGCAGGCCGGGCGCACCCCCGCCGCCGAGGTGGACTTCGGCCTGGCCCAGCGGTGCCAGACCACCGGCACCTTCACCGACTGCTCGGCCTCGAATCTCAAGGACAGCACCGCGACCCACTGGCCAGACGTGCCGTGGGACCTGCACTGCGACTCGACGGACAAGACCAAGCTCCCGGACGGCGCCACCACCGTTCCCGACGACGTGTGCGTCACGTCGGGACCCACTTTCTGGACCACCACCAGACTGGACACCATCACCACCAAGGTCCATGTGAAAGCGACCGACCAGCTCACCGCGGTCGACTCCTACAAGCTGGGCCAGGTCTACTCGGACGCGGGCGGCACCGTCGACCCGGTCACTGGCACCACGGTGGACCCGAAGGACGCGGGGATGCTGCAAGCCGTGATGTGGCTGCAGTCGATCCAGCACACCGGCAAGGACACGTACGGCAACGGCAACAGCGACATCAAGCAGAACCAGGTGTCGTTCACCGGCACGGAGATCGACAACCGGGTCAACGACGACTCCCCGTCCGCCCCGCCGCTGTACCGGCCGCGCATCTCCAGCGTGCAGACGGAGACCGGTGAGTCCATCGCGGTCGAGTACAATTCGGCTCCCTGTGCGGGCCTGACCCTCTCGATCTCCCAAGCAGACAGCAACACCCACTCCTGCTACCCCGCCTACTGGACCGTTCCTGGCGCCTCGAAGCCGATAGCGGACTGGTTCAACAAGGTCACGGTCAACAGCGTCGCCGTCTCCGACCTGACCATCGCCGGCCAGTACAAACCGGACGCCCAGAACAACCCGGCCGGTTCCGAGACCCAGGTCTCCCGCTACAGCTACTCGGGTCCGGCCTGGCACCGCGACGACTCGGCGCAGACGGACGACCAGTACCGCACCTGGGACCAGTTCCGCGGCTTCCGTACCGTCACCGTGCAGACCGGCCAGGCTCCGGAACCGGTCACCCAGCAGACCACCACCTATCTGCAGGGCATGGACGGCGACTACAAAGCCGACGGCACCCGCCATCCCGTGACGGTGGACGCCAAGGTCGGCGGCAGTACCGTGCTGAGCGTCATCGACTCCGACCAGCTGGCCGGCACCATGCTCGAGGACGACACCTACACCAAGGCCGGCGGCACCGTCGACGCCGTCAGCATCAACGGCCCGTTCACCCTCACCACCACCGCATCCGCGAACCAGACTCCCTGGACGGACTGGACCCAGGAGGACAACCCCGGCGACACCAAGCCGACCCTGTCCACCCTGCCCGACATCACCGCGCACCGGATCAAGTCCAGCAGCTCCCTGAAGTACGAACTCCTCTCCAACGGGACCTGGCGGCACACCAAGACCGACACCGCGTACGACAGCCAGGGCCGCCTGTCCACCGTCAACGAGCACGGTGACGGCGTCGACCCGGACCAGGAGAAGTGCGCCACCACCACCTACGCGACGCCGCCGTCCGGTAATTCGATGGCCCTCGCCTACCCGGACCAGGTCACCACCGTCAGTGGCCCGTGCGGCACCGCGCCGAGCGCCACCACGCTCCTGGCCGACAGGAAGCTCTACTACGACGGTGACGGCAGCCTCACGAACCTGGGAACCTTCGGGCAGCTCGAGCAGACCGGTAGCACGGCGATCGGTCGGGTCACCGCCGTGCGCACGGCCACCGGCTACACCGGCACCACGGAAAACTGGCAGACCAACTCGGCGATGAAGTACGACGGCGCCGGGCGGATCACCGACACGCTGGACGTCACCGGGCAGAACACCCACACGGCCTTCACCCCGCCCTGGACCTCGACAGGCGGCAACACCAACCCCACCGGCATCACCACCACCAACTCCAAGAACTGGACGGTCACTTCCTCCCTCAACCCGCTGCGCGGACTGCCCACCGAGAACGTCGACGCCAACGGCCGCAAGACCGACATGACCTACGACGCGCTCGGCCGGCGTACCGGAGTGTGGCTGCCCGGCCGTGACAAGGCGTCCGGCCAGAGCGCGAACCAAACCTTCGAGTACTCGATCAATCCGGGCGCCGTCCCCGCACCCGGCGACACGATCACCCAGCCGGGCGGGCCCTCTTCCGTCACCTCGAAGACACTGCGCGATGACGACACGTACGCCACCTCGGTCACCATCTACGACGGCATGCTGCAGCCGCGGCAGACCCAGTCCACCGCGATGGGCGACTCCAACTCCGGCCGGGTCATCTCGGACACCTTTTACGACTCGCACGGCTGGCTGACCGCGTCCTACGCGCCCTACTCCGAACCGAACAACTTCCCCTCCACCACGCTGTACGCGGCGAACGAGAACCAGATCCCCTCGGAGACCACCGCCGGCTATGACGGCCAGGGTCGCCCTCTCACCGAGACGCTGTGGCACCAGGCCGTCGAGCAGTGGCACAGCTCGACCAGCTACCCGGGCGCCGAAGAGGTCGACACCACCGCCCCGGCGGGCGGCCGTTCGACAGCCTCCTTCACCAACGCGGTCGGCCAGACCACATCCACGGTCGTGAAGAACACCGGGGCCACGGTCACGCTGTCAGGCGGCTCGGTGATCCCCTCGGGTACCTCGCTGACCTCCGACAGCGTGCGGCTGACGATGCAGGTCGATGGCAACCTGGTGCTCTCCGCGCTGGCGACCGGCAAGACCATCTGGTCCTCCGGCACCAGTGGAAACCCGGGCGCCTGGGCCAAGTTCGGCACTGACGGCAACCTGGTCATCTACTCCACGGCGGCCGCCCAGTTGTGGACCACGGGGCTGACCGCCACCACGGGCTCCACCTTCCGGGTGCGCAACGACTCCACGCTGGTCGTCGTCGCCTCCGACAGCTCGACCGGGCTGTGGAAGCAGGGCACGGTGAACGCCGTTCCGGCGGCCAACGCCACCACACGCTACAGCTACACCCCCGCCGGCCAGATCGACACGATCAAGGACAACGCCGGCAACTCCTGGTCGTACAACTACAACTCGCTCGGCCAGAAGACCTCGCAGACCGACCCGAACACCGGCACGACCACCTTTGACAAGTACGACCTGGCCGGGAACCTGCTGCAAACCACCGACCCGCGGGGGCAGGTCCTCTCCTACACGTACGACTGGGACAACCGCCCCACGGCCGAATACGCCGCAGCATGGTCGGCCACCCCCGACCCCGCCAAGCAACTCGCGTCGCGGGTCTACGACACCCTGGAGAAGGGCTACCAGACCTCCGCCACCCGCTATGTCGGCGGCGCGAGCGGCAAGGCATACACCCAGGCGGTCACCGGTTACAACACCGCCTATCAGCCGCTCGGCACCACGCTGACGGTCCCGGCCACCGACGGCTTCGCCGCGGCCGGCCAGAGCAGCGCCCCGGCCAGCGGCACCGTCACCTACACCGCCACCGCCCGCTACACCCCGAACGTCGGGCTGCTGTACACCACGCACTACCAGGCGGACGGGAACCTGCCGGCCGAGGACATCGACTACGGCTACACCCAGCAGGGCAACCTCGACGGCATCGGCGGCTTCATCAACTCCGCCAACACGCCCGCCTACGTAGACGCCACCGTCCACGACGCGTTCGGGCGCGTGCTGCAGACCAACTACGGCTCGGTCGGCAAGGAGATGGCGACCTTCGCCCAGTACGACGCCACCACCGGCCGGGTCACGCAGACGTCGAGCATGCTGCAGACCCAGTCCACCGCGCTGGACGTGACCAACCTGCGCTACAACCAGGCCGGCGAACTCACCGCGATCGACGACCTGCAGGACAACACCACCCACGACACTCAGTGCTTCACCTACGACTCCTTCCAGCGGCTGACCGCCGCTTGGACCGACACCGCGGGAATCACCACCCCCACCGCCGCAACCCCCGGCGCCGTCGGCGGCTGCACCACCAGCCGGGCGCAGACCACCACCGCATCACCCATCACCACCAAGACCGTCGGCGGCCCGGCCCCGTACTGGCAGACCTACACCTACGACCAGCTCGGCGACCGCGTCGGCATGACCGACCACGACACCACCGGCAACGCCCTCAACGACACCACCCAGACCACCGCCTACCCCGGCATCGACGGCACGGTGGCCGCCACGCTGCCCGACCAGGCCGGCACCACCGTGAGCAGCAACCCGACCACCGGCACCGCCACCTGGACCCCGAACTACACCGACACCAGCTACACACCGAACAAAAACGCCGGCAACACCATGAGCCGGAAGGTCTCCACCACCGGCCCCATCGCCAGCACCTTCACCCTCACCGGCGGCGGCAAACTCTGCGTCGACGACGCCAGCTCATCCACCACCCCCGGGAACAAGGTCCAGGTCTACACCTGCAACGGCTCCAACGCCCAGAAGTGGACCATCGGCACCGACGGCACCGTCAAGGTCCTCGGCATGTGCCTGGACACCACGGGCAACGCCACCACGTCCGGCACCCTCGTGGTGATCGACACCTGCAACAGCGACGCCACTCAGAAATGGGTGACCACCACCGCGGGCAAACTGGCCAGCAAGGCCAACAGTGCGGTGTGCCTGACCGACCCGGGCGCCAGCGCCACCAAGGGCACCCAGCTCACCATCGCCACCTGTCCCAGCTCCGGCCAGACCTGGAGCACGATCACCACCGGCGCGCTGCCTCCCGGCCAGACCCAGACCCTCACCTACGACGCCGAAGGCCGCACCACCACCGTCACCAACCCCTCAGGCACCCACAACAACACCAGCAGCTACCTCTACGACGCCGACGGCAACCTGCTGGAGCAGACCAGCAGCGTCGACGGCACCGCCAAGACCCGCATCCTCTATCTCTTCGGCGGCGCCGAACAGATCACCCTGAACGTCTCCGCCAAGACCTGGACCGGACTGCGCAACATCACCGGCCCCGACGGCACCACCGTCACCCGCTCCAGCACCGGCACGGTCTCCTACCAGGTCGCCAACGGCCAGGGCACGGCGGTCACCGCCATCGACGCCGCAGCCCTGACCGTCACCCGCCGCTCCTACGACCCCTGGGGCAACCAGCGCGGCACCAATCCCACCTCCTGGGTGGCGCCGGACGAGAACCACGGCTTCCTCGGCCAACCAGCCGACGCCACTACGGGCCTCAATCTGCTGGGCGCCCGCAACTACGACCCCGCCACCGGCCGATTCCTCACCCCCGACCCGATCTTCCAGGCCGGTGACCCCAATCAGATGGGCGGCTACACCTACGCCGGCGACAACCCCGCCAGCAGCAGCGATCCCACGGGTTACGACCCGGCCAGCTGGGGGGAGTCGCCCAAGTGCCAGGAAACCGGCATCGGCTGCGGCGGCGGAAAGAAGAAATCCCACGGTGGCGGCGGCACCAAGACCTCTAGCGGCTCCACCGGCGAATCGCCCGCACCATCCACGACGCCGACGCCTTCCATGGGGCCGACCCCGACCTCCACGCAGACGCCGACACCGACGCTCGGTGAGACCCCTTGCCAGCCGGCGGACTTCGGCACGGACCGATGCGAAAGCTACGACGGTGGTGCGCTGATCTACACGGCCGTCGGGGTGGTGGGATTGCCGGTCGCCGCGTGGTGCATCGGTACCGGGGTCCTGGATTGTGTCGCGGGGGCATTTAACGGTGCCGCGGATGCCGAGGCGGGCGGCAGCATGCTCCTCGGCGTCCGTGTCGTGGGCCTGGGGGTGGGTGCCGCAAGGGCCATGGAAGAGGGGGCAGCGGAGGGCGCGGCAGCTGGCGCCGAAGCCAGCGCCGCGAACGAAGCTGCCGACGACGCGGCCGATCTTGTCGCTGCGAAGCGTGCCAACGTGCAGGAGCATGCTGCGGAGGCGGAGGCGGAAGCGACCAGACCGAGCAAGCCGCAGGCCGGCAACGCAGGCACGAAGCCCGCGGAATCGGCAGCCCGCTGCAGCTTCTCCCCTGACACGCCCGTGCTCATGGCCGGCGGCAGGACCAAGGCGATCGGCAAGATCAAGACCGGCGACAAGGTCGAGGCCGCCGACCAGAAGACCGGCAAACACGCCGGCCCCCGCGAGGTCGTCGCGACGCTGGTCAACCATGACAAGGACCTGATCGACGTCAAGGTCCACACCAGCCGCCATCACACGGCAACGCTCCACACAACCTCGAAGCACCCGTTCTGGGACGCGACCGCCCACGCCTGGGTACCCGCGGGGAAGCTCAAGGCAGGACACGCGCTCACCACCGAGAACGGGCACCACGTTCACGTCGCTCAGGTCCACGTGACCCCGGGGGAGGCCGATCGCTACAACCTGACGGTCCGTGAACTCCACACGTACTATGTGATGGCGGGCAACACGCCTGTGCTGGTGCACAACGCATGCCCTCCTACAGCCGCTGATGTCGTCGCTCGCGCGAAGGCATACCACGATGCGGACGGTCAGTATCTCTACCGAGGAATTACGAATCCGCACGTCCAGCGAGAGCCAGCTCTTGAGGGTATTTCTCAGCCTAGGGGTGGCCATAGCGATCCCATGGCGCATCAGGATGGTGATATGAACAGTGAATTCACGTCTTGGACGCCAGACCTGGAGACGGCGCAGGAGTTCGCGAAGGATGGTGAAGAGTACGACAAGGATCTCCTGATTCTGCGAAAGCCACTCAGCGCGTTCAGTCCCAGTCAGATGTCTGTCGCGGGACAGAGGGGTCTTGAAGAGTTGGAGATCCTCGTGAAGGGAACAGTCTCTGGATGCGAGATCAGCTGCAACTATGGACCGTTCGGTCCGCCTCAATAGAAGCGTGTGGAAAATGGATGGCATGAGCGAAGCGTCTGATCCTTTCGCGCGTTATGCGCAGATGAATGGACGTTACAGAAAGCTGATCGCCGCGAACTTCAGAGACCTCCCGGAGGTGAGAATTCTATCGTTCGGGCAGGACTTGGCCGCGGATTCACTCGTGATCTCCGATGAGGAAATCGAGGCACTAATTTCCGAGGGCTGGCGAGGGCGCCTGACTGCTGCATGGCTAGTGGGCTTCTCCCGCCGGTTCAAGTTCGCACAGGAAATAAGACATTTGCTCCAATCTGGCTTGGAGCCATATGCGGGCAAGGGGTACTGTTTCGCGCTAGCGCGATTCGGAAGCGAGGAAGATGCCCTCGCGCTCAAAGCTTATCTGGATGTCTATCTCCGTCAGCCTGATATGAGCTCTGATTGCGGATGGGCGATGGGGGCGCTGTCGGTGATTGATGCGAAGGAGGGTTCTGCCCACTCGCGCCCTCTGCTTGAAAGGGGCGGGCCCTGGGAGCAGTGGCTGGCGGAGAAGCAGATCGCCAATCCGGACTTTCTGGATCGGATGCAGGGCCTTATTGTATGGCTGTCCGATTTTGCTGACCGTTGCGTGCTGGGCGTTGACTCGTAGAGCTCGTAACACGATCTTGTTGAAGTGCCCTGGTCCGGCGTGACCGATGTGACGATTCGGCCGTTCGGGAGGGTGTGAGTACTCGGCCGTGGA